>NZ_JBEGIG010000012.1:0-691578 GCF_040676555.1 Arthrobacter sp. LAR12-1-1.1 | reverse complement strand
AACCGCCCAGGCCAACGGTGCAGGGCTCTGCGAAGCCTGCAACCACACCAAAGAAACCCCCGGCTGGACCGCCCGCCCAGCACCCGGATCCGCTTCCGGCAGCGGCGACCGGCACAGGCACACCATCAAACTCACCACCCCCACCGGCCACACCTACCACTCCACCGCACCACCCCTGCCGGGCACACCGCTCCGCCGATCAGCCAGGGATCAGCCGGGCTCCCACGAGCGGCGCCAGCTCCGGCACCAGGCCAAAACTCTGATACACAGCCGGCTCAAAGAAGCGGCCGCAGCCTAGGAATCACAGACTGCCCGAGGGGCTTGGGCGTTGCTGCTGCCCGTGACCTGACCATTGCTCCTGCCGGCGCCTACTGTGAAGCCTTGTCCTCGCCATAGGGTTCCGGCCCAATGACAACATCGTTGGCGGCTCCGTGACACCACTCCGAAAACGATCCCGGGTACAAGGCAGCGGAAAAGCCGGCGATCTCAAGGGCGGCGATTTCATGGGCCGCTGTCACGCCGGAACCGCAATACACGGCGGTGGGAACGTCTGCCCTGTAGCCGAGCCGCTCGAACCGCTCCCGGAGCTCCGCCGGGGCCAGAAAGCGCCCGTCAGCCTGCAGGTTTCCTGTGGTCGGGGCGCTCACGGCGCCCGGAATATGGCCGGCGCGGGGATCCACGGGTTCGATTTCCCCGCGGTAGCGTTCGGCCGCCCGGGCGTCAAGAAGCAAGCCGCGCCGCCCCCAGGTGGCGGCCTGTCCGGCGTCGATCGCGGGCATGGCGCCGGCGGACAGGGTGACGTTCCCCGGTACGGGCTGTTCGGATCCGGCCGCAAGTTCGAACCCGGCGGCACGCCAGACGGCCAGGCCGCCGTCGAGCAGGTGAACCTGCCGGAAGCCGGCGTTGCGCAGCATCCACCACAGCCGGGCGGCGGCCATGTTGCCGCTGTCGTCGTAGGCTACGACGGCGTCGGCGTCGTTGATGCCCCAGCGGCGCGCGGACTTCTGGAACTGTTCCAGCGGCGGCAACGGGTGCCTTCCGCGTCGCGGTTCCGCGGGTCCGGCGAGTTCGGTGGCGAGATCCACGAAGGCAGCTCCAGGGATGTGTTCGCGCAGATAGTGGTCGTGACCGTGGGGGTCACCGAGCGCCCAGCGAACGTCGAGGAGCACTGTACGCTGGCCGGTTCCGCCGGCGCCGTCCATCCGGTCCTTGAGGGCAGCAGCATCGAGAAGGGTGTCCATTTCCCCACTCTATCTTCGGCGTCCCCGCCGCCCCCGGTAGGCTGTAGCGGTGAACACCGCGCACCAGCAGGACCGGGCCTGGGCCGACGAGGCCGTCCGCCGGATCAACGCCGAAAACAACCGCTCTGCCGACACCCACCTGTATTCGGTGCCGCTCCCGGACCACTGGGGCGTGCAGCTGTACCTGAAGGACGAATCCACCCACCGCACGGGCAGCCTCAAGCACCGGCTGGCGCGTTCGCTGTTCCTTTTCGGCCTCGTCAACGGCTGGATCCGGGAAGGCACCACGATCGTTGAGGCGTCCAGCGGCAGCACCGCCGTCTCCGAAGCCTATTTTGCGCAACTGCTTGGGCTGCCCTTCATCGCCGTAATGACCCGGACCACCAGCCGCGAGAAGATCGCCCTGATAGAACAGTTCGGCGGCTCGTGCCACCTGGTGGACCACGCGTCCGAGGTCTACGAAGCGGCCGCGGATCTGGCCAGCAGCACCGGCGGACACTACATGGACCAGTTCACGTACGCCGAACGTGCCACGGACTGGCGCGGGAACAACAACATCGCCGAGTCGATCTTCGGCCAGCTGGCGCTGGAGGAGCACCCGGTCCCCCGCTGGGTTGTGGTCGGAGCCGGCACCGGCGGGACCAGCGCCACGATCGGCCGGTACCTGCGGTACCACTGCCACGAGACCAGGCTCGCTGTCGTCGACCCGGAAAATTCCGCGTTTTATCCCGGCTGGCGGAACAGCAGGCCCGACGGCGGAAGTCCCGCTCCCGGGACAGCAACCGGCGGGACAGCTACTGTCGCAACGGCGGCGGGTTTGCCGTCACGCATCGAGGGTATCGGCCGGCCGCGGATGGAGCCGAGTTTTGTGCCCGCCGTCATCGACCACATGATCCAGGTTCCCGACGCCGCGTCGGTGGCGGCCATGCGACACCTGAGGGAACATGCCGGACTGCACGCGGGCCCGTCCACCGGCACCAATCTCTGGGGCGTGTGGCAGCTCATCGCCGGGATGATCGCGGAGGGCCGGCGCGGCAGTGTTGTCTCGCTCATGTGCGACGCCGGGGACCGCTACGCCGGGAACTACTACAACCCGGAGTGGCTGGACGCCCAGGGCCTGGATCCCGAGCCCCACGAGGCCGTGCTGCGCGAGTTCTTCCAAACCGGCGTCTGGCCGGCCTAGGCTAGACCTCCACTGAATCGCCGCTGGAGAGGTGCCGGTACTCTGTGCCGTACTTGGCGCCGATCCGGGTCACATGCCCCTCCACCAGGCCGCGGCCCAGCTCGTTCAGGAGCGCGTCGTGGACCGGGAAGGCCTGCGGGGCGCGGACGCCGATGACGAAGTCCACCACTTCACCCACCTTGTTCCACGGGGCGTGGATGGGTACAAGCAGCGTCTTGACTTCGACGCCGTCCGGGATCGCGAAGGAGTCCCCCGGGTGGTAGACGTTGCCATCCACCAGGTAGCCGACGTTGGCCACGACGGGGATCTGCGGGTGGATGAGGGCGTGCTGGCCACCAAATGTCCTGACCGCGAAGCCGGAGGTTTCAAATTCCTCGCCCGCGGCCGCCGCATGGATGCGGCTCCCGGCGTCGGGCGCCTTGCCGCGAAGCGTAGCGGCCACCGCCTCCGGGGCGAAAAGCTCAAGGTCAGTGTTTGACTGCAACGCCGCGGCGACGGCGTCGACGTCCACATGGTCCGCGTGCTCGTGGGTGATCAGGACTGTATGGGCTCCGGCCAGGGCCTGGTCCGTCTCCGAAAAAGTTCCCGGGTCAAACACCAGCACCCGGCCGTCCTGCTCGAGGCGGACACAGGCATGCGTGAATTTGGTCAGCTTCATCCGGCCAGCCTAGGCACCAGCTGCCACAGTGTCCACGGAGCGCTGCTGGCAATCTTGGACGCTGGTAATCTTGGACATTGCCACCACACCTCAGCGAGTCCCACCCGCGCATCCTTTGACGAAGCGAGTTCCACGATGTCCCAAGGCACTACCGCCGGCAGCAGCCGGACTCCGGCCTCGGCACCCGTGCAGGGCAAGGAACAGCGCGTCACCAAGCAGCGCCTCGCCGTCAGCGCCGCCCTGGACGATCTGGCGGACTTCGTCAGCACCCAGGAACTGCACCGCATCCTCCAGGAGCGTGGCACCGCCGTGTCCCTCGCCACGTCCTACCGGATCCTGCAGTCCCTCGCCGACGACGGGCTGGTGGATGTCCTGCGCAACGCCGACGGCGAAGCGGTCTACCGGCGCTGCGCCGTCACCGGGCACCACCACCACCTGCTGTGCCGCAACTGCGGCAAGGCCGTGGAAGTGGAAGCCCCGGCGGTGGAAGCCTGGGCCGCGCGGATCGCGCAGGAGCACGGATTCACCGCGGTGGAGCACACCGTGGAAATCTTCGGGCTGTGCCCGGAATGCACGGCTTTGACGGCCGGCGAGTAGCCCCGCCGGCTCAGGCCACCGCCGTCATCGTGGTGCGTACAATCCGGCCGTTGAGCCCCCGCTTGGCCCGGGCGTTGCCGATCATGCGGCAGGCCACATAGATCACGAAGGACAGCGTGGTCACATACGGGCTGATCGGCAGCCGGCCGCCGAGGGCCAGCAGGATGCCTCCGACGGTCGCCGCCATCGCGAAGACGATGCTCAGCGTGACCACCAGCCGGGGCGAGGACGTGACGCGCATGGCGGCCGCCGCGGGCGTGATCAGCAGGGCCAGCACCAGCAGGGCGCCCACAATCTGGATGGACAGCGCCACGCTGATTCCCAGCAGCACCATGAAACCCAGGGCCAGGGCCCGCACCGGCACGCCGCGGGCG
This sequence comes from Arthrobacter sp. LAR12-1-1.1, assembly GCF_040676555.1. Classification (NCBI taxonomy): domain Bacteria; kingdom Bacillati; phylum Actinomycetota; class Actinomycetes; order Micrococcales; family Micrococcaceae; genus Arthrobacter; species Arthrobacter sp. LAR12-1-1.1. The sequence goes on along the minus strand of NZ_JBEGIG010000012.1, from coordinate 687,525 downwards.
GTGGCGACGTCGGGGTCAACACTGGCAAAGGTCAACGGCCGCCAGATGGCGACCAGCGCCAGCATCACCACGACGGCGGCGACCGCCAGGACCTGCAGCTGGACCGTCCCGACCGACACAATCTGCCCGGTGAGCAGGCCGAACTTGTTGGCCGCCCGGCCCTCGTACAGGGACAGGAAGAGGATGCCCAGGCCCAGCCCGAAGGGCATGATGACGCCGATAATCGAGTTCTTGTCCCGGGCACGGACACCCATCACGCCCAGCACCACGGCTGCGATGACCGATCCTGCCAGCGAGCCGAGGATAATGTCCGCGCCAATCAGCAGCGCGAACGCCGCCCCGGCAAAGGACAGCTCCGAGATTCCGTGGACCGCAAAAGCCAGGTCGCGTTTCATCACGAAGGTGCCCATCAGTCCGCCCAGCAGACCGAGGACGGCGCCGGCCCAGATGGAGTTCTGCACCAGGACCAGCAGCTCGGCGTAGTTTTCGAAATTGAAGATTGAATGCAGCAGGTTGCCCAGATCCATTTAGCCCGCCTCCCCTGCGACAGAATGCGCGTCCTCGTGGTGGTGCGTCGCGCCGTCCGGCAGCCCCACAACGATCAGCCGGCCATTGGCTTGGATGACTTCAACATGGCTGCCGTACAAGTCGGAGAGCACCTCGGTGGTCATGACCTCAGCGGGGGTGCCCACCCGGAACCGGCCGCCGGCCAGGTAAAGGACCCGGTCCACGTAGTCCATGATCGGGTTGATCTCGTGGGTCACGAACACCACGGCACTCTCCGACTCACGGCACTGCTTGTTGATTAGCGCGCTGACGCCCTGCTGGTGCTGAAGGTCGAGGGACAGCAACGGCTCGTCGCACAGCAGCACTTTGGGATCCGCCGCGAGGGCCTGGGCCACGCGCAGGCGCTGCTGCTCACCGCCGGAGAGCTGCCCCACCGGCACCTTGGCGTAGTCGGTGGCGCCCACGAGATCGAGGAGCTCATCGACCTTCCGGTTCACTTTTGCCCCGCCCAGGCGGATGCCCCAGCGGTGGCCGTCGACGCCGAGGGCGACGAGGTCGCGGGCGCGCAGGGGCGTATCGGGGTCGAATGATTTCTGCTGGGGCACGTAGCCGATCCGGCGGCTTCCCCGCTCAACGGGATGGCCGTCCAGCACGGCAGTTCCCGTGCTCAGTTCCTGCAGGCCCAGCAGGACCTTCAGGAAGGTGGTCTTGCCGCTGCCGTTTGGACCGAGCACGGCAAAGAATTCACCCGGGTTGATGTCCAGGTCCAGGCCCTCCCACAGTGTCCGTTGGCCGAACGCCAGGGAGGCGCCGCGGAGGCTCACTACCGGTGTCAAATGGGGTTTCCTCGATTTTCCGCGGAGACGGCTGCTCCCGCTGTTGCGATCATCCTAGGGCCCTGCCGATGCTCTCCACATTCCCGGTCATCCACTGCAGGTAGGACTGGCCGTCCGGGAGGGTTTCGCTGAAGTTCACTACCGGGACGCCCGCGGTCTCGGCGGCCTTTTTCAGCGCCACCGTCTGCGGTCCCTCGGTCTGGGTATTATAGGCCAGCAGCCGGACGCCCCGGGATGCCACGAGATCGACGGCGGCCTTGAGCACTGCGGGCGGGACATCGGCGTCTTCCTCGATCGCCGCCGTGTACTCGGCCGGGGTCTCGTTCTCCAGTCCGGCGTCCTCAAGCAGGTACAGGGGTACGGGCTCGGTGACGGCCACGGGCACATGGCCCGCCGAGGACTTGATCGCGGCGAGCCTGGTTTCCAGGCCTCCGAGAGAGTCCTTGAAGGCTGCCGCGTTGGTCCGGAACATCTGCGCCGAGGCCGGTTCCAGCGCGCCCAGCTTGTCCGCGACGGCGTCCGCGAGGCGGGACATGGCCGGCAGGCTGTACCAGACGTGCTCGTTCAACCCGGTGTGCTCGTGGGTGTGGCCGGCGGAGTCGGGGCTCGCCGCTGCCGGGCTTTCGGTGGCGAGGCCGGAGACGTCCACGGCGCTGATGATGTTGCCGGGCTCCAGCCCCGTGTCGGTTGCCAGCGTGTCGATGAAGGCGTCGTACCCCCCGCCGTTCTCCACGACGAGCTCGGCCTTGGAGACGGCCAGCTTGTCCTGGGTGGTGGCCTCGTAGGAGTGCGGGTCCTGGCTGGTGCGGTTGATGATCGAGCTGACCCGGACCTTGTCGCCGCCGATGCTGGAGACAATGTCGCCGTACACGCTGGTGGAGGCGACGACGTCGACCACGCCGTCGCCGGCCGTCCCGCGCGAGCTGCCCGCCGTCGGGCTGCACGCGGTGAGCAGGAGGCCTAAGCCGGCGAGACCTGCCAGCATGGCTCGGGCAGCGGGACGGCGCACGGGAACCTCGGATCTGTTATTGAGAATCAGGAGCAATAGCAACAGCCCGAGTGTATCCCTAAATAGGAATCATTCCTATTTAGGGATACACGGCATGCCGTACTGCCGCCCGCCCGCTAGTGGCAACGCGCTACTGGTCTTGGCCCAGCCTGCGGTAGCCGGTGGCCTGCGTCGCGTCCCGGATTTCGCCGACGAGCTGCTCGATCACGTCCTCCAGGAACAGCACCCCCTGGGTCAGCCCGTCGGGGCCGATCACGCGGGCAAGGTGCGAGCCCGTGCGCTGCATGACGGACATGGCCTTCTCGATTTCGTCGTCCATGGCGAGGTTCGCCAGCGACCGGATGCGGCTTTCCGCAATGGGCTCCCGGTATCGGTCGTCCGGGATGGTCAGCACGTCCTTGATGTGGAGGTACCCGGCAAGCATGCCGTCGTCATCGAGCATGGGGAAGCGCGAAAACCCTGTCCGGCTCACTGCTTTTTCGAACTGCGCCGGTGTGGTGGCGGCCTTGAGCATGACGAGCTTTCCCAGCGGGACCATGACGGTGGATGCCGTGTGTTCAGAGAACTCCAGCGCACCGGTGATGAGACCGGCATCGTCGTCCACGAGCCCGTGGCGGGTGGATTCCTGCACGATGGACTGCACTTCTTCAAGGGTGAAGGAGGAGGTGACCTCATCCTTCGGCTCAATCCGCATCAGCTTCAGGATGTGGTTTGCTGACCAGTTAAGCGCGGCAATGACGGGCTTGACCATTCGCGCGATGAACATCAGCGGCGGCGCCAGCAGCAGCGCCGCCTTGTCCGCCACTGACACGGAGATGTTCTTGGGCACCATCTCGCCGAACGTGACATGCAGGAACGTCACCACCAGCAGTGCGACGGCGAAGGCCACAATGTCGGCGACCCCCACCGGGACGCCCAGCGCTTCCAGCGGCACCGCCAGGAGGTGGTGGATCGCCGGCTCGGCCACCAGCAGGATCAGCAGCGAGCAGACCGTGATGCCGAGCTGGGCGCAGGCCAGCATGAGGGAGACGCTTTCCATGGCCCGCAGGGTGGTCTGCGCGCGCTTGGAGCCGGCCTCGGCCAGCGGTTCGATCTGGCTCCGGCGGGCGGACATGACGGCAAATTCGGCTGCCACGAAGAAGGCATTGCCCACCAGCAGGAAGGCGAGCCACAGGATTCCTGCCCAGTCGCTCATGCGGCACCGGCCTGGCTGGCGGGCTGGCCGTCGTCTGGTACCCGGGTGGGACGGAAACAGATCCGGTCGATGCGGCGGCCGTCCATGCGGGTCACGCTGAGTGTCCCGCCGGCGACGTCGACTGTGTCGCCGACTGCAGCTATGCGGCCGAGCTGGCTCATGACGTAGCCTCCCACCGTTTCGTAGGCAGCCTCGTCGGGTACGGTCAGGCCCGGGATCTGTTCGGAGAGCTCATCGGGCCGGAGCAGTCCGGGAAAATACCAGTCCCCCGAGGCGCTCTGAAGCAGCCCGGGCCGGACCTTGTCATGTTCATCGGCCACTTCCCCGACGATTTCCTCCACGAGGTCTTCAAGGGTGGCGACGCCGGCCGTTCCGCCGTATTCGTCCAGGACGACGGCCAGTTGCAGGTTGCCTTCACGCAGTTCGGCCAGCAGTGCGTCCAAATGGATGGTTTCGGGCACCCGCAGAACATCGGTCATAATGGCTCCGACCTGCAGTTTGGCGCGTTTGCCGGAGGGGACGGCAATGGCTTTCTTGATGTGGACTACGCCGCGGATGTCATCGAAGGAATCGCCGATCACGGGGAAGCGGGAGTAGCCGGTGCGCCTGGCGGCCTCGACGATGTCCGAGACCGGCTGGTCGGCGTCGATGGTCTCCACCCGGATACGGGGCGTCATGACGTCCGCCGCCGTCTGCCCTGAGAACTTCAGGGTCCGGGCGATGAAGTTGGCGGTTCCGGCGTCGAGCGTGCCCATGGCCGCGGAGCGGCGCACGAGTGAGGCCAGTTCGGCCGGCGTGCGGGCACCGGAGATTTCCTCCTTGGCCTCCAGGCCAAAGATGTTGAGAACCTTGTTGGAGAAACCGTTGAGCACCACGATTGCGGGCTTGAAGATGGCGGTGAACACCAGCTGTGGCCGGGCGACGGCCTTGCCGATCGGGAACGACAGCGCGATGGCCATGTTTTTGGGCACCAGCTCGCCGATCAGCATGGAGAGCAGGGTGGCGAGCCCCATCGCGAGGACCAGCGACAAGGAAACAGCCGCCGCCGGCGGGACGCCGAGCGCGGTGAGGGGGCCTTGGAGCAGCGCACCGACCGAGGGTTCCATGACGTAGCCGGTCAGCAGCGTGGTCATGGTGATGCCCAGCTGGCAGCTGGAGAGCTGGGTGGAAAGTGACTTGAGGCATTTGAGCAGGGGCTCGGCGGCGGTGTCGCCGGTGTCCACGGCGCGCTGCACGGTGGCCTGGTCCAAGGCGACCAGGGAAAATTCCACGGCAACAAAGAACCCGGTGCCGAGGATGAGCAGGAGGCCTGCTGCAAGGAGTAGCCATTCCATCTCAGCGGCCCGCTTCCGCAGCTGCGGCACATGGCAGGAACCGCTGCAGGGACCGTAAATGCTGGAAGGGTCTGCCCGGCGGAGGATGGTCGGCGGCGGCCGACCCTGTTTCCTGGAAAGCTCCGGTGTGGCGTGTGGCCGGAGAATGATGGGCACGTGAACGGGGTTTGCCGGCTCTGCGGGTGGACTGCGCGGGAACGGTTTCCGTTCTCCGCTGACAGCCCCCAGGCCGGCACCTAGATTTACTGTCCATAAGAATTTCAGTCTACAGGAGCGGCCGCCGCCAGCCCCCGCCCGCCCGCGTCACCGGCCGCGCCGGACTCACCAGCTCTGCGGGACGGGCCGGCCTTCCTCGTACCCGGCCGCGGACTGGATGCCGGCCACGGCACGCTCCCGGAAAGCGGCGAGATCGGCGGCGCCTGCGTAGCTCATGGAACTGCGCAGGCCGGCGGTGATCATGTCCAGCAGATCCTCGACGCCGGGCCGCGCCGCGTCCACGTACATGCGGGACGTGGAGATGCCTTCCTCGAACAGGGCCTTGCGGTCCTTTTCAAATGCGCCCTCGCGCTGGTTGCGGTTCTGCACCGCCCGGGCGGACGCCATGCCGAAGCTCTCCTTGTACTGCCGGCCGGCGGCGTCGAGCTGCAGGTCCCCGGGGCTTTCGTGGGTGCCGGCAAACCAGGAGCCGATCATGACCTGGCTGGCCCCGGCGGCCAGGGCCAGGGCGACGTCGCGCGGGTAGCGGACCCCGCCGTCGGCCCACACCCGGCCGCCGGCTTCCCGCGCCGCGGCGGAACATTCGAGGACGGCGCTGAACTGCGGGCGGCCCACGGCCGTCATCATGCGCGTGGTGCACATGGCGCCCGGACCTACGCCGACCTTGACAATGTCCGCCCCGGCCTCGATGAGCTCACGGGTGGCCTCGCCGGTGACGACGTTGCCGGCGACCACCGGCACGCCGGGGTTGAGTCCTTTCACGGCAGCCAGGGCGTCGAACATTTTCTGCTGGTGCCCGTGCGCGGTATCGAGGACCAGCACGTTCACGCCGGCCGCCAGCAGCTCGGCGGCCCGCCCGGCCACGTCACCGTTGATGCCGACGGCAGCAGCCACCTTGAGTTTGCCCTCGTCGTCCAGGGACGGCCGGTAGAGCGTGGAGCGCAGTGCGCCCTTGCGCGTGAGCACACCGGCCAGGACTCCGTCCTGCTGCACGGGTGCGTAGTCTGTCCCGGCAGCATCCATCGCCTCAAAGGCGCGGCGAAGGGCCTTCACCGAACCGGAAGCATCCGCCGGGACCGCCGCCGGTCCGCCGCCAAACGATCCGGCATCCAGCAACCCGGCGTCCAGCACCAGCGGCTGGTGGCGGATGACGGAGGCCAGCGACGCGAAACGGTCCTGACCCTCGCAGTCGGCGGCCCGGACAACACCGGCGACAGCGCCGGCCTCATCCACCACCACGACGGCGCCGTGCGGCCGCTTGCCCATCAGGTGGAGGGCATCAATCACGGTGTCTGTGGGCGCGAGCGTGACGGGGGTCTCCAGGACCGGGTGGCGCCCCTTGATCCAGGCCGTGACATCCCGGATGACATCGAGCGGCACGTCCTGCGGCAGGACTCCAAGACCGCCGCGGCGGGCCATGGTCTCGGCCATCCGCTTCCCCGTCACCGCCGTCATGTTCGCCGCCACCAGCGGAATCGCCGAGCCGGTCCCGTCATCGGCTGCGAGATCGACGTCCAGGCGCGAGATGACATCCGACCGCGACGGCACCAGGAAGAGGTCGGAGTAAGTCAGATCGGTGGTGGGCTCATTCAGGAAACGCACGGCTGCTCCTTATGCTGGCACCCCCAGCTGGCGCCGTCGGCGCCGAAGGGGTTCTTCTTTGATTCTAGGGCGGTTCCCGGCGGGACCGGCACCGCGTCCGGCCCCGTGTAGGGCACCGTCTATGGCACAGTGCAAGGCACCGCGTCGGGGCCGATTCTGCACCGCTTCTTCACTCCAATTCTGTGGCTGCGGGGGCGGATCATGATTTGAGTCACGCTTATTGGCGGTTTGGCAAGAATCCTCACTAGACTGGCATGGGTCTGGGTTCACTGGACGCAGAGACTGGCTCAATCGTTGTGCCGATGCACCGTGGAAGCCAGAGGGAATCAAACTCATGGAAGAGGCGTATTTCAAGTGCCAGAGCAGCCTAGCCACCGTCTACCAGAGGAATTTGGCGGAAACGAGTGGCTCGTTGACGAACTGTACGAGCGTTACCAGCAGGACAAGAACACGGTCGACTCCAAGTGGTGGCCCCTGTTCGAATCCTTCGAAGCTAGTGACGCCTCTTCCGCCAACGGAACGTCCGGCACCGCGACAGCTGTGCATCCTGCCACCCGTGAACTTCCCGTCGTAGCGCCTGCTGCCGCTCCGGCAGCACCTGCGCCGGCCGCGCCCGCTGCCCCCGCAGCTCCCGCCGCGGCTGCGCCCGCACCGGCTGCCAAGAAAGCCCCGGCCACCGTCGCCCGGGACGGCGCCAGGACTTCCGACGCCGGCGCCGGCACCGCGCCGATCCCGGCGCAGCTGCCCAAGAACCTCAGGGCCCCGACGGCGCCCGAAGAGGACGTCGTCTCGGTCCTGCGCGGCCCGGCCAAGGCCATCGCGTCGAACATGGTCACCAGCCTGGAAGTTCCGACGGCCACGAGCGTCCGCGCCATCCCGGCGAAGCTGCTGATCGACAACCGAGTGGTCATCAACTCCAACCTGGCGCGCGCCCGCGGCGGCAAGGTCTCCTTCACGCACCTGATCGGCTACGCCGTCATCCGGGCCCTGTCCCAGTTCCCGTCGATGAACGTCTACTACGACGAGGTCGACGGCAAGCCCGTGGCTGTCCAGCCGGCGCACGTAAACTTCGGCATCGCGATCGACATGCCCAAGCCGGACGGCACCCGCCTGCTCATGGTCCCGAACATCAAGAAGGCGGAGACCCTCAACTTCTCCGAGTTCTGGCACACCTACGAGGACCTGATCAAGCGCGCCCGCAACGGCAAGCTGACCGCGGACGACCACTCCGGCACCACCGTGTCCCTGACCAACCCCGGCGGCATCGGCACCGTCCACTCGGTACCCCGTCTGTCCAAGGGCCAGGCCGCCATCATCGGCGTCGGCGCACTGGACTACCCGGCCGAGTTCCAGGGTGCCAGCGAGAAGATCATCGCGCACAACGCGATCAGCAAGGTCCTCACGCTGACCTCCACCTATGACCACCGCGTCATCCAGGGTGCCGGCAGCGGCGAGTTCCTCAAGCTCGTGCACCAGCTCCTGCTCGGTGCGCAGAATTTCTACGACGAGATCTTCGAGTCCCTGCGCATCCCCTACGAGCCCGTGCGCTGGAGCCCGGACCTGCAGGTGGACCCGGCCGACGAGATCAACAAGGTCGCCCGGATCCAGCAGCTGATCCACGCCTACCGCGTGCGCGGCCACCTCATGGCGGACACCGATCCGCTCGAGTACGTCCAGCGCAAGCACCCGGACCTCGACGTCCTGACCTACGGCCTGACCTTGTGGGACCTGGACCGCGAGTGGCCCACGGGCGGCTTCGGCGGCAAGCCGATGCTCAAGTTCCGCGACATCCTCGGCGTCCTCCGCGACGCCTACTGCCGCACCGCCGGCATCGAATACATGCACATCCAGGACCCCGCCGAGCGCAAGTGGTTCCAGGACCAGCTGGAGCACGCCTACTCGAAGCCGAGCCGCGACGAGCAGCTGCGCATCGTCTCCAAGCTCAACGCCGCCGAGGCCTTTGAGACCTTCCTGCAGACGAAGTTCGTCGGCCAGAAGCGCTTCTCGCTCGAAGGCGGCGAGTCCCTGATTCCGCTGCTGGACGCGATCATCTCCGACGCCGCCGACGACGAACTCGACGAAGTGGCGATCGGCATGGCCCACCGCGGCCGGCTCAACGTGCTGACCAACATCGCGGGCAAGACCTACGCCCAGGTCTTCCGCGAATTCGAAGGCACCCAGGACCCGCGCTCCGTGCAGGGCTCCGGCGACGTCAAGTACCACCTCGGCACCGAGGGCACCTTCACCTCGGACAACGGCAAGGAGACCAAGGTCTACCTCGCCGCGAACCCGTCCCACCTCGAGGCCGTGGACTCCGTCCTCGAAGGCATCGTCCGCGCCAAGCAGGACCGCCTCGACCAGGGCGAGGCGTTCCCCGTCCTGCCGATCATGGTGCACGGCGACGCCGCCTTCGCCGGTCAGGGTGTTGTCGCGGAAACGCTCAACCTCTCCCAGCTGCGCGGCTACCGCACCGGCGGCACCATCCACATCGTGGTCAACAACCAGGTCGGCTTCACCACCGCGCCGTCCTCCTCGCGTTCCTCCACCTACTCCACGGACGTCGCCAAGATGATCCAGGCGCCGGTGTTCCACGTGAACGGCGACGACCCGGAGGCCGTGGTCCGCATCGGGCAGCTTGCCTACGAGTTCCGTCAGCGTTTCCACAAGGACGTTGTCATCGACATGGTGTGCTACCGGCGCCGCGGCCACAATGAGGGCGACGACCCCTCGATGACCCAGCCGCTGATGTACAACCTGATCGAAGCCAAGCGCTCGGTCCGCAAGCTGTACACCGAATCACTGATCGGCCGCGGTGACATCACCGAGGAAGAAGCCGAGCAGCTGCTGCGCGACTACCAGGAACGCCTGGAGCGCGTCTTCGCCGAAACCCACGCGGCCCAGACGTCCCCGATCCCGATCATCACGGCCGATTCCGCCGCGGTGTCCGATCTCGAACGCCCCATGGCCCAGCAGTCCGATTCCGGTGTCAGCGCCCCGGTCTCCACCGCGATCTCTGCGGAGACCCTGGCCCGCATCGGCAAGGCCCACACCGACATCCCCGAGGGCTTCACCGTCCACGCCAAGCTCAAGCAGCTGCTGGAGAAGCGTGAAGCGATGTCCCGTGAAGGCGGCATCGACTGGGGCTTCGGTGAGCTTGCCGCGTTCGGCTCGCTCATCATGGAGGGCGTTCCCGTCCGGCTCGCCGGCCAGGACTCACGCCGCGGCACGTTCGTGCAGCGGCACGCCGTCTTCCACGACCGTGCCAACGGCGACGAATGGCTGCCCCTGTCCCACCTGTCGGATGACCAGGCGAAGCTGTGGATCTACGACTCCCTGCTCTCCGAATACGCCGCCATGGGCTTCGAATACGGGTACTCCGTGGAGCGCCCGGACGCCCTGGTGCTCTGGGAGGCGCAGTTCGGTGACTTCGTCAACGGCGCGCAGACCATCATCGATGAGTTCATCTCCTCCGCCGAGCAGAAGTGGGGCCAGCGGTCCTCGCTGGTTCTCATGCTGCCGCACGGCTACGAGGGCCAGGGACCGGACCACTCCTCCGCCCGCATCGAGCGGTTCCTGCAGATGTGCGCTGAAGAGAACATGATCGTGGCCAACCCCACGACGTCGGCCTCGCACTTCCACCTGCTGCGCCGCCAGGCCTACAGCAGGCCGCGCAAGCCGCTCATCATCTTCACGCCGAAGCAGCTGCTCCGCCTGAAGGCCGCGGCGTCCTCCGTGGAGGACTTCACCACCGGCTCGTTCCGCCCGGTCATTCCGGAGCACGCCGAGCTGCAGGCCGACGCCGTCGAACGCGTGCTGCTGGTTTCCGGACGCCTGTACTACGATCTGCTGTCCACCCGGCAGAAGACCGAGAACAAGACCACGGCGATCGTGCGTGTCGAGCAGCTCTACCCGCTGCCGGCCGCCGAAATCGCCGCGGAGCTGGCCAAGTACCCGAACGCCGAAGTCGTCTGGGCGCAGGACGAACCGGCCAACCAGGGTCCGTGGCCGTTCATCGGCCTGAACCTGCCCGATGCCCTGGACCGCCGGGTCCGCCTCATCTCCCGCCCCGCCTCGGCCTCCACCGCGGCAGGGTCGATGAAGCGCCACTCGGCAGAGCAGGACAGCTTGCTCAAGCAGGCATTTGCACGTAAATAGCGTCATTGCTGCCCGGCCGGAGACTGAAACACAACCTTCCGGCCGGGCAGTTCTGTTTAATGGACTGTTAGTGGTCAGCTTGATGGACAGCGTTGAAGTGAAGAGGTAGTCGTGGAAGATCGGAAGCTGCGGATCGCGGCCGTTGGGGACGAGCTGTTGGCCGGGCTCGGTGATCCGCGCGCCTTGGGCTGGTTGGGGCGGGTCCTGGCCCGCACGCCGCAGGACAGCGTCGCACTGGAGTGCTACTCCCTGCCATGCCCGGAGGAGGGCACGGAGGGAATTGCCGCGCGCTGGCTCGAAGAGGCAGGCCGCCGCTTCGGCAACCACCACGAAAACCGCCTGGTGATCGGCCTGTCCGGACGCGACATTGAGTTCGGCCTGTCCACGGCGCGCAGCCGCCTGAACCTGGCCAACATCCTGGACTCCGCCTCGCAGAACAAGATCGAGGTCTTCGTCGTGGGCCCGCCGCCCACGCTGGACCCCGCCCAGAACCGCAGGCTCGGCGAACTGAACACCGCCTTCGCCGACGTCACGACGCGCCGGAAGCACCTCTACGTCGACACTTTCTCGCCGCTGCTGAACCACGAGCAATGGCGCCAGGACCTCGCGGCCAACGGCGGCACGCCCGGCCAGGCCGGATATGGCCTCATGGCGTGGCTCGTGCTGCACCGCGGCTGGTTCCAGTGGCTGGGCCTGGACGCACCGGAATAGGCCGGGCACCCGGCACCCGGCCTTACCGGGCCGCACCCGTCCCGGAATTTCGCGATATATCTTGACCTGGCAGCGGGCGCGATATATCGTGACTTCATAGTCGCGATATATCGTCAGTTGTACCGCCCCTTTCGCCTTTTCCGGAGGAACCATGTCAGAGAACACGTGGACCGTGACCGGCCCGCAGACCATCGACGTCGACGGCGTCCGCTCCCTCAAGCTCGGCATCGTCCGCGGCCGCTTCGATATCGTCACCCATGACGAGGACGTGGCCAGGATCGAAGTCTCCGAAATTGTCGGCGATCCGCTGTCGGTTTCCGTCGTCAACGGCCGCCTGGAAGTCCGCCACCAGTTGCACGGGCCGCAGGGCTGGTTCAAGAACCTGATGGGCACCGTCAACAACGGCAGCAGCAACTCCGTGGTCATCAGCATTGCCCTGCCCGCCGGCGTCGAGGTCGAAGCCGGGACGGTGAGTGGCGACGGCATGGTCTCCGGGATCAGCGGCCACGCCCGGCTCAACACCGTCTCGGGTTCCGTGCTGGCGGACGGCACCGCCGGGGACCTGTCCGTCAACACGGTCAGCGGCGAGGTGATTGCCCGCAACCACCGCGGCGTCCTGACCGCCAAGAGCGTCTCCGGCGAAGTGACGGCCTCGGGGGAATTCAGCCACATCCGCGCGAACACCGTCAGCGGGGACCTGAACTTCGACCTGCACGGCTTCACTCAAGATTTTGGCGCCAATTCAGTCTCCGGCGACGTCACCATCCGGCTTCCGCACGACATCGGCGTGGACATCGTCGCCAAATCAGCCAGCGGGGCGGTGGTCATCGATGACCTGAGGTACGCCCAGTCCAGCGGCACGGTGCAGACCATCGCGGGACCGGACGCCAAGCTGATGCTGGTCCGGACCAACTCGGTCTCGGGAAAAACGTCAATCTTCCACGGCCAGCCCACCGCGGATACCGAAACGGCCCTCTGATGCCTCCCGTCTTCGCCCACGGCGCGCTGCGGCTGTACCTGCTCGCCCTGCTCGAATCAGGCCCCAAGCACGGCTATGAACTCATCAAGGCGCTCAGCGAGCGTTTCGGCGGCACCTACTCCCCCAGCGCCGGAACCATCTACCCGCGCCTGGGCAAGCTCGAAGAAGAAGGGCTCGTGGCCACCCACACGGAGGGCCGCCGCACCAACTACAGCATCACCCCGGCGGGACTCACAGAGCTGAACAGCCGGCGGGACGAACTCGCCGGCGTCGAAAACGACATTTCGGCCTCGGTTCGGCGGCTGGCAGACAACCTGCGCCAGGACATCCGCGTCAACATGCGCGGCCTCCGGGCCGATCTCGCGGCAACGGCGGAGGCGGCGCGGACCTCGGCCCGCGCCGCGGGCTCTGCCGGCGGCGCGGGGAGCCCGTGGTACTCCCCGGAGGGCGAACGGCGGCTGAAGGAGGCGGAAATGCTGGTGCAGGCCTTCCGCGACGACATGCGGGTGGAACTGCGGCGCCACGCCGGGAGCCATCCCGTCACGGCCGTCACGCTCGAAACGGTCAAGACCGTGCTGGACCAGGCCCGGATCTCGATCCGCAATTCGCTGGAGGACTGACCCCGCGCGCAACCTGGCCGTGCCTGCAGCGGCGGGCGGGCCCCCGGTTCGCGGCGGGTGCCGCGATGTGGGAGACTTGAGGGCAGCTCTTTTGAGTACCAAGATTAAGGAGGCCAGCTATGAGCAAACGTGCACGTAAACGTCGTGACCGTAAGCGTGGCGGCGCGAACCACGGTAAGCGCCCCAACGCCTAAGCAAAGCTTGGAATGACAGCTTTAGACGAATGACCCCGGAGTCCTTACGGCTTCCGGGGTCATTTGTTTTCCAGGTATGGAGCCGGGCTCAGGCTTCCACAGTCCGGATCGAGTGAATCCGGTCCAGGATGGAGTTTTTGAGGTTTTCCGGAGCTGCTTCGGTGCACGAACGCTTGACCATCACGCGGATGACACATTCGAGGTCGTACTGCTCCAGGCACTCCGGGCAGCTGTCCAGGTGGTCCTTGATCTCTGCGATGTCGTCACGCGTGAGCGCACCATCCAGATATTCATAGATACGTTGCATCCGGGCGTCGTCGCAGTCGCCCAGTCCCTGGCAGTCGCTCATTTCCTGTTCTCCTGTTTGTTGCTGTCGGCCGCGGCGCCTGACTCGGTTGCGGCCCTGAATCCCAGTTCGGCGGCATAGTCCGCAAGCATGTCCCGCAGCATCTTCCGGCCGCGGTGCAGCCGGGACATGACGGTCCCGATGGGGGTGTTCATGATGTCTGAAATTTCCTTGTACGCGAAGCCCTCGACATCGGCGAAGTACACGGCCAGCCGGAACTCCTCCGGAATCGACTGGAGTGCGCGCTTTACATCGGAATCGGGCAGGTGGTCAAGGGCCTCGGCCTCGGCCGAACGCAGTCCCGACGACGTGTGCGACTCGGCGCGGGCGAGCTGCCAGTCCTCGATGGTGTCCGAATTCGACTGCAGCGGCTCACGCTGACGTTTCCGGTACAGGTTGATGTAGGTGTTGGTGAGGATGCGGTACAGCCAGGCCTTCAGATTGGTTCCGGGCTTGTACTGGTGGAACGCGGAAAACGCCTTTGTGTACGCCTCCTGGACCAGGTCCTCGGCGTCGGAGGGATTCCGGGCCATCCTCATGGCCGCCGAATACAACTGGTCCACGTACTGCATGGCGTCGCGTTCAAAGCGCACGCGGCGCTCTTCCGCCGACTCGGTGGAGAGGTCCAGGGGCTTTCCGTCCACCTCGGTTTCCAAGGCGGCGGCCGCGCCGGCGTCCGGTGTCTTGGTGGGCGTGGCGTCGTTTCCGGCAACCTCGTGCATGGCCGCAACGGCCGGGTCCATGGTGCTCATTGCGTTCAAGTCTACTGTCACCTTCCACCGGGCACCCGGAACAGCCGGAGGCGCGAGGGTCCATGTTTGCCCGGAACGGGCTTCCGGTTCCGTCCTGTCCAACACCCTCGTCAAATCTCTGCCTTCCGTAGCCTGCTGGGATCTGCCTTTCACAACCACGTCCGGCGGGCAAATATTCCGCAAAAGTGCAAGACTAGAACCGGTTCCCCCGCAGTGAAGCCGCGGTTCGTCCATCCAGGAGGAAATTCATGTCGTTTGTCCGCTTTCTCGCCCGGCCCATGCTCGCCTCCAGTTTCGTCCTCGCCGGCATGGACAAGCTCAAGAACGCGGATGACACTGCGGCACAGCTGTCCCCGTTGCTGCGCCGCACGGCCGACGCACTGCCGTTCCAGCCCAACGAAAAAGTCCTGGCCCGGGTGATCGGCGGCACCCAGATCGGTGCAGGCGTCTGCTTCGCCCTCGGCAAGTCCGCCCGGCTGGCAGCCACCCTGCTCGCCGTCATTTCGGTCCTGAACAGCTACGTTGAATGGCGCAGCGCGGACATCTCCTCAAAGGAAGCCCGCGACGCCCGCCGCAAACAGCTCCTGAAAAACGTCACCCTCACCGGCGGTGTGCTCCTCGCCGCCGTCGATACCGCCGGCAAGCCCAGCCTGGCCTGGCGCGCCGGCCACCTGGCCGCGGATGCCAAGAAGAGCGCCGGACACCTCGCCGCCGATGCCCGGAAGAACACCAACAAGCAGCTGAAAAAGGCCGACAAAGTCGTCCGCAAAGCCGTAGACCACTCAGCCGGAGCTTAAGACGGTAATGACTGGCACCACCCCCTCTGCAGCTGCCCTTTCCCACCCTGCCGGCCCCTATTCTGCCGACGTCGGTCCGCACTGGCCCGCACCCTTTGCCGCACGGCCGGTCGATGCCACTGTCACGGTTCCAGGCTCCAAGTCCTTGACCAACCGGTACCTCGTGCTCGCCGCCCTCGCGGACGGACCGTCCCGTCTGCGGGCCCCCCTGCACTCCCGGGACTCGGCACTGATGATTGAGGCCCTGCGGCAGCTGGGGGCAACCGTCACGGAGGTTCCCGGCGACGGCGCCTTCGGCCCCGACCTGGAAATCATCCCGATCAGCATTGACGGCGACGCGGCGGACACCGCGATCGACTGCGGCCTGGCCGGCACGGTCATGCGCTTTGTGCCTCCGGTGGCGGCGCTGCGCCGCGGTGAGTCCCGCTTCGACGGCGACCCGCACGCCCGCAATCGCCCGATGGGCACCATCATCGAGGCCCTGGCCGGTTTGGGAGTGGCAGTGACCGCACCCGACGGCGGTTCGGCGTCGTCGTTGCCCTTCACCGTCCACGGCACTGGCGAAGTACGCGGCGGCCACCTCATCATCGACGCCAGCGCATCGTCCCAGTTCGTCTCCGCCCTGCTGCTGGCGGGGGCCCGCTTTACCGAGGGACTCCATCTCGAACACGTCGGAAAGCCCGTGCCGAGCCTGGACCACATCAACATGACCGTGGCCGTGCTGCGCGGGGTGGGCGTGGCGGTCGATGACTCGGTGCCGAACCACTGGGTCGTCTCCCCTGGCCCGATCCGCGCCTTCGACCAGCGGATCGAGCAGGACCTCTCGAACGCCGGGCCGTTCCTCGCGGCGGCCCTGGCCACCCGCGGCACCGTGCGGATCCCGAACTG
This sequence comes from Arthrobacter sp. LAR12-1-1.1, assembly GCF_040676555.1. NCBI lineage: Bacteria > Bacillati > Actinomycetota > Actinomycetes > Micrococcales > Micrococcaceae > Arthrobacter > Arthrobacter sp. LAR12-1-1.1. The sequence continues at coordinate 671,384 of NZ_JBEGIG010000012.1, read as the reverse complement.
GCCCGCGAAGACCACGCAGGTCGGTGACCTCTGGCGCGGCATCCTGACCGCTATGGGCGCAACCGTGACAGTGGACGGCGGCACCTTGACCGTCAGCGGCGGCCCGGAGATCAAGGGCGGCGACTTCGACGAGACCAGCGAGCTCGCCCCCACCGTGGCGGCGCTTTGCGCCCTCGCCGCCGGCCCCTCCCGGTTGAGCGGCATCGCCCACCTCCGGGGCCACGAAACGGACCGGCTCGCTGCCCTCGTCACCGAAATCAACCGCCTCGGCGGCGACGCAGAAGAGACCGCCGACGGTCTTATCATCCGCCCGGCCACGCTGCACGGCGGTGTGGTGCACAGCTACGCGGACCACCGCATGGCCACGGCCGGCGCCATCCTTGGCCTTGCCGTGCCCGGCGTAGAGGTCCAGGACATCGCGACCACGGCCAAGACCATGCCCGATTTCCCGCAACTCTGGGAAGCGATGCTGGCACAGGGATCCGCCGCAGATGAGGACACCGCCGGTGGCACGCAGCACTGATTCCTGGGACGAGTCCGACGTCCGGATCCGACCGAACAAGAAGGGCACCCGCCCCCGCACCAAGGACCGGCCCAGTTACGACGACGCCGTGACCGGACGCATCATCACCGTTGACCGCGGCCGCTACACCGCCGTCGTCGGCGAAGGAACTCCCGACGAACGCAAGATCATCGCGGCACGGGCCCGGGAGCTGCGCCGCAACCCCGTGGTCGCCGGCGACTTCGTGTCCCTCGTCGGGGACGTCACCGGCGAGCCCGACACCCTCGCGCGGCTGGTCAAGATCCAGGACCGCAAGACGCTCCTGCGCCGCAGCGCCGATGACACGGACCCGATCGAACGCGCCGTCGTGGCCAACGCCGACCAGCTGGTTGTGGTGGTCGCCGCCGCCAATCCCGAGCCGCGGACCGGGTTCATCGACCGTGCACTGGTGGCCGCGTACGACGCCGGCATCGAGCCGCTGCTGCTCGTCACCAAGGCCGACGTCAAGGATCCCGCCGAGCTGCTCTCCAATTACCAGCACCTCGATTTCCCCGTCATCATCTCCAAGACCGCGGACTCCGCCGCTTCCGGCATCGACGCCCGTTCCGACGACGGGCTTTCCGCCCGGCTCGACAAGGACGCGGTGTCCCAGCTGCGCGACTACCTCGACGGCAAGGTCACCGTGATGCTGGGCCATTCCGGCGTCGGCAAGTCCACCATGGTCAACGCCCTGACCGGGGCCGAGCGGGCCACGGGAGGCGTCAACGCGGTCACCGGCCGCGGCCGCCACACGTCCTCCTCCGCCCTGGCGCTCAAAGTCAACGATGCGCCAGCCGGCAGCTGGATCATCGACACCCCAGGCATCCGGTCCTTCGGGCTGGCCCATGTGGATCCGGACCGGATCCTCCGCTCCTTCCCGGACCTGGAACCGGGCACCGACGACTGCGAACGCGGCTGCAAACACGACTCCACCGCCGTCAATTGCGGCGTCGACAAGTGGGTTGCGGCCGGGCACGCGGGGCCCTCCGGACCCGCCAGGCTCGCGTCCCTGCGCCGGCTGCTGGGCACGGATCCGCGGCTGGAAGCGCAGGAAACCAAGGAACTGGGCACCGTTTCCTAAGCCCGCCCGGCAACAGGGCCTGCGGCGCCGTGCCGCGGCCTCCCGCCCGGCGGCCCGGTTTGACGGTAGTTTGGAACCATGAGCCAACCCGCTTCGAGCTACAACGATGACCTGCGCCTTGCCCATGTACTGGCAGATTCGGTCGATTCCCAGACCATGAGCCGCTTTAAGGCGCTCGACCTTCGGATCGAGACGAAGCCGGACCTCACGCCCGTGACCGATGCCGACAAGTCCGCCGAAGAGGCCATCCGCGGCCAGCTCTCCCGGTCCCGTCCGCGCGACGCGGTCCTGGGCGAAGAATTCGGCAGCTCGGGCCACGGCTCCCGCCGCTGGATCATTGACCCGATCGATGGCACCAAGAACTTTGTCCGCGGCGTCCCGGTCTGGGCCACCCTGATCGCCCTCGTCGATGAGGGCGAGCCGGTGGTCGGCGTCGTCAGCGCACCGGCACTGGGCAAGCGCTGGTGGGCCGCCAAGGGTGCGGGCGCCTACACGGGCCGCTCGCTCGCCGCCGCCACTCGGCTGAAAGTATCCAACGTCTCCAAGCTCGAGGACGCCTCGCTGTCCTACTCCAGCCTTGGCGGCTGGAAGGAACGCGGGAACCTGGACGAGTTCCTGGGCCTCACCGAGGAAGTGTGGCGTACCCGCGCCTACGGTGACTTCTGGTCGTACTGCCTCGTGGCCGAGGGGGCTGTGGACATCGCCTGCGAACCCGAGCTGAACCTCTACGACATGGCCGCGCTGGTTCCGATCGTGACCGAGGCCGGCGGCCGCTTCACGTCGCTCGAGGGCGAGGACGGCCCCTTCGGCGGCAACGCCCTCGCCACCAATTCGATCCTCCACTCGGAAGTCCTCAAGCGGCTCAACCCCGGACTCGACGACCTCCTCTAGGCTCAATCACGGCGCAATCGAACAAACTGCGGCGGCAGCCCCCACCCGGGGCCTGCCGCCGCTTTTTGTTCGACGAACATGCGTTTTTCGCACGTAACAATCCGCTTCACAATCGCTGGCCGTCTTTTCCCCGGCTGCGCGGATGTCCTACGCTCGATGCAGGTCACGAGTGCCAGCGCTAAACCCCGGTTTGCTGGCCGGCAACCCTCCAGACGCGGTGGGGTGCCCCGGGTGACGACCTGGCCGGTCCGGAACGGACCCGGCAAGCGCGGATTCCCATGATGTGGGGTCCTGGTCGAGTGAGGTCCCATGACAACTGCCATTTTTCCCGCAGCCCCCGAATTCCACGCCGCTGCGGCCCGCCCGCTGGCCGCCGTCACCGGCGCCGAAATCCAGGCCCCGCTGATCACCGGCGGCCACGCCCGCTACGCCAACCTCGACTACGGCGCCTCCGCCCCGGCACTGTCCGTCGTCTCGGCCTACCTGAACGAAATCCTGCCGTACTACGCGAGCGTGCACCGCGGCGCCGGCTACGCTTCGCAGATCAGCACGTCCGTCTACGAGAACGCCCGGGACATCGTGCGGGACTTCGTGGGCGGCCGGCCGGACGATTCGGTGATCTTCACCCGCAACACCACCGATTCCCTGAACCTGCTGGCCGGCTGCCTGCCGCTCCGCGACGGACGGCCGGTGGGCGAGGTCCTCTACCTCGACATCGAGCACCACGCCAACCTCCTGCCCTGGCAGAACGTCCCGCACCGCAGCGTCGTGGCCGCCCCCACCCTCGCGGCCACTGTGGACCGCCTGCGGGACGAGCTCGCCCGCGGCGGCGTGAGTCTGCTGGCCGTCACCGGCGCTTCCAATGTCACCGGGGAGATCCTGCCGATCCGGACTCTTGCCGCACTGGCGCACGAGTACGGCGCCAGGATCGTCGTCGACGCCGCGCAGCTGGCCCCGCACCGGCGGATCGACATCGCCGCGGACGACGTCGACTACCTCGCCTTCTCGGGGCACAAGCTTTACGCCCCGTTCGGCGCCGGCGTGCTGGTGGGGCGGACGGACTGGCTCGACGCCGGCACCCCGCACCTGGCCGGCGGCGGCGCGGTCCGGGACGCCCGGCTCGACTCCGTCAGCTGGACCACCGGACCCGCCCGGCACGAGGGCGGCTCGCCGAACGTCCTCGGCGCGGCCGCCCTGGCCCGCGCCACCCAAGTGATCGCGGCCCTGGACCCGGAGCAGTGGCAGGCCCACGAGGACGCCATCCGGTCCTTCCTCGTCGAGGGTCTGCACGGCATTGACGGCGTGACCGTTCACCGGATCTTTGCCGATTCGACTCCCGCTTCTTCCCCCGGAGTCGATCTACCGGGCACCGGCACCATCGGCGTCGTGAACTTTTCGGTGGAAGGCTACGACGCCGGGCTGGTGGCCGCCTACCTGTCGGCCGAACACGGCATTGGCCTGCGCGACGGCCGCTTCTGCGCCCACCCGCTGCTCAAGCGGCTCGGCCTGCCTGCAGGCTCCCTGCGCGCCAGCTTCGGCCTCGGCTCACGGCTGGAGGACGCCGAGCGCCTGTTGGCCGGCCTGCAGCAGCTGCGGCAAACGGGACTCGGCTGGGACTACGTGGTGGACGCCGGCCGCTGGGTGCCGGCCAACGATACCCGCAGCTACCCTCACTGGGCGCCGAACACCCCGGGCACCGCTGGTGCCGCGCCGTGCACGGAGGACTAGGCACGGCGGACTAAGCAGGTGTACTAACCCGAGGCAGGATCAGGACCCCAGCGCCGGTGCGGTAAATTCGAAAGGTATCTGAAACCAGCAGGACCTTCCCGAAGGAGATCGCACGTGGCAAGCGGCGGACCCCAACTGCACAGTAGCTCCAAACTGCACAGTGGTTCCAAACTGCACAGTGGCCCCAAACTGCACAGTGAACGTCGCCAGGAACTCGGACAAAGCTTCCAGGACGGCGGGGAGCACTATGAACGCGTCCGCCCTAGCTATCCGCAGGAGTCGGCCGACTGGCTGATTCCGGCGGGGGCCAAGGACGCCGCGGACATTGGCGCCGGCACCGGAAAGTTCACGGCGCTTCTGGCAGAACGTGGACTGCGCACGGTGGCTGTTGACCCCTCAGCGGACATGCTCGAGCAGTTGCGCCGGACCCTGCCCGGTGTCACCGCCATCGAGAGCAGTGCCGAGAAGACGGGCCTGGAGCCAGAGACGTTCGATCTCGTCACGGTCGCCCAGGCATGGCACTGGTGCGACCCTCGCCTGGCCAGCGCCGAGATTGCCCGGATCCTGCGGCCGCACGGCGTGCTGGGCCTGACCTGGAACCAACTGGACACCGCTGTGCCCTGGGTGCACCGGCTCTCACGCATCATGCACGCCGGGGACGTCCTCAAGCCACACTTCCGCCCGCCGGTGGGCCCCGAGTTCACCGGAGTGGAGAGCCACCTGACCCGGTGGGAGGATTCCGTCACCACGGAGGACATCCAGGAGCTGACCAAGTCCCGCAGCTACTACCTCGCGGCATCGGAGTCCACCCGGGCCAAAGTCATGGCCAACCTCGACTGGTACCTGCACGAGCACCTGGGCCACGCCCCCGGCGACGTGCTCCGGTTGCCTTACCTGACCCAGACGTGGCGGGCCTTCCGGATTGCGTGAGGCCATCGCCGGGGCTTATCGTTTCGGTATACCTAATAATTACTTGTAGTCGCACAAAACTTTGACACTGGCTGCTATTCCGGCCAGCCAATCATCGCGTCAACGTGGACGCGCCAAATCACAGGAGCGGCAGTGCTGGATGTAAAGGGCCACGAGCAACCGCCCCAGGGCGCACAGACCTACAAGCATCCGGGTGCCCGCAGGGCGCTGATCGGCCTGTTGGGGCCAGCGTTCGTGGCGTCAATCGCGTACGTGGACCCCGGAAACGTGGCCGCCAACCTGACCGCCGGCGCCCAATACGGCTACCTGCTTGTGTGGGTCCTCGTGGCCGCCAACATCATGGCAGTCCTGGTCCAGTACCAGTCCGCCAAGCTCGGGATCGTCACGGGCAAGAGCCTCCCGGAGATTCTCGGCGAGCGGCTCAAGCCCTTCTGGCGGCGCGCCTTCTGGCTGCAGGCCGAAGTCGTGGCCGCCGCCACCGACCTCGCAGAGGTAGTGGGCGGGGCAATCGCCCTGTACTTGCTTTTCGGACTCCCACTCCCCCTCGGCGCCGTGATTGTCGGCGCGGTGTCGATGCTCCTGCTCGCGGTGCAGGCCCGGCAGAAACAGCGGCCCTTCGAATTCATCATCATGTTCCTGCTCGGCATCATCACCATCGGCTTCCTCGCCGGGCTGTTCATCAGCCCGCCGGATCCGGGGGCGGCCCTGGCCGGGCTCGTGCCCGGCTTCCAGGGCCCGGACACGGTGCTGCTGGCCGCCAGCATGCTAGGCGCCACCGTCATGCCGCACGCCATCTACGTCCACTCGGCCCTGTCCCGGGACCGGCACCGGCCAGACGAACACCAGCATGTTCCCCCGGCGGCCGTCGCGCGCCTGGTCCGGGCTACCCGGTTCGACGTCGTGGCCGCGCTGGCCATCGCCGGCCTGGTCAACATCGGCATGCTGCTCCTTGCCGCCTCCACCCTCGGCGGCGAAGAGGGCACGGACACAATCGAGGGCGCGCACGCCGCCATCACCGCCAACCTCGGGCCCATCGTCGGCGTGATCTTCGCAGTCGGGCTGCTCGCGTCCGGCCTGGCATCGACATCGGTGGGCTGCTATGCCGGCGGAACCATCATGCAGGGTCTGCTCAAGATCCGGATCCCTGTCATGGCCCGCCGCGTGGTGACCCTGATTCCGGCCGTTGTGCTGCTGGCAGTCGGCTTCGACCCCACCTGGGCACTCGTGTTGAGCCAGGTGGTCCTCAGCTTCGGGATTCCCTTTGTCCTGGTCCCGCTGGTGGTGCTGACCAGCAATAAGACCCTGATGGGCCGGTTTGCCGACGGCCCGGCCCTCCGAGTCGCCGCCATCATCAGCGTGGTGCTCGTCGTGGCACTTAACCTGGTCCTGCTGTGGCTCACTTTCTCCGGAGGCAGCTGAAGGTAGGCTTAGGTCTGTGAAGACCAGTACGCCCTCCTCCTCGATCGAGGACTACGTCAAGGTCATCTATTCGTTCACCGAGTGGCAGCGGAAGCCGATCACCTCCACGCAGCTGGCGCAACGCCTTGGCGTCGCCAACTCCTCGGTTTCGGAAATGGTCCGCAAGCTCAAGGACCAGGGCCTCGTAGACCACAAGCCCTACAGCGCCGTCACGCTGACCAGCGACGGCGTCCGGCTCGCCCTGTCCATGGTCCGGCGGCACCGGCTGATCGAGACTTTCCTCGTCCGGGAGCTCGGGTACCGCTGGGACGAGGTCCACGACGAAGCAGAGCTCCTTGAGCACGCCGTCTCCGACACCTTCATTGAACGGATGGCCGCCAAGCTGGGAAACCCGACACGGGACCCGCACGGCGATCCCATCCCCGCCGCGGACGGCTCCGTGCTGGTGCCCGCCGCCCACCGGCTGAGCGAACTCGACGACGGCCACACCGGCCGGATCACGCGGATCAGCGACGAGAACCCGGAGCTCCTGCGCTACCTCGCCGCCGAGGACATCGATCTCGACGCCGAAGTGGAGGTGGTGGGCCGGAGGCCGTTCGGCGGCCCGATCGTGGTGCGGATCGGTTCCGCCGCGGAGCCGCGGGAATTCGATTTTGCCGAGGAAGTCGCTTCGGCCCTCTGGGTCCACAGCGACGCCGCGCACGCAGGCTGCAGCGTTACCGGCCCATGAGTGAAAAGTGAGCTGAGTGAAGAGCGTGCTGGACGAGCGCCGGGCCGCGCCACGCCCCGGCGTGCCGGGCTGGAAAGCCTGGTCCGCCGTCGCCGTCGGCGGGCTGATCGGAACTGAGCTGCGGTTCGGCGCCGGCCTGATTTTTCCCGAAAGCGCCGGCGCGGTGCCATGGACCACGCTGGCGATCAACGTGGCCGGGAGTTTCATCCTGGCCACCCTGACCACCATCTGGATCGCGCGGCCACAGACGGCCTTCTGGCTGCGGGCCGGTATCGGTCCTGGCCTCCTGGGGTCCTTCACCACCTTTTCAGCGCTCGTGATAGTCATTGACCAGCAGATCCGCGCCGGGTTCCACGCCACATGGCTGGCCTACCTCGGGCTCTCGCTCGTCCTCGGCCTCGGGGCCGCGGCCGCCGGCTGGAAAACCGGCAAAGCGACTGCCGACCTCGGCGGGGGTGCCCGATGATGACCGCGCTCGTGGTGGGGTTATGCGGGGTGGCGGGAGCACTGCTGCGGTTCGCCGTCGACTCCTGGTTTGCGCACCATCAAGGTTCCCGTCCGCACTGGCCGTGGGCAACGTTTGCGGTCAACGTCGCCGGATCGTTCATCATCGGCTTGTCCGTGGGCCTGACCGGCCACCTGGAGTTGGGGGCCGACTGGCACGCCGCCATCGCGACCGGGCTGGCCGGCGGCCTGACAACCTTCAGCTCATGGACCACAGCAACGGTCCGTCTGGTCAGCGAAACCCGTTACCGGGCGGCGGCGCTCAACATAGGCTCGAATCTCATTGCGGGCCTCGCGGCCGCGGCCCTCGGACTCTTCCTCGCCGGCTAAGACTCCCCCAGCCTGCTGATGGCCTGCCTCAGCCCGGCCAGGACCGGGCCCGCGAGCGAGTGTGTCGAGCCTTACACCGGGGCGTTCCGGTGGCTCAGGGCCGCCGTCGTTCCCGTATCGTTGAAGGATGGTTACCCGACGTGAAGCAGCCCAGATCCTCGACATTCCCCTGGAGATGGCGCACCGTCACGGCATCCCCTCCCGGCTGTCCGAGGCCGAGCTCGGCGAGCTGCTGGACAACCCCCCGGCATGGCTGGTCCAGTCCAAGGCAAACCGGACAGGCAAGCGGCCCATTTGGGTCCAGATCACCTGCGCCGTCTGCGGATTCTCCGAAGCCGCACGGCCCAAGAAATGGTGGCCGGACTTCACCTATGTCTGCTGCGCCCACCATGAGGCCCGCGACATCCCCGTCCTCGGCCCCGGGCTCGTGCGCAGTGTGTACGACGGCGTCGGCAGCCGCTTCGCAGGGATCGTGGACGCCGCGGTTCCCGAGGCGTAGCTTAAAAGACGGGGCTACTCCGGGCCCCTGCCGTGAGGGAGAGCACCATGCCTGACAAGACGCCGCACCAAAGCGTGTCGAAAAAGCCGGTTAAAACGATCAAGGAAAAACGGGCCGAGAAAAAGGCGAAGCACATCGTTGATGCCCACACCGATCCAGTGGCACACATCAAGAAGCGCTGAACACTCAAGGGGCCGGAAGCCGTTGCTTCCGGCCCCTTGCTGTGTCCCCTAACTTGTTCGTTTGCCGGGCCCCGGGGGCATTGGGGCTCACCCGAAACGGATGATGCGGCGGGACTCCCGTTGGCGCTTTAGTGGTCTTGGGATCCAACCGTCATGTCCCCGATTCCGTGGCCCTGTCCGCGCGAGGCCGTTCCAGCTATTGAGCAGTTCCACCTATTGGCCGCCCGGCCCGGCACCGGAATCATTCGACGCGGGTGGTGACGCCCCGGCAGGGACCGCCCACACTAAGACCAGTGCGCCAGACAGCGTGCTCGACACAGACCGGAGGAATACCAGTGACAACCACACCGGAGACTGAGGCCCACGGGCCGGTCGACTTCGTACTCCTCGAGTTCCCCGTGGCGGGACTGACGGGACGGGCGAGTGAGGAACTCGTCAAGCTCGTCGAGCAGGGCGTGATCCGCCTATTCGATCTCCTCGTCGTCATGAAGAATGACGACGGCACTGTCGAGGTGCTCGAACTTACCGACCCAGGTGGTCCGGCGGCGGGGTTCTCCTACTTCGACGGCGCGCAGACCGGGCTTTTGGGCGATGACGATATCGCCGAGGCATCGGCCGCGCTTCTCCCAGGGACGGTTGCCGCGCTGATTGTCTACGAGAACATCTGGGCGGCACCGTTCGTGGCGGCGGTACGCGACAGCGGGGGCGAACTCATCGCGAGCACCCGGATCCCTGCGCCGGACGTGATGGAAGCCCTCGACGCCCTCGAGGCCCGCGACGCCGAGTCGCCGGCACCTGCCGCGGCGCCGTTACCTGACGCGTAAGACCTGACACATCATAAGAAGCGATCCGACGGGAGAAAATTATGGGACTTCTTAGGGGTATAGGGCGGACGGCGGTCGTTGCCGGGACAGCCAGTGCGGTCAGTGGCCGCGTCCAGCGCCGGCAAGCCAACAAGTTCGCCGAGAAGGACGCCGCGACCGCGGCCAAGCAGCAGGAGGCCTACGATGCGCAGATGGCCCAGCAGCAACCCCCACCACCGCCACCACCCGCATACCAGCAGCCTGTCTACCAGCAGCCGCCGCCCCCTCCCCCTGCCCCCAGTGGCGGCATCTCAAACGAAGCCCTCGAGCAGCTCAAGCAACTCGGGGCGCTGAAGGAACAAGGGATACTCACGGAGCAAGAGTTCGTGGCGCAAAAGGCGAAGATCCTTGGCATGTAACGCAGACATGTAACGCACGCATCTAACGCCGGGCAGCCGAGAGGGAAGGGAAATGTCAGAAGACACTTCCCTTCCCTCTCTCATGGGACCCATCTAGGCATGAGAACTATCTACGGCGCCATGACGACGAAGCCCGCCGGGGGAACGTCGATCCTGATCGCCAAGCCGTTCCGCGGCTCAGCGGCTACCAGCGAGCCCACCGTGTTCTCGTCCGTTGAATAGAGGCACACGAACTTGTCGCCGGCCGAATGCAGGCCGGCATCGATGGTCACCCATGCTGTCCGCCGGGCCGCCCAATCGGTGTTGATGGCGCAGACAACCTCTCTGTCCGACAAAATCCGGCTCCAGGCCACGATTGATGTCATCCTCCCGGCGCCGACGCGTTCCGGGTACCAGAACGTGACGCCGTCGTCGGAGATAGGGCGCAGGTACTGCCGGCCGCGCCGGAGCGCGAGCTCCCGCTTCCGAACGGCAAGGATTTTCCCAAGTTCCTGGTAGCTGTCCCGCGACTCGTCGAAGAAGTGCCTGTCGCGGCTACGGAACGATCCGAAGGGGCCGCCGAACATTGCTTCCCTGATGTACCGGTCTGCCTTGAAGTCGTCCGTGGGCCGCGGAATGACCTCAGGCGGAAATTTCCCGTCGAATCGCTGCTCGCTGCCGTAGTAGATGCACGGGATGCCCAGCGTGGTGGCGTTCAGGGCAAGGACGGCGAGTTCCAGGGCCCGGCCGTCCTGATCGGCGGCGAACCGTGCCTTGTAGCTTTTCCCTTGGCGGACCAGGTCGTGGTCGTCGAAGCTTGTGACGACGTGGTTGCGGAACCAGGTGTGGGTCGCTTTATCGACCTGGATCGAGTTGCGGAAGAGATCGAAGTATTCGGCGGGGTCGCTCCAGCCCTTGACCGCATCGACCATTCGTCCTTGCACGTCCGCCAAGCCCAAGGCAGCATCGAGCCCGGTCAGGTCCCGGAGCCTGATGGCCTCTTCCCGGCTCCCGGTGATTTCTCCGACCAGGAAAAAGGAATCCTTGCCGATGGTCTGGGCGAATTCATGAATGGCGGAGGCGAAGTATCGCGTGGCGCCGGGGTCCATGTGCTTGACCGTGTCCACGCGGAAGCCGTCGATGTCGGCGTCGGCGATCCAGTACTGATATGCCTCGACGAGGGTCTGGAAGGCTGCCGAGGGCTCATACCCGTCCACCGGCCCGGTTCCCTGATGGATGTCCTTCAGCCCAAAGAAGTCCCCCTCGGTTGTCTCCTGGGGATCGTCCCAGTGGACGATCTGACCCTTGCGGGTAAAGGCGCCGTCGGTCTGGAGTTCACTCGGCCACACCGCGCTGTCCATATTCGGGGGATTAACCGGCGCGGGGAACGGCAGGCTGGGAACGCCGCCGGGGTCCCGCCACCCGGTGACCGGATAGGTGGCGCCGGTCCAGTCTGGAATGTAGGGCTGCCCTGTGGCGGGATCGACGGTGTTGTATTCGAACACGTCCGCGGAATGGTTGAGGATGACGTCGAGGATGACGTAGAGCCCGGCGTCGTGGGCGGCGGTGACCAGCTCTTTGAAGTCCCGGGCTGTGCCGAAGTGGGGGTCAACGTCGAGGAAGTTCTGTGTGCCATAGCCGTGGTAGTCATCCACGCCGGGGCGTTGCCGCAGTATGGGGCTGATCCAGAGCGCGGTGACCCCGAGCCTCTTCAGGTAGCCGAGTTTGGACTGTATCCCCTTCAGAGTCCCGCCGAGCCACTGGGTTCCCGCGTTCTCCCAGTTCTGAATATCAGTCGCGGCTTGCACGGCATTGTTCGCGTCCCCCGGCGAAAACAGCGGCGTACTGCCCCGCACGATCTGCCCGGCGGCGTCCTTGTAGCCGTCCTCCAGTTCGTTAGAGAAACGGTCTATCAGCAGGAAATAGATCACCTGGTCCGACCAGTCGCGCGGGGACGGGTGATAGTGGTTTTGTTTCGCTGCATCCATCTGCATGATTGCCAAGTATGGAGAATTTGTCCGCGACATGGAAGGGCATTCGGGTTTCTCCGGTCTGCCACGGCACGCTGACCGTGTATCGGGTGCACCGCCCGCTGCAGCGACCGCCCTTAACGCACAGAACTCCCCGCCAACCGGAGTCAGCGGGGAGTTCTGTGAACCCAATACGGGGTGGAGCACCGTTGCCGGGGCTCCGATGTGGAGATGGGGGGAATTGAAAACCCGTTTAGCTACTTTTTTGGACAACCGTTGTAGCTAGGCTCCCTCTACATTCCGCAGTTCTTACCCATGTTTTGTTCACGTCGTTCTAGGTCGTGTTGGCGGCGCCAACAAAGAATCCACCAAAAAGAGCCTCACCGGACCTCCTGCACAAGGAGTCTTCGGTGGGGCTCTTTTTGCGTGTTCGGGTCTAGCGCTGGCGGCCGTTCCTGGTGAGGCCGGCGGCTCGCACCGCGGCGGCCACGAGCCCCAGCAAATCCTCGCCCAGGACCTCGCAGATGTCTTCGACGTCGTTGGCCGTGAAAGCGACCTCATCACGGAGCCGCTTCGAGATGTAGCTCTGCGAAGGCTAGAATAACCGTACAACCTTCGGCCGTCAAATGAGTCGGCAGCCCTGATCAGAACGCAACCAGGCCCGCGGAAATGGCCTCACGAAAAAGGGCTGCAGTGGTGTCCACTACAGCCCCTCTTCCCGATCCCCCTACAACGAGGCGTAAAGTTTGCCGGTGGACGTCCGCCAGCCTCGCGTGTCGAAGAGTGCGGAGTTGCCCATCACCGGGTCCGTGATGGGCCGGTTCTTCCATGCGAAGCGCTCGACGTAGGGCATCTTCCGCATCTCTGCCACCGTGGCCTTCATGAAGTACTCGGTCGTGGCCCGGCTGTACCGGCTGGGTTTTGTTGAGCTGGCCTGCCAGTCCGCGACCGCATATTCAGTCACCCAGATCGGCTTCCCGTACTTCTCGTAGAGGCCGGTGACATTGGCGAGGAAGTCTTCGACGTTGGGCCACGCATAGCGGTGCATGGTCATGAAGTCCACGCGCAGGCCCTTGTTCTTGGCCTTCGCCATGAAGTCTGACAGCCACGGGCTGGTGGGATTCACCGCCGCGGGCGAGCCGAGCCTGAGCCCGGTCTTTTGAAGTTGCGGCCACAGGCTGATCGCCTGGTCGACGCTCATGTTGGCCTGCGCCGTGTGGTCGGGTTCGTTGAAGCCGAGCAGGTGCTTGGCCTGGGTCTGCGGCAGTCCGCTCATGATCTTGGCGATGGCGCCTTCTTCCAAGCGCTTGGCGTTCTTGACCATCGGCGTCCAAGGCGGGGTCGTGAGGTTGCAGTACGGTTCCCAGTTGTAGTGCCAGGCGACGTTCAGCATCTTGATCTGGGCCCTCGCGAGGTCGGTGCTGTTCGAGTAGCCGATGCCCTTCAGGGCCGGCGTTGCCGCGTGGCTGGCACTCGCGTTGGCCGCGAGAAGCGCACCCGGCGCCGCGAGTGCAGCCAAAGGCACGGTCAGAAATTTGCGGCGGTCCATGAGGTCCTTTCGAAGGCGGAGCATTCCGATGACCGTAAGAGCCTATTCGGCTCCCCGCACTGTTCAGCACCAAATTGCTGCAGGTTTGCCACAGCATTGAGGAAAGACTTGGTGTTCACCACATGCCTTCCGTCATCAGCTGATATACGGCTGGGTCCCACTACGATGACGGCATGGCATCGTTCACCCTCGACGGGCAGACCTACGAGTACCTCAGGTCCGCGGCGGGTCACTCGGCGGAGGAGACGAAGTCGTGGGAGTACGGGAACTACCCAAGGGTGATGGCCCGTGTCCCGTTGGCCGCCGGCGGCACGGTGGACGTCTACGCCTCCGCCGAGCGCTGGAACGCCTCCAACGTCCTTGTCTCATGGACTGATGATGACGACCATAAGCACTGGGCATGGGTTCCGGCCGGCAACGTCAGACGCGTCACCGAATCCGAATGGGACATCGAGGAATACCGGCGCTGCCCCGAAAAACTGTGCGCCATCAAGTGGGGAAACCGGCTCCCCGGCTTCCTGCCCGAGGAGACCTTACTGACGCCGGCAACGCGCATGAAGCAGATTCATTTGGCGGCCCGGAACGTGATTTCGGGGGCCTTGAACGGGGTCTTGCCGTGGCAGCGCCGATACTCTAGTCCGCTGCCGCAAGGGCAGGGCTGACGCATTGGAACCTCAGTGACAAACTTTGCACCCGGAGAGGCCCGTTTCACAGTCAGGCTGGAGACCATGAACATTTCGCCTGGGGCCTCGACCACAACTCTGTCGAAGGATCCAATGTCGTGGACTCCACCATCGTAGGAGTGGTAGCTGCCTTCCGGCTCTCCGTATGGTCGAAGAGTAACGGCGTTCGCCCTCGTGCCGATTATCGGGTGGGTGGCCGACTGTCGAGGAAGGAGATTCAGCATTGAGTCCTTAACTGCTTGAGGTGGTATCCCCTCAGCCAGACGCTCTCGGATCGTTTCTGCCTCGCTGGTCGGTAGGGCGCGATGCTCTCCGATCCGATAAATCCACATCGGCCAGTCATCCTGCGGTGCCCGGACATAACTCTGGAACTCCGGCCATGCCAGCTCGTGATCTTTTTTTCCGCCCAACTCCTGGTAGTTCGTGATTAGCCACTGGTAGGGACCTTTGTACTTCCCCTCTCCAAAGAGTTGGAATCCAGTCAGGACGATGCTTAGGCGGGCAGTGGCCGGTCCAAGGTGCCGGATCCTCGGCTCGTTCCAGGCCGCGGTGAGGAGGAGGCGAAACCTTTCAACGGCAACACCGAAGTCGAGTTCGGCTTCTTCAAGAGCCTCATACATGAGATCCATGAGGACTTGAATCGTCGGCTGGCTCTTCTTCCCGATAATGGCCAGTCCGGTATACCCCATCAAGGCTTGAAAGGTTGGCGTCTGAAGTATGTCACCTTGGTTGCGTCTTCGCTATAAACCCCCATTGCACCGCGGTAGAACGTGCTGAGGCGGCGGTCCGAAAGCTGAACGATGAAATCGGGGTTAGCGGCGACGGTTATGAGCGTCAACTGGTGATCTCCAAGCTAGTCTCGTGTGGGTGCGGAAGGTCCAGCGTGCGGGCCGCGTCCCCGCCAAAGCGCGCATGCAAGCCCGATGTCCCGTCTCGATCCAGTCTAGACTCGGCGACCGACGGCCCGGCGGCCGGTCCCTGAGCAGTCCTATTGGCGCCAGCGCGGCTGGTAGTCCGGGTGGTCCATGTACGGCTCGGCGATGATGAACAGGAACTTCTCCATGTAGTCCTGGTCTCCTGCTGGTTCGAAGTCCCAGTCGATGCGGTTGAAGTGCGCGATGATTTTGCGCTTGACGGCGCACTCGAGCAGGATCCGCATGGCGATGATGTTCGCCCAACTCTCGGGGTAGGGCTCGTGCTGGAGGGAATCCAGTGACTCGGCTTCGTCCTCGTCCAGCCGCGCTTCCAGAAACTCGATGATGTCCACCATGCGCTCATACTGCCACTAGCCGAGCGCGTCCGCAGCAGCACCGTCGGAGGCCTTGGCTGGGCCGCTAGCTGGCCGAGCTAAGAAATGTCGTTCCCTTTGATCGTGGTCAGGAGCGTCGTGGCCACGATTTCCTGCGACGACCCGAGGCCCACCCAGACGTAGCCTTCCGCGACGGCGGTGAGGTGCCAAAGCTGGCCGCCCATCGGGACGGCCGTGACCGACAAGCCCGGCTCGAAGGTACGTCCGTGGTCCCCCGTGTCAGCGCGGTCGAGGTGCACCCTGGTTGTTGTGGTCGCTTCGAAGACCGACAGGAATCGCGGGCCAGAATCGGAGTCGGCTTGCGGCCTGGCGCGTCGCCCCGGCGCCGAAGACACCTCAGCGACGTATCTCTGCAAGGCTCCTCGAATAACCTCCGTGACCGTGTCTGAGCGCCGGGCGGCGACTACTTTGGCTTCCTCCCAGAGTTCGTCGTCAATCCCGATCGACCGGGTAGGTGTCCCCTTGCTCATGATGCGCGTGCCTTTCATTCATTTCGGATAGGCATACCTTACGGACTGTGTGCGCAAAGTACCCAATGTCTGTACAGGAACCCCGCACCAAGTTGCGATGGCGCAATGGCGTCCTCTACCGTGCCCTTAGCAGCGACGCGGGGCGATCAGCCGAGGGCGTCGGCCGCGGCGGCGTCGGATGCCTTGGCCAGTCTCGCGTAGACCCGCAGCGTGGTCTGCGGGTCCTCGTGCCCCAGCCGGGCCTGCACCACGTGCACGGGGACACCAGCGTCAAGCAGGTGCGTGGTGTGGGCGTGCCGGATCTCGTGTATCCAAGGCTTGCGGTCCAGCTCTTTGCCGACCAGCTCCCCCATGAGCGGCTGCCAGACTTCTTTGTGGAAGCGGGAGTTGCGGACGTAGTCGCCGTCCGGGCGGTGGAACACGAAGTCATCGAGCCCAATCTCCTGCAGGCGCTCCGCGAGAGCGGCGGAGAGGCTCGCGTTACAGGTCACGGTGCGGTTGGCCTTCTTCGTCTTCGGCGGCCCGATCTCTTCGCCCTTGCCCTTGGACTTCCATGCCCGGCTGACGCGCACCGCGGCGCGCCCGTCCCGGATTGTGATGTCCCGCCGGCGCAGCGCTGTTGCTTCGGAGTACCGGAGGCCCGTGCCGCCCAGGAAGCGGATAAAGAGGGAGTAGTGCGGGTCGATGCGCTCGGCAAGCATGACTAGATCCTCGGGCGAGAGGTAGACGGCTTCCCGCGCCTCGTTGAGATCGGCCTCGGCCACCCCCTTGGCCGGGTTGCGGGTCATGGTCTCGGCATCCATGGCGGTAACGAACGCGGCGGAGAGCAGCGCGTGGATGTTCTGCTTGGTCTTACGCGAGAGCGGCTGCCCCTTGGTCTGGTTGGCGCCCTGCTCTACCGTGAGTCCGTCTAGCCAGTCGATGACGGCGGATTTGTTGACCTTGTCCACGGCGTCCGGCCGAGGTCGCTGGAGGCGACGTGCGCGGCAGCCATCTTCCGATACTTCGCGATCGTGCCGGGCTGCGGCTTGCGGAGCAGATCAAAGTGCCGAACCACGACTTCGTAGACGGTCGGCGCCGTGGAGTCCTTCCGGACCTTCGCCGTGGCTGCAAGCTTGTAGCTGTTCCCATTGGCATCAAGGAACGCCTTCAGCTCGAGCGCCTTGTCAGGAAGGACAGCCAGCCGCGGGCGGCCTCGTAGCGCTCCCCCGCAAGATCTTGTTGTCCCGTTCTGTCCTGTGTCGCTTCCATGCCTGTCCCCTATCGGTGCCGTTTCTCGCCAACAGGCAAAAAGAAAACCCCTAGATCCTAAGGATCTAGGGGCTAACTCTAGTGGAGATGGGGGGAATTGAACCCCCGTCCGATGTCGTGTTGTCAGGGCTTCTCCGGGCGCAGTTTGCGTTGGATTTTCTCGGCCCCAGCCATGCTACAAACAGCTGGCTGATCCGGGCCCAGTCATCTAAGAGTCCCGTTTACCCCGATGACGGAGGTAAACAGCAGTGGCTATCTAAATGACGCCAGGATCCGGGGCAATAGCAACCTCGGGCTGACGGACTGTCTTACTGCTTAGGCAGCGAGAGCGAAGTCAGTGCGTTTTGATTCGGCACTTATTGGTTTGCAGACAGCGTTTACGAGATAATTCTGCATCCTCGGCCCGCTTCACCTGTCGCGACTAACATCGTCGAAACCGATCATCCCCGTATTTTTTTATCAAACCCGGACCGGACACTTTCGGATCCTTCCCGGACTACCAATCATAACGCACCGCCTCCAGGAAACATTCCCAGCGGCCCGTTGCGGCTAGCGGCGGTTGCGTTCGCGCATGACCCGCTGCGCCTCGCGCTTGTCCTGCTGTTCGCGCAAGGTCTGGCGCTTGTCGTATTCCTTCTTACCGCGGGCGACGCCGATTTCGACTTTCGCGCGTCCGTCCACGAAGTACAGCTGCAGCGGCACGATCGTGAACCCCGATTCGCGGATCTTGTGCGAGATCTTGGTGAGCTCTTCGCGGTGCAACAGCAGCTTGCGGCGGCGGCGTGCGGCGTGGTTGGTCCAGCTTCCCTGGTGGTACTCGGGGATGTGGATGCCCTCCATCCACAGCTCGTCGTTGTAGAACGTGCAGAAGCCGTCAACCATCGAGGCATGGCCTTCGCGCAGGGACTTAACTTCCGTGCCCATCAGCGCAATGCCGGCCTCATAGGTGTCAAGGATGAGGTAGTCGTGCCGGGCCTTGCGGTTGGTGGCCACTACCTTACGGCCACTTTCTTTGGGCACGGTAGGACTCCTAGGTTTTGTTGGTGGTTCACTCCGGCCTGATGGTGCGGAGTCTTTCCAGTTTACGGCAGGGCGGCGGCCGGCGCAGATGCTGCAGCGCCGGCCACCGGACTGGCTACAGCAGGTTCATCGGGTTCACGGCCCGGCCGTTGAGCCAGGTTTCGAAGTGCGAGTGGCAGCCGGTGGAGTTGCCGGTGGTGCCCGAATAGGCGATCAGCTGCCCCCGGTTGACGTGCTGGCCGGCCGAGACCGCCACGGACGTGTTGTGGTAGTAGATCGTGGTCAGGGAGTTGCCCTGGATGACGCCGTGGGAGATCTTGACGTTGTTGCCGCCGCCGTCGTTGGCCCAGCCGGCCGAGAAGACGGTGCCGGCCGCCGCGGCGTAGACGGGCGTGCCGCAGGGGGCGCCGAAGTCGATGCCGGTGTGCATGTAGCCGCCCTGGCCGTAGAAGTCGATGGTGCCCGCCGGCGTCGGACGCCAGCCAAACCCGGAGGTGATCGGAATATTGCCCGGGAACGGGTGCTGCAGGCCAAAGGCCGACGGTGAGCCCTGGGCCGGCGGGACATAGGGCTGGGTGGCTTGGCCCCGCGCGCGGGCGGCGGCCGCCGCGGCCTCAGCGATGCGCCGCTGCTCGGCCTCCCAGGCCTCACGCAGCTTCCGGTCGCGTTCGGCGATTTCGGCGGCGACGGCGTCCTGCTGCGCCTTGACCTTTGCCAGCTGGTTCTGGATGCCGGGCTTGGCGGCCTGGAGTTCGGCGTCGAGCCGGGTGGTGTCGGCGATCAGCTTGTCCACGGCGGCCTTCTTGGCCTGGGCCTCGTCCCGCGCCGCCTTTTCCCGGGCCAGCGCGGCGTCGGCCTTGGCCTTGAGGTCCGTGATCTCGGCCTCGACGGCCGCCAGCCGCGCCTGCGCGTTGACGTTCGTGGCGTTCTGCTGGGTGAGCTTGTCCATCGCGGAGTTCTGGCTGCGCAGGGCCTGGTCCGCGAGGTCGATGGTGTCCGTCAGGCTGCTGCCCTGGTTCGAGCCGAAGAACAAGGACAGGTTGGACGGGACGCCGCCGGACTTGTACGCCTGTGTGGCGATCTGCCCGATCAGCTTCCGGGTGTCCGCAATCTTCTGCTTGTCCGATTCGAGCTGCTGCGTGATTTTTGCCTTGTTTTGCTGCGCCAGGTCCACGCGGGCCGCGAGGGCCTGGACTTCCTGGACCGCTCCGGCCACCCGGCCCTGGGCGTCCAGGAGGGCCTGCTGGGCACCCGGGAGCTGGCCCTGGTACAGGACCAGGTCCGCCGCCGCCTGGGCGATCCGGCCGTCCACGAATTCGAGGGAATGCTGGACCCGGGCCGCTTCGTCGCGGAGCGCGGCCTGCTGGTCCTCAAGGTCGTCGGCGAATGCCACCGGACTCGAGGCTCCCATGCTCCCGGCCAGGACCAGCGCCAGGGTGGCGCTGATCATCCGGCTGCGGCGTCCCACCAAGCGAAGCCGGAGCGATTGCCGTACGGGGCGGCGGGCCATCGGTGTCATAAGCATTCCCTTTTCGTTGCGCAAAGCTAGACCCGCAAGTACCGGCGGAGGGTCAGCAGGGAGGAAATTCCGGCCAGGACGACGCCCAGGCCAATCAGGGCAGGAGCCAGGATCAGGGTCTGCCCGGGCGAAATGAAGGCGGTGTCCGGATACTGCTTGGACATGACCTCGCCGAGGAAGAAGTGGGCCACGGCCCACAGCGTGCCTGAGGCCAGGGCCGCGCCGATCACCGCGGCGATGACGCCTTCGAGGATGAACGGCAGCTGGATGACCATCTTGGACGCGCCCACCAGGCGCATGATCCCTGTTTCCCGGCGGCGGCTGAACGCGGAGAGCCGGATGGTGGTCGCAATCAGCAAGATGGCGCAAATGATCATGACGCCGGCGATGCTCACGGCCACCAGGGACGCCGCGTTCATGGCCGAAAACAACCGCTCCAGCAGCTGCCGCTGGTCGATCACGGTCTCCACCCCGGCCTGGGAGGAGAAGGTCTCGCTGATGATCTCGTACTTCTCCGGGTCCTTCATGTTGATCCGGAAGGACGCCGGAAGCTGGTCCGGGGTTACCGAGTCAACGATCGGCGAATTGGAGAACTGTTCCTTGAAGTGCTTGTAGGCGTCGTCTTTGGACTCGTACTGGAAGTCGTTGACGTACTGGGCCACCGCGGGCGACTGCAGCAGCTTGCGCAGGTTGTCCTCCTGCTCCGGCGTCGCCGGGCCGGTGGCGCAGCCGGTCGCCGTCGAACCGTCACTGCAGAGGAAGATGGCCACCTGGACTTTGTCGTACCAGTAGCCCTTCATCTGGTTGATCTGCAGCTGCAGCATGCCGGCGGCGCCGACGAAGGTCAGCGACACGAAGGTCACCAGGATCACGGAGATCACCATGGACAGGTTGCGGCGCAGGCCGCTGCCGATCTCGCTCAAGACGAATGCAAGCCTCACGCCTGTCCCTCCCCAGCAAGGCGGACCTCGGCGCGGGCTTCGGCGCGTGACCCGGCCCGGGGCGGGACAACCGGCGGCTCGTCCCGGCCGCTGGCGTCGCGCAGGCGGCGCGACTGGCCCACCACGGGAATCATGGAGGTGTAGAGGGCCTTGGCCTCGTCGCGGATCACGACGCCGTTCTTGAGTTCCACCACCCGTTTGCGCATCTCGTTGACGATGTCGTCGTCGTGCGTGGCCATCACCACGGTGGTGCCGTTCTGGTTGATCTTGTCCAGCACGCCCATGATGCCCATGGATGTGGTGGGGTCCAGGTTTCCGGTGGGCTCGTCGGCCAGCAGGATGCCGGGACGGTTCACGACGGCGCGGGCGATCGCCACGCGCTGCTGCTCACCGCCGGAGAGTTCGTGCGGGAGGCGGTTTTCCTTGCCTTCCAGGCCCACGGTCTTCAGGACCTCGGGGACGGTGTCGCGGATGACGCTGCGGCTCTTGCCGATGACCTGCATGGCGAAGGCGACGTTGGCGAAGACGGTTTTCTGCGGCAGCAGGCGGAAGTCCTGGAAGACGACGCCGATTCCGCGGCGCAGCCGCGGCACCCGCCAGCTGGAGATGTTGGCGACGTTCTGGCCGGCGACGTAGACGGCGCCGGAGGAGGCGCGGTCCTCTTTGAGGACCAGGCGCAGGAACGTGGATTTGCCGGAGCCGGAGGCACCGACGAGGAAGGCGAATTCGCCACGGTCGATCTCAAGGTTGATCGAATCCAGCGCCGGCCGCGCCTTCTGGTCATAGACCTTGGTGACATTTTCGAAACGGATCATGGCCCTAAGTACCCTGCAAGACGGGGCCGCGAGGGCCCGGTTCTGCCGCCGGGGCAAGGGCTTTCGTTTGGGGGAAGTAGAGCTCCGGCCCCTCGACTATACGCACGGGTAACGGCGGAACCGCCGGAACGGCGGGGCGTGTCGCGCGATTGTCAGGGACCTGCCAGCCGGGGTTCCGGCCGGGGCGTCGGGCTTACTTCTCGGCGTTGCGGTTGTCCGTCCGCCAGCGGATGCCGGCGTCGATGAAGTCGTCGATTTCGCCGTCGAACACGGCCGAGGTGTTGCCGACCTCGTGCTCGGTGCGCAGATCCTTGACCATCTGGTACGGGTTCAGGACGTAGGAGCGCATCTGGTCGCCCCACGAGGCTTTGACGTCGCCGGCGAACGCCTTCTTCTCCGCGTCCTCCTGTTCCTTCTTCAGCAGCAGCAGGCGGGACTGCAGCACGCGCAGGGCGGCGGCGCGGTTCTGCAGCTGCGATTTCTCGTTCTGCATGGACACCACGGTGCCGGTGGGGATGTGGGTCAGGCGCACGGCGGAATCGGTGGTGTTCACCGACTGGCCGCCGGGGCCGGAGGACCGGAACACGTCAACGCGGATCTCGTTGTCCGGGATGTCGATGGAGTCCGTCTGTTCGATCAGCGGGATCACTTCCACGGCCGCGAAGGACGTCTGGCGCCGGCCCTGGTTATCGAACGGGCTGATCCGGACCAGGCGGTGCGTGCCGGCCTCGACGCTGAGCGTGCCGAAGGCGTACGGCGCCTTGACCTCGAAGGTGGCGGATTTCAGCCCGGCCTCCTCGGCATAGGAGGTATCCATGATGGTGGTCGGGTAACCGTGGCGCTCGGCCCAGCGCAGGTACATCCGCAGCAGCATCTCGGCGAAATCCGCCGCATCCACGCCGCCCGCGCCGGCCCGGATGGTCACCACGGCTTCGCGCTCGTCGAACTCGCCGGAGAGCAGGGTGACCACTTCGAGGTCGGCGAGCGCCTTGCGGACCGATTCGAGCTCCGCGGCGGCCTCGCCCATGGAGTCGGCGTCGTCCTCGTCCTGGCCGAGTTCCACGAGGACCTCAAGGTCGTCGATCCGGGCCACGAGCTTGTTGAGCCGCTCCAGCTCGGTCTGCTTGTGCGAGAGCTTCGAGGTGATGACCTGTGCCGCGGCGGGGTCATCCCACAGATTGGGTTCACCGGCCCGCTCGCTGAGCTCGGCGATGTCTTCCTTGAGCGCCTCGACGTTCGAGACGTTCTCGATGGACGCATAGGTGGCCCGCAGCGCGCGGATTTCAGCGGGAAAATCAATGTTTGCCATGGTTTTTTAAGCCTACGCTATGTGTCCTAGCCCCCTGACCCGCCCGGGTTGCCGTATCACTTTGAGTTGCCTTTATCACTGGTTGCGCTATCACTTTGAGTTGCCTAAAAGCCTGTTTGGCAGCATTTACTGATAGGGCAACAGGAGTGACGCGGGCAGCTCAGCGGCTGAGGCGGGACCGCGCCGTCGACGTCGCCTCGATCCGGATGCCGTCCGGCACCAGGAAGTTCACCACCGGCGGGTGGACGGCCGCGCTCAGCACCACGACGGCGGTGGCACCATCCGGGCTGCCCGTGGACGGCGCCACGGTCAGGCCGCTGAAGTGGCCGAACGCGCCGTTGCGGCCCAGATAGTCGACGGCGGCGCTGCGCACCCTCGCCCCGCTCAGGACGGCCGACGGTGTGCCGCCGGCGTTGCCCAGCTGGCCGAGGGTGAAGCTGTCCGCGGCGGCCACCGAGGCGCCGTCCGCGAGGGAGAGCAGCTTCTTGTGTTCGAGGTAGACGCTGGACGCGGCCATCACGACGGTCGCGACCAGCAGGGCAACCACTATGAAGCCGATGCTCAGCACCAGCACCTGGCCCTCTTGCCGGCGGGCTCGGGGCTGGTATCCGAAGTGCCGGGCCCCGGGGTGGCGGACGGCGCCTGCAGGGATTCTCACCGGAACCTGCCCACCAGCTGGGTTGCCGATGCGCTGAGCTGGCTCGCGTTCAGGTGAAGTGCATCGGTGAAGGGCACAAACGGCAAGGGCACCGTGAGGTGGACGGTGACCGTCACCGCCGAGCCGGGGGCCAGGCAGTCGGCCGGCTCGCAGCGGGTGTCGACGCTGGCGTTTTCCGCCGATTGGCCGTAGTCGGCGAGCGCCAGAACCACGGCTTGCTCCGCAGCGGCCTGGCCGCTTGCCGCGTCTGGCTGGGCAACGTAGACCTTGGCGGCCTGGTCAGCGGCGCCGACCACCGCGAACGAGCCACCCTGGATCTGGCCCACGGTGATGATGAAGTACACCAGCGGCACCATCAGCAGCACGGAGAGAAAGACGAACTCGACCACGGCACTCCCCTGTTCCGGCGAGATGGCGTCCTCCGGGCAGGTGCCGTGGTCCGGGTTGCCCCCGGGGTTCCGGGAGAGATCGGGGTTCCGGGAGAGGCCAGGGTTCCGGGAGAGCCGGCCCGCGCCGTCGGCAACGGGGAGAGCAGGGACGGGACGGAACCGTGACCCCGACTGTGACCCTGACCGTGGCCGTTCACGGCTGGATGGCCGCATGGCCCTTCACCTCCAAGAGCGCCCGGGGACCGATGAACCCGATGACGGGCAAGGGGGCCCGGACTGTCACCTCCAGCGTGCGGATGCCCTGGTACGTCGATTCGCTCGTGGCCACGTCCCGCGCGAACTCGGAGTTGAGCGCAGCCGTGATCAGCTGGACCGTCCGGTCCCTGGCATCCCCGTCGTTGCGGTCGGCCAGCGTGCCATAGCGGGCTCCCGAGGCGGCGGCGTCGATCAGCGTGTTCCGGACGTGGAGGATCAGGGTGAGCTGGACGATTGCGAGGAAGAGCAGGCTGAGCAACGCGCCGATCAGCACGAAGTCCACGACGGCGGCGCCGCGCTCAACGCCGTTGCTGAGCTGCAGGTTTTTACTGTGGCGCCCGTTCCCCTCACCCTGAGCTGCCACCGGCTACTGTCCGACCTTGTCCATGGCCTGGTTGAAGAGTCCCTCAAGCGCAGGACCGGCGAGGGCCAGTAGGGCGGCCACGAGGACTGCCGACATCAGGGTGATCATGACCCAGCCTGGGACGTCCCCGCGCTGGGAAGGGTCGGCTCCCCCTTCGGTGTGGTGCCCCAACCGCGGTCGCGACGCGGCAGACCACCAGGTCAACAAGCTGAGCGCGCAGACCACCAACGCCACCCGAGTTCCGAAGTTCTTCACCGTGTCCTCTTTCTTGGTTCTTTGGTTTCATGGCTTTTCTGTTTTTCTGGAGTCCTGAATGTTTCGTTTCTGTTGGTTCGTGACGCTTCACTGGCCGATTGCGCGCTTCGCACCACGGTTTGGCCGGTCTGGGGCCTGCGCGGCGTTCTTCGTATCCTGTTCCCTCGTCGTATGACTTTTCTTGAGTCCTGCCCTTTCGGCCCGGGTGGCCCCTCTCGTTCTATTCGTCCTGTTTGTCGTCGTGGTGCGGGAGGTCTTCAGAGTCCGAGACTGACTGCAGCCAGGCCGGGGAAGACGGCGAAGATGACCGTTAGCGGAAGGACTCCGAAAACGAGCGGGACCATCATGCCGATTTCCTTCTTGCCCGCAGACTCCATGAGCTCCCTCTTGGCCGTGTCCCGGACATCCTGCGCTTGCGCCCGGAGAACGTCGGCGAGGGGCGTTCCGCGCTCCACGGCCACGATCATTCCGTCAACGAAACGGACCAGCGGCCCCTGATCGGTCCTGGCCGAGAACTCGTGGAGGGCTTCAACGAGGGGTTTGCCGGACCGCGTTTCGGCGAGGACACGGGCAAATTCCTGCGACAGTTCACCCCGTGCGCTGCGGCAGACCCTGTCCAGCGCACCAGTGGCGCTTTCGCCGGCGCTGACGGCCAGGGCCATGAGTTCGGCGATACTGGGAAACTCCGCCATCATCCGAGTCTCCCGTTTCTTGATGTGCGCGCCCAACAGGTAGTCCCGAAGCAGGAACCCGCCGACGGCGCTTCCCACGACGGCGACAACGGCGACGAACGGGCTGAAGCGGCCGATCGAGCCGGCGAGCGCCACGACGCCGACGGCGAGGACAAAGCCGCCGGCCGCCCAGAGGAGCTGCTCAGCCCGGAAGTCCACTGCTGACTTGGGGCTGCCGGCGCGCGCCAGCCTGCGGTTCAACGCCGTGGCGCCAAGGTTGATGCGGCCCAGGGACCTAACACCGTCGCGGATCGCAGGGCGGAGGATTCGTTCCAGCGGCCCAAACGGGGTGAGATTCCTTGGGGCTGCGCGCAGGAGCCGGGATTCCAGGTTGTGGGTTCTCAATTGCGGGCCGATACGTTCGATAAACGTCGTTGGGCGCATGAAGGGAAGCCGGACGAGGAACAGCCAGAGGCCGGCCCCGAGCACGGCCCCGCACACCGTGGCGCCCGCCATCAGCCCCGTCATCGCAGGACCCGCTGCTCTTCCGGCAGCGCACCGATTCGCAACATGATGGCGTAGGACACCAGGGAGACGGCGAGGCCGCCCAGAAGAACCGCAGCACCGACCGGGGTGTTGTAGGCCATCACGGCCTCAGGACGGCTGGCCAGCAACACCAGGACAATCCAGGGCGCAGCGACGGCCAGGCGGGCGGCGTTGACGGTCCAGGATTGCCTCGCCTCCAGCTCACTCCTGGTCCGGGCACTCTCCCGCAGGAACTCGGCGAGGGTGCCCAGCAGCCGCCCGAGGTCCGAGCCGCCCACCTCCCGGGTGAGCCGGAGGGCCTCGACGATCCGATCCGCCACGGGATCGGCCAGTCGGTCCTTGAGCCGGGTGAGCGAGGGATCAAATTGGCCTCCCGAACGGTAGTCGGAACCGAAGTCCACAAACACGTGTCGAAGCTCCACGGGGCCCTTGTCGCCTAGTTGGATCAGGGCCTCGGGCAGTGACAGGCCCGCCCTGATGGCTGAACGCAGATGATCAACGACGTCGGGCCAGAGCTGGCGGAGGACCGCCGTGCGCTTTCTCGCACGCCACTGGACCATTGCCATCGGCAGCCAGCCGCCAAACAGGCCAAAGCATCCCGAGATCGGCCATGACCCTGTAACTGCGTAGAACGCGAGAGTTGCGAATGCCCCGATTCCAAGGCACGAGGCGAGCAGCCCTGCCGCGCTGACCTTTTCGATGCCCGCAGACCGCAAGAGGTCCTCAAGCCGACTGGTCCGGGACTTGCGCCGAGCGCGCTCAGGCTTTTCCCAGGCGGACCACCAAATCAGCAGGAGACCGGCGCCGCCCAGCATCCCCAGGAGCGGCGCCATCAGCGCTGCTCCAGCAGCGCAGCGACGTCGTACCCGGAGCGGGCAAACTTTTCCGCGGCCGGCATGGAGTTGGCCTTGGGCAGTAGCTGCCCGTCCGAGATCGTGAACACCATGGAAGACTCGATGATCCCGTTTTCCACCCGGCGGCCGAGTGACAGGATCTCCGTGACCTGCCGGCGCCCGCTGGCGTGCCTGCTGCAATGGACCACGAGATCGATGCAGGACGCGACAGTGGGAACTACGAACGCGCTGGAGATGTTGTCGCCGGCGAGCAATGGCAGCGTACAGATTTTTGTCACCGCATCGTGTGCGGAGTTCGCGTGCACGGTGCACATCCCGGGAAGGCCGGAATTCAAAGCAATGAGCATATCCAGGCTCTCGGCCTCCCGGACCTCCCCGACCACCAGCCGGTCCGGCCGCATACGCAAGGCCTCCTTCACGAGCCGCCGCAACGGAATCTCCCCCTGCCCCTCCAGGTTGGGCTGCCGGCACTGAAGACCCACGACGTCGCGGAGCGGCAACTGCAGCTCGAAGATTTCCTCCACCGTGATGACCCGCTCGCGCGTGCCGATGCTCGCGGCGAGGCAATTGAGCATGGTGGTCTTGCCGGCCTGGGTGGCGCCCGAGACGAGGATGTTGAGGCCACTGGCGACGGCCGCACCGAGAAACCTGGCCGCCTGCGGGGTCAGCGTTCCCAGCTCCACCAGGTGCTCCAGCCGGCTGGCTTTGACCACGAACTTGCGGATGTTGATGGCCCAGTGACGCCGGGTAACATCCGGGATCACCACGTGCAGACGGGATCCGTCAGGGATGGCCGCATCCACGAACGGTGAGGACATGTCCAAACGCCGGCCGGAGCTCTTCAGCATCCGTTCCACAAGGTCCCGGACCTGCTGGTCCGTCAGCGACACGGAGGTCAGTTCCGATTCGCCGTTGCGCGCCACATAGATTTCGTTCGGCGCATTGAGCCAGATTTCCTCGATGCCGGGATCGTCCAGAAGTGGCTGGAGCGGACCAAAGCCCGCCACGGCGTCGAAGACGAATCTCCGGGCCGACTCCAACGGACCCAAGGGAGGCAGTGGCGCCAGGAGGGCCCGTTCGTCGTAGTCGCTGACCGCCGCTTCGACCAGGCGCCGGACTTCCCCGGACTGCCGCAGGGGGTCCAGGCCGCGCCGGCGGATCAGTTCGCGGACCTCGTCCTCGACAATGCGTACAGCCTCCATGTGGCCCCCCATATGACTGCCGCCCCTGTGACGAGGCGATGAAATTGGCTTAAACCTAGGCGGCGCTGACCGGCCGGACAAGGGGTGCGGCGGCCCTCTGTGGATAACAGTCGCCGCCGCAATTCAACACCAGCCACACCGGTCACAGCAGGCTCACGGGTCTCACGCCTCCGCCGGGCCGAACCCACCGGTTGCTCAGACTGCGCTTTTGAACCCTGAGCCTCGTGGCCATACGATCGACGGGGGGACAGACTGGCCCCGGCGTCCCAACGCGGTGTTCTGCATGAATCTTCATGGGCAGCATTCCGCCTTGGCGCTCCAACGGCGCAGGACGCGTCTCTCATACCGAAATGGTGCACTGAACCCATGAGCCTTCCCTTGCGCAGAGCGCTGCGGCCCCGCAGGACTGAGCCCATGCAAAGTGAGCCCACGGAAAAGAGGCCCACGCAGACGAAGATCCCCGCACCGGTCCTGCGCTTCGGCGCCATCTTCCTGCTCCTGTCCCTCTTCAGCACCCTGTGGAGCCTCGCTTCGCCCCTGATGTCCTACCCCGACGAACCGGCCCACACCGTCAAGGCCGCCGCAGTGGCACGGGGGCAGTTCCTGGGAACGTCGGGCCAGAACCAGGGCGAACAACTGCTTGTCGTGGTGCCCAAGTACATCGCCGACACCGGATCGCTGACCTGTTTCGCGTTCAAGGTAAACGTCACCGCCGATTGTTCACCCGGGCTAGACGCCGCCGAGCGGCAGCCGACGCCCGGCGGGACATCAGCCGGCAACTACAACCCGCTCTACTACCTCGTGGCGGGCCTGCCCTCCAGGATCCTGAGCGGCGAACCGGCCATCTATGCCATGCGGATCCTCAGCGGCCTGTTGTGCTCGCTGTTCCTGGCCGCCACGCTCTTCGCGACAACGCAGTTCGCCAACCGCCGCTGGCCCGTGGTGGCGGCCGGGATCGCCATTACCCCGATGGTTCTCTACCTCAGCGGGGCGATCAACCCGAATGCGCTGGAGATCGTCACCACGTCCGCGGTGTTCGTCAACCTTTGCCTGGTCCTTGAAAATGCGCGGGACCTGTCCAGGTTCCGGTTCAACATCATTGTTGTTGGGGTCTCCGCCGCCGTCCTGGCCAACACGCGCGCCCTGTCACTGCTGTGGCTTGCTCTGGCGGTCATTGCCGCCCTGCTCATGGTCCCGCTCCGGGACCTGCTTCTGTTGCTCAAGGACAAGCTGGTCCTCGCCATGACGGGCCTGATAGCGCTCGCAACAGCCTGCGGGCTCCTCTGGCTCAAGACTTCCAACACTCTCGCCAGCTTGCTCGGAACACCGAGCACCACCACTCCCGAGCAGGCATTCGGAACCATGCTGGACCGGACCTTCGAGATCGCGGCCTCCTACGTGGCCCAGCTCGGATGGCTGGACACCAACGGCCCCACCGGCGTCTTCTATTGGTGGGCCTGCCTCACCGGAGCACTTATGGTCGCAGCGGTGTCCATCAAACAATGGCGACCCCGGCTGGGATTCATCGTGCTGTTCGCCGCAACCATCGCCATCCCGCCAATTCTCCAGGCGCAGGTGGTCTCGGAGCTGGGCTACATCTGGCAGGGCAGGTATCTTCTGCCCGTGGTAGTCCCGATGCTGCTGGCCGCGGGACTCGCCCTCCGCTTCCACCCGTTTCCGGATTCGCTCTTCGCCACGAGAATCGCGAAATGGGCGATCGGGATCACCGCGGCCGCGCACACCGCAGTTTTCGCCAACGCCCTGCGCAGGTACGGTGTCGGAATCTTCACTGAGGCCAACTGGGGCGACATGTTCGGCGCGGCCAAGTGGGAGCCCCCGCTGGGCTGGCTCCCGCTGACCCTGGCCTATTTGGCAGTGACCTCGCTGGCGGGAGTCCTGCTCTACCGTCAGCTGTCCCCCAGGCAGGCCCGGCTCGAGGAACCGTAGAAGTCCGAGCCAAGCCTGCGCTAGTTGCGGTGGTGGGTACCGCCGGCAGGAGTGGCGGAGGCATCCAGGTCGACGGTGTCGCCCTCGTGCGCCGGCGCGGCCTTGAAGATCCAGTGCTTGTAGAGCAGGAAGTTCCACACTGTCGTGACGACGGTGGAAATCACCTTGCCGAGCGCATAGGACTGGCCGGCATCTGCGATAACGTTGACGATCACGTCTGTAGCCACGACGTTGAACACCACGAGGGCACCGTATTTAAGGAAGCTGACGTGTGCCCGGGCGCCGGACTGGAAGGTGAAATTCTTCTGGACAAAGAAGTTGAAAACCAGGCTGGTGAGGAAGGCGATCGGGGTGGCGATCCACAGATCGACGCCGCCCACCTCATGGAGGAGAGCCAGGAGTCCGAGGTCGATGGCGAAGGAAAGCCCTCCCACCACGAGGAACTTAACCAAGTAGCCGTCGCGCACAATGGTCTTCATGCGGTGAGCCAGGCTCACAGTCCTATCCCCATGATCCGAACAAACCGCCTGTAATCGTTGATATGTCCGGGCATCGTGTTTAGCAAGGACATCCGGCAAGTCTAGACCAGCACCGCCCACCCTGTGGACTGCCCGGCCCTGTGGACTGCCCGGCGGCCTGATCTGAAAACCCCTCGACACGGCGGGACCGGTTAGGGTAATAGGGAACGGTTTTCGGAGGCATTCCGGAACAGGAAGGGATTTTCTTTTGCGCAATCGGTCCACGGGCGGAGCTCTCGCCTGCATTCTGCTGTTAGGAATCGGAGTTACCGGTTGCTCCAGCGGCGCGCCCGTCAGCGAGGTCCGGGGATCACTCACGGCGATCGGCACACCCGTGCAGAAGGACCCGATCGGTGCCTGGAGCAACGCCTGGAGCAAAGATCTCACCGCCACATCGCTGAACTACTCCCCGGACGGATCCAACGTCGGACTGACGGCCCTGGCCACGCGCCAGGCCTACTTCGCAGCCCTCGACGGCCCCCTCAGCCCGGAACAGCAGAACCAGACCAAGGACGTGTGCGGACCGGCCGGGGCTTTTTCCGTTCCCGTTTCCGTGACCTCCATCGGAGTGGCCCTCAACAACCCGAGCCTTCGCAACGTAAAGCTCAGCCGCGAAGTCCTCGCCGGCATCTTCTCCGGCTCCATCACGCGCTGGGACGCGCCTGAAATCGCGGACATCAACCCCGGGACCGCCCTGCCCTCCGACGACATCGCCCCCATCATGGCCACGGAGCCCAGCGTGGAAACCGAGGCGGCCACAAAGTACCTCAGCGCCGACGCCGCGTGGACCTCGGGAGTGTCCGCCACGTGGCCGAAGACCGAGAACGATAACGCCGTCACGGTCAAGAAACACTCCGACCTTGCCGACAAGGTCGACAAGACCCCGGGCGGCATCGCCTTCATGGACCTCGGCTCGATCGGCAGCCGCTTTGAAACCGCGCTGCTCTCCTTCGGCGGCGGTTACGTGCGCATGTCCAAGGACTCGGCCGCTACAGCCGCCCAAGAGGGCAGCACCCGGACCCTGCCCACCGGGGTGGAATTCGCGCTGCCCGAGACAAGCGAGCAAGGCTACGCCCTCGGCGTCGTCGGCTACCAGGCGTTCTGCAGCGAGTATTCGAACCACCAACTCAGCACCCTCGTGAAGTCCTGGGGGGAATTCGTCCTCAGTCCCGACGGCCAGGTCACGTCAGCGTACTTCGCCAATGTCGCCTCACCCAGCGAAGCTGCCATGCGGGAGTCCAAGAAACTGATTGACACGATCGGGGACGCACAGTGATCCACGCAACCGAGGCGGAACAGCCCTCCCCTGCAGGCTCCGCGCCGGGCACCGGAAAGGCGCGGCGGTTCGCACTGTCACCGGCCACCCGCAGCGGCATGGGCATCTTCCTTCCCGTCTTCGGCCTCCTCTCGATCCTTATCACCCTGTGGATCCTGGCCACACCGCTCATGGCCTATCCGGACGAACCCTCGCACACCATCAAGGCGGCCGCTGTCGCCCGGGGGCAGTTCTTCCCGGGCCCCGGCGAATCCTACGGCCACGGAGTCCACGTGCAGGTTCCGTCCTACATCGCCAACGTGCAGTCACAGATGTGCTTCCCCTTCCAGGTGACGAAACCGGCAGGCTGCGCCCCGGCGATCCCCCTCGATGACAACGACCTCACCATCGGTGTGACATCGGCCGGGCTCTACAACCCCTTCTACTACTGGCTCGTCGGGCTGCCCAGCCTCTTCATGTCCGGTGCGCCGGCGATATTCGCCATGCGGATCGTCAGCGGCCTGCTGTCCGCCGCCTTCTACGCCGCCGGCTTTACCGCCTTATCCCGCCTGCGGCACCCCAAGTGGCCGCTCGTCGCGGCGACGATTGGGACGACGCCGATGGTCCTGTTCCTAGCCAGCGGCATCAACCCCAACTCGCTGGAAATCGCTGCGTCCATGGCCGCCTTCTGCGGGCTGGTGTCCGTGCTGGAGAATTCGCGGCACCTTGACCGGGCACGCCCGGACATCCTGACCGTCGGCATCGCGGCCGCGGCACTCGCCAACACCCGGAACGTGTCCCTCCTGTGGCTGCTCTGCGGCGCAATCGTTGCCTGCCTCTTCTTCCGGCGCGCGGACATCGCCGCCATCTTCAGGAACCGGGTGGTGCTGGCGGTGACCGCGCTGACCACCGTGGGAATCGTCCTGGGCGTGGCGTGGAACTTCCTCATGTTCAGGGCGCCGGCCTCCGCCGGTGAAGCCCCGGCCGGGATTTCGAACGTCCAAGGCGAGGTGCGCCCCTACAACGCGTTCCTGACCATGATGGACAAGTCCTTTGACTTTGCCGGCCAGTACATCGGCGTCGCGGGGTGGCTGGATGCCCCCGTTCCGCAGGCCGTCCACATGTTCTGGAACATGTTGCTGTTCGGCCTCATCCTCACGGTGTTGCTGGTCCGGCCCTACCGGCTGCAGGCCGCGTTCTGGGTCGCGGTCGCGTTGCTGGCGGTGGTCCCAGCCGTGGTGCAGGCCGCCCTCATCAACACCGCCGGCTTCATCTGGCAGGGCCGGTACAGCCTGCCGCTGTTCACCATCGCGATCATCTCGGCGGGGCTTGCCATGCGGTTCCGGCCGTTCGGACGGAGCCCGCAGAGCCGAACGATCGCCCGGATCCTGCTGCTGGCCGGCTGCATCGCGCAGACCTACGCGTTCGTGAACGTGCTCCGGCGCTACGTCGTCGGACTCCAGGAAACGGCCAACTGGCAGACGATGTTCACCGTGCCTGGCTGGCAGCCGCCGCTGACCTGGGAGGTCCTCACCCTGGCCTTCGCTGCCGCGGTGCTGCTGTGTGCGTCCAAACTCTTCGGCTACCTTTTCCCGGGCCATGCCCTGCTCCCGAAGGGGCCATGGCTCAGGAGGAAGCGCTCCGGCAAGCGTCCCGCTGCCGCCACGGCGGCCAACTGAACCGCACTCCCCCGGCCTGCACAAAACAACACCAGGCCAGCACCAAAAAAGACCCATCCACGCGAAGCGCGTGAACGGGTCTTTTTTGCCAATCCTCAGTGCTGGGAAACCGATGCCCCCATGTACTGCTTGAGCCGTTCGGAGGACAGCGGCGGGACAAACCCGGTGGCCTTGATCTTCGCCAGCTCGAGGGCGCTGTTCAACGGGCGCGGCGAGACGGCCTTGCCCTTGAAGTACTCCTCCGTGCTCACGCCGGTCACGGCCTCCCGCGGCTTGCCGGCGAGCTCGTAGACGTCCCCGGCGATGTCCGCCCAGGACTGCGGCTCGCCGTCGCTGCTGAGGTTGTAGACACCGTAAGCGGCGCCCGATTCCAGCAGGTGCCGGATGCCGGCGGCAATGTCTTCCGTGAAGCTCAGCCGCCCGATCTGGTCGTCGACAACCGACGGTTCAATGCCGCGCCCCGCGAGCGAGGCCATGGTCCGGACGAAGTTGTTGCCCTCGCCGATCACCCAGCTGGTGCGCACGATGTAGTGCCGGGGCACCACGCTGACGACGGCGTCGCCCGCGGCTTTGGTCTGGCCGTAGACGCCCAGGGGCGCCACCGGCTCCGATTCATCGTGCGTGGCGCGGGCGCCGTCGAACACATAGTCCGAGGACACGTGCACCAGTGTGAGGTCGTGCTCGACGGCGGTGCGGGCCAGCCGGGCCACGGCGGTGACGTTGACCGCCCAGGCGGCGGCACGGCCCTCGGCCGACTCGGCAGCATCCACCGCAGTGTAGGCCGCGGCGTTGATGATGGCCGAGTAGTTCTTCCAGTTGCGTCCGGCGAAGGCGTCCTCGCTGCCGAGGTCCAACTCGTCCCGGCCGGCAAACTCAACGGACGTGTCGCCGTCGTACTGTTGGCGCAGGGCCTTGCCGAGCTGGCCGTTGGCGCCCACCACGAGGACCTTTTTCGGCGGCATCGGGGTGACGTCAGCCAGGCGCGGGTGCGCCTTGTCCTTGTCCGAGAGCTCCGCCTGGCCCAGCGGCACCGGCCAGCTGATGGCCGCCGTCTCGTCGGCGAGGTTCAGGAACGTGTACTGGCCCTGCGCGTCGGCGGACCAGTGGTCGTTGACGAGGTAGGTGTAGGCGGTGTTGTCCTCCAGCGTCTGGAAGGCGTTCCCCACCCCGCGGGGAATGAAGATGGCCTGGCTGGGATCCATCTCGGCGGTGAACACGGCGCCGAACGTCGGGCCTTCGCGCAGGTCCACCCAGGCGCCGAAAATCCTGCCGGTGGCCACGGAGATGAACTTGTCCCACGGCTCGGCATGGATGCCGCGCGTGGTGCCGGCCGATTCGTTGAACGAGATGTTGTTCTGCACCGGATGGAAGTCGGGCAGGCCGAGCGCCACCATCTTTTCCCGCTGCCAGTTCTCCTTGAACCAGCCCCGGTTGTCGCCGTGGACCGGAAGGTCGTAGAGGACGACGCCGGGAATCGGGGTTTCGTGCGCTGTGAGCTTCTTCGAGAACTCGATCGTCATTATCTACTGGCCCTGTTCCTTGTACTTGGCTTCCGTCGCGGCCTTCTGCGGACGCCACCAGTCCTCGTTGTTCCGGTACCAGGCGATGGTGTCTTCAATGCCGGCCTCGAAGTTGGAGAACTGCGGCTCCCAGCCGAGTTCGTCGCGAAGCTTGGCGGAGTCGATCGCGTACCGCATGTCGTGCCCGGGCCGGTCCACCACGTGGTCGTAGGCGTCCGGCGCCTGGCCCATGTGCTTGAGGATCAGTTCGACGACGTCCTTGTTGTTCTTCTCGCCGTCGGCGCCGATCAGGTAGGTCTCCCCGATCCGGCCCTTGGCGATGATCGCCAGGACGGCGGACGAGTGGTCATTGGCGTGGATCCAGTCCCGGACGTTCTCGCCCTTGCCATACAGCTTGGGGCGGATGCCGTCGATCACGTTGGTGATCTGGCGCGGGATGAACTTCTCCACGTGCTGGTACGGGCCGTAGTTGTTCGAGCAGTTGCTGATGGTCGCCTGCAGGCCAAAGGACCGCACCCAGGCGCGGACCAGGAGGTCCGAGCCCGCCTTGGTGGAGGAATACGGGCTGGAGGGGTTGTACGGTGTGCTCTCGGTGAACCGTTCCGGGTCATCGAGCTCGAGGTCGCCGTAAACCTCGTCGGTGGAGATGTGGTGGAACCGCTTGTTGTGCTTCCGCGCGGCCTCGATCAGGGTGTACGTCCCGATGATGTTCGTGTCCAGGAACGGTCGCGGATCGTGCAGCGAGTTGTCGTTGTGGGATTCCGCCGCGTAGTGGACCACCACATCCGTTGCGGCAACCAGGCTCTCAACCACAGCGGCGTCGCAGATGTCGCCCTGCACCAGCGTAAAGCGGTCTGCAGGCAGGTCCGCCAGCGACTCTATATTGCCCGCGTAGGTGAGCTTGTCGAGGACAGTGACGTGGTGGTCTGTGTTCTCCAGTACGTAGTGGACAAAATTGGAACCGATGAATCCGGCACCGCCGGTGACGAGGAGTTTCTGCATTAGGCCAGCTTACCGGCTGCCTCATTTCCCCCTCGCCGGGGCGGCACACCAGCCGCAACACTGGCCACAGTAGTAACAGTGATGGCAATTGGGTACTCTTTACGCACATACGGGGGTGATCCTGGCCTCTGTCCAGATCCTCCGGAGTAATGGTGAAGACTATCAAAATCCACAAACTACGGACCGCCGCTGCACTCTGCCTTCCTCTCGCGCTGGCGCTGACCTGGGCCAGTCCTGCCGCTGCGGCACCGGCGCCCAGCCCCTCGCCCGCCACCACCAAGGCCCCTGCGCCCACCGCATCGGCGGCTGCGGCGACACCCAAACCGACGGCGACGGCGGTTACCAGCGCCGCCCCGATAAAGGCGACCGCGCCGGCCAGCACCCCGGCGACCGCGGCGGCGCCGGCAACGGCGACCCCGTCAGCCCGTGCGCAGGCCGCCATCACGCCGGTGTCCGCGCCGGAACAGGGCCAGGCGAGAATGGGCCGGGCGGGCCTCAATCCGGCCTCGACCTCCGCCGCCATGGCCACGACGCAGCAGGTCCCGGTGGCCCAGGCCACCGAGCCCTGGGTGGCAGAGCAGCCCTTCGCCACACGCGGGCAGCCTCTGGGCCTGGACGTCAGCGGCTGGCAAGGCACCGTCAACTGGTCTTCCGTGCGCGCCAACGGCGCCCGCTTCGCGTACGTCAAGGCCACGGAGGGCACCACCTTCCGGAACAGCGAATTCGGGGCGCAGTACACCGGTGCGCGTTCCGTCGGCCTGCTCCGCGGCGCCTACCATTTTGGCCGCCCCGATGTCTCCGACGGCGCCGCCCAGGCCCGGTTCTTCGTCAACAACGGCGGCGGCTGGTCCCCGGACGGCGTCACGATGCCCCCGGTCCTCGACATCGAGGACAACCCCTACGCCGGCCTCAACCGCTGCTACGGTGCCACGCCCGGGCAGCTGGCCACCTGGGTCAGGGACTTCACCCGGACCGTGTACCGGATGACCAACAAACAGGCCATGATCTACACCAGCTACTACTTCTGGCGCGACTGCCTGGGCAACACCAGCGAATTCAGCAAGGTCAACCCGCTGTGGCTGGCCTCCTACTACACCAACGGACCGTCCGTGCCCGGCGGTTGGCCCACCTACACGGTCTGGCAGTACGCCAACGCCTTTGCGGACGCGTCCCAGACCGTCAGGGCCACGTTCCCCGGCGACCAGAACGTCTTCAACGGCTCGATGGACCAGCTGCGGAAACTCGCTTCCACGCCTGACACCTACCCAATCGGCCTCATTCCCGGCGCCACCCTGCTCAGCGGCAAATGGGCAGGCGACGGCAAGTCCTACACCGGCTGGTTCAAGGACGGATACTGGTGCCTGCAGATGCCCTCGGCCCCGCGGCGCTGCTTCGGTTACGGAAGCCCGGGCGACAAACCCGTCGTCGGAGACTGGAACGGTAACGGCCGGGCCGGGATCGGCATCTTCCGGAACGGCATGTGGTGGCTCGTGGACGACATCAACACCAGGGCCATCACGAAGGTCGTCGGCTTCGGCGTCGGATCCGACACCCCAATCGTTGGCGACTGGAACGGCTCCGGCCGCGACGGGATCGGCATCTGGCGCAACTCCAGCTTCCAGGTCAGCTACAACATCAGCAATCCGGTGGTCAATGAGTACAGCGGCTTCGGGATTCCCTCCGATACGCCGATCGTCGGCGACTGGGACGGCGACGGAAGGACCAGCATCGGCGTGTGGCGCAAGGGCGAGTGGTGGCTCAGCAACCGCATCAAGTCCCCCGTTGTGTCCAACTTCATCGCCTTCGGGATCGGCACCGACCGACCCATCACCGGCGACTGGAACGGGGACCGGCTGACCACCGTCGGCATTGTGCGCGGCAACAACTGGCAGCTGACCAACAGCCTCGCCAAACGGACAGTGGACATCTCCTACTTCTAGGAACAGCGGATGGGGGTTTCCCGCTCAGGACGCCGCGCGGAGCCTCCGGCGGGCCTCGATCATGAGGCGCAGGAGGACCACCCGGGCGGCCAGGATCACGCGGAGCGAACGCCAGCCGCGCGGGGTGGCATTGCTCTCGTGCAGCCTTCGCCGCAGGGTCGAGGCGTCCAGGTGGCCGATCGAGCCGGCCGTGTTGCCCAGGATCGCCAGCCAGAGGTCGTGGGACTCGCGCAGGTACGCGGGCACCGGGACGAAGCTGCCGAGGACTTCACGGCGGAAGGCCATCCCGCAGCCGTAGTACGCGCGGTAGCCCACCAGGATGCCCCAGAGATTGGCCCGGTGGCGGCCGCTGTCGGCCGCGCGGAGCCGGGGAATCCGGGGACGGTCACCGCCGCCGAGCACATCGAAGTTGCTGGCC
Organism: Arthrobacter sp. LAR12-1-1.1; assembly: GCF_040676555.1. NCBI lineage: Bacteria > Bacillati > Actinomycetota > Actinomycetes > Micrococcales > Micrococcaceae > Arthrobacter > Arthrobacter sp. LAR12-1-1.1. Next base: position 633,039 of record NZ_JBEGIG010000012.1, on the reverse strand, counting down.
ACGACGGCGTGCGTCGCCAGTGCGTCCAGCATGGCGTCCAGCCGTCCCTCGATCCAGACATCATCCTGGTCCGCCAGGAAGATCGCGGCGCCGCGGCTGGCCCGCACGGCCTGCTCAAAGGAGCGGACGTACCCCTGGTTGGCGGCGGCCTCGATCAGGCGGATCCGGGGGTCGCCGTGCTCCCTGATCCGCGCCACCGTGTCATCTTTTGAAGCATCGTCCACGATCACGATCTCGTCGTCCGGGCCCAGCTGGGCCAGGATCGAGGCGAGCTGCTCCGCCACGAACTCCGCGCCGTTGTACGTTGCCATGCAGATGCTGGCCCGGAGCGGAACGTCGGGCAACAGGTTCTGATCGTTCATCTGCACCATCCTAGGGGACCGCGGGCAGCGCCTTGGCATCCCGTAGGATCGAGGGACGATGTCTAAGAAACAAGGATTCCGGCTCGAATGAGAACCGTACTGCTGCGCCTTTCAGGGTTCACCATTTTGCCCCTGCTGTCCTTGATCACTCCGCTCCTCCTCATCCCCGTCATCTCGGGCTTCGTCGGCGGCGAAGGAATCTCCAGCGTCATCTCCGGGCAGGCGATCGGCACCTTTGCCGCCACCGTGCTGATGTGGGGCTGGAACGTGGACGGGCCGGTCGCCGTCGCCCGGGCAGCCAGCAGTTCGGACCGGGCCGGCGTCTACCTGCGCAGCATCCGGACCAGGCTCATCCTGCTGGTCCTGACCCTGCCCGCCGCCGCAGCTGTCGCCGCGATCGTGGCCGTTCCCGCGTTCCGGTGGGAAGCCGTGGCCATGACCTGCGCGGTCGCCATCGCCGGGATGTCGCCGTCGTGGTTCTGCATCGGCCTGGGCCAGCCCCGGCTGCTGGCCGTCTACGACACCGTCCCCCGCTTTGTCGCCACCGCGCTGGCGGTCCCCGTACTGCTGATCAGCCACCAAATGTGGTACTACACGGGCCTGCTGGCAGCAACGACCCTGGCCTCCCTCATCGTGTTTCACCGGACCTACTCCCCCGGAGGAAACTGGTGGCCCCGCGATCTCCGCGGCGCCGTCCGCGAACTGGGGGCCCAGGGCCGGACGGCGGGCATCAGCCTTGCCGGCAATGCCTATGCCTCCACGCCCGCCCCGATTGCGACCGCCACCACCGCGCCGGCGGCATCGGGCAGCCTGGCGACGGCGGACACGCTGTACCGCTTCGGCCTGTTCACCGTGGTGGCCCTCGGCAACGCCTTCCAGGGCTGGACCCTGGAACACGGAGCGTCCGGCCGCAAGAAGCGCCACCTGGCGGCCATTTGGTCCCATATCGGGCTCGGCGTGATAGGCGCGGCCGTCCTGACGGTCGCCGGACCGTTTGTCAGCAGCCTCCTTTTTGCCGGGCAGGCCCAGGCCACCACCCAGTTGTGCCTTTACTACGGGCTCGCCTTCCTCTTCCTGAGCGCCAGCACCCCGTTCATCCGCAATCTGCTCATCCCGGCCGGCCAACAGGGCCTTGTGCTTCGCTGGACGCTGATTTCGGCCGTGTTCGGGGTCGCGGCCATGATCTATGCCGGGTCCATGGGGAATGCCCCGGGCATCGCCCTGGGCATGGCCCTCAGCGAAGCCATCCTGTTCGTGACCTTGCTGATCCCGGGGTCGAAACTGCTCGCCACAGAAAGCAAGGAAACCGTTGACGCCGAATGATCCATCCCCGACCGTCGCCGCCGTCGTCGCCGCCTACCGCCCGGACCCATCCCTGACCGACACGGTGCGGGCCCTCCAGCAGCAGGTGGGCCACGTCGTCGTCGTGGACGACGGATCGCCCGCCGGGTCCCAAGCCGTACTGGCGGCCCTCGCCGAGGCCGGCGCCCTGGTGGTCCGTCAGCAGCAGAATTCCGGGATCGCGGCCGCGCTGAATGCCGGCGTGGCGGCGGCGCGGGCACACTGGAACCCGGACTTCTTCCTGACACTGGACCAGGACTCCCGTCCCACCGGCGAGTACGTCCGGCGGGGCCTGGCCACCTACGCGCAAGCCAGTGCCGCCGGTGTCGGCGTCGGATTCGTGACGGCCGCCTCATACAGCGGACACCCGATCCCCGTGCTGCACGCCGACGGCCCATTCGTTCACGCCTTCGATCCGATGCAGTCCGGTTTCCTCATCCCGCGCTCCACGGTCGCCAGGATGGGCCCCTTCGAGGAGGCCCTGTTCATCGACGGCGTCGACTCCGAATTCACCATGCGCACGCGTGCGGCCGGGCTCGCCGTACTGGTGGGCGAAGGCTGTGACATCGCCCACGACCTGGGGCAGCGCGAACCCGGCCGGCTCTTCGGCCGGCCGTTGAAGGTGCTGGGCCGGGAAATTTCCTACAATTACCATTCCCCGAGCCGGGTCTACTACATCTGCCGGAACGGGACGCTGCTGACCCTTCGCTACCTGCGTAAATATCCGGGCTGGGTGCTGCGCCGCCTCGTTGAAGAGACGAAGGCCCACGTCCTTCGCTTTACCTTCAGTCCCGGCCGCGGCAAGCTCCTGCGCGCCGCCGCCGCGGGGTTCGCGGACGCTTTCCGGGGCTCCACGGGGCGCATTCCGGCGGAGCTCGAGCGGCGCCTGCGCTGACGCCGGGGGCGCCCGACGCCGCCCGGGCGGCCCGCGCCAGCGAGGACCCTGCACTGAATTGATATAGTTTGGACGATATGAAAGCCCAACCCTCCCCGCGCGTCCTGGTGATCATGCCTGCCTGGAACGAAGGCGCCGTAGTTGGCAGCACCGTGCGTGAAGTCCTCCGCACCAATGCCCGCTACGACGTGCTGGTCGTCAACGACGGCTCCACGGACTCGACGGCGGACGAGGCAGCAGCGGCCGGCGCGACCGTCCTGAACCTGCCCTTCAACCTCGGCGTCGGCGGCGCCATGCGGGCCGGCTTCAAGTACGCCCAACGTCTCGGCTACGTCCAGGTAATCCAGGTGGACTCCGACGGCCAGCACGATCCCCGGAACATCGACGAAGTCCTCGCGGGCCTTCAGCACGCGGATATCTCGATCGGCGCCCGCTTCGCCGACCGCGGCGAATACAGGGTCACCGGCCCCCGCAAGTGGGCCATGCAACTGTTGGCCAAAGTCATTTCGGGCCTGGCCAAGACACGCCTGACGGACGTCACCAGCGGCTTCCGGGCCGCCAACGAGCGCGCCGTCGCCCAGTACCTCGACCACTACCCCGCCGAATACCTGGGCGACACGATCGACTCCCTCGTCGTGGCCATCCGCTCAGGCTGCACGGTCACCCAGGTACCCGTGGAGATGCGGGCACGCCAGGGCGGGAAGCCCAGCCACAACCCCGTCAAGGCCGCCATCTACCTCGGAAGGTCCGTGTTCGCCCTGCTCTTCGCCCTCACCCGGAAACCCACACGACTGGCCACCGTGGCCGCTGAACCGGCAGGAGCCTAGGGATGGGAAATATCGCCGCCTTCCTGCTGGCGCTCGCCATCGTTGCCCTGGTCATCGAAATGCTCCGGCGCAAAAAGCTCCGGGAGAAGTACGCCGTCCTCTGGCTGATCGTCGGCGTCGCCACCCTGGTACTCGCGGCCTTCCCCCGGCTGCTGAACATCGTCGCCGAATATGTCGGTGTCCAGATCCCGTCCAACCTGCTGTTTGCCATGAGCATCCTCATGCTGCTGGGCGTCTGCCTGCACCTGTCGTGGGAAATCTCCGTCGTGGAGGACGAAACCAGGACCCTGGCAGAGGAGGTGGCCATCCTGCGCACCCAGCTCGAGTCCCTGGAGCAGCACCGCCACCTGTCTGCGCTGGACACGGCCCGCCCCGATCCGGTCGCGACTCCCCTTCCGGCCCCCCACCCGAGTCACCTCCCTGATTCCCGCCCGAATCCCCTCCCTGATTCCCACCTGAATCCCCTTCCAGGGGCGGCCGCACCCGCCGGCATGCACACCACCGACCGCCCCGCTGACAGCTCGGATTCCTAAGATGCCCCTCGATATTTTCATTCCTTACTGGGGCGACCCCGGCTATATGAAGGAAACGGTCCGCAGTGTCCTGGCCCAGGAAAACGGCGATTGGCTCCTGACTGTGGTTGACGACGCCTACCCCGGAACGGAAATTTCCGAGTACATGGCCGGGATCCAGGACGCCCGTGTCCGCTACATCCGCAAGGACGTCAACGCGGGCATCACGGAGAACTACCGTACGTGTGTGGGGATGGCCAGCCAGGAAGTCATGGTCATCCTGGGCTGCGACGACGTCCTGCTGCCGAACTACGTTGACGTGATTCTTGCCGCCCACCGGCGCTTCCCCGACGCAGCGATCATCCAGCCGGGGGTGCATGTCATCGACGAACGAAGCCAGGTGGTGGCCACGCTCGCGGACTCCGTCAAGCAGAAGATCGTCCGGCCGCGCGGCCGCGGCAAGCAGCTCATCGCCGGCGAGGCCATCGCCAGCAATCTGATGCACGGGGACTGGCTGTACTGGCCCTCCCTGGCCTTCCGGACCGACAAGATCCGCGAAGTGGATTTCCGGGACGGGTTCCCGATCATCCAGGACCTCGCCCTCATCATGGACATGATCTACAAGGGCGACCAGCTGCTGATCGAGCCCACGGTGTGCTTCCAGTACCGCCGGCACTCCAACAGCGCCTCCTCAACCAAGCTCGTTGACGGTTCACGGTTCGCCGGTGAACGCGAATACTTCGCCCTGTCCGCGGCGCAGGCCGACGCGCTCGGCTGGCGCCGGGCAAAGCGCGCCGCAAATCTGAGGCTTACGTCCCGGGCGCACGCGCTCTCCCTGCTTCCGCAGGCCGTCCTGGACCGCAACTCCACAGCCGTCAGCGCACTCGTGCGCCATTCCTTCGGCAAGTAAACGCCCCGCAACGAAAGGTCCGCTGTGACTTCTTCTGAAACCTCCGCACGCCCCGGCGGAACTGTCCTTGTCACCGGCGGCGCCGGTTTCATCGGCTGCGCCATTTCCGCGTCCCTCGCTGACGCGTTCGACCGGGTCGTCGTGGTGGACAGCCTCCACCCGCAGATCCATGCCACGGGCGAGCGTCCGGCGGAGCTGGACGGGCGGGCGGAACTGATCGTCGCAGACGTCGCCGAGGCCCAGACCTGGGACACGGTCCTGGCGCAGCACTCCCCCGACGTCGTCATCCACCTGGCCGCTGAGACCGGAACGGGCCAGTCGCTTGAAGAGTCCACCCGGCACACGCACGTCAACGTGGTGGGCACGTCCCAGCTCCTGGACGGGCTCAACCGCCACGGCAAGCTCCCGCGCAGGATCGTCCTGTCCTCCAGCCGCGCCGTGTACGGTGAGGGCGCCTGGAGCGACAGTGACGGCAAGCCTTTCTACCCGGGCCAGCGCACCAGCGCCACCCTGGACCAGGCCCAGTGGGACTTCCCCGCCGCCACCCCGCTGCCGATGAAGGCCTCCGCAACGTTCCCCGCCCCCGTGAGCGTCTACGGCGCCACCAAGCTGGCCCAGGAACACGTCCTGCAGGCCTGGGCCAAGTCCTACGGCGTCGAGACCGTCATCCTGCGGCTGCAGAACGTGTACGGTCCCGGCCAGTCGCTGATCAACCCCTACACCGGCATCATGAGCCTGTTCTGCCGCATGGCGATGGGCGGAAAGTCGATTCCGCTGTACGAGGACGGCGAAGTGCGCCGCGACTTCATCCTGATCGACGACGTCGCCTCCGCGATAGTCGCCGGCGCCGTCTCCCCCACGGTCCAGGGCGAGCCCATGGACATCGGATCCGGTGAATTCCAGACCATCGGCACTGCGGCGAAACTCATCGCGGCGCACTACAACGCCCCCGAACCCCACGTCACCGGACAGTACCGGCAGGGCGACGTCCGGCACGCGTGGGCGGACATCTCGGCCGCGAAGGACGTGCTCGGGTGGACCCCGCAGTACAACCTCGCTCAGGGCATCGACCGCCTCGCCAACTGGATCGACGCCCAGCCCGACGTCCAGCCTGCCTGACCCGGACGGACCCCCAGTGCCTCAGACTGCCGCCGTCGTTTCGCTGTTTAACCCCGACGACGGCGTGCTGGCGAACGCCGCTGCCCTGCTCGCCCAGGTTGACTCCGTGGTGGTGGTCGACGACGGCAGCCCCGAGGACACCGCACGGATCCTGGCCGAACTGGAGTCCATGGGCTGCAAAGCAGTGCGGCTCACGGAGAACTCCGGAATCGCGGCCGCGCTCAACGCCGGAATCACCGCGGCCCTGGCTGCGGAGACGAAACCCAACTATGTCCTGACAATGGACCAGGATTCGCTGCTGGACGCCGGCTACGTCGACGCGCTCCTGGCCGCCGCGGCGGCCGCCGCGGAAGCCGGCGTCCCCGTCGGCATGGTCGCCCCGGCCTCGGTCCGGGGCCTGCCCGTGCGCCGCGGCCCGGTCCTCAACGGCATCCAGCTCGGAGGGGAGCCCATCCAGTCAGGACTCCTGGTGCCCGTGCCGGTGCTTGAACGGCTCGGCCTCTTCCAGGGCACGCTGTTCATCGACGGCGTGGACAGCGAGTTCTTCCTCCGGTGCGAGACCCAGGGACTGCGCACCGTGCTGGCCCCGAACGCCGCGCTCAATCACGCCCTCGGCAGCCCGGCCGCAGCCAACGTCTTTGGCCGGGACGTGTCCGTCGGAGGCCGGCCGCTGAAGGTCAGGACGGCCGCCGACTGGCGCTACTACTATCTCTTCAGGAACCGGATCCTGCTCGCCCGCCAGTATGGCCGGCGCTTCCCGCTGTGGACGCTCAAGGGACTGCTGGCCGACTACCGCCACCTGGCGATTGTCACGCTGCTGGCCCCCGGCCGCGGCATTCGGCTGGCGAACGCCCTCCGCGGCGTTGCCGACGGCGTCCGTGGCGTCTCGGGACGGCGCGCGCGGCGCTAGCTGTACTGCGCCGGGAGAGTGGGACTCCGGCGTGAGACCCCGGCGGTAGCCCGCGGCGCTAACCCGCGTTCTTGGCCCGCCGCATGATCGGGCGCTCCACGAAGAACCAACTCGCCGCAGCCAGCGGGATTGTGCACAGCGTGGCCGCCACCGTGAACCACCACACGCCCCAGTGGTACGCCCCGAAGACCGCCAGCAACTGCTGGACGGGAAACGCATAGATGTAGGCGCCGTAGGAGATGTCGTGGCGGCCCACAATGGCCGGCTGGGGAAGCCAGGTGGAGATCCAGAGCAGCCCGTAGGCAATAAAGGGTGCGGCGAGCTGGCCGCCGAAGCCGTCCACGAAGAAGATCGACAGGCCAGCCAGCACGATCGAGACCGGCCCGGCCACCTTGTGGATGCCGATCTTGCTGCTGAGAACCTGCACGACGGCGCCGCCAAGGAAGTACGGGGTCAGGCGTGCGGCGAGCTCGAAATCCAGGTTCGACTGCAGGTAGGGCTTGATGACGCCGATATTGGCCCAGAGGACCACGCTGGCGATGAACGCGGCAATCACGGGCCACGGGGTCTTGCGGACCAAGGGCATGAACCCCATCACGGCGACCATCAGGTAGCACATGAACTCAAAGTAGAGCGTCCACAGTGAGCCGTTCCAGGCGCCCGGATAGGGCACGCCTGCCGGGGTGCCGGCAATGTCATAGCTGACAATCCGCAGGGACAGGTTCGCGAAGATGGAGTTCAGGGGTGTGGTGGCCGTCTGCAGGAAACCGTGCAGCGAGCCGTGTTGGATCACGTAGGCAATCGGGGCGAAGACGAACGCCATGACGATCAGGCAGACGATAAACGCCGGGAAGATGCGGGCGACGCGATGAACCAGGTACCGGCCGATCCCGCTGCCAAAGCGGCTGGCGGTAATCAGGTAACCGCTGATGCCAAAGAATCCGGCCACGGCCCAGCCGCCAAGGTTTTCACCGCGGAACCCCCAGCCGTTGCCGGCGCCGACGACGTGCCAGCTATGCGCCAGCAGGACCGAAAACGCCAGTATCAGCCGGATGAGGTTCAGGCTGTTCTTCCTCGGGTCCAGCCGGCTCCCCACTGCCGGAGCCGGCTTTGCTTTGGGTGTCAGTACAGCTGCGCTCAATCCCGGTATCCTTCGTTGCGTAGTCCAGACCCGTTACTTAGTCCAGACCCGTTATTCTACCTTGCACGGGCCCTGCACCCCCGGCGCAGGGTGCCCGGCCCAGCTGTCGCGTGCGCCCAATCCGGCTCCGAGTTTGCTGTGACCGGCTAAGGTACGGGAGGATTGGGCCCATGCGTGGAATAATTCTGGCCGGCGGTACCGGCTCCCGGCTTCACCCGATCACTCTCGGCATCAGCAAGCAGCTGGTCCCCGTGTATGACAAGCCGATGATCTACTACCCCTTGTCCACGCTGATCCTTGCGGGCATCCGGGACATCCTCATCATCACCACACCCCATGACGCGGAGCAGTTCCAGCGGCTCCTGGGCGACGGGTCCAAGTTCGGCGTCAACCTCACCTACGTCCAGCAGCCCTCGCCGGACGGCCTGGCCCAGGCGTTCGTGCTCGGTGCCGAGCACATCGGGAACGAGACCGTGGCGCTGGTCCTCGGTGACAACATCTTCTACGGCCAGGGCATGGGCACGCAGCTGCGCAAGCATGCCGACATCGACGGCGGTGCCGTGTTCGGGTACTGGGTCCGGGATCCCAAGGCCTACGGCGTCGTGGAATTCGACGACGACGGCAAGGCCCTCTCACTCGAAGAGAAGCCCGCGAAGCCGCGCAGCCACTACGCCGTGCCGGGCCTGTACTTCTATGACAATGACGTCATCGACATCGCCAAGAACCTCAAGCCCTCTGCGCGCGGTGAACTGGAGATCACCGATGTCAACCGGACCTACCTGGAGCGCGGCAAGCTGCAGGTAGAGATACTTCCGCGCGGCACGGCCTGGCTGGACACCGGAACCTTCGACGACCTCAGCGACGCCTCAAACTTCATCCGCACTGTCGAGCACCGCCAAGGCCTTAAGGTCGGCGCCCCGGAGGAAATTTCCTGGCGGCTGGGCTTCCTGACCGACGACGAACTTCGCCAGCGTGCGGAACCCTTGGTCAAGAGCGGCTACGGTGCCTATCTGCTGGGACTGCTGGACCAGACCATCTGACGTGCCCTGCTGTCTTGATGTGCCCGCCTGTGGCGGGCCGCTACTTGCCGGTGCCCGCATCAGCCCCGGGCTGAAAAGTTGAACTGGCTCCAGACGCTGCCATACGTGCTGGAGGCGATGCTTTTCCTCCTGTTGCCGGGCGGCCTGGTAACGGTCAGCCTTGGCCTGAGGGGACTGTCTGCGGCTGCCCTGGCCGGGCCGGTCACGATCTCCATTGCGGCGGTCCTGGCCGTACTCTTGCCGTTCGCGTCCATCCCGTGGACGGCCGCTGCCGTCCTGGCCGGCGGCGTTCTGCTCTCTGCCGTGATCATCGGAATCCGGCTCCCCGGGATCCGGCGCGCTGGCGGCAGCCTGCGCCACGCCTTCATTCCCTGGCACTGCGCCGAGGCATCCCAGCACCCCGCGCGCCGAACCAGGAGCGCGGCCTGGGTCGCTGCGGCGTTCTTCGCCGGCGCGGCGCTGATCCTCGTTGAACTCGCCCTGGCTTTCGGCTCTCCGGAGAGTTTTTCCCAGACCTTCGACAACGTGTTCCATCTGAACGGTGTGCGGTACGTTCTGGATACGGGCAACGCCTCTTCGCTGTGGATGTCCAAGATGACCAGCGGCGACGCGGCGCCCTACTTCTATCCGGCAGCCTGGCATGGCCTCGCCGCGGCCCTCGTCCAGCTGACCGGGCTGCCGATTACGGTGGCCGTGAACGTCCTGAACATGACCGTGGCGGCAGTCGTGTGGCCGTTGGGCTGCATGATGCTGACCCGGACGGTGGCCGGCAACCGGCCCGTGGCCGTCGGCGCCGCAGCGATCCTGGCCGCAATGTTCGCGCCGTTCCCGATCCTGCTGCTGGATTTCGGCGTGCTGTATCCGAACTTCCTGGCGATCAGCATGCTGCCGGCCGCCCTGGCCAGCATTGCCCTCTTGTGCCAGGTGGCGCGCCACCTTCAGTGGCCGCCCGCGCCCCGGTTCACGCTGCCGCTGCTGATCCTTCCGGGACTTGCCCTGGCCCACCCGAACGGATTCATGTCGCTCGTGGCGCTCTCGGTGCCGATCATCCTGCAGGCCTACGCACGCCTTGCCGGCAACCGCGAACACCGGTCCCGGCACCGCACCGCCTGGATCCTCGCCAGCCTGGGGCTCGGCGTCGGGGCCGTGGCCCTGTATGTGCTGTGGACCAACATCCGGCCGCCGGAAGATGCCGCGTTCTGGGAACCCGTGCAGACGCCCCGCGGTGCTGCGTGGGATGTCCTGGCGAACGGCGCCATTGACCGCCCCGCTGCGATCGGCGTCAGCGTGCTGATGCTGATTGGCCTCTTCCTGTGCTGGCGGCGCGGCGGCAGGACGTGGATGATCGCCGGTTTTGTCATCACCGGCGTGCTGTACGTCATTGTTTCCGGCACCCTGAAGGGCGATGTGCGCGCCGCGCTGACCGGGATCTGGTACAACGACAGCAACAGGATCGCGGCGCTCCTGCCGCTGACGGCCTTGCCGTTCGCCGCCGTCGGCGTCGACGCCGTCGCCGTCTGGCTCCGCCGCTGGCTTGACCGGCTGGCAGGGTCGCCACAGAGCGCCGGCCGCGGCACCAACGCCGCTTACCTTGTCATCTGCGGCGTGCTCGCCCTGGCGGTCGCCGCGTCCCAGATCCCCTCAATGAGGACCGCGATCGGTTCGGCCCGGAAGAACTACCTCGAGACGGACCATTCGCTGCTCGTCTCAACGGACGAACAGAAGGTCATCGACCGGCTGGACGAGATCGTTCCCGCGGACGCCGCCATCGCGGTGAACCCGTGGACGGGCGGGGCGCTGGCTTATGCGATCGCCCATCGGGAGACCACGGCCAAGCACATCCTGACGGCCAACACGGCCGCCGTCGAAACACTCAACCGGAACCTCCGCAATGCGGACAACGATCCGGCGGTCTGCGCCGCGCTGAAAGCCACCCGTGTCCGCTATGTCCTGGACTTCGGCCCCAATGAAGTCCACTTCGGCGAACATCCCTTCCCGGGACTGGAGAACCTGAACAACTCGCTGGCCGTCCGGCTGGTGCTGGCAGAGGGCGGCGCCCGGCTGTACGAAGTGACGGCCTGCCGGGAGACTTGAGGACTGGGAAATGAGGACTGGGCAATGAGCGCCCCAAGCGCAGTTCCGGCTAGCTGAGCCGGGCCAGTTCGGCCAGTTTGGCTTTCACCGCTTCGGGCTCGGCCGTGTCCGCCGGGAGGGCAAGCGTCACCCTCACCACGGTCAAACCGTCCACCATCTCCACGACGTACTCCGTGGTCCCGGTCAGGCGGTTGGCGGAATACCATGCCTTGGCGCCGAGGTCCGGGACGGGCTCGGGCGACATCATCAGCCGGGGCAGCCCGAGCCCGTCCAGGCCTGCCTGGTCCGGCGCGGTGGTCTTCGACACGATCAGCGCATTCCCCAGGTCCGCGGCCTGCCCGGCAGCGACGGGGGCCAGGGCAAACGTGCAGGCGAGCTCGGCCACGCCGTCCTTCGACGACGCCTGAACGTCGGCCGGCTGAACGTTCCCGGCCACGGCACCCAGCACCCGACGGATGTCCGTCAGCGCCGGCTGCGCGCACTCGGCCCCCGGGGCCGGCACCACCGTACGGCCGTCGTGGGTCAGCGGTTCGTTTCCGGGGGCGACGCCGGACGTCCCCGTCGGCGTCGGGGCCGACGGGGCCGGCGTCGTACCCGCGGCTGAAGGCCCCGGCCCGGGCGCCGGGGCTGCAGTGCAGGCGCCCAGGGCCAGGCTCGCCGCGAGGGCGAGCAGGCCGCAGTAGCGCACCGGACGCCGGCGGCCCGGAGCGCCCTGCCGGGCCGGGACCTCATGTAGAGGGACTGGGTTGGCTGAACTAATGCCGGCGGAGCTAATTGAAGATGTCATACGCGACCCCCATGACAAACCGGTCGCCGGGATGCGCCGTCCTCAGATACTGCAGGAGGTCGCCGTCGTTGAGCGAAATACAGCCCCAGGTGGGGAGGTTGTTGCCGTGGAGGAAAATCGCGAAACCCGCATTCATGGTGATGGGCGCATCCGGTGGCCGGTTGTAATTGATGACGACTCCCTGGCGGTAGTCATGCGACGGTCGGGTCGCGAAGTACCACATGTTCTCGTCCGGGAAGACGTCCGAGCTCGATTCGAAGTACTTATTGTAGTTCCCGTTGAGCCGGCCGCCCCAGCGCGAATAGGGATTGAGGGTCCGGTAGGAAAGGGCCGTTCCGGGGTTGCCCAGGCCGAAGGCCTGGGTGACGGTGAACGATCCCGTCGGGGAGAACATCTGCCAGGTGGGTCCTGTCGCGACGCCAGGCGCGGCGAAGCCGGACTCGCCGGCATGGCCCAGCGCGCCCCACTCCTTCGCGTAGCTTCCGTCCGGCTGCCGGACGCACGTGATGAAGGTGATCCGGGTGGACCGGTAGGTGTCAGCGATCGCGAAGGACACGCGTGAGGCTCCGCCTGTGCGGTACTTCACGGCCCCGGAACTGATGGCCGGGCAGTACGCGGCCGGGGTCAGCCGGTAGCGGACCCCAGTTCCGGGAATCCATTCGAGCCGGCCGTATTGGAAAGACTGGCTGCAGTAACCGCTCCGGTTGCAGGCCTCGGCCGTGACGGGATATCCGAGGGCGCCGGCCTGGGCCTTGCGGGCCGTATAGAACTGTCCGAGACCTCCCCACACCGCCTGGGTGCCGGCACCGGCCGCGTAGTAGATCCGTCCGCGCTGGAAGGCCTGGGAGCAGCCGCCGCCACGGAGTCCGCATTTTTCCTGGCCCGTCGGGTAGCCCAGGTAGCCGCGGCTGCCGCCAAGGGCGAGGTAGCGGGCATTGATGGCGCCCCACACCGGGAAGGTACCGGCGCCGGGAGCGAAGTACACAGCGCCGCGTTGGAAGCGCTGCGTGCAAGCCCCGCCGGTCAGCCCGCACGTCTCGACCGCTATCGGGTAGCCCAGGTACCCCTCGAGGCCGCCGAGGGATTCATAGGTGGCGTTGATGGCACCCCAGACAGGGTAGGTTCCCTTCCCGGTCACGCTGTACAGGCTGCCGTGTTGGAACGCCTGCTGGCAGACTACAGGCGCCCCGCCACAGCGGGCAGCCCCGAGCGGGTAGGCGAGATGGCCCGTGACACCGCCGGCCTTGAGCCAGGCATTTTCGATGCCCGCGGACAGCAGGCGGGCGCCGGTGGCTTCGCTCCAGACAATCGTTCCGTGTGCGAAGCTCTGCTGGCAGCCGCCGCCGGCAAGCCCGCACTTCTGCCCTGCCGTGGCCGGGCCCACGGGGCCCGTGGCGCCGCCGAGGCGTTCGTATTCGACGCCGATGGCGCCGGGGACGCGGATGGCCGCCTCCGCCGCGGCCGGTGTCGGTGCCGCGGTCGCTGCCTTTGCTGTGGGTCCGGCTGCCGTAGCAGCTCCGGACGTCGGCGACGCAGTCGTTTTCGGCGTGGGCGTGGGCGTGGGCGCTGGTGTCGGTTTCGCCGAAGCCGTGGCCGAAGGTGTCGGTTTCGCCGAAGCGGCGGTGCCGGGCGCGGCCGCGGCCGTGGCCGCGGCCGGCGACGGGCTCGACGGGCCCGGTTGGCTCGTTGCCGGCCGGGACAACTGCTGGGCCGGTTGAGGTGCCGGGGAGCTATCCGCGGCGGCTCCCTGGGCGAGGCTTGCCGCCACGATTCCGGTGGCGGCCGCGATCGCCACGGCCCTTGTCATTGTCCGCAGCCGGCCGGGCCACGAGGGCCTCCGCCGCCGGTCTCGCCGCTCCCTGGACCCCACAGCTGTCATTTTTGCTCCCCGCATCCCCCGGTACGGGGCTGAGCCCCCGTTTCGGGCCCATCCTAACGGACGGCCGGGCCGGGAGCCGGCCGGGCACGCCGCTAGAGGGCGGGCCGCTGCAGGGCGGGCCGTTACAGAGCGAGGGACCTGCGCCGGAGCTCGTTGACGACGTCGTGCACTTCGCCGTCCATAACAATCTTGCCGTGTTCGAGCAGGACGCCGCGCTCACACACGGTGGCCACCAGGTCCAGGTCATGACTCACGACAAACAGGGTCTTCCCCATCTCGGAGAGCTCCTTGATCTTCGCGATGCACTTGCGCTGGAAGGGCTCGTCGCCCACCGCGAGGATCTCGTCGATCAGGAAGACCTCGGGGTCCGTATGCACGGCGATGGAAAACGCCAGGCGCAGGTACATGCCGGAGGAATAGAACTTCACCTCGGTGTCGATGAACTCGCCGATTTCGGAGAATTCCACGATCGAGTCGAACTTCTCGTCGATCTGCTTTTCGGTCATGCCGAGGATGGCGCCGTTGAGGTAGACGTTGTCCCGGCCGCTGAGGTCATGGTGGAAGCCTGCGCCCACTTCGATCAGCCCGGCGACGCGGCCGCGCGTGCGCACCGTGCCGCCGTCGGGCTGCAGGACCCCGGAAATGAGCTTCAGGAGCGTCGATTTTCCGGAACCGTTGAGCCCCATGAGTGCAACCGTTTCGCCCTGTTTAACCTCAAGCGAGACATCCTTCAGGGCCAGGAACTTCTTCGAGAGGTCGCCCTTGCGTCCCTTCACGAGCCAGACGAGGGCTTCCTTCAGGGAACGGGTGTGGCGGAGTACGAACTGCTTCCGGATATCGGTGCAGATGATGGCGACGTGGCCGTGCGCGGTCATGTCAGAGCTCCTGTGCGAAGTGAACGGCAAGCCGGCGGAACGTCCACTGCCCGAGGAAAAGCACGGCCAGCGTGATCAGCAGGGCGACGGGCAGCCAGAATGTCAGCATGCCCGGCGGCGAGGCGTCGTTGACCAGCTGGTCCGCCTTGAGTGTCGGTTCCCAGAAGGCCCAGTGGAAGACCTCGACGGCGACCGTCATCGGGTTCAGCTGGTAGATCCAGAACCAATCGCCCATCACCTTTTGGACCATTGACCAGAGGTAGAGAACCGGGGAAGCCCACGTGACCACCATGACGATCATGTCCACGATATTTTCGGAGTCCCGGAAATAGACGTTGACGGCGCCGAACAGCAGGCCAAGGCCCGTGCCCAGCACTGCCACCATGACGAAGATCAGGACCACCGCGGCGAGCTGCAGCAGCGTCGGGGCCCACCCCACCACCAGGCACGCGCCGACCAGCACCAGCAGCTGGGGCAGGAAGTGCGCTGCCGACACCCACACGGTGGCCACCGGGAACAGTTCCCGGGGCAGGTAGATCTTCCGGATCAGGTCACGGTTGTCCACGATCGAGCGGGTGGCGTTGGACAGCGATTCCGTGAAGAAGTTGACCAGTACAATGCCGGAGAACAGGTAGATCGCATAGTTCGGCGTTCCCCGCTGCAGGTTCAGGAAGATGCCCAGCGCCACGAAGTAGATCAGGAACTGCACGAGCGGCTTCACGTAGGACCACAGCAGGCCCAGCACCGAGCCGCGGTAGCGCACCTTGATTTCCTTGCGCACCAGCAGCTTCAGCAGGAAGCGGTCGCCGTAGACGTCCAGCAGCCCGTGCCCGGTTCCGGGCTTGATCAGCTGGTCGGTTTGACCAGCCATCTACCTGCCGTCCTCGGAATTCGCCTCGAACGTCTTCTTCCACGCGTCGATCGAGCTGATCTCGGCCACCGCGCGGCGGTACTGTTCAGCAAGGCTGTCCCATTCCCGGAACAGCTTCGCGTGCAGCATGGTCGCCTCGGTCAGCATCGCCTTCAGCTTCTTCGGGTCGCGCTGGTACCACGAGGCACCGGTGCCCTCCGCGTTGGAGACCACAACGCTGTCGTAGTGCGCCACCCGGTACCACCGGTTGTCCCGGTGGGCCAGGTAGCCTTGGGGCCGTTCGGCGCTTTCCGGTCCCGGCGCCTTGATGAGCTGGCGCGCAACGGTCTTGATGCCCCACGGAATGAGCTGCTTCTTGCTGGGCAGCCCCACAACGGTCCCGCCCATCGGACCGCGGCCGATCTTTGGCGCCGGGAAGTCATCGACGTCTTCCTTCAGCTGGGCGTCCGGGTACTGTGCCTTCAGCGCGTTGATTTCCGGCAGCTTGGTGCCGAGCACCTTGTGGAGGTCGTCTGGTCCGTTCAAGAGGTCGCGCAGCGCGTCGATCCGGCCGTGTTCGGTGAAGTACTGCATCGAGACGAGGTGCTTGACGTCGGACTGGAAAGATTCGCGCAGCACGCGGCCGCCCTTGGGGTACGGGCTGTGGATCAGCGTCGTGATCAGCCGGTTGCGTGCGTGGAAGTAGGCCTGCCAGCCGACGAGGTCGTCCTTGTCGATCCAGGACACGTGCCAGACGGCGGCACCCGGCATTGAGACCGTGGCAAAGCCGGCTTCCCGGGCGCGCAGCCCGTATTCGGCGTCGTCCCATTTGATGAACAGCGGCAGGGACAGCCCGATTTCCTGGATCACCTTCGTGGGGATCAGGCACATCCACCAGCCGTTGTAGTCAACGTCCACGCGGCGGTGCAGCCACGGCGTCTGGCGCAGGTTCGCGACGCTGAAATCGTGCCGCGTTTCCATGTCGGCGTGGGGCAGGGCCGGGACGATCCGGTACGGGTCCACGACCTCGCCGAAGGTGTGCAGGACGCTGCGGTTGTAGAGGTCGAACATGTGGCCGCCGACAATTGTCGGCTTGCGGCAGTGGTCGGCGAACGTCAGGAGCCGCACGATGCTTTCGGGTTCGACGACGATGTCGTCGTCGAGCAGCAGGGCGTAGTCGCTGCCGTTTTCGACAGCCTCGAACATGCCGCGCGCGAAGCCTCCGGAGCCGCCCAGGTTTGCCTGGTTGATGACCCGGAGCTTGCCGCCGAGGGCGTCCCGGACGGCGGCGAAGCCCTCCTGGTCCTCGACCTTCTGCGTGCCCTGGTCCACGATCAGGATTTCCTTGACGTTTTCAAGGACGTCCGGGTTATCGGCCAGGATCCGGGCGTTGTTCAGGCAGAAGTCGGGCTTGTTCATGGTGGTGATTTCGAGGGTCACCTGGCCCTTGGCCGCGGGACCGCCCGTGGCCTCCCACGCACCGTTGTTCAGGACCAGGTCCCCGGTGCTGGCGGCCAGGTCAAACCAGTACCAGCCGCCGTCGCCGAAGGGCTTGAGCGAGAGTTCGAACGTGGAGGTGGCGTCGCCGTCGACGTGCTTGCCGTCGACGCGCTGGACCGATCCGCGGGCGTTCGACTTGTAGACCGTGACCGTTCCCGGACCGCTGGTCTCCACGACCAGGCGGACGTCCCGAACCGAGGTCCACCGGCGCCAGTAACTCGCCGGGAAGGCGTTGAAGTAGGTGCCGAACGAGAGCTGTTCGCCGGAGCGCACCCGCATGGAGTGCCTTCCGAGGAGGTCCTCGAAGTGCGCTACCCGGCTCTCGGAGCTGAACATCTGCAGCTTGTCCTCGAGCAGTTTCGGGGTGCGGGCGAATTCGTCGTTCTCCCGGAGCCGGATGCCGCTGGCTGTGCCAGCGTCAACGTAGAGGGGTACGGTGTCGGTCTGGTCGGTCGATGGCAGGATGACCCGCTGAATCGGGTTCCAGCCGGGTGTCGTTTCAGCGGCGCTCATGCGTCCACTCCTCCGCTTTCAATCGTGGCGCCGGCCTCGAAATGCGGCCGGATCTTGTTCTCGAACATGGTCAGGGCAGAGCCGATGGCCATGTGCATGTCCAGGTATTTGTACGTGCCGAGTCGTCCGCCGAAGAGGACATCCTTCTCGGCTGCCGCGAGGTCCCGGTACTTGAGCAGGCGATCCCGGTCCGCGGCGGTATTAATCGGGTAATAGGGCTCGTCGCCCTTCTCCGCCGCACGGGAGAATTCGCGCATGATGACGGTCTTCTCCGTCTGGTAGTCGCGTTCCGGGTGGAAGTGGCGCGGTTCGATGATGCGCGTGAACGGCACGTCGTCGTCGTTGTAGTTGATCACTGAGGTGCCCTGGAAATCGCCGACGTCGAGGACTTCTTCCTCGAAGTCGATGGTTCGCCAGGAGAGATCGCCTTCGGCGTAGTCGAAGTACCGGTCAACGGGCCCCGTGTAGATGACCGGGATGTTGCCGACCACCTTGTTTTTGCTGTACTCATGCGACTCGTCGAAGAAGTCCGTGTTCAGCCGGACCTCGATGTTCGGGTGCTCGGCCATCTTCTCGATCCAGGCCGTGTAGCCGTTGGTCGGCAGGCCCTCGTACTTGTCGTTGAAGTACCGGTTGTCATAGTTGTAACGGACAGGAAGGCGCGAAATGATGCCCGCGGGCAGGTCCTTGGGATCCGTCTGCCACTGCTTGCCGGTGTAGTGCTTGATGAACGCCTCGTAGAGCGGCCGTCCGATGAGCTGGATGCCCTTGTCGTTCAGGTTCTGCGGATCGGTGCCTGCCAGTTCGCCGGACTGTTCCTTGATCAGTTCCTGCGCCTGGCCGGGGGTGAGGTTGGCCCGGAAGAACTGGTTGATCGTGGCCAGGTTGATGGGCAGGGAGTAGACCTCGCCCTTGTGCACGCCGTACACCTTGTGGACGTAGTTCGTAAACGTGGTGAAGCGGTTCACGTACTCCCACACACGGTCGTTGGAAGTGTGGAAAAGGTGCGCACCGTAGCGGTGCACCTCGATGCCGGTCTGCTCTTCCTTTTCGCTGTAGGCATTGCCGCCGATGTGGTGGCGGCGGTCGATGACGACTACCTTCAAGCCCAGCTCCGTGGCGGCCTGTTCTGCGATTGTCAGGCCAAAGAAGCCCGACCCTACGATGACGAGGTCAGCGGTCACAAACTCTCCTGATTCGAATGCGGGCAGCCCAATGTTGCGCATTGTCTGCTGCACTAGCCTACCCGAGGCTCCATTGCAGTCGGCGCCCGGCCCCCGCCGCGCGGCCCGCGTCCGGCCCGTGTCCGGCCCGTGTCCGGGGCGCGTACGGGGCGCGTACGGAGGGCGCACGGGGCGCGTACGGAGCGCGTAAGGAGCGCGCTGGGAGCCGTCTGGCCCGTCGCCGGGCCTGCCCCCGTTTATCCACATGGCCTAATTTCTGGCGCGCAGCCGGGCCGAGGCATCCCTAACGTGGAACCCGGGCCGCCACGCAGGAAAGGATGCCCCGGATGATCTTCCACTGCACTCTCGCACCTTGCACCCTCATGGCAGGTTCGACGCCAGACGGGCAGCTCATTGAGCTGTCCGTCGAGGTCCCGGAGCCCTGCCCGGGCGCGGACCTGGAGGCCGCCATCGCCCGGCGCTACGGGACCGGCGGGCTGTTCGTCCGGGGAGCCCCGGTCACCGCTCTGACGGTTGGCGTGCCTCCCCTGGTCCAAGGTGCCGTATTGGTTGACGGTGCGTTGGCCGACGGAGCAGGGGTCGTTAATACGTCGGGCGCAGCATCCCGCCCCGGACCCGGCCACCCCGAAACAGCCACTTTGCTGCTCGCAGTGGACAGCGGTCCCGGCGCGGGCACGCTTGTCGCGCTGCGCCGGGGCCAGCTCCGGATCGGACGCAGCGGTACCGAGTTCGTGATCCCGGATGCCGCACTTTCCCGGGAGCACGCGCGCCTGGACGTCTCGGACTCGGACGTCACGATCGTGGACCTCGGCAGTGCGAACGGAACCAGCGTCGACGGCCGGAAAGTGCGAATGGCCCCGGTGACCACGGCGTCCGCGATCCGCTGCGGCGACTCCACCATCTCGCTCCGGCTCGGCCCGCCGGTGGTGCCCAACGCTGCCGCGGACCCCGTGACGGCGCTTGCGGGCTCCAGCGTCGCCGCGCCGTTGGTCGTCCGGGGCAACGCCGCCCCCGGCCACCGGGCCGCCGTGGCGCTGGCGGCGGTGCTGCCGCTCCTGGTCGGCATCGGCCTGGCGCTTCTCACCGGCATGTGGATGTTCCTGGCCTTCACCGCAGTCTCAGGCGTGACCGTCCTCGTCCCGTTCCTGTCGGGCCGCCGCCAGCGCCGCGAGCTCAACGCAGCTGTGGCGGAGGCCGCCCTTCAGGACAGGGAACGACGCCGGCGTGCGGCTCCTTCCGTGGCGGACCTGTTCATCGGTTGCGTGGCCGGGGCACCCCCGGCTGCCTGTGCACCTCACGGGGAGCCAGCGGACGTCTGCCTGCGGCTCGGGCTGGCGGAACAGGCGGCGAACATCCGGCTGGAACCACCCGACTCCGGCTTCCGGCCGCCGCCGCTCGGCCAGGTGCCCCTGACCTTGGACCCGCCGCCGGCGGTGGTGACCATCCACGGCCCGGCGCCGGCCGTGGCCGGGCTGGTGCGCTCGTTCATCCTGCAGCTGGCTGCCTATCCCCTCGGCGGCAGCACCCGCCTGGTGCTGCATGGCCCGGCGGACACGGTGCCGTTGTCAGCGCGTTTCCTGCCCCGGGTCACGTTGTCCGCAAATGACGCCACCACCGCGACCCTGTTGGCTGCCGGTCCCGGCGGATTGAATGGCGGTCCGGGCGAGCCGGACGGTCCGGGCAAGGGATTCGACCGCGGAGTCCTCATCCTTTGGGACACTCCCGGCCAGTCAGGGGCCTCGCCCGGGCCGGACAACGCTGATGCCGGGCCGGCGTTCCGGACCCTGGCCGCGGCACACGGGTGGAGCGTGATCGAGTGCTCGCCGGAGCAGGGTCCCGCAGAACACCCCGGCATTGTCCTCGGCCGGCGCAGCACCCTCATCACCGCCGGGGCCCCGCCCCAGGACTTCGTCCCGGATCTGGTCCCGGCGGTGGTCTTTGACCGCTTTTGCCGAGGCATCAATGCCACACGGCGCACTCCGAAGGCTCCCCCGCCGTCCATCCCACGGCACTGCAGCCTGGCCGATGTCCTTCCCCTCGCGGCGCCGGACATCTCCCGGCGGTGGTCCCGGACCGGCGCCGAGTCCGGACTGGGCACAGCGGTCGGCACGGGGAGCCAGGGGACCCTGCAGATCGACCTGAAGGCGGACGGTCCGCACTTCCTGGTTGCAGGGACCACCGGTTCCGGGAAGTCGGAGTTTTTGCGGACTCTTGCCGCCGGCCTCGCGGCTGGCCATCCGCCGGACCGGGTCAACCTGCTCTTCATCGATTTCAAGGGCGGCTCGGGCCTGGGCCCGCTGACCGGGCTCCCGCACTGCGTGGGCATGCTGACGGATCTGGGCGCTGCGCAGGTGGAGCGGACGCTCGTTTCATTGCGGGCAGAGGTCCGGCGGAGGGAGGAACTGCTCGCCCGGGTGAATGCCCCGGATCTCGCGGCTTATGAGTCGTCGCCGGCGGCAGGCCCGCAAGTCCCCTATCTGGTCATCGTCGTGGACGAGTTCAGGATCCTCGTGGACGAAGTGCCCGGCGCCCTCTCAGAGCTCATGCGGATTGCCGCCATCGGCCGGTCACTGGGAATCCATCTCATCATGGCCACGCAGCGCCCGCAGGGAGCCCTGAACGCCGATATCAGGGCCAACGTCACCACCCGCATCGCCCTCCGCGTCCAGTCCGGCCCCGAATCGTTCGACATCATGGGCTCCGGGCAGGCGGCCGCCATCCCCATCGCACGTCCCGGGCGCGCGTTCCTGATCCGCGGCGCACAAGCCCCGGAGGAGTTCCAGACGGCCACCCTGACGCCCCGGACCGCCGTGCGGTCAGACGGAGCGGTCACGGTGCGCACGGTCACGGACCATCTCACGGGGCCGCCGGCAGTAGCCGATCGCCTGACCGGCGGCTCCTGCAACGATGAAGCCCACGACAGCGGCGCGGCCCTGACGCCGGCACACGGGGCGGCGCCGCTCATCGACGCCGCCGTGGGCCTGTGGCAGGAACTCGGCGGCCGGCCGCCCCGCCGGCCGGTGGCAGATCCCCTGCCGGCCCTGCTGCCGGATCCGGGTCCCGGGCCCTCCGACCGGGACACGGTCCGGCTGGGGCTGGTGGACCTGCCGGAACTCCAACGCGTCAAGGAGCTGGGCTGGAGTCCTGCCGGGCACGGGCATCTGGGCCTTGTCGGCGCTGAAGCCGGCGCCAGCGACGCCGCCCTGGCCCTCGCTGTCGATCAGCTCCTGGCCGGCCGTGTGGAGTCGCACCTCTACATTCTCGACGCCGCCGGTGTTTTCAACGCCGCCGCGACGGCGCCCCGGGTCGGCGCGGTGGCCGGCCTGCATGAATTGCGCCGGGCCGCCAGGGTGCTGAGGCGGGTGGCCGAAGAAGTCACGTCACGGCTGAGTGCGCCCGCGGCCTGGTCGCGGACCCGGCTGGTCCTGGTGCTCAGTGGCTGGGGCGCCTGGGTTTCGGCTTTTCGTTCCGGACCGCAGGCATGGGCCGAAGAACTCGTTCATGACATTGTGCGGGACGGCCCCCGGGCAGGGATAACGGTCATCGTCTCTGGCGAGCGCGAGCTGGTGACCGCCAGGTTTTTCGGGGGCCTGCCCAACCGGATCTTCTTTCCCGCAGGCTCTACCGACGAGGGCCGCCTTGCGTGGCCCCGGCTTCCGGCGTTGGAGCCGGTCCCCGGCCGCGTGGCCGTGTTCGGTGTTTTTGTGCCGGCCCCTCTGGCGACCGGGCACGCGGCCCAACTGTTCGAACCGACGGCCGCGGGCGGGCAGTGCCCCATAGGCGGAGCCGTCACGACGAGGCCCTTCCGGGTGGACGCGTTGCCTGTGTTCGTGAGAGTGGACGAGGTGCTGGCCCACTGCGGCACCCCCGGGCCAGGGCAACGGATTCCGCCGCCCGCTGGCTTGCCCGCAGCCATGCCTGGCGCCGCGCACTCCCCCGTCCCAGCGGCGGCACTGCTGCTCGGGCTCGGCGGAGACGAACTCCGGCCGCACGGGATTCGGCTACCGGCAGGCAGCGTCCTCGCGGTCCTCGGCGGCCCGGGTTCCGGAAAAAGCACGCTGCTGGCCGCGCTCCCGGGAATGAACCCGACGTGCACCTGGCTCGCGCCCCGGCCGGGGTCCGAACCCGGCCAGTACTGGTCCCGGCTCCGCGCCAGCGCACTCGCGGGCACCCTGGACCGGACAGCGATTGCGCTCGCAGACGACGCCGACCTGCTGGCACACGAAGCCAACAGCGCCCTGGCGGCCCTGAACAGTCTGGGCTGGAGAGTGATCCTCACGGCAGGATTCGGCCCGGGCTTTGGGCAACGGGTGGATCTCGCTGCCGTCGCGCGCAGCCAGGGACGGGCGGTCCTGATTCGCCCGCGGGGGCTCCTGGACGGCGAGCCGTTCGGGGTCCGGATCGAACCAGAGCACAGTCCTCCGCCGGGACGCGCCGTCGTCATTTCCGACGGCCAAGCTACGCCGGTCCAGCTGGCTGCCCCGTGCTCTCCTGTTCAGCTGGGGGCTGCCCTCCCGCTGGCTCCGATCCGGCCTGCCGGCGGACCGGACCGGGTCTCCCCCGGGCAGGTCCGGCTCTCCCCCGGGCAGCACGCCGCGCGGGACGGCCCGTTACAGGGCGGGCGGGGCCCCTGCTGCCCGTGACGCGAACGCTATGACCCGCTTGTCGAACAGGAGCACGATCGCCGTCACGGCGGGGATCAGCATGGCCAGTCCGGCCAGCGGATAGCCTCCGGTCAGCGTCGGGAAGCCAATGGTCAGCACGAAGAGCTGGGCCACCAGGGCACCTGCCCGCGGCCAACGGAAGCCCCGCAGCAGGAAGCGTGCCACGGCAAAGAGCCATGCGGAGAACGCCAGCAGCAGGCACAGCGTGAAGACGGCACCCCAGAAGGAAAGCACCGGGGCTCCGGTCAGGAGTTGGGTCCCGTACCAGCCGCCGGCCACGAGCAGCGCCAAGGCCTCCAGCGCGACGACGACGGCGATGACAACAATTCCTCTTGGCCGCACAGAGTCTCCGGCAGCGGCTCCGGCAGGGGTTCCGTCCGGATGCCGGCGCGAACTTTCGCCGGGATGCTCGCCGTCACTGTCGCCGCGGCTCTCTCCGGGATTCTCGTCGCCGCGGCTCTCTCCGGGATTCTCGTCGCGGCGGCTCTCTTCGGGATTCTCGTCGCGGCGGCTCTCTCCGGGATCTTCACCGGGGCGTTCGCTGGGATTTTCACCGGGGTTTTCACGGGGGTCTTCAGGGTTCACAGGGGGCCTTGACACACTGGCACACTACCGGACATAGTCGTCTAGATGTGAGGACGCCGCCACTGAATGTGATGCATCGCTCACGGTCTCGAGGCATCTTGACCTCTATTACCCCTTGTTTACACAGCGTTAACATGACACGCTTAATCCAGATGACCGAGGGGGCCCCAATGGGCCCTTTTCTTATGAAGCCTCTAGTGAATAATTTCACAAAGGCGTTTAACGAGTTCCCAGGAATGGAGTGACTGATCAGCATGGATTGGCGTAACCGCGCAGCCTGCCTTGACAAGGACCCGGAGCTGTTCTTCCCCGTTGGAAACACGGGCCCTGCCCTCCTGCAGATCGAGGAAGCGAAAAGTGTTTGCCGCCGCTGCCCCGTTGTGGATACCTGCCTGCAATGGGCTTTGGAGTCCGGCCAGGACGCCGGAGTGTGGGGCGGCATGAGCGAGGACGAGCGCCGCGCCCTGAAACGCCGCGCTGCACGGGCACGACGCGCTTCCTGATCCCGCTGCCCAAGCACCGGCAGCCACCGAACGACCCTGCAGCAATGGCCGCGGACCCTAAGGTCCGCGGCCATTGCCCGTTTAAGCCGCCGGGTGCAACGTCAGCGCGACGTGAGGCTCAGGACAATCTGGACTGCGGTTCCCCCGCCCTCCCTGGCCTGCCAGTGGATGGTGCCGCCGAGTTCACTCATGACCAGTGTGCGGACAATCTGCAGGCCGAGGCCCTCGACATACGGCGTGTCCGGCAGTCCGACGCCGTCGTCCTCCACCGTCACGGTGAGAAGTTCGTCCCCGTCCTCGGTCTCCGAGCGGTCGGCGAGCAGCGAGACAGTACCGGTCCGTCCCTCCAGCCCGTGCTCGACGGCGTTCGTGACCAGTTCGTTGATGACGAGTGCCAATGGGGTGGCGAAGTCGCTCGGCAGTTCCCCGAAGAGGCCCGAACGCTGGGTTTTGACCTGCTGTGAGGGCGAGGCGACCTCGGCCGAGAGGCGGAACTGGCGGCCGATGAGTTCGTCAAAATCGACGCTCTGGGTCAGGCCCTGCGAGAGCGTCTCATGCACCAGGGCAATGGTCGCCACCCGCCGCATGGCCTGCTCGAGCCCCTGCTTGGCCTCGTCGCTGACCATGCGCCGCGACTGCATCCGCAAAAGAGCCGCGACGGTCTGCAGGTTGTTCTTCACCCGGTGATGGATCTCGCGGATGGTGGCGTCCTTGGTGACAAGCTCCATCTCCCGGCGGCGCAGCTCCGAGACGTCCCGGCACAGGACCAAGGCACCAAACCGCTGCTGCTCGTCGCGCAGCGGGATGGCACGCAGGGAAAGACTCACACCGCGTGACTCGATTTCGCTGCGCCACGGCATGCGGCCCGTGACGACGAGCGGCAGGGTTTCATCGACCATGCGCCGGTCCCGCAAAAGTCCCGCCGTCACCTCGGCGAGGGACCGGCCCTCGAGGGACTCGCCGTCGCCGAGGCGGCGGAACGCAGAGACCCCGTTGGGGCTGGCGTACTGCACGATCCCCTCGGCGTCGAGCCTGATCAGGCCGTCGCCCACACGCGGGGCGCCGCGGCGCGAGCCTGTGGGCGACGCGAAGTCCGGCCACAGCCCCAGGGTTCCCATGCGCAGCAGATCGTAGGCGCATTGCCGATAGGTGAGCTCGAGCCGGGAGGGCATCCGTGAACTGGAGAGGTCCATATGGGAGGTCACGATCGCCAGGGTGCGGCCGTTGCGGACCATCGGCACGGCCTCGACCCGCAGCGCCATATCGCTGCTCCAGTTGGTCTCGTTGGAGCGCTCGATCGCGCGGCTCTCCCACGCCTTGTCGACCAGCGGTTGCAGGTCCGACCTGATCCCCTCCCCCACGAAGTCGGCGTGGAACACCGTGTGCGTGGTGGAGGGGCGGACGTGGGCGAGGGCCACATAGCCGAACTCAGGATGCGGAAACCACAGGGCGAGATCGGCGAACGCGAGGTCGGCGACCATCTGCCAGTCGCCGACCAGGAGGTGCAGCCATTCGGCGTCCCCCGGGCCAAAATCAGCATGTTCCCTGATTGGGTCCGTAAAGATTGCCACAGCACCTCCATTTGCGACACCAGGGACGGCAGTCCCTTAGCGTCGGACGATTGACCTCAAGAGCCTCAATGCTACCGACAGTGAGGCCATGTCATCGGCCTCGAGCGCATTGACCTCATCAAACATGGACTTCGCCCGGCCCAGCTGCTCCGCGTTCTGGCCCTCCCAGGCCAGCAGCCGCTCTTCGGCCGGAGCCCCGGCCGGAGTGTTCTCCAGCACCGCCGTCGTCATGTCCGAGACCGTGGAGTAGAGGTCATCGCGCAGGGCTGCACGGGCCAGTGCCTGCCAGCGGTCCGCCCTCGGCAGCTTGGTGATGCGTTCGAGGAGGGAATCTGCATGGAAGCGGTTGAAGACCGTGTAGTAGACGTGGGCAATATCGGCCACGGATTCCTTGCTGACATGGACGATCTTGGCGATGTCCAGGAGCACGAAGCTCTCGAACAGTTCCGCCCAGCGGTGTGCCAGGTCTTCCGGAAGGTCCCAGCTGCGCGCCTTCTGAAGCCATTCGGCCACACGGGCGCGGTCGTCGCCCCGGAGGTAATCGAGCAATCGGGCCCGCATGGGATCCATCAGCGGCTTGAATTCGGCCACGATCTCGGCGATGGGACGGGACGCGGAACCCTGGCCGAGGAGCCACCGGACGGCGCGGTCCAGCAGCCGCCGGATGTCAAGGTGGACGGTGCTCCAGTGTTCGGTCGGGAACGACGCCGGCAGTTCGTTGAGTTCCTTGACCATGATGTCCAGCTCGTAGACCTCGCGGAGGGCAACGAACGCCTTGGCGAGGGCCGCTTCCGTGGCCGAGGTTTCCTCAATGGCGCGGAACGCGAAGGTGATGCCGCCGAGGTTGATCATGTCGTTGGCAACCACGGTCGCGATGATCTCGCGACGCAGCGGGTGGGTATCCAGTTCGGCGTCGAACCTCTCCCGCAACTGCTCCGGGAAGTAGGCCCGCAGCGTCGTGCGGAACCACGGGTCATCGGCGAGGTCGCTGTCGCGCAGCGCGGTGGCAAGTTCGATCTTGGCGTAGGCGGCCAAGACCGAAAGTTCCGGGGAGGTCAGCCCCTGGCCCTGTTCCAGGCGCTCCTGCAACGTGGCCGTGGTGGGCAACGCCTCGAGGTCCCGTTTGAGGTCCGCCGACTTTTCCAGCCAGTCCATGAGCCGTTCGTAGCTGGGGCTCCATTCGGAGACCCGCATCCGGTCGTTGAGGAGCAGGATGTTCTGGTCGATGTTGTCCTCGAGCACCAGCCGGCCGACCTCGTCGGTCATCGAGGCCAGGAAGTCCGCACGCTCGGCGGGCTCAAGCTTGCCCGCCGCGACCATCCGGTCCACGAAGATCTTGATGTTGACTTCGTGGTCCGAGCAGTCCACACCGGCCGAGTTGTCGATCGCATCCGTGTTGAGGATGACGCCCTGCAGCGCGGCCTCAATGCGTCCGCGCTGGGTCATCCCCAGGTTTCCGCCTTCACCGACCACCTTGACCCGCAGTTCGCGGCCGTCCACGCGGATGGAGTCGTTGGCCTTGTCGCCAACCTCGGCATTCGTTTCGGTGCTGGCCTTGACGTAGGTGCCGATGCCGCCGTTGTAGAGCAGGTCCGCCGGGGCGAGGAGGATGGCGCGCAGGAGCTCCGGCGGGCTCAGCTCCGTGGTGCCCTCCGGGAGGCCGAGGGCGGCGCGGACCTGTGCGGACACGGGGATCGACTTGGCCTGCCGGGCAAAGACGCCGCCGCCTTCGCTGATGAGCGCCTTGTTGTAGTCATCCCACGAGGACCGGGGCAGTTCGAAGAGCCGTTGGCGCTCCGCGTAGGACGTTGCCTCATCCGGAGTGGGGTCGAGGAAGATGTGCCGGTGGTCGAAGGCGGCCAGCAGGCGGATGTGCTTGGAGAGCAGCATGCCGTTGCCGAACACGTCGCCGGACATGTCGCCGACGCCCACCACGGTGAAGGGCTCGGCCTGGGTGTCGAGGTCCAGCTCGCTGAAGTGGCGCTTGACCGATTCCCAGGCGCCGCGGGCCGTGATGCCCATGGCCTTGTGGTCATAGCCGACGGAGCCGCCGGACGCGAAGGCGTCGCCGAGCCAGAAGCCGTATTCGCCGGCCAGTCCGTTGGCGATGTCGGAGAAGGACGCGGTGCCCTTGTCGGCCGCGACCACCAGGTAGGAGTCGTCGTCGTCATGGCGCACGACGTCGGCCGGCGGCCTGACGGTTTCGCCCTCGGCCGTCACGATCAGGTTGTCCGTGATGTCCAGGAGTCCGCGGATGAACGTCTTGTAGCTCTCGACGCCCTCGGCCATCCAGGCGCTGCGGTCGGCCGCGGGGTCCGGGAGCTGCTTGGCGTAGAAGCCGCCCTTGGCGCCTGTCGGGACGATGACGGCGTTCTTGACGGTCTGCGCCTTCACCAGGCCCAGGATTTCGGTGCGGAAGTCCTCGCGCCGGTCCGACCAGCGCAGGCCGCCGCGGGCCACCTTGCCGAAGCGGAGGTGCACGCCCTCGACCCGGGGCGAGTAGACCCAGATCTCGAACATGGGCCGCGGGAACGGCAGGCCCCCGATGAGGGACGGATCCAGTTTGAAGCTCAGGTGGGGCTTGTTCTGGTAGTAGTTCGTCCGGAGCGTGGCTTGGATCAGGTTCTTGAACGTGCGCAGCAGCCGGTCGGCGTCGAGGGTCGCGACCTGCTCGATCGCAGCGTCGAGTCCGGCGAGGACCTCGACTTCCCTGAGCACGCGGTCAGCGTCGCTGAGCGCCGGGTCAAAGCGTGCCGCGAACAGGGCGCTGAGTCCCCGCGTGACATCCGCGTTCGCCAGCAGGGTGTCGGCCAGGAATCCGAAGGAGTTGGTGTTGCCCATTTGCCGCATGTACTTGGCATAGGCGCGCAGTACGACCACCTGGCGCCAGTGCATGCCCTCCCGCAGCACCAGCCGGTCGAAGCTGTCGGACTCCACGGCGCCGGTCACGGCAGCGCCGAAGGACTCGCCCAGCAGCTGCCCGGTGGCTTGGGGATCCACGCCGGCGGGGTACTTGAGGCCGAGGTCGTAAAGGAAGAAATCCCGGTGATCCGCGGTCTCGATCTCGAACGGGCGTTCGTCCAGGACCTCGAGGCCCAGGTTGTGGAAGTACGGCAGGATCTGGCTCAGGCTCTTCGGCTCCAGCATGTAGAGCTTGACACGGGCGTCCTCTTCCAGCGTGGCGCCGGCGCCGTCGGGCAGGTAAACGTGGACGCCGGGCTGCTCCTTGACGCCTTCACCGGCCCGTTCGGCCGCGGCACCGTACTTTTCGAAGCGGTCGATGTCCTGCAGCGCGTCTTCGATCTCGTAGTCCACACGGTAGCCCGCCGGGAACGCCTCCGCCCAGACGGCGGCCAGTTCCTTGGCGCCGTTCTCCCGGACGCCGGCGCCCCCGCCGTCGCCGCGGGCGCGCAGAACTTCGGAAATGCCTTCGCCCCAGGAGCGGGCGGCCCGGACCAGGCGCTTCTCCAGCTCGTCGCTATTGACGTTGCTGACATCGGCGTCCTTGGGCAGCCGGATCCGGAAGAAGAGGCGGGCCAGAGCGGACTCTGTCATGCGCGCCTCGTAGTCGATGGACACGGCGTTGAAGGTCTCCCGCAGTTCCTGCTCAATGCGCAGGCGGACGTTGGTGGTGTAGCGGTCGCGCGGCAGGTAGACGACGGCGGACATGAACCGGCCGTAGATGTCGGGACGGAGGAAGAGCCGCGTCCTGCGGCGTTCCTGCAGACGCTGGATGCCGGTGGCGATGGCGGCGAGGTCCGGGATTTCGATCTGGAACAGCTCATCGCGCGGGTAGGTCTCGAGGATGCCCAACAGGTCCTTGCCCGAGTGCGAGTCCGGCGGGAAGCCGGCGTCATGGAGGACAGCGGCAACTTTTTCCCGGACCACGGGGATGTCGCGGACGGAGCCGGCGTAGGCGGTCG
Organism: Arthrobacter sp. LAR12-1-1.1; assembly: GCF_040676555.1. Taxonomy (NCBI): domain Bacteria; kingdom Bacillati; phylum Actinomycetota; class Actinomycetes; order Micrococcales; family Micrococcaceae; genus Arthrobacter; species Arthrobacter sp. LAR12-1-1.1. The sequence goes on along the minus strand of NZ_JBEGIG010000012.1, from coordinate 603,054 downwards.
TGGCGAAGAGGCCGATGAAGCGGCGTTCCCCGTTGACGTTGCCGGCGGCGTCGAAGCTCTTGACGCCGATGTAGTCCAGGTACGCCGAGCGGTGCACGGTAGAGCGGGAGTTTGCTTTCGTGATCACCAGCGCGCGCTTCTCGCGCGCCTTTCTCCTGCCGGCGTCGGTGAGGTGCTGGACCTGGCGGCTGTCCGCGCCGGCGCGGAGCAGGCCGAGGCCGCTTTCCTCGCGCAGTTCCAGCACATCCTCGCCGGATACGTTCACGAGGTCGTATTCGCGGTAGCCGAGGAAAGTGAAGTTCCCGTCATCGAGCCAGCGGAGCAGGTCCTGCGCCTGCCGCAGCTCGGCAATCTGTGCCCGGTTGGCCACCCTGTCCAAATCCGCGGAGATCTCAAGGGCCTTCGTCCGCATCTTCGGCCAGTCTTCGACGGCGGCGCGGACGTCGCCGAGCACCCGGGTGATGCCCTTGACCAGCTCGGCGCGCTTGCCCTCGCCCACGAGGTCGATCTCGACGGCGATCCAGGATTCCATGTGCGAGGCGTTGTCGCCCTCGGCGATCAGGTGGGAGAGGTTCGGCATGGCCGCCGTGTCGCCGCTGGAGATGCCCAGGTGGGAGGGTACGCGTGCCACCTTGACCAGGTCGCCGGTAGCGCGGTTGCGGGTCACCACGAAAAGCGGGTGCAGCACGAGGTGGATGGGTGCGTTCTGGCGGACCAGTTCGGCGTTCACCGAGTCCACGAGGAAGGGCATGTCATCGGTGACGATGTAGAGGACACTGCAATCGGCCTCGTCACGGACGGCGATGTTCGCGATGCCTGGCCTCCGCGTCGCCGCGATCTGGCGGTGGGTATCGGCCCTTGCCGTCAGGACTTCCTGGGGATAGGCCCGGAAATCCTCCTCCGCGAGGTGCTCGTAGTAATCCCCGAGGTAGCTTTCGCTACTACCGATCGAAACGGGCTGATCCTCCACGCTGGACCCAGACGACATCGAAACGCCTCCATAAAAGAAGTTCACAGCCGCTTCTTTGCGGCCCTTATGTTGACCCTAACCCTTTGCCCGGCGCTCTGCTGTGGAAGAAAAGACAAAGGATTTCTTGTTTCGCTGGGCAGGTGCACAAACCAATCCGGCGATCGCACGCCGCAACTCAGATTCGGGGGCGGATTCAAGCAAAAGTGCCCCGGACAGCAGGGCGGCGTCGCTCGCTGCGGGGTCGGACGGCAGGAACGCCGACAACGGCGCCGAGGGGCCGTACCGCTCCCACGCGGCCCGGAGCTGGCGTTCGGGCGACCGCCCGACGGCGGAGGACCTGACTTTGTTCATGACCACCTGGGGCGCTGCCTGCGGGACGGCCGCCTGGAGCTCGGCCAGACCGCGGACCAGCCTCGGCACGCCAATGGAATCGGCCGCCCCGACGGCAAAGACCGTGTCGGCCAGCTCCAGGCTCCTCAAGGTCGCGGCGTTGCGGCGCGGCGCCCCGCCTTCAAAGCCCAGCTCGTCATCGGCCTCCAGGCAGAACCCGGTGTCCACCACGGTGACTTCTGCGATCTCCCGGGCCCGCTCCAGCACCAGCGTGAGCGCCGCGGGGCGCAGTTCCGTCCAGCGGTCCGCCCGCGTGATCCCGGTGAGCACACGAAACGTCCCGGCCTTGGTCGCCACCGTCGTGGCGATCCTGAGCAGGGCGTCGGCGTCGAGCAGTCCCTGGTCTGCCAGCCGGCAGGCCTGGGCCAGCCCGGCAGCCTCATCGAGCAGACCCAGGAGGGCGGCCACGCTGGCACCGTAACTGTCGGCGTCGACCAGCAGCACCGATTGCCCGTCCGCGGCCAGCTCCCCCGCCATGTTGGCGGCCACCAGGGTCCGGCCCGGCGCGCCAGCCGGACCCCAGACCGCGATGATCCGGCCCTTCGCGGCAGTGCCTGGGGCGGTTGGGTGCGCCCCGGAAGACCGCGGCACCTGCCCGGCGGCCGTCACGGCGACGGCGGAAGCATCGTCGGTCCCAGCGAGCCCGGGCCGGAGTCCGGTGCCACTGAGCTGCGCCACCGCTGCGGAAATCCGCGCCGCAAGGGCCGCGGCATCAACAGCGCGGGCTTCCGCCGCCACGCCAATGGTCCGCAGGCGGGCCGTTTCCTCCGGATTATCAGTGAGGGCGATGACGACGACGCCGACGGCGGACAGCCGGTCCACCAGCGAGGCCGTCAGTTCTTCGCTGCCCGCCGCGACGACAGCGGCGCGGGCCAGCCCGCTCTGGCAGGCGGCCAGCAGTTCCGCCAGTTCGGTGCACCGCCGGACAACGGACACGGGTCCGTGCAGACGCTCCAGGCCGCCCACCAGGTCATCGCGGGAGTCCCCCACCGTCACCACGGGAATGCTCATCGCGCGGTACCGCCCGGGTTCCACACGACCGCGATCTTTGCCTTGTTGGCCTGGGCTCCCAGCAGCTTCGGCATCTGGGCGTCCGGGACCAGCACCATGACCACCATCGACCGGGAGGACCCCAGAGCAGTGCTGCCCGAGGTGATCTGGGCAATTTCGGCGCCGGAGAGGAGCAGCGTGGGCTCGCTGAAGCCGTTGCGGGTATCCGGCAGGGCCACCCAGACGTCCACGCGGGAGCCCGCCACGGCCTGCGCGGGAAGATTTTCCTCAACCGTGACCGCGACGGGCTTGCGGTCCAGCCCGTCGAGCCGGCCTGTGCTCTCGCGCGGCAGCAGCTGGTCCTTGCCGATCCGCTGTACGGCCACGAGGCCGGCATCCAGACCTGACTCCGGGGTCAGGTAGTGCCGTTCCACCTCGCCGAGCCGTACTTTGACCCGGTGCAGCTTGTCGACGGTCAGCGTCTCGCCGACGGCGATCGGCTCCCGCGCCGCGTACGCTTCGGTGGTCTGGTCCGCGGCACCGACCAGCGAGACCACACCCACCACGGATGCCAGGACCAGCAGGATTCCGACGAGGAGCCGGGGGTCTTTCCAGGACGGCTTCTTCAAACGGGCCCCTTCGGCTGCCGCGCTTCCACTCATGCGTCCGCTCCCCCTGTCGTCGCCGCCCGTTCCCTCGATGCCGGGCACCCCCATTGTTGCGCCCGGGCGGCCCGCGCGGAAGATCCAGGGCCAAACAGCCGCAAACTGTGGATAACCGCACCAGTAGGCATCAACGGTGGCAAAATGGACTCATGCCCCGATTCCTGACTCTCGCTGACGTTGCCGAGCAGCTCCAGATCAACTCTCCGGCTGCCTACGCGCTCGTTCGCAGCGGCCAGCTCAAGGCAATCCAGGTGGGCGGCCGCGGCCAGTGGCGTGTCGAGGAGAAGATGCTTGAGCAGTACATCCAGGAACGCTACGCCGAGGCCAGCCGCATGATCGAAGAGGCCAGGTCGAAGTCTGCCGGAAATTGAACTCGGCGTTCTGACTATCGGCCCGCGGCGCTGACGGATCTGATGCCCGCCAGGGCGCGAAATGGAATGGCCACCACCTGCCGGTCGGTCGCCGGAGGCCGGTCCCCGCCCTCCCGCGTCACGGCCAGATCCAGGAAATCCCGGCCAACTGTGTCAATGACGCCGTGGAGCGCGGCCTCTGCCCGGCCGGGAGAGACAAATATTGCCACCCGCGTCCGGTTCCTGGCGAGTCCCCGGAGTGCGCTGCCCAAACCGAGCCGCCGGCGGACGGCTGACGGTTCGGAGACCGCCATCCGCGAAAGGCCCACATACTGCGCGGCAGCGGCATAGGGAATCAGCACCTGGTGTTGGGGCTCATCAAGGACCAGGGCTTCGCTGCCCGCGTGGCTCAGCACCCCCTCGAACGCCGCCCCTGAGGACACGTGCACGCGGATACTGAGCCCGAGGGATCCGCGGAGCCGGTCCGCGAGCTCCACGCCCGCAGAGTCCACCAGTGCGCGCTCCGCTACTTCTGCCTCAAAATCCAGCCGCTGGCGCGCCGCCAGCTGCGCCTCCATGTCGTCAAACAGGGCGTCCCACCGCATGGCGCCAGCGTAGGCGCGCCTCTCGCACCGGTCAATCCACAGGCACCGTGAATCAACGGGCTCCAGTCATCCACAGGCACCGAACTGCATCTAGACAAACCGGTTCCTCCAGGCCCAGACTTCAATCAACAGCCTTAAAAGTCCTCAAATGACATCAAACAGCATCAAACAATATTCGGATCGAGTGAGGGAAGCAGCCATGGACCGGACAGCAGCACCGCAGACCCGGACCCAGAGGCTGCCCTTGCCCGCCCCCAGGCAGACGGTTCGGGCCGACGCGGCCATGGCCACTGCCATCCTGCTGCTGGGGATCTTCCTCACGACTGCCGGCGGCTTCCTCGTCCAGCGCTGGCAGTCAGGCTCGGCACGCCGGCAGTCACTTTCCTTCGAGGACCAGCTGGGGATCGTGGCAAATACCGCCGGACTAATCGTCATCACCTGGTGGGTGATGACGCTCGCCATCGCCGCCGCAGCTGCGCTGCTTGACCGTCTCGGCCGGACCCGTGCAGCGGCCGTCACAGGCCGGTTCAGCCCGGCCTTCATGCGACGGCTTCTTCTCGCCGCCGTCGGCCTGCAGTTGCTGACCGCGCCGCTGGCCACCGCGGCGACTGTCTCCGACGGGCCCGGGCCGGGCCTGCCTGGCCAGGCAGCGGTGTCGGCATCGTGGACGCCGCCACCCGGGTGGGCCGCGGCGCCGGGGCCGCACGATCCGGCCGCCGGTTCCGCGGTAGATCCGCGGTGGAAGCCAGTGAGTCCGGCCGTGGATGCCGGCCCCCTGGCCGCGCGCCAGGTACGCTCGCCGGACACACCCGGCGCCCGCAGGGAGGTCACGGTCCGGTCCGGTGATTCGCTGTGGAGCATCGCCGCGGCCGCGCTGGGGCCGTTCGCTTCCGACGCCGACATCGCAAGAGAGTGGCCCCGGCTTTATGCGGGCAACCGCGACACCATCGGAGCCAACCCGCACTTTCTGCGTCCCGGACAGGTCCTCGTCCTGCCGCCGCCAAACTAGGGACGCGCCGCACTGCGGCCGTGGCCGGAACCACAGCCAAGGCCGCAGCCAGAACGAAAACCAGGGCCCGACGGAATTTCAGGAGCGGGAAGTTCAGGAGCAGGAAGTTCAGCCAGCACCAGCATCGCCAGCCATCAGCCATCAGCAAAGGAACCGTCATGAATGCAGTCACCGGGATCCGCTCAGTCGCGGCGACCACAGCCCCGCACGCCCCCGCCCTCCGGGTTGTGTCCGGCACGGCGGCGCCGGCCGTGCGCGCCGCCCCGGCCCCGCCGCCCCTGTGCGTTGTTGACGAGGCACGCGAGATTTGCGCGATTTCCCGCAGCACCGTGCAGGCGGCCATCGAAGTGCTGGCCGGAACGCGGCCCGCACAGCAGCTCTCCCGCCGCCTGGACCCGCGCTGCCTGGCGGCCCTGCAGCACCGCGCCGCACTGACCCGCCGGGTGGCCTCCGGCAGCTCGCCCACGGCCGGCCGGCTGCACCGCAACCCGTCTGTCCGGTCCGTCCGGGCCTGCCGCGTTTCGGATGACGTCTACGAGGCCAGCGCGGTCGTGGTCGAGGAATCACGGGTCCGCGCGGTGGCGCTGAGGCTGGAGCGCGGCACGGCGGCCTGGCGTGTCACCGTGCTGGAGATCGGCTGAACGGCGGGGACGCAGGCAGAAGCCGGCAGAAGCGGTCAAAAAAACCGGGCCCCGGCCTGTCAGGGAAAGGAGGCACAAAACACGGGAGGACCGGAGCGGTGGCTCCGGTCCTCCCCCATGTTGGCGTCGTGCCTAGCGCCGCTTCTTCTTTGCCGTGCGGCGGCCGATGTCCTGCGCCGCGGCCTTGGCCGGGTTTCCGGAGCGTCCGGTGCCCTTCGCCTCGATCCGGGTCTGGGCGGCACCGTCTTCGCCAGGGGCGGTGTACTGCAGCTGCGCGGGCTTCTCGGGGGCCTCGAGTCCGGCGGCATGGATCTGCGGCTCGTGGTGTTCGGTGTGCTGGCCCTCGGCATCGGCCACCACAACGTCCTCGGCCGGCGTCACTTCGACGTCGAGGTTGAACAGGAAGCCGACGCTCTCCTCGCGGATGGCCTCCATCATGGCCTGGAACATGATGAAGCCCTCGCGCTGGTACTCCACCAGGGGGTCGCGCTGGGCCATGGCGCGCAGCCCGATGCCCTCCTTGAGGTAGTCCATCTCATAGAGGTGTTCCTGCCACTTCCGCCCGATGACGGACAGGACCACCCGGCGCTCCAGTTCGCGCATGCTCTCGGAGCCGATCGCCTGCTCCCTGGCCTGGTAAACCAGGCGGGCATCGGAGAGGATCTCTTCCCGGAGGAAGTCGACCGTGACGCGGGACTTGCCGCCGGCCTCGTCAATGACGTCGCGCGGGGTGAAGCTCACGGGGTACAGGGTCTTGAGATTGGACCACAGGAGGTTGAAGTCCCAGTCATCGCCGGTGCCCTCGGCCGTGGCCTCGTCGATGAAGGCGTTGATGGTGTCTTCGAGGAAGTACTGGACCTTCTCGTGGAGGTCATCGCCTTCGAGGATGCGCCGCCGGTCACCGTAGATTGCCTCGCGCTGGCGGTTCAGGACGTCGTCGTACTTCAGGACGTTCTTGCGCTGTTCGGCGTTGCGGCCTTCCACCTGCCCCTGGGCCGAGGCGATGGCGCGCGAGACGAGCTTGGATTCGAGGGCGACGTCGTCCGGCACCGAGCTGTTCATGAGCCGTTCTGCCGCGCCGGAGTTGAACAGGCGCATCAGGTCATCGGTCAGCGAGAGGTAGAACCGGGACTCGCCTGGGTCGCCCTGGCGTCCGGAGCGGCCGCGGAGCTGGTTGTCGATGCGGCGGGACTCGTGGCGTTCGGTGCCGAGCACGTAGAGTCCGCCCAGGTTCAGGACTTCCTCGTGCTCGTCCTTGACGGCCTGCTTGGCAGATTCGAACGCCTCGGGCCAGGCGGCCTCGTATTCCTCGGAGTTATCCTCCGGGTCCAGGCCCCGCTTGGCCAGTTCGGCGACGGCGGTGAACTCGGCGTTGCCGCCGAGCATGATGTCGGTACCGCGGCCGGCCATGTTGGTCGCGACCGTGACGGCGCCCTTGCGGCCGGCCTGGGCCACGATGGACGCTTCCCGGGCATGGTTCTTGGCGTTCAGGACCTCGTGCCGGACGCCTTCCTTGGCCAGCAGACGGGAGAGGTATTCGCTCTTCTCGACGCTGGTGGTGCCGACGAGGACCGGCTGGCCCTTTTCGTGGCGTTCGGTGATGTCCTTGACGACGGCGTCGAACTTGACCGTCTCGTTCTTGTAGACGAGGTCGGCCTGGTCGATCCGGGTCATGTCGCGGTTGGTGGGGATGGCAACGACGCCGAGCTTGTAGGTGCTCATGAACTCGGCAGCCTCGGTCTCGGCCGTGCCGGTCATGCCGGCGAGCTTGTCGTACATGCGGAAGTAGTTCTGCAGCGTGACCGTGGCGAGCGTCTGGTTCTCGGCCTTGATCTCGACGCCTTCCTTGGCTTCGATGGCCTGGTGCATGCCCTCGTTGTAGCGGCGGCCGGCGAGGATGCGGCCGGTGTGCTCATCGACGATCAGCACCTCGCCGTCGAGGATGACGTAGTCCTTGTCGCGCTTGAACAGTTCCTTGGCCTTGATGGCGTTGTTCAGGAAGCCGATCAGCGGGGTGTTGGCGGACTCGTAGAGGTTGTGGATGCCGAGGTAGTCCTCGACCTTTTCAATGCCGGCCTCGAGGACACCGACGGTGCGCTTCTTCTCATCGACCTCGTAGTCGGTCTCGGCGTGCAGGCGCGTGACCACCTTGGCGAATTCGCTGTACCAGCGGTTGGTGTCCCCCTGGGCCGGGCCGGAGATGATGAGCGGGGTGCGGGCCTCGTCGATGAGGATCGAGTCCACTTCGTCGACGACGGCGAAGTGGTGGCCGCGCTGGACGAGCTCGGACTTGTCCCACGCCATGTTGTCGCGCAGGTAGTCGAAGCCGAATTCGTTGTTGGTGCCGTAGGTGATGTCCGCGGCGTACTGTTCGCGGCGCACCGCGGGATCCTGGTTGGACAGGATGCAGCCGCTGGTCAGGCCGAGGAAGCGGTAGACACGGCCCATGAGGTCGGACTGGTATTCGGCGAGGTAGTCGTTCACGGTGATGACGTGGACGCCGTTGCCGGCGAGGGCGTTGAGGTAGGCCGGAGCGGTGGCCACCAGGGTCTTGCCTTCACCGGTCTTCATTTCGGCGATGTTGCCCAGGTGCAGGGCGGCGCCGCCCATGAGCTGGACATCGAAGTGGCGCATGCCAAGGGTACGGGATGAAGCTTCGCGGACAGCCGCGAAGGCTTCGGGCAGCAGATCGTCCAGCTTCTCGCCGGCCTGGTGGCGTTCGCGCAGGCGGTCAGTTTCTTCACGGAGCTCGGCATCCGTGAAGGTCTGGAAGGAGCTCTCCAGGGCATTTATGGAATCGGCATAGTTCCGCAGTTGCCGCAGGGTTCTTTTGTCACCTGTGCGGAGAAGTTTTTCGATAAGTGATGCCACGTGAAGTTGCTCCCAGTCTCAAGCTGCCGAATTCTGGCGTGTTTAGTCTACGGGAGAGACGCAGGGCCGGTGGCGCCTGTTCCCTCACAGCGGATAGTGCGATTTACCGGGCAGCGACGGCTTCGGCGAGCGCCGGCGCGAGGTTCCCCGTTGGCGAGACAACTACCCCGTCCAGTCCCAGCCACTCTGCCATGAGCTGCAGTTCCGCGGCGAGTTCGACGGCGGTGTCCGCCGGCGCGCCGGCTTCCGCATGGGCGGTCCTTACCAGGAGCAGGCCGCCGGCCCGGTCCGCTTTGAGGTCCACCCGGGCGACGATCGCGTCGCGGAGCAGGAACGGCAAAACGTAGTAGCCGTACTTCCGCTTCGGCTCGGGCGTGTAGATCTCGATCCGGTAGTGGAACCCGAACAGCTCCTCGAGCCGCCGGCGTTCGAACACCAGGGAGTCGAAGGGGCTCAGGAGCGCCCGGCCGGTGGCTGAGCGCGGAAGCTTCGCCTCCGCGTGGCGGTACAGGGGCCGGTCCCAGCCGGCCACTGCGACCGGTTCCAGCCTGCCGCTGTCCACGAGGTTCCGCACTGCCACGGCGGCTGCCTTCTGCGGGGTCCGGAAATAGTCCGCGAAGCACCGCACGGTCCCAATACCGTGGGCCCGGGCCGCGGCGTCGATCAGCCGGTCCATCGCGGCAGCCGCGTCCGGTTCTGGCGCCGCCGCTTCCACGCCCGGGCCGGGGAGCAGCCTGGCGGTGAGGGTGTAGCGCCGTTCGAAGGATTCGGTCCGGGAGGAGGCGGAGACCACGCCCTCTTCGAAGAGATGTTCCAGCACCCTTTTGACGGCGTTCCAGTTCCAGCCCCAGTTCTCCCGCTGCTGATCCTCCACGTGGCCGAGCCGGGCTGTGAGTTCGGCGGCGGTCATCGGTTTCCCGGCGGCCAGGGTTTCCAGCACCTTGGCCGCCACCCCGTTGCGCAGTTCGGGGTCCATGCTGTGCGCGCCCACCCATTTGCGGTTCTGCCACTGCACGAGGTCGTGGAAGTGGTCCGGCCGGATGAAGCAGGCTTCGTGGGCCCAGTACTCCATCATCCGGGGCGGGTGGGTCCCCGCCATCCGCGCCAGGATCGCTCGGTCGTAGTTGCCGAGCCGCGAGAAGAAGGGCAGGAAGTGGCTGCGGGACACCACATTGACGGAGTCGATCTGGACCAGGTGCAGCCGGGCAAAGGTACGGCCCACCGCCCGTGCGCTCACGGGTCCGGCGGGCCGTTCCTTCTCCAATCCCTGGGCTGCCAATGCGATCCGCCGTGCCTGTGCCAGGCTCAGCGATGCTTGCACGTTAGTCCCTTCGTCGGAAAAGTCTGCACCAGCTTATGCGCTGGCGGGCTCATCCTCTGAACGGTAGGCCAGGATTTTCTCTTCCAGACTCGAATGTCCGGGCTCGCACGTCTGGTCAAGGGAGATGACCCCGTAGGTCCAGCCGTCACGGCGATACACGACCGACGGCGCCTTGGTCTCCTTGTCCACGAAAAGGTAGAAGTCGTGACCCACAAGTTCCATGTTGTCGACGGCGTCATCGAGGGTGAGTTGGGCCGCGGCGAACACTTTCCTGCGGATCAGCACGGGCGAATCGCCGGCCGGAATATCGTTTTCGACATCGTACGGCGACTTCTCTGCCGCCGGCGCCTGGGCCTGAAGCTGTTGCGCCGCCTCCACGTAGAGCGGTTCGCTGGGGCTCGCCGGCTCCAGGGCTGCCGTGGCCTCGGTGACGGACTTCGGCGTGTGCCGGCCGTGGTGGACCTTTCTGCGGTCCCTGGCCCTGCGCAGGCGTTCAAGAAGCTTGTTGTAAGCGAGATCGAACGCAGCGAACTTGTCGGCGGCACTCGCTTCTGCGCGGATTACTGGGCCGCGCCCCAGAACTGTCAACTCAACCGTGAGCGATTCGGCGGTCTGGCGGGCTTTGGTCTCTTTGGTGACCTTCGCGTCTACCCTCTGGACCTTGTCTCCCAACGACGCGATCTTTGAGATCTTGTCGTCGGCATATTCGCGGAACCGGTCTGAGACCGTCAAGTTGCGTCCGCTGATCATGAACTCCATGGTGCCCTCCAAATGACTTCGGTGACACGACGGCGGTACTTCCCGGGGCCGATCTGACTGACAGTCGAGCCCCTTTCCGAGCCGCTATCGACAGGTACATCTGTTCTTGGTACCCATCTTCGACGTTAGTTCATAGACACCTGTTATTCATCCTTTTACGGTTTATTTTTTTGCGTCCCGCCGTTCCCCTGCGCCACCGCGGGGCTGGCGGCGCCGACGTCGGCGGTGGCCGGCGGGCGTGTCGCGGCCACCACGACGGCGCCGCTGACAATGGCCCCTGCGGCCCGAAGCGCACGGGCCGCCTCCGCCAAGGTGGCACCGGTGGTCAGCACGTCATCGACGATGATGCAGGAACGTCCCACGACTCGGGCAGGCCATGGGCCGGACCTGGTCCGCATGGATCCGCGTACGCGCCGGGCGCGGGCACCCCGGCCCAGTCCTTTCTGTCCGCCGGACAGGTAGCCGTCCGCTTTCCGGCCGGCCCGCAACCAGTCCAACAGTGGCAAGGCGGGGGGCATCCGGCTCCGCGCGGGCGGCATGGTTTTCCGAAGCGCGTCCGCGACGGTGAATCCTGGGATTGCATGGCCGCGGACCAGCCGACGGAGCAGGAGGTGGACGGGACTGAATCCCCGCTTGCGGAATGCGGCGGTGCTCGTGGGCACGGGGACGAGGACGAGTCCCTGCGCCGGCCCGGCCGCGGCATGGAGCGCCCGCGCCAGGCCCCGGGCCAGCTCGGCGCCCAGCCGGGCCTGCCCGTGGCTTTTGAAGGACAGCAGGCACTGCGCCAGCTCGGCCCGGTACGCCCCGGCCGCCACCACGGGCAGCAGCACGGACCCGTCCATATCCATCAGGGCCGGAGCCTGGGCCTCTGCCCGGAAAGGCCTCAGCGTCAGCAGGCGGAGCTTCCGGGAGCACGCGCCGCAGAGTGCCAAGTCCTCCGCCCCGCAGCAGGCGCAGTCCACTGGAAGGGCCAGGGCGAGCACCTCCGCCGCTGCCTCGGCCGTCAGGTCGCACAGCCTCGCCAGCGGCCGCGCGTAGCTGCCGCGGTGTCGCGCCGCTGTCGGTGCGGGCGGGGCAAGGTCCGGGTCCGCGGCCGGCCGCCCCTGGCCGGCGCCCTGGCCCGTGTGGCTGTTCATCCTTCGATCCTGGACCGTGGGCGCCCCCGGTTATAGCCCCGCGGCCCGCTATGTGGACAACACGCCGTCCGGCGCCCTCACCGGCCCTGGCGGGTAGCCGCCCACCAATAGCGGCCCACGGATAGCGGCCCAGCGCCGCGGCCCGAAGGCGCTGGCTCGGAAGGCGCCGCCGCCCGAAGGCGCTGGGTCAGAAGGCGCTGGCTCAGAAGGCGCTGGGTCAGCCGGGGAAGGACGGGTCGATAGGGCCCTTGAGCTGCGGTGACCAGCCGTTGCCCAGCCGCTGGAAGATCCCCTCGGCGGACTGGCCGTAGAGCTCGGATGTCCCGTTGCCTGCGCTGAGGGCCGTCAGTCCGGGCCACGGTGCCAGCTGCTGCGGCTGCGCCGAGGTCAGGGACAACAGTTCCGGCGAGACGGCATCGCTGCCGGAAGCCTTCATGACCGCGACCGTGGTGTCATCCACCCAGACCCCTTGATCCGGATCCCGGGGAGTCAGGAGAGTCAGGGGCGTGGTCAGATCCCTCGGGGTGCCGTCCGCGTTCCGGATGATCCCGGTGATCTGGACCTTGCTCTTGCCGTTCTGCTCCGAAATGACCAGTGCACGCGTACCGTCCCGGGAAATCCGAAACTCCTTGACGGTCCGGCCGGCGAGCCATCCCGGCGACAGGGTCACGGTGGGCACGCTGGCGTTCTCCGCCACACCGACCGGCCGGTAGGCCACTACCTCGGTGGCGCCGGCAGCACCCGGCCCGGCGGTCCAGACCCAGTCGTAGCGGCCGAACGAAGGCCGGGACAGCGTAGCCCGCGTGGACAGTGCCCTGGCGGGCTGGCCCGGAACGATCGAGTACATCGTGGTGCGGGCGGCGTTGAGGAACGCGGCGGCCTGGGACTCGGTCGACTCCGCCGGGGCCCGTGGTGACAGTGCCGCGACGGACTGGATGTCCGGCAGCGGTGAGAGCCTGTTGTTCTCGTACCGGACCAGGTCATTGTTGCTGACGGCGATCTGGTAAGCGGGGACGCTTTCGTCCCGGACCGGAGGCAGGACCGTGCCGTTGTCCTCGACGCGCACCAGGTCCTGATTGGCACGGAGCTCAACATTGACGACATCCGGCTGGCTGCGGAACGTCAGGGCCAGCTGTGTCTGCATCCGCAGCCGGTCCTCGTTGGAGGCCTCCACCAGGTCCTTGGCGGTGAGATCCACTTGGGCGGCACCGGACACGACGGGCACAGACTCACGGGCCAGCTTGATGCCCGAGGGGAACGCGCTGACGACGGCGCCCTTGAGATAGGGGGCGGGGCCGCCCAGGAGGGCGCTCGTCATCGCCTTGACGGTCTTCTTCCGGATGAACCACCGGACATCGGGTACGGCGTACGTGAATGTGGGGTCGTAGAAGTAGATCGGGTAGGCACCGTAGATGACCTTGAAGGTCTCTTCCGGAATGGCCGTGCCGTCCGGGAGATCGGAGATTCGCCACTCGCCGTCCACCTGGGTCAGGGTGACGGGGATGTTTTCGGTAGTGCCCTCGGGAAGCTGCGTGGCCACGCCGTCGGCGTCCACCGAATAGGCGACGTCGAGCTGGTAGTTGAAGACGTTTTCGACGCCGGTGGCCACCACAGCGGCCTTCCGGAAAACGAGCGCCCGCTGGTCCGGCTTCCACGCCACCGATGAAGCCTGCGTGAGGTACTGCCGGGCCACGGCGTAGTCGTCCTCGTAACCGCTGCCGGCGAGGTAGAAGTCCTCGATCACTGCTTCGGGTCCGGCGCCGGGACGGGGCGCGGCCGGGAAGAAGACCGGGGCGTTGGGGTTTCCCGCACTCTCGTCCGTGCTCTTGCCGACCGGCCCCGAGCGCGGAATCTGGGCGCACGAGGTCAACAGGAGCAGGAGGAGAGCCAGCAGCGCAGCTCCCACGCGGGTGAACTTGCCCGAAACCCCGTTCATGCCCTGCCCTCCATCCCGGTTTCCCGGGGGCCGGCCGAGCCGCCGTCCGGGGTTGCCCCGCCGACGGCGCCGCCGCCGCCGTCGCCAGAAAAGTCGCCACTAAATCCCCCAGTGAACCCGTCAGCCATGGTCCCGCGGGCCGCGGCCCCTCGTGTCCCGGCCCCTGGTGTCCCGGCCGGGGTCTCCGCGGCCCGTTGCGGGTCCAGCAAGACCATGGTCCGCTGGCGGCCTGTCTCCGGGAGCCCGACGTTGACGGGTTCGAGGTGGAGCGGGGACCTGGTGATCGGCTCATGCCGGCGCAGCGGAAGGGTCAGGCGGAAGTTCGACCCGTGGCCCTTGCTCCCCCAGGCCTGCAGCCAGCCGTCGTGGAGCTTGGTGTCCTCGGCGGCGATGGACAGCCCCAGCCCGCTGCCGCCGGTGGTGCGGGCACGGGCGGGATCGGCGCGCCAGAAGCGGTCGAAGACGCGGGCCGCCTCAGCCGGTGTCATGCCGATTCCGTGATCCCGTACGGCCACGGCCACTGCTGTGTCGCTTGCGGCCACCGAGATGTTCACCGGGCGGCCCTCGCCGTGTTCGAGGGCGTTCAGGATCAGGTTGCGGAGGATTCGGTCGATCCTGCGGTCGTCCATGTCGACAATGACGCTCCCGGCCGGGGCGTTGAGGGTAACGGCGGAGCCGTATTCGGCGGCGACGGGTGCCACTCCCTCAATGACGTGCGCGACGAGCTGCACAATGTCCGTGGGTTCGGCGTCGAGGGTGGCTGCGCCGGCGTCGAAGCGGGAGATTTCCAGCAGGTCCGCCAGGAGCGACTGGAAGCGTTCCACCTGGTTGTAGAGCAGCTCCGCGGACCGCTTGTTGATGGGGTCGAAGTCCTCGCGGGCGTCATAGAGGACTTCCGCGGCCATGCGCACGGTGGTGAGCGGCGTGCGGAGCTCGTGGGAGACATCGGAGACGAACCGCTGCTGCATTTGCGAGAGCGTGGCCAGCTGCGTGATTTGTTCCTGAAGGCTTGCGGCCATGTGGTTGAACGAGGCACCAAGCCGGGCGACCTCGTCCTCGCCCTTGACCACCATGCGCTCCTGCAGCTGTCCGGCCGCGAGCTTCTCGGAGACGACGGCAGCGTGGCTGACCGGGCTGACCACGTTGCGGGTGACATACCAGGCGACGCCGCCGATCATGAGCACCAGCACGGCACCGCCGGCCAGCAGGACGTTCTGGATCTCGTCCAGCGTCTTCTGCGCCGTGTTGAGGTCATAGATGAGGTAGAGCTCGTAGACGGTGCCGTTGAAGGTCACCTTGTTGCCGACGGCGATGCCGGGCCGGTCTTCGGTCCCCACGGGGAACTGCGTGGACGCCCAGTACTGGTCCTTGCCCGAGTTCTGCACGGCCTTGCGCAGGTCCGGGGGGATGACGCCGATGGTGAGTTGGTCCGAGGCCCGGGATTCAACCCAACGGTTGCGCGGCTTGGTCTGCTCCGGCATTGCCTCGAAGACGTAGCGCCTCTGGATCACGGATCCGCGGCCTTCGACCGCGTTCAGGGTGTCATAGACCAGGGTGATGACGCTGGACTGGTCCGTGACCTGGGCGCCGTCGAACGTGTCCTGGACCTGCTTGACGTTGTAGCGCGTCTCGGATTCGGCCTGGGCGAGCCGTTCCTGGAACAGGTTGTTGGCGATCTGGTTGGACAGGTACGCGCCCACTACCGCGAATGAACCAATGGCCAGCATCAGCGTGGTCAGGACGGTGCGGAACTGCAGCGAACGCCGCCACTTCCGCTGCACGGCCCGGAGCAGGTACCTGATACCGGGCAAGAGACGCTGCATCGCGGTACGGACCAACCGCGCGACCCTGACGCCAACGATCCTCGCGCGTTTTGCCCACAACCGGGTCCGGAAGGCGAGTCCGCGCCGAAGTCCCGGCCCGCTGCCGGCAGGCGGCGTTCCGTGCCCGGGTGGGGTGGACGGCCCTGCGGTTGACGACGCGGATGACTTTGCGGATGATGCCGCGGATGGCTCTGCCGTCGTCGTGTCCGGCGCTGTGTCCGTGTCTATGGCCTGCCGGACACCGCGGTCCGCAGGCTCAGGAACCTGCTTTATAGCCGACACCACGGACCGTCAATACAACTTCGGGAGCTTCGGGGTCACGTTCGATCTTCGACCTCAGCCGCTGGACATGGACGTTGACCAGCCGGGTGTCTGCGGCGTGCCGGTAGCCCCAGACCTGCTCCAGGAGCAGCTCACGGGTGAACACCTGCCACGGCTTGCGGGCCAGGGCGACGAGGAGGTCGAACTCCAGCGGGGTCAAGGAAATCCGGTCATTGCCGCGGCTGACCAGGTGGCCGGCGACGTCGATCGTAACGTCGGCGATCCGCAGGGTTTCCGGAGCCTTCTGGTCACCCGGACGGAGCCGGGCCCGGACCCGGGCGACAAGCTCGGCGGGTTTGAACGGCTTGGGCACGTAATCATCGGCCCCGGACTCGAGGCCGCGGACCACATCCGAGGTATCCGCCTTGGCGGTCAGCATCACGATCGGGACGTCAGACTCGGCACGGACCTGCCGGCAAACCTCAATGCCGTCCATTCCCGGAAGCATGAGGTCGAGCAGGACGAGGTCCGGCTTGGAGGCGCGGAACACGTCCAGCGCCTGTCCGCCGTCCGCGCAGAAGACGGGTTCAAAGCCGTCATTGCGCAGCACAATACCGATCATCTCGGCGAGCGCCTCGTCATCATCCACTACCAGAATGCGTGCCTTCATAGTTATATATTCCCCCATTGAATTGGCTTTGTCGTATCGGGCGGCCCACCGGCATGGCGCAGGCGGGCCTGCCACCGACGCCGGACCCCGCCGATGCACGGGACGCGGTGACAATCGCCGCGTTGTCCTGCATGCTGTGGACAGGCCAAGTGAACCGGCCCGGACCGCAGGAGGAACCCGTGAACACCCCCATCTACGAGCGCGCCCTGGGCAGCGACTTTGCCCGACTACAGCCTGAGCTCCAAGACTACTTCGCCTTGGCACCGGGGTCGGGCCACTACGGCGTCGGCGAAGGGGTGTTCGACGTCGTCGGCTGCCGTCAGGCCTGGCTGCGTCCCCTGCTCCGGCTCACCACCGGCGAGCAGGCCTTCTTTCCCGAGTACGGCGAGGGCATTCGCTTCCGGATCGAGAACCACGCCCACCTGGACCCGTTCGGCAGGTCAAGCCTGACGGCCCGGCGGGAAATCTTCTTCCCCGGTACCACCCGGCTGTTTCAGGACACCACCAGTTTTGATGACTCCGGGTTTGATGACGGCGGGCACACGCCGGGGCTGGTCGACTATGTAGGGCGTTTCCGGCGGCTCGTCACGGACCTCAATCTCAGCGTCACGCCGGAGGGCCGGCTCCGGGGCGTGTCCGAGGCGTCCCGGCTGTTCCTGGGCCCGCTGCGGATTCCGCTGCCGGCCGCCGTCGATGCCAAGGCCTATGCCGAGCAGTGGTGGGAGCCCCAGGACGGCGGGCGGCACCGGATCCAGGTCAAGGTGATCCAGCCCCAGCTCGGCCTGGTACTGGTGTACGCCGGCCATTTCGACTACCGGCTCGAGCCCTACCCCGGTGGAGTTGCGACGCCGGGCTACCTGCCAGCGCACGCCCGTCCGGACGGCTGGGAGAGCAGGATCTGACGGGAGCATCCGGCGGCCCCGGCAGGCCCTGCGGCGCCGGCAGTCCCTGCGGCTGCGCTAGCCGAGGGCCAGCTGGTTGAGGCCGTCCGCCACCTGGGTCAGCCGGGTCAGGACCGCCGTCGCCGCGGCCGGTGAGTGCCCCGCCAGGCCCTCCGACGGCGTGACGCGCAGTGCCCCCAGCGTGGACGCGGGAAGACCCAGCTGCCGCCACGGGCGCCACACGTTTTCCACGACGTCGCCAACCCTGGGCAACCTCGCGGTGGGATCAGACACGTCCAGCGCGCCGGCCCAGAGCCGTTTGCCGGCCTCCACCGCGCCCGCGAGTTGTTCCCACTGGCGCGAGGTCAGGGCCCGGAGCGGCACGGCGATTCCGTCGGCGCCCGCCGCCAGGATCCGCTCGAAGGGCGCCTCGACTTCGGAGACGGCCACGACGGTTTCGACGGCGCCCGCGGCCCGGAGCGCGTCGATGACCAATTGCCAGGACTCGGTGACTTCCCGGCCCGGCACCGAGCGCAAGGTCCGGTAACCGCTGGAGGTGGGAATCGTGCCGGCCAGCACGGAGGCAATCTCCGGTTCGTCGATTTGCACCACGATCCGGGCACCGGGGGCAGCCTCTGCCACCCGTTTGAGATAGCCTTCCACACCCGCTGCCAGCGAAGCCGCAATCTCGCGGCGGGCGCCATAGTCGATCAGGGCCCGTTCCCCGTTGTGCAGGTGCAGGCCGGCGGCAAGGCTGAGCGGCCCGCGCAGCTGGATCTTGATATCCTCCGACGGCACTTCCTCGACCCCGATCACGTCCGCCAGGATGTTGATGTCGGTGGACAGGGCGGATTTCGCCCGCTGCAGGTCCTTGCCGGGACGGTCCACGAACCTCCAGCCATGCGGCTGGACGTCGACGGCCAGCTCCACGAGCAGGGACGCGGTCCGGCCTAAGGCATCTGAGCCGACGCCGCGGTCGGGAAGTTCGGCAAGGAACGGCAGATGCGGGCTGCCCAGTTCTCCGCGGATGATGCGGGCGGCCTCGGCCGGGTCCTCGCCGGGCCACGGGCCCAGGCCCGTCGCGGTCACTTGGCCCGGTGCGGGCGAGTCTGTTCCGGCCATGGCTAGGCGTCTGCGGCGCGGGCCGCGTCCGCGGAGCCGTAGGCCTGGGCGGCCTGATGGTCTTCGGCGATGGCCTCATGGTGGCGGATGACCTCACCGATGATGAAGTTCAGGAATTTCTCCGCGAACGCCGGGTCCAGGTGGGCCTCGGCCGCGAGATGCCGCAGCCGGGCGATCTGCGCCGTTTCGCGGCCCGGGTCCCCTGCGGGAAGCTTGTGCGCGGCCTTGAGGAAGCCGACCTTCTGGGTGGCCTTGAAGCGTTCGGCGAGGAGGAAGACGAGGGTGGCATCGATGTTGTCGATGCTTGAGCGGATCGACAACAGCTCCGCCATTACCGCGGGATCCACGGAACCGGCCAGGGAGCTTGCCGCCGGGTCGTAGGAATCGGTTTCAGGAAGATTGAGGTTCTGCTCGGTCATTGGTCCAGTCTAGGGGCACGGCGGCCAATGCCTCCCGCTGTTAAGCGCCGTTGCAGGCCCCCGTCGGAGACATCAAATGGGCATGCCACCGTTCATGGTGAACGGTGGGCATGCCCATTTGGCAGTGGCCCTGCACGAACCAGGCCCGGTGCTGCATCGGCCCAGACTCGGTCGTGTCAGTTAGCTGTGGAGCACGGCCTTGAACGCCTCGCGGCGCCTGGCCTGTTCGTCGGGATCCGGAACAGGCAGCGAGGCGATGAGTTTCTTCGTGTAGTCGTGCTGCGGGTTGCCCATCACCTGATTGCCGAGGCCCTGCTCCACCATCTTTCCCTTGTAGAGCACGCCGACCCAGTGGGAGAGCATGTCCACCACGGCGAGGTCGTGGCTGATGAACAGGCACGCGAAGCCGAACTCCTGCTGGATCTCCTTGAACAGCTCCAGCACCACGGCCTGCACGGACACGTCCAGGGCCGACGTCGGCTCATCGGCGATGAGCAGCTTCGGGTTCAGGATGAGCGCCCGCGCCAGCGAGGCGCGCTGGCGCTGCCCGCCGGAGAGTTCGTGCGGGAACCGGTCAGCGTACGACGCCGGCAGCTGCACGGACTCGAGCAGCTCGCCGACCCGCTTGCGCGCCTCAGCCGCGGTCGGTTTGGAGTGGATGATCAGCGGTTCCGCCACGCAGTCGCCGATGGTCAGCTGCGGGTTGAACGAGGCCGCCGGGTCCTGGAACACGAAGCCGATCTCCTTGCGGAGCGGCTTGAAGGTGCGCTCCTTGAAGTTCAGCATTTCGTAACCCAGCACGTTCAGGCTGCCCCCCGTGGTCCGATTGAGACCCGCGATCGCCCGGCCGATGGTGGTTTTGCCGGAACCCGACTCCCCCACGAGACCGAAAACTTCGCCTTCAGACACGGTGAAGCTGACGCCGTCGACGGCCTTGAAGGCCGGACTGCCCAGCCGCCCAGGGTACTCGATGGTCAGGTTCTTGGCCTCAACCAGCACTTTGCCGCCCTGGTGGGCGCGTTCCACCATGCCCTCCGACGCGGAGTTGCGGCCCAGGTGCGGCACAGCGGCGAGGAGCTTCTTGGTGTAGTCCTCCTTGGGCTGGGCGAAGAGCACCCGTGAGGATGCCTCCTCCACGACGTCGCCCTGGTACATGACCACGACGCGGTCGGCGAGGTCGGCGACAACGCCCATATTGTGCGTGATCAGCACGATGGACGTTCCGTAGTTGTCGCGCAGGTCCCGCAGCAGTTCAAGGATCTCGGCCTGCACGGTGACGTCCAGGGCAGTCGTCGGCTCGTCCGCCACGATGAGGCCAGGGTTCAGGGCCAGCGCTGCGGCAATCACAACGCGCTGTTTCTGGCCGCCCGAGAACTGGTGCGGGTAGTAGTTGACCCGCGTTTCCGGGTCCGGGATGCCCACTTTGCGGAGGGCTTCAATTGCCCGCGCCTTGGCTTCCTTGGCCGAGACCTTGCTGCGGCCGCCGGTGCCGGCGTGTGCGCGGATTCCTTCGGCGATCTGCCAGCCCACGGTGAAGACCGGGTTAAGGGCGGTGGATGGTTCCTGAAACACCATGGCCACATCGCGGCCCCGGATCTCCCGCAGTTTCGCCTCGCTGACGCTGATGACGTTGTTGCCGTTGATCAGAACCGCGCCCTGGCTGATGGCCGTCTCCGGCAAGAGCCCCAGGATGGTCTTGGCCGTCACAGTCTTGCCGGATCCCGATTCGCCAACGATGGCCACGACCTCGCCGGGGTTGACCTGGAGGCTGACGTCTTTGACGGCGTACACATCCCCGGCATCAGTGGCGAACGTGACCTTGAGGCGGTCGATGTCCAGGACCGGGCCTGCGCCCTGGCCGGGCTTGTCGATGTTGATGGTCATAGAACTCTCGATTCTGCTTCGAGTGCAGCCTGGGCACCGGCGGTGGAGTCAGGTCCGCCCTTGCCTGCCACAGCCTTCTTGCGGCCCCGCAGGCGGGGATCGTTGAGGTCGTTGATGCTCTCACCGACGAGGGTCAGCCCAAGCACGGTCAGGACGATCGCCGTACCGGGGTAAACACCGGTCCACCAGATGCCCGAGGAGGCGTCTGCTATGGCCTTGTTCAGGTCGTAACCCCACTCGGCGGCGGACGTCGGTTCGATGCCGAACCCCAGGAAGCCGAGGCCCGCCAGGGTCAGGATGGCCTCGGACGCATTCAACGTGAAAATCAATGGCAGCGTGCGCGTTGCGTTCTTGAAGATGTGCCGACCCATGATGCGAATGCTTGAGGCACCCACCACCTTGGCTGACTCGACGTACGGCTCCGCCTTTAGCCGTATGGTCTCGGCCCGGATGACGCGGAAGTACTGCGGGACGAACACCACCGAGATGGAGATGGAGCAGGCAACAATGCCTCCCCAGAAACTGGACTGGCCGTGGCTGATGACGATTGACATCACGATGGCCAGCAGCAGGGACGGGAAAGCGTAGATCGCATCGGCGATCACCACGAACACCCGGTCGAGCCAGCCGCCGAAGTACCCGCTGACAAGGCCGAGGGCTACGCCGAGGAAAATCGACATGGCCACGGCGACGATGATGACCACCGCGGCGGTCTGGGCACCCCAGAGCACTCGGGAATAGACGTCATAGCCACCCACCGTGGTGCCCCAGATGTGCGCCGGGCTGGGGGGCTGCTGTGTCGGGAAGGGACCCGCGGCGTCGCTGAGCTGGGCAAACCCGTAGGGCGCGATCCACGGCGCAAACACGGCGACGAGCAGGAAGACGACGGACAGGACCAGGCCGGTGACGAGCATGCCGCGCTGAAGCCCGACGCTCGAGCGGAAATGCGAGATCACCGGCAGCCGGTAGAAGAGGGGCTGCTTGCGCCCGCTTACTTTGGTTGCATTCATGGCTAGTACCTCACTCGCGGGTCGATCAGGGCTGCGACGACGTCCACGATGAAGTTCGTGACGGCAACGATGACCGCCAGCATTACAACGATTCCCTGGACGGCGACGAAGTCGCGGGCGTTCAGGTATTGCACCAGCTGGTAGCCGAGGCCCTTCCACTCGAAGGTGGACTCCGTGAGGACGGCGCCGCCTAGCAGGAGGGCAATCTGGAGCCCCATGACCGTGATGATCGGGATGAGGGCCGGTTTGTAGGCATGCTTGGTCACGAGGCGGTAATTACTAACGCCACGGGACCTGCCGGCCTCGACGTAGTCCTTGCCGAGTGTGCCGATGACGTTGGTGCGGACCAGCCGCAGGAAGACCCCTGCCGTCAGCAGCCCCAGGGTGAGTGCGGGGAGGACTGAATGGGCCGCGACGTCGCCGAACGCGGCCATGTTGCCGCTGCGCAAGGCATCCAGCCAATAGATCCCGGTCGGTGCGGCCAGGCTTCCCATGGCCAGTTCGGTCCTGGTGGAGGCCCGTCCTGCGACGGGCAGCCAGCCGAGCCAGACGGAGAAGGCCAGCTTCATCAGCAGGCCAGCGAAGAATACCGGGGTGGCATAGCAGAGGATGGCGAAGAACCGCAGGACGGCGTCGGGCGCCTTATCGCGCTTGTAGGCGGAGATGAGCCCGAGCGGGATGCCGACCAAGAGCGCCACGATGAGGGCATTGATGGCCAGTTCCAGGGTTGCCGTGCCAAAGGTGATGATCATTTCGACAACGGGCCGGCGGTCGGTGATGGTGGTGCCGAAATTGCCGGTCGCCACCTGGCCAACGTATTCGAGGTACTGCACGAGGATCGGGCGGTCGTAGCCGGCCTCGTGGATGCGCTGCGCGAGCGCCTCCGGGGGAAGCCTGCCGCCCTGGGCTGCGGTGATGGGGTCGCCGATGACCCGCATCAGGAAGAAGACCAAAGTCACCAAAATGAAAATGGTCGGAATGATCAGGAAGAACCGGACCAGGATGTAGGTCCCCAAGCCCCCACCCGAGGATTTTTTCTTGGACGGAAGAAGTCCGTCGGCGTCGTTTAGCGGCGCCTCAGTCAATGTTGTCATTGGTACCTAAGATTGTGCTGTCGCGGCCTTGGGCGGGCCGGCGTGAACTGCGGGGTGCGGCAATGACCAGCAAAGGCGGGGCGCCTTGAGGGCGCCCCGCCTCGCAGGCTGGTCAGGACAGCAAGGATGCAGCCTTACTTGGAAATAGTTCCCAAACGGAACTTGAAGGAGGCATCGAGGGTGGAATCGACACCCTTGACACCGCTGCCGGAAATGGCAACCTGCGCGCCCTGGAGCAACGGAAGCGTGGAGATGTCCTTGGCGAGGGCATTCTGCGCATCCTTGATCGTGGACTCGCGTTCAGTCTTATCAACGGTGGTGAGCTGCTTGCTGATCAGGTCGTTGACGGTCGGGTTGTTGTAGTGGTTCTTCAGGAAGCCGCCCTCCGGGAAGAACGGGGTCAGGTAGTTGTCGGCGTCGCTGAAGTCCGGGAACCAGCCAAACTGGAACAGCGGGTATTCATCGGCGCGGCTGGCCTTGCTGTAGGTGACCCATTCCGTGGACTGCAGGTTGACCTTGAACAAACCGGACTTCTCCAGCTGGTCCTTGATCATGGCGTACTCGTCGCCGGAGGACTTGCCGTAATGGTCCGGGTTGTACTGCAGGTTCATCGAGACGGGGGTCGTCACACCGGCGTCGGCCAGGACCTTCTTGGCCTTGTCCAGACTCGGCTTGCCGGCGTCGCCGTATGCGTCCTTGAACGATTCGTTGGCACCGAGGAAACCGCTGGGAACGTTGGAGTACAGCGGCAGGTACGTGCCCTTGTAGACCTGGTCCGCGATGGACTGGCGGTCAACGAGGTTCGCGATGGCCTGGCGGACGGCGAGCGCCTTGGCCGGATCTGCATCCGGAGCCTTGGCGCCGAACGGCATGGTGTCGTAGTTGAACGTGATGTAGCGGATTTCGCCGCCGGGGCCAACGTTGATCTTGACCTTGGAGTCCTTCTTCAGGTCATCGACGTCCGTGGCGCTCAGGCTGCGGTTCGCGACGTCGATGTTCCCCTGCTGGATGTCCAGCTTCATGTTGGTGGGGTCGGCGTAGTACTTGATCGTGGCGGCATCGTTGGCCGGCTTGCCGAGGACTCCCTGGTAGTCAGGGAATGCCTTGAAGCTGACCAGCTCGTTCTTCTTGTACGTGTCGATCACGTACTGGCCGTAGAACGCCTTGGCCTTGACGATCGAGTCGTCGTCAAGCAGTTTGTCGGCCGGGAAGACTTCATCGTCTACGATCGGCGCGGCGGGGCTGCTGAGGATCTGAGCGAAGGTCTGGTCGTTCGCCTGCTTCAGCTTGAAGACCACGGTGTTGGCATCGGGGGCGGTGATGCTTTCGATGTTGGTCAGCAGGCTTGCGGGACCGGCAGGATCGTTGATCTTGGTCTGCCGGTCGAAGGAGAACTTGACGTCCTTGGAGTCGAGCGTGTGGCCGTTGGCCCACTTGAGGCCCGGCTTGAGCTTGACCGTGTACTCGGTCGGCGAGGTGAAGGACGCGGACTCGGCCAGGTCCGGCACGGGATCTGCGCTGCCGGGCTTCGAGTTGAGGAGGAAGGAGTAGATCTGGTTCATCACCATGAACGAACCGTTGTCATACGCGCCCGCCGGATCCAAGGCAGTGACCTTGTCCGTGGTGCCGTAGGCGATCGGACCGCTAGCTGCGGCTGATGACCCGCCAGCGCCGCCGGTCGGCCCGGTGCAGGCCGTCAGTGCAAAGGCGGAAACCCCGGCCAGCGCGATGACGCTCTGCCAGGCCTTTTTGTTCATTGCCATCTGTGAACTTTCTGTTCGATGCGTTCTAGCGCAGCCCGAAGTGAAACGAGTGACTCGTCGGGCGGCACGCTTTGCTGATCCCTAGATTCAACCAGACAATCATTCGGTGAAACGTTGCATTTTGTGAGTTGAGACACAAAATTTACACGATTCGAAGGTTTCTCTCATTTTCTTCAGGATTCCGCCCGGATCTTC
This sequence comes from Arthrobacter sp. LAR12-1-1.1, assembly GCF_040676555.1. NCBI lineage: Bacteria > Bacillati > Actinomycetota > Actinomycetes > Micrococcales > Micrococcaceae > Arthrobacter > Arthrobacter sp. LAR12-1-1.1. Next base: position 578,289 of record NZ_JBEGIG010000012.1, on the reverse strand, counting down.
GGCAGGGTCCTGCGCTCCGGACGCCTGGACGGCCGAGGCCACACGACAAAGGGCCCCGCCACGTGGCGGGGCCCTTCGCTGGATTCGGTGTGGCGGGCGCCTAAAGCGCTGCCCGCTGCAGCGAGCGCGCGGCATCGATTGTGGCCTGGCCCAGCACGCGGCTGCCCTGGTAGAGCACCACGGTCTGGCCGGGAGCCACGCCGCGCAGCGGCTCGGTGAGGGTGACCACAAGCTCGTCCCCCGCCATGTGGGCGCGGGCCGGGACGGGGTCGCCGTGGGCACGGACCTGGGCGTAGCAGTCGAACTCCTCGCCAGTGGCCACTTCGGCGATGGGCAGCCCCGCCCAGGAGACCTTGATGCCGCGGATTTCGTCGATGGCGAGCAGCGCCTCCGGGCCCACGACCACCTTGTTTTCCTTGGGCCGGATCTCCAGTACGAACCGTGGCTTGCCGTCCGCGGCCGGGGTGCCCAGCTTCAGGCCCCGGCGCTGGCCCACGGTGAACGCGTTGGCGCCCGGGTGCTCGCCGACCTTCGCCCCGGACTCGTCCACGATGTCGCCCGTGGTCATTTCGATCTTCTCGGCGAGCCAGCCGGCGGTGTCGCCGTCGGGGATGAAACAGATGTCGTGGCTGTCGGGCTTGTTCGCCACCGAGAGGCCGCGGCGCTCCGCCTCCGCGCGCACCTCGGCTTTGGACGGCGTCTCCGCGAGCGGGAACATCGAGTGCTTGAGCTGTTCGTGGGTCAGCACGCCCAGCACATAGCTCTGGTCCTTGGCCCAGTCCGCAGCACGGTGCAGCTCGGGGTTGCCGTCGGCGTCGGTGATGACCTTGGCGTAGTGGCCGGTGCAGACGGCATCGAAGCCCAGGGCGATGGCCTTCTCCAGCAGGGCGGCGAACTTGATGCGCTCGTTGCAGCGCATGCACGGATTGGGAGTGCGGCCGGCGGCGTATTCATCGATGAAATCCTGGACCACATCTTCCTTGAACCGCTCGGAAAAGTCCCAGACGTAGTAGGGGATCCCGAGGATATCGCAGGCACGCCAGGCGTCACGGGAGTCCTCGATCGTGCAGCAGCCGCGGCTGCCGGTTCGCAGGGTGCCCGGCATCCGGGACAGCGCGAGGTGGACGCCGACGACGTCGTGCCCCGCCTCGACGGCGCGGGCGGCGGCAACGGCGGAATCAACGCCGCCGCTCATTGCTGCAAGAACTCGCATACTGGCTTTCTATAGGGTTCAGGGTGTCGCAGGCACCGGGCTGTGGCTCGCTGAAAGTCCGGGGAAATAGCACAATGCCTGCGACGCCATTCTATCGCCACGCCGAATCCTCCCCAAAAAGCCTTGACGGGGCCGCTTCCCGCTTCTAGCGTCAGGACTAGCGGTTTTAGAATCGGAAGCGCGCAGACGCGGGAATCGAGCGGACATGGCTGTTGAAAACATCGTGATCGTGGGCGGCGGACTGGCCGGTGCCACCGCAGCCAAGACATTGCGGGGGGAGGGATTCAGCGGCCCGGTGGTGCTGGTGGCCGCCGAGTCCCACCAGCCGTACCTACGCCCGCCGCTGTCCAAGGAGTACCTGCTGGGCAAGGCCGGCGACGACGCCCTGCCGGTGGTGCCCGAAGACTGGTACGACGCGAACGACGTCGACCTCCGGCTCGGCGTCCAGGTCACGGCTCTGGACCCGGCTGCCCGGGCCGTGGTTCTGGACGGCGGCGGGCGGCTGGAGTACGCCTCCCTGCTGCTCGCCACGGGAGCGCGGCCCAGAAGCATCCCCCTGCAAGGCATCGGGCTCGACGGCGTCAGCACGTTCCGGACGGTGGAGGACAGCCGGCGCCTCCACGCCCGCCTCGCCGACGGCGGCCTGAACGTGGTCATGATCGGGTCCGGCTGGATCGGGATGGAACTGGCCGCCGCCGCCAGCACCTACGGAAATTCCGTCACCCTGCTGGGGCTGGAGGAGGTGCCGCTCGGGGCGGCGATCGGCCCGGACCTGGGTGGCTTCTTCCGCGAGCTGCACGAGGCCCACGGCGTGCGGTTCCGGCTTCCGGCGGCCGCTGCCGAGATTCAGGGGCGGTCAGGACGGGTCACCGGGGTGGTCACCGACGCAGGCGAGGTCCTGCCCGCCGACGTCGTGGTCATCGCCGTGGGCGTGGTGCCGGAGCTCAGCCTGGCCGAGGCGGCCGGCATCGGGATCCGCAACGGCATACTCACCGACGCGTCGCTGCGGACCTCGATGCCCGGGATCTTCGCCGCCGGCGACGTCGCCAATGCCCTGCACCCGTTCACCGGAGAGCACCACCGCAGCGAGCACTGGTCCAATGCCCTGGGTGGCGGCAAGGTGGCCGCCAAGGCGATGCTCGGCCTCGACGCCGCACTGGACACCATCCCGTACTTCTACACGGACCAGTACGACGTCAGCATGGAGTACTCGGGCTTCCCCACGCTGGTAGGCGGGCCACCGGTCATCCGCGGCTCGCTTGCGGACAAGGAGTTCATTGCCTTCTGGCAGCGGGGCGGCGAGGTGGTGGCCGGAATGAACGTCAACTGGCCCCGCTCCGCCAAGCCGCAGAAAGCGATCAAGGCGCTGATCAGCGCACGCACCCCCGTGAGCCCGGACCTGCTAGCCGATTCCTCGGCACCGCTGGATCAACTCCTGAATTAGCTCCTGAATTAGCTCCCCGCGGAAGCCTGACGGGCAGATTCACGGGCCACCGTTCCCGCCGTCTGGATGCTGGACTCATGCCCGGCCATGCCGGCCTGGCGGGCCCGCGCGTAGGCGCCCGGCAGCGCGGCGAGCAGGGCATCGACGTCGGCGTCGGTCGAGGAATGCCCCAGCGTGAAACGCTGCGCACCCCTCGCCGTGTCCTCATCCAGGCCCATGGCCAGCAGCACATGTGAGGGCCTCGGAACACCTGCAGTGCAGGCGGAGCCCGTGGAGGATTCGACGCCGGCGAGGTCCAGCAGGAACAGCAGCGAGTCTCCCTCGCAGCCGGGGAACGTGAAATGCGCGTTGCCTGGCAACCTCCCGGGGCCCGGGGCGCCCCGGAGCACGGCTTCGGGGACGGCCTCATGGACGCCGTCGATCAGCCGGTCCCGAAGGGCCGCGATCCTGGCGGCCTCCTCGGGGAGTTTCGCGGCGGCTGCCTCGGCGGCCGCGGCAAAGGCGGCGATCGACGCAGTGTCCAGGGTCCCTGAGCGGACGTCGCGTTCCTGGCCGCCGCCATGCTGGACCGGTGTCAGCTTCACCGCCCGGCCCAGGATGAGTGCGCCGACGCCAACCGGTCCCCCGATCTTGTGCCCGGAGACGGACATCGCGTCCAGGCCCGTCCCGCGGAAGTCAACGGGTATGGAGCCGAAAGCCTGGACAGCGTCGGAGTGGACGGGCACGCCGGCAGCGTGGGCCAGTTCCACAACGCGGGCGACGGGCTGGATGGTGCCGACCTCGTTGTTGGCCCACATGACGGTCACCAGGGCGATCGACGCCGGATCCCGGGACAGCTCGGCCTCGAGCACCGCCAGGTCCACGAGGCCCTCGGCGTCCACCGGGAGCCAACAGACTTCGGCACCTTCATGCCGTTCGAGCCACTCGACGGTGTCCAGCACCGCGTGATGTTCGACGGCGGAACACAGGATGCGGGTACGCGCAGGGTCCTCGGCGCGCCGCGCCCAGTACAGGCCCTTGACTGCAAGGTTGTCCGCCTCGGTCCCGCCGGAGGTAAAGATGACTTCCGAGGGATGGGCACCGGCGGCCGCCGCCAGCACTTCCCTCGCGTCCTCTACGGAGCGCCGGGCACGGCGGCCCGATCCGTGCAGCGAGGAAGGGTTGCCGGTCCGGGCCAGTTCGCGCGTCAGTGCAGCCAGCGCCTCCGGGGCGAGGGTGGTGGTGGCGGCGTGGTCGAGGTATACAGGCACAGCCCAATTCTACCTGCGGTGGCGCCTGCGCCCCCCTCGGCGGCGGTGGGCGAAGACGCCGGGGAAGGGCGCGGGGCTGGTGTACATTCAAGCGGTGAAATCGCCCCTCTACCTTATGCTGGCCACCTTGTTCTGGTCCGGCAATTACGTCGTCGGACAGGCCGCCGTCGCCTCCATGACGCCGCCGGAGCTGACCTTCTGGCGCTGGAGCCTGGCCGCCATGCCGCTGCTGCTCCTGGCCCACTTCGTTGAGAAACCGGACTGGCGCGCGGTGCTGCGCCGCTGGCCCGTGCTCCTGGCGCTGAGCGTCCTGGGCATGAGCGGCTACACTCTGCTGCTCTACAGCGCGCTCGGATACACGTCCGCGATGAACGCCTCCCTCATTACGGCGGCCAACCCGGCCCTGATTGTGGTCATGGCGATCGTCCTGCTCGGCGAGAGGACCACCCGATTGGGCTGGCTCGGCATCTGCCTTGGCCTGCTGGGTGTGCTGCTCGTCCTGACCCAGGGTGAGCTGGCACGCGTGTTCAGCCTCTCCATCAATACCGGCGAACTCCTGATGACCGGTGCGATCATCGTCTGGGGCTTCTACACGATCATTGCCCGCCGGCTGAAGGTGCCGGCCATCTCCGCCACGGCCGTACAGGTGGCGATTGCGACCGTGACGCTGGCGCCGCTCGCCCTGGCCATGAACGTCCAGTTTCCCGACACCGCGGGCGAAGGCTGGTCACTGGCGTACATCGCCCTGTTCCCCTCCCTTGGTTCCTACCTCCTCTGGAACCTGGCGCTGAGGAACACGCCGCCGGGGACCGCGGGCAACTACCTCAACCTGATGGTTGTCTTCACGGCGATCATCACCGTGCTGCTGGGGACGCCGCTCACTCCCGTGCAGATCGTCGGCGGCCTAACGGTGATCGGAGGCGTCCTGCTGACCGGGATCAAGGGCCGGCCCAGGCTCGGAGCGCCGGCCGCCTCAACGGCGGGGGCGCGGGGCCGGTAGCCGCGATGCCGGGCGGTCCGGGTCCCACAGGCGGTCCGGCCATGCCGGCAGTACGGCCACGCCAGGCAGCCCTGTCATGCAGGCAGGATGCGGGCACAGCACTGCCCGGGCTGCGCGCTCCCCTGCTCCCTGAGATCTTCGATGGCGAGCGCCTCGATCCGCCCCGGGTCGATCCCCAGGGCCGCGGATGCCCCGCCCAGGTAGGCTCCGTTCATGGCACAGACCACATCTGCATGCCCGGCGGCGAGGCGATGGAACGGGCAATTCATCAGCACCAGTCCCCCGCCGCCGTCGTCCGCCGGGCAGTAGCCCTGCCCCGTCAGGAAGTCAGCGAACGGGCCGGCACCTTCGGGCCCGCCGGCGGTTTCCGCATCCCCCGCCACGATGGCCCCTGCCGGCTCGCGCCCGGGTGCACGGGCTGCCGACTCAGCCGCTGACTGCCCCTTAGCGCGTGCGGCCCGGAGCAGGGCATCCTGCGGCGATCCGCCGTCGCTGGTTGCAGCTTCGATCGCGGAAACCAGCAACTCGCCGGCGAGATCATAGTGGCGGTCGGGGACGGAGGCCTCCACCTCATCCACGGCGGCCCGGTACAGCTTGGCGGGCCGGCCCGAACCGGGGCCTTCCCGCCCTCCGAGCTTGCGGAACTCCACGGCCAGCAGCCCGTCTTTCACCAGCCGGTCCAGATGGAACGAGGCTGTGCTCCGTGCCAGGCCCACCGCCTTGGCGGCGTCGTCCCGGCCGACGGCGTCTGCCGCTGAGGCGACGTAGTCAAACAACATCCTGCGGCTCTCGTCGCCCAGGGACGCGACCGCCGCAAGCCTGCGGTTCCACGGAAGTTTGGTCATGGAACAAGAATATCTCTAAAAACAAGAATCATTGCTTAATCCTCCTGCAGCGTTCTAAAATCGAATTATCCATTTTTAGAAGGAGCATGCCATGAAAGTTTCCCCAGCCCTCGCCACTGACGCACAGCAGCTCGCGGCGGACCCGCACCGCCAGGCATTTCTCTTGTTGCGGACCGTCTTTACGGTTGCGCCCATCCTGTTCGGTCTGGACAAGTTCACGAATCTGCTGACCGACTGGACCATGTACCTGGCCCCCGTGGTGACCTCGGTAGTCCCGCTGCCGGCCCAGACCATCATGTACATCGTTGGCGTGGTGGAAATCATCGCCGGCGTAATGGTGGCGCTGCGCCCGCGCTTCGGATCGGCACTCGTGGCCGCCTGGCTGCTGGGCATCATCATCAACCTGATCGTCCTCGGCGGCTTCTATGACGTCGCACTGCGTGATTTCGGACTACTCGTGGGCGCCCTGGCACTGAACAGGCTGTCCCCGCGCAAGGCCGCGCAAGGCCGCGCCGGCCACGACGCCTAGCGCCTAGCGCCTAGGCCAAGCCGCTACGCCGGGCCACTACGCGAGAACACAGACGGCCCGCGGAACGACCTCGATGGTCATCGGGAGCGGCCCGATCCGCTCGCCGTCGGCGTAGGCCACGATGTTGCTGGCCGCCAGTTCCACGGTGCGGACCCGGCGAAGCTGCACGGCGGGGTGGCCCACGTGCTTGCCGGCGAACACTTTCGGGAACACGGCCAGCAACCCGGTCCGGGACAACCGGCTGACAATGAACAGGTCCAGGCGGCCGTCATCAAGGACGGCCTCCGGGACGATCCTCATCCCGCCGCCGATCGACTGGCCGTTGGCGACGGAAATCAGTATGGCGTCCTGCTGCCACCGCACGCCGTCGGCCGTCACCGTGTAATTGATGGCCCGGAACGAGGCCAGTTCGCGAAGCATGGCGAGCTGGTAGCGGATCTTGCCGCGAGGCCAACGCCAGTGGTTGGCCCGCTCATTGACGGCGGCATCGAACCCGGCCGAGACCACGCCCGCGAACCAGCGGGAGGTTCCTCCAGCGGTGATCCTGCCGGCGTCGATCATCCGGCCGCCGTCGGCCAAAGACTCCAGCACCCGTTCGCAGGCCGCCGGGAGGTTGTGCAGCGGCAGGCCCAGCGCCCGGGCCGTGTCGTTGCCCGTCCCGGTGGGAATGATGCCCAGCGGAACCCGGCCGCCGTCCCCGGCGCCGGCGCCGGCGCCGGCACGTGCAGCGGCACCGGCAAGCGCATTGAACCCAAGGTGGACCATGCCGTCGCCGCCCACCATCACGAGGGCGTCCACGCCCGACTCCAGCGCGTCCTCAACCGCCTGCGCGAGCCCGGCATAGTTGTCCGCGCACAGCAACAGGACCTCCGCCCCGGCTGCGCGGAAATGCGACGCCGCTTCCTTCCCGGCGTGCCGCGCCCGGCCAAAGGATGCGCGCGGGTCGACGGCGACGGCGATCAGCATGCGCGCAATTATGCCAGCCGCCGGGAACCATCCCGGTACGCGCGCACGTTATTCCCCCAGCCGGTTAAACTGGGCCTGCCGGGCGCCCACGAACGGTCCGGCATTCTCAACGCCGGCACCATCGATGAAAAGGATCTCTGTTTGACGCAGGGCAGCAGCTCGCATTACCAGGTCCTCGGGATCCCCGTGACGGCGACGGAGAAGGACATCAAAGTGGCGTACCGCAAGGCCGCCCGGCTCGCGCACCCGGATCACGGCGGCGATCCCGCAGCCTTCCGGCGTGTCACCCTCGCGTACGAGACACTCATCGACGCAAAGCGCCGCGCGGACTATGACCGCTCCTACGGCAGCGCATATTCCTCAACCGCCGCCGACGACGGCGCCCACTTCGACGCCCCGGCCGCAGGCAGCAGGGCATCCGCCAACGTGCGCCGCCCGAACACGCCGCGGAATACGGCTGCCGACCCGCCCGTCTATGTTCCCCCGTTCGAGCAGTTTGGCGACGGGACGGCGGTGCCGCTGATTCCCGCCGGTGTAGCCCGACAGCAGGTCCACGGCATGCCGCGCAAGCGCGGGATCTTCGGGGCCGAGGCCCGGATCCAACGGGAGATGCGGACTGTGCAGCTCATCAGCAGGCAGATCCTGACCGCCATCCCGTCGGCGCGCCTTGTCAACGGGCTGCAGTCCCCGGCGGACAACAGCCACATCGACCACGCAGTCCTTGCCGGGTACCGGCTCGCAATCATCGGGTCCATGCTGCTGCCGCCGGGCGCCTACGCGTGGAACGGCAGCACGTTGACACACGGCGGACGCTCCGTCGCCCCGCCCCAACTGGCCCATGTCGTGCGCCGGATGCAGGACATTTTTCCCGAGCTCAACGTCACGGGCTGGATTGTTGTCCACAGCACGGACGGCAACCTGCATCAACCGGTCATCGACCGGCACCGCCGCGCACCCGGCGGCCAGGGCAGCGGGTACGGGGAAGGTTCGGGGCTGGTCGAGGTGGTCAACGCCGCGGGCCTGGCCCGCGGCCTCAAGCAGTTCCTCGGCTCGGGGCCGGCCCCCAACACCGTCAACGTGCCCGTGCTGGCCCGCCTGCTGCGCGGAATGCACTAGGTTCCGCCGCTGGCCCTCCCCCACGGGGCTCCGGGACGGAGGATCCGCGGCACGGCCGACGCCGGCGGCTCGCTAGGATGGAACGGTGTTCCGCATCCTCTTCCACACCCCCGAAATCCCCGGCAATACCGGAAACGCCATCAGGCTTGCTGCCATCACGGGCGCCGAACTGCACCTGGTGGAGCCCCTGGGCTTTGATTTTTCCGACGCCAAGCTCCGGCGGGCGGGCCTGGACTACCACGACCTCGCCGTCGTGACCGTCCACCCGGACATCGACGCAGCCTGGGCGGCGCTGGAGCCGGAACGGGTATTTGCCTTCACCTCCGACGGCGAGACCACCTACACAGACATCAGATACCGCGCCGGCGACGTCCTGCTGTTTGGTCCTGAATCCGTGGGTTTGCCCGAGGACATCAAGCACAGCCCCCGGGTGACGTCCCGCGTCCGCCTGCCGATGCTGCCCTCCCTCCGGTCGCTCAACTTGGCCAACGCGGCGTCCATCGCCGTCTATGAGGCATGGCGCCAGAACGGGTTCGCTGGGGCCAAGCTGTAGCGAGTCCGCCGCGTACGGCCGGTTGAACCGGCGGCTGCCCCCTAGGGAGCCCGCGGGAAAGAATCCCGCAGATCGCGCCCATCCGGGTTCCGGGCTGCGCCGAATCACTTCTGAAGGCGGGCACACGAAACCGTCGACTCAGCGTTTTGGGAGAAGCGGAAGGGAGCGAGGAGAGGCGGGTGAGAACAGTACATCTGTATAGACACCCCGCCCGGGAGGCAGGGGCCGGCCTCCCGCCGCATGCAGCACGCCTTGGCCCTCTTGCGCCGCTGGGCGCCTTATGCTTGGGAGTGATGGATACTCCGAATGCCCCGAACCCCGAGGCCGCAGCACCTGCGGGTACCTCAGCCGACATCAACGGCCGGCTCGGCAGCCTGCTGGAACTGATTGCCCAGGGCGACCAGGCGGCGTTCGCAGAGTTCTACAGCCTCACTTCCAGGCGCGTCTTCGGCATGGCACGCCGGGTCCTGATCGATACCGAACTCAGCGAGGACACCACGCAGGAAGTCTTCCTGCAGGTTTGGCAGAACGCTGCCAAGTTCAATCCCGCGGCCGGCAGCCCGCTCGCCTGGCTCATGACCATCTCGCACCGCCGTGCCGTTGACAAGGTCCGGTCCTCGCAGTCCGCCACGGACCGCGAAGCCAAATACGGGGCCAGCAGCCAGGAGATCGACCACGATTCCGTCTCAGACGAGGTCGGCAGCCGGCTTGAGGCCGAGACCGTGGTCCGGTGCCTGGAGACGCTGACCGATACGCAGCAGGAGTCCGTGCGGCTGGCATACTACGGCGGCCTCACCTACCGGGAAGTGGCCGAGCGGCTGAACGCCGCGGTTCCTACCATCAAGTCCCGCATCCGCGATGGACTGATCCGACTGAAGACCTGCCTGGGGGTGAGCTGAATTGACCGACATGAACCCACATGAGAACGACAACCGCCTCCCGGGCGGCTTCACTGCCGAGATCGCCACCGACCTGGCTTCCGGCCGTGTCGTGGACCTTGCCGAGGTCTACGCCCTCAACGCCGTGGACGACGCCGAACGCGCCGCGATCGAGCAGTTCCTCGCCTCCGCACCGGCCGCAGACCGCGATGCCTTCAATGACCGCGTCCGGCAGGCCAGGGAGACCCTGGCCACCAGCTTCACGGCCGAGGAAGAGCCTCCGCCCGGGCTGCTGGACCGGATCATGGCCTCCCTGCCGGCGCCGGCGGCCCAGCCGTCCCCCGCGGCAACGCCCCTGCCCGGCACGGGTCCGCAAACGACACCTGTGATGCCACATCCGGTACGCGAGAGCTCGGGAATAGCCGCCGCTGACGAGCTCGGCGCGGCCCGCAAGCGCAGGGAAGAACGCCGCCGTCCGCAGGGCATGCGGAACTGGCTTGTCGGCGTCGCCGCTGCAGCCGTGATCGCCCTGGGCGGCGTCGGCGTGGGCGCGTATGTGGCAAACCAGAATGATCCGCTGAACCAGGTAATGCAGGCCAGCGACGTCCGGCAGGCCACTGTCGACGTCAACGGCGGCGGCACGGCCACCGTGTCGATTTCCCCGTCCAAGGACGCCGCCGTCGTCAAAATGAACGGCGTCCCGGCTCCGCCCGCGGGCAAGGTGTACCAGATGTGGCTGATCCCGAAGGACGGCTCGGCCCCGGTGTCGCAGGGGCTCATGGACGCTGAAGCTTTGTCCAAGCCCGCGGTGGTCAAGGGCATCGGCTCCGCCGCCGCCCTGGGCATCACCGTGGAACCCGAAGGCGGATCCGCGACACCAACCCTGCCGACCGTCGCCGCGGCGCCGCTGAACGCTTAGCCACCGCAGGACCCAGCCATGCGCGGTTCACACAGGCCGCCCGGACGCAGAAAGCCGCCCGGGCCTTGGCTCCTTCCGAGGAAGGAGCCAAGGCTCGGGCGGCTTCTGCGTTGGCGCGCTAACGGCTTGTCCGGCTGACTTCGTGACCCGGCTAAATGACCAGCGAGAGCAGCATGACCAGGCCGAAGCTCACCACGGAGATCAACGTTTCCATGACCGACCAGGTCTTGAACGTCTGGCCCACCGTGAGTCCGAACAGCTCCTTGACGAGCCAGAACCCGGCGTCGTTCACGTGCGAGAAGAACAGCGAGCCGGCGCCGATCGCGAGGGCCAGCAGGGCGGCGTGCGTCGGCGTCAGCGAACTGGCGAGCGGCGCCACGATGCCGGCGGCCGTCACGGTCGCGACGGTGGCGGAGCCTGTCGCCAGGCGCAGGGCAACGGCCACGATGAAGCCGAGCAGCAGGACGGACATGTTGGTCCCCTCGGCCCAGGCCTTCACGGAGTCACCCACGCCAGCGCCAATCAGCGTCTGCTTGAAGCCGCCGCCCGCGCCGACGATCAGGATGATCCCCGCGATCGGGCCCAGGCTGGCAGCAATCTTGCTCGTAATCTTGGCGCCGTTCAGGCCCACGGCGTAGCCAAAGGTCACCATGGCCAGCAGGACGGCCAGGGTCATCGCCACCAGCGGCTGCCCGACGAAGTCGAAGAACATCCGGATGGCCGGGGCGGTCTTGGGATCGGGCCAGATGATGTCCACGACAGCCCTGAGCAGCATGAGCACCACCGGGAAGAGGATGGTCGACAGCGTCACGATAAAGCTCGGCGGGCGCTTGACGCCCTCCGTGTCCGCGCCGTGCACGGTGTCGACGCCGCCGGCGACGGCGGGGGCGCCCACGGGCACCCACCGGGCTGCCAGGCGGGAGAAGAGCGGGCCGCAGATGATCACCGTGGGGATGGCGACAAGGATGCCGAGGGCCAGGGTGGTGCCCAGTTCCGCCTTGACGGCGCTGATCGCGATGAGCGGTCCCGGGTGCGGCGGCACCAGGCCGTGCAGCACGGACAGGCCGGCCAGCGCCGGGATCGCGATGCGCATCAGCGGCATCTTCGAGCGCTGCGTGACCAGGACGATCACCGGCAGCAGCAGGACGAGCCCGATCTCGAAGAACATCGGCAGGCCGATGATCACGGCGACGAGCGTGATGGACCAGACCAGCTTGTTTCCGGTGGCCTTGGCCAGAAGAGTGTCGACCACCCGGTTGGCGCCGCCGGAGTCGGCGAGCAGCTTGCCCAGCATCGCGCCGAGCGCAACCAGCAGGCCCACTTCCTTCAGGACGCCGCCCACACCGTCTTCGAAGTTGATGATCACCTTGGCCGGTTCCACGCCTGCGGCAAGGCCGACGAATCCGGACCCCAGAATCAGGGCCAGGAAGGGGTGGAACTTGAATTTGGCGATCAGCACCACGAGCAGGGCGATGCCCAGGCCCGCGATGATGAGTAATTGGGTGTTGATGCCGGACCCGGCCTCAACGGCAGCCGGAAGCTGCGTTGCTATCAGTGATTTCACAAAAAATTCCTTGGTGGCGGCGGAACGCGGGAAGGCTCAGGGCCTGGCGTCGGCAGCGTCGAGATTAAGTCGGGTGATGATTTCCTGCGCTTCTTCCGCCGGCGTTGCGGAGACGGACAGGGAAATGAAGTTTTCGTCCGCTGTGGGCGCTTCGAGCGCGTCGAACTGGGACTCCAGCAGGGCCGGGGGCATGAAGTGCCCGTGACGGGAGGCCAGCCGGTCGGAGATCTTGTCCCGTGATCCCTCGAGGAACACGAAGACCACCCCTTCGCCGCGCAGAATGTCCCGGTAGCGCTTCTTCAGCGCCGAACAGGTTACGACGCCGGGATTCCCGGCTTCGGTGCGGGACCGGATCCAGTCGGCAATGCTTTCGAGCCAGGGCCACCGGTCCTCGTCGGTCAGCGGCTGTCCTGCGTGCATCTTTGCCACGTTTGATTCGGGGTGGAGGTCGTCGCCCTCGGCAAGGTCCCAGCCCAGCCTGCCGGCCAGGAGTCCCGCGACAGTTGATTTGCCGGATCCGGAGACGCCCATGATCACAAGAACGGGGTGTTGCGCAGTCTTCGCCATCAAAGTCTGCCTTCCATCAATTAAATATGATTTAAACAGAGGCCAGCTTATGGCAGAGGTTGTGCTGCGGCAACACTAGAAGCCGGCGATGGTCCCCTGGCCGTTGACTGTTACGACATGGAAGGCCTCGGCACTGCGTCCGGCGGGAAGTCCGGCGCGGGCCCCGGTGCCGAGCATGAGGCCGCGGACCGTGCGCTCCATGGCGTCGACGTCGGGATGCTGGCTGACGTGGATGTGGATGGCGGCAAGCTTGCTGTCCACGTGCCCGGTGACGTCCACGAAGTGGTTCTCGCGCTCTTCCGGCCCGGCGAAGAGCCACAACCAGGGCAATTTGTAGGCCTCCAGACCGGACTCGGCCAGTTCCGGGTACGCGAACGGGTTTTCCAGCGCGGGATACACGGCACGGGTCACGGCCTCCCCCACGGCCAGGTGATCCGGGTGGCTCTTCTGGATCCTGTTCCAGTTCCGTTCCGGATGCATGGACACCACGACGTCGGGCCGGAGCTGCCGGATCAGGCGCACCACCTCGCGCATCACCTCATGCGAGGGTTCGAGGTAGCCGTCACGCTGGTGCAGGTAGTGGATGTCCGTGACGCCGACCAGCGCGGCGGCGCGCTGCTGCTCCGCAACGCGCAGCCGCACGATTTCTTCGCGCTGCGCGGGATCAAAGCCGCCGGCGTCGCCGTCGGTCATGATGCAGTAGCTCACCTGGACTCCTGCGGCGGTCCATGCGGCCACTGTGCCGGCGGCGCCGAAATCGATGTCGTCGGGGTGGGCGGTGAAACAAAGCACCCGCTCGATCCGGGAGGTCTCCGGGTCGAACGGGCTTTGCGCCGGAACGGCGTTGGTGCTCACGCTGTCAGCCTTTGCGCTTCTTGATTTCCGCGGTTGCCTGCGGCAGAACCTGGAAGAGGTCGCCGACAACGCCGAAGTCCGCGATCTCGAAAACCGGCGATTCGGCGTCCTTGTTCACGGCCACGATCACCTTGGCGGTCTGCATGCCGGCCTTCTGCTGGATGGCTCCGGAAATGCCCGCGGAGATGTAGAGCTGCGGCGAGACGGTCTTGCCGGTCTGGCCGACCTGCGCGTCATGCCCGATCCAGCCCGCGTCCGTGGCGGCCCGCGAGGCGCCGATGGCCGCGCCCAGGGCGTCGGCGAGTTCTTCCAGCGGACCAAAGTTGCCGTCCACGCCACGGCCGCCGGCCACGACGATCCGCGCCTCGGTCAGGTCGGGGCGACCGCTGGCGGGCTTTTCGTTGCGTGCGGTGATGCGTGCGGAGGCGGCGGTGGCCGTCTCCGGGACCTCAATCGTGACAGTCTCCGGTGCCGTACCGGAGACGGCAGGCTCGGGAGTGATGCTGTTGGCTTTGACAGTGAGAACGGCCACGGGCGTCGTGGCCTTGGCCGTTGTGGTGTACGAACCAGCCAGCACGGACTTGTGGGCCGTTCCGTCGGGGTCCACGGCCACGACGTCGGTGATGACACCGGCGCCGAGCTTGATGCTGAGCCGGGCGGCGATTTCTTTGCCCTCGGCCGAGTTTTCGGTCAGGACCACGGTGGCACCGGAAGCCTGGACCGCGGCGGCGAGGTAGGAGGCCTTGGGGCCCACAAGATAGTCGTCGAGGTCGGCCGCGGACGGGCGGTAGAGTGCCTGGACGCCGTACTCAGCAAGGGCCGCAGCGGCATCATCGTGCAGTTCGCCATTGAAGGCGACGGCCGGTTCGCCGAGGGAGCGGGCGATCGTGAGCAGTTCCAGGCTCGACTTCTTCAGCGCCCGGCCGGGGTTGTCGATGAAAACGAGTACTTTTGCCATGTTCGGATAATCCCCTTTAGAGCAGCTTCTGGGCGGCCAGGAACTCGACCAGCTGGATGCCGGCGTCGCCTTCGTCGGTGATGATGGTGCCGGCCGTGCGCGGCGGACGGACCTCTGCGGTCTCGACGGCGGTCCAGGAACCGGACTTGCCCACCTGGGCCGCGTCGACGCCGATGTCGGCCAGGCTCAACGTGGTGATGGTTTTCTTCTTCGCCGCCATGATGCCCTTGAAGTTCGGGTAGCGGGGATCATTGATCTGGTCGGTGACCGAAACGACGGCCGGCAGGTCGGCCTCGATGGTGTCCGCGTGGGTGTCGCCGTCGCGCCGGGCGGTGAGCTTGCCGGCGTCGAGCTCCAGGGACGCGGCGAAAGTTACCTGCGGGAGCCCCAGCCGCTCAGCGAGCTGTGCCGGCACCAGCGAGGTCTCGCCGTCCGTGGAGGCCATGCCGGTGAGGATGAGGTCTGCGGGGGCGTCCGCGCCCAGGTGGCGGATCGCGGCGGCCAGCGCCAGCGACGTGGCCGCGGCGTCGGAACCGGCAAGGGCCTCGTCGCTGAGGTGCACGCCTTCAGAGGCGCCGATCTGGAGGGATTTCTTCACCGCGTTGACGGCCCCGGCCGGCCCCATGCTCAGGGCGATGACCTTGTTGCCGGCCGCTTCGCCGCCGCGGGCCTCGCTCAGCTGCAGCGCCGCCTCCAGGGCGTATTCGTCCAGTTCGGACAGGATGCTCTCGGAGCGGTCCACCGTGTTGGCCGCACCGGTGAGGTGGCGGTCGAACTGCGCATCCGGCACGTGCTTGACCAGCACAATGATTTTCAGAGTTTCTTCCACTGTGTCTACAGCAGCCTTCCATGCGGGTGGATAGCCGCCCCTGCGGGGACATGGCCACGGAACGCCCGGCAGCCGGGCTGTTCCTAGCTAACCATATAGCTGCCGGGCAGCGCGGCCACGGTTAACGTCTGTGTCAGCGCCCCGCCGCGTCCGGGGGTCCTCGTCAACAGGGGCCACCCCGTGAGCGGAGGCCGGGCACGAATGCGGCCGGGCACGGAAAAGGCCGGGCCGCACCGTTTGGTGCCGCCCAGCCCTTCCTGCTGCTGCTCTGCTTCTACTGCTCTGCTTTTACTGCTCGGTTGCAGTCCCGAGGGTCACGTCGAGGTCCTTCAGCTGGCCGCCGCGCAGGACCGTCACCTTGACCGTGGCTCCGGCGGGCTGTTCCCGCACTGCGGCGGTCAGCTGGTTGGGATCGCTGATGGTCAGGTTCTGGAACTTCGTCACGACGTCGCCGACCTTGACGCCGGCCTTGTCAGCGGCCGAGCCGGACTCGACGGTCGCGACCTCCGCGCCCACCGAGAATCCGGAGGAGGACGAGCCTGCGGCCTTGGGCTTCACGCTGACGCCGAACTGCGCGTGTGTGGCTTTTCCGCCGCTGATGATCTCCTGGGCCACGCGCTTGGCGTGGTTGATGGGGATGCTGAAGCCCACGCCGATGTTGCCGCTGCTGCTGCCGCTGGCCGAGTCGCCGCCGGCGGAGGCGATCGCGACGTTCACGCCGATGACTTCGCCCTTGGTGTTCACCAGCGCGCCGCCGGAGTTGCCCGGGTTGATGGCCGCGTCCGTCTGGATGACGTTGATCGAGATGGATCCCTGATCCGCGGTGCTCGGGGTCTCGCCGCCGCCCGGAGGCGCGAACTGGAAGCCCTGGTCCCCGCCCTGGGAGTTATCCGCACCGTCCTTCGGCGCAGCCGAGGATGCCACGCTGATGGTCCGGTTCAGGGTCGAGACGATGCCGTCCGTGACTGTGCCGGTGAGTCCCAGCGGCGAACCGATAGCGACGGCGGTGTCGCCGACGTTCAGTTTGCCCGAGTCACCGAGGGTTGCCGGGACCAGCCCCGAGGGGTTGTCGATCTTGATCACGGCGAGGTCCGAGAGCGGGTCGGTACCGACGATCTTCGCGGAGAAGACCTTGCCGTCGCTCGTCCGGACCTCCATCGTGGCGTTCGCAGCCTTGCCGTCGAGGGTGACCACGTGGGTGTTGGTCAGCACGTGGCCCTGGGTGTCCAGGATGATCCCGCTGCCGGTACCGCCGTCACTTCCGCTGGTTGCCTTGATGGTCACCACGCTGGGGGACGCCTTGAGTGCGGCGGCGGTGATGGCGTTGACGTCTTCCCTGTTGTTGACGATCACCGGACCGGCCTGGGTTGTGTTGCTCGAGGCCGCCGTGGAGGAACGGTCCAACAGCAGCGCGTTACTGCCGGCCACCACGCCGCCGCCGATCAGGCCGGCCGCCACGATGCTGGCCACAAGGGTCGGGACGCCGAACGCCGCCTTGCGCTTCGGGGCGTGCGCGGGGTCGTTCGCAAAGCCCGGGACGGAAGCATAGGACGGACCCGACGCCGGCTGGCCGCCGGAGTGGGCACCGTACTGGGACTGGCCATACGAGGACTGGCCGTACGGGGCCTGGCCATACGGGGGCTGGGCTTGCTGGGACTGGGCTTGCTGGGACTGGGCTGACTGGGACTGGCCGTAGGGCGGGTGGGCGGGCGGGGTGGGCTGGCCCTGACCCTGGCCGGCCTGGGAGAACCCGCCGTACTGGCCGGTTTGCTGGGCCGGGGCGCCGAACTGCTGGGTGTCCGCGGCGGAGCGCTGTGCCTCGGAGGGCTGCTGCTGGTAGACCGGCCGCGGCGCGCCGTCCTCGGCGCGGTCCAGGCGGAGGGTCGGGTTCTCGGGCGTCGGGCTTCCGGGCGCCGGGCTTCCGGACACCGGGCTTCCGGGCGCCGGGCTTCCGGGCGCCGCCTCAGGCGTGCGGCCGGCATGCGACTGATCCGGCGAGCCCTCCTGGGGTCCTCCCGGTTCCTGGTTCTGTTGTGTCGGCTCCGGTGTCGCACCCGGCACTGGGTTCTCAGTCATGAGACTTCCTTTCATCCTCGTCTGCCTATAACTATGGACGCTCAGGCTGACACTAGAGCGGACATTTACTGGGAGGTTCCTGAACGGATGGATTGCTGCCTTCGGGCCCGTGCTTCCCAGTTTAAGCGCGTTTCGCTGGTGGCATATTCCCCTAGGTGGACTGCCATTTGGGTGCACCATAGAATCAAATGGAAATGCCACAGCGACCTGCGGCTTTACATCTGCGTGGGGGCGCTGCTGCATTCTGTGACGGCTGGTTCGACCGAACCGGTCCCAGAAGTGCTGAAGGGTTGCACATGCGGTCTAAGTTGAATCGTTTTCTCGCCGTCCTTGGCGTGGCTGGATTGCTGGCGCTCCCCGCCGCTCCAGCCCTGGCCGAAGATCCGGTGACCATTCCGTCCGGGCAGAACATCGTGGACAGTGCGAACGTGCTCGGCGGCCGCAAGGCCGAAGTTCAGGACGCCATCCAGAAGCTCCTGAAGGACCACAAGTACAACCTGTATGTCATCACGGCAAAGACGTTTGAGAATCCGGCCGACCCCAAGGCGTGGGCCCAGGCTGTCGCGACGAACAAGGGCATGGGCAAGGCCGACGTCATCCTCACCATGTCTGACGACGGGAAGTACTACTTCTCCCCCAACTCGGCCAGCGCGATCTACTCCAAGACGTCGAACATCACCCAGAACGCCATAGTTCCGAACCTGGCCGGCGGGAAGCGCGACTTCGCGCAGGCGGCCATTGACACCGCTGCCGCGGTGGGCGACGCGGCGTCCGGCGGCAGCGGCTCGGTGCCGTCCGACGCCGGGGCGGGCAGTGCCGTACTGGTGGGGGTCGGCGTCGTGGCCGTGGCAGGAGGCGGAGCCTATCTGTACTTCCGCAACCGCCGGAAGAAGGCCAGCCAGGGTGCGGGAGCGTCCAAGGGGTCACAAGGTGCGCAGGCGGATCCGCTGGCGGGTCTCAGCGTGACCGAACTGCGCCGTAAGAGCGATTCGCTGCTGATCGAGGCCGATGACGCCATCAAGTCCAGCGAGCAGGAACTGGGATTCGCCCAGGCCCAGTATGGCGATTCCGCGGTGGGTAATTTCACGAAGGCGCTGCAGGAGGCCAAGGGCCACATGACGGAGTCGTTCAAGCTGCAGCAGCAGCTCGACGACCACATTCCCGACACCGAGGAGCAGCAACGGAGCTGGCTCGGCGAAATCATCCGCCGCGCCGAGGCCGCGCTGGCCTCGCTGCAGGAACAGAAGGCGGACTTCGATTCCCTCCGGGAGCTCGAGAAGAACGCCCCGCAGGCCCTCGCCGCCGTCGGTGCCGGCGCCGCGGAAGCCGAGGCCAAGATTGCCAGCGCCGAAAAATCGCTGACGGATCTGCGCGCCAAGTACGCCGAAAGCGCCCTGGTCCAGGTGGCGGACAACATCAACCAGGCCAAGGAACGCCTCGAATTCGTGCAGAACGCCTCAACCGCGGCGCAGGAAAAGCTCGCCGCGGGCGAGAACAGCCTTGCCGCGGTGGCCGTGCGGGCAGCCGAGGAAAGCCTGCACCAGACGAACGTGCTGATCGGGGCCATCACCAAGGTGGCCGGCAGCCTGGATGAGGCCCGTAGTGGCCTGGAATCCGCCGTCGTCGACACCGCCCAGGACCTGGCGCAGGCCAAGGCGATGCTCCAGTCCGGCGCCCATCCGGAGCTGTCCGGTCCGGTGGCCGCCGTCGAAGCGGCGCTGGCGCAGGTCAAAGCGGAAATCCAGGGCGGAAAAATCGATCCCATCGCCACCCTGGAGCGGGTCGAAACGGCGCACCAGACACTGGACCAGTCCCTGGGCGGAATCCGCGACCAGCAGGAACAGGCCCGCCGCGCCCAGGCCTCGCTACATCAGAGCATCATGTCGGCCCAGGCCCAGATCAGCGCGACGTCGGACTACATCACTGCCCGCCGCGGAGGCGTGGGCACCGATGCCCGCACACGCCTGGCCGAAGCACAGCGGAACCTGGACTATGCGCTCTCGATCTCCCGCACCGACCCGGTCACTGCGCTGCAGTACGCGCAGCAGGCCCACGCCCTGGCGGCGCAGGCCGCCCAGCTGGCCCAGTCCGATGTTGACCAATTCGGCGGCTACGCCAACCAGGGCTACGGCCGTGGCGGGATGTTCGGCGGCAGCGGCGGAGGCGGCCTCGGCGGCGCGATCCTCGGTGGAATCCTCATCAACTCGATCCTCCACGGCGGAGGCGGCGGAGGCTGGGGCGGCGGCGGAGGCAGCTGGGGCGGCGACGATTCCGGCGGCGGCTGGGGTGGCGGCGGCGACTTTGGCGGCGGCGGAGACTTCGGCGGCGGCGACTCCGGCAGTTTCTAGGCTGTGGCCGCCCCCGGACGGGAAACACTGACGGGAAGAGTACAGACCACGCGCCGGCCGGACCGGACAGCGAATAGATGCGATACACCATCGATCACTGGAATCAGTGAGACAACGGAGCAGGACGAAAGGTAACACCATGGTTAAGCAGTCCATTTTCGGCCGCATGGCGCAGCTGGCGAAGGCAAACATCAACTCGTTGCTGGACCAGGCCGAGGATCCGCAGAAAATGCTGGACCAGATGGTCCGCGACTACACGAACAACATCGCGGAGGCCGAGTCCGCCGTGGCCCAGACCATCGGCAACCTGCGCATGCTCCAGGACGACTACAACGAGGACGTCCGCAACGCCCAGGACTGGGGCAAAAAGGCCCTCGCCGCCTCACGCAAAGCCGACGAATACCGCGCCAAGGGCGACGTCGGAGACGCGGAGAAGTTCGACAACCTGGCCAAGATTGCACTGCAGCGCCAGATGGGCTCTGAGAACGAGGCCCGGGCCGCAGAGCCGAGCATCGCATCCCAGACCGAGGTGGTGGACAAGCTCAAGCACGGGCTTGACCAGATGAAGGGCAAGCTCAACGAGCTGACCAGCAAGCGCAATGAGCTGGTGGCCCGGTCCAAGACCGTAGCGGCCCAGAGCCAGGTCCACGACGCCCTCAAGAGCATCAACATCATGGACCCCACTTCCGAGGTGGGCCGCTTCGAACAGAAGATCCGCCGCGAGGAAGCCAAGGTCCGCGGCCAGCAGGAACTCGCCGAGTCGAGCCTGGACGCCCAGTTCAACTCGCTGGAAGACCTGGGCGAGCAGACCGAGATCGAAGCCCGGCTGGCAGCGCTGAAGTCCGGCGGCTCCCCCGCCGCCATCGGCACCGGGGACCGGAGCACCGAGTCCGGTTCCACGGTCGACGAGGCCGACTTCGACAAGCTCTGACCGGCCGGCCGTTCCTGACCCAGGGCCGGACTACGGCGGGTGAGCCTGACACCTCAGGGTCGCCCGCCGGAGCCCGGCCCTTTGTTGTGCCCTTTTGCACCGCACCGCCGGCCGTGACGGCGGCCGCGCGTGTACCGTGGATCCATGTCTGCGACCCTTGTCTGGCTCCGTGACGACCTCCGGCTGGATGACAATCCGGCACTGGCGGAAGCCGCCGCCCTGCGCACACCCCTGACCGTCGTCTATATCCTGGACGAGGAGTCGCCCGGCGTCCGGCCCCTGGGCGGAGCAGTGAAGTGGTGGCTCCACCACTCCCTGGCCGGGCTCGCCGCCGCGCTGGAGGCCACCGGCTCGCGGCTGGTGCTCCGCCGCGGCCCGGCCGCCCGGATCATCCAGGACCTCGCGGTGGAGACGTCAGCCGACACCCTGCTGTGGAACCGCCGCTACGGCGGGCCAGAACGCGCCGTCGACGCCGGCCTGAAGAGCTGGGCCACTGACGCGGGCATGAACGCCACGAGCTTCCAGGCAAACCTCATGTTCGAGCCGTGGACCGTGCGGACCGGCAGCGGGGGCCCCTACAAGGTCTTCACGCCCTTCTGGAAGGCCTGCCTGGCCGGCACCGAGCCCCGGCACCCTCTGGAGGCCCCGGACCAGCTGCCGGCCCCGGCACGCACCCGCAGCGGCGGCCTGCCGGCAAGCGAAACACTCGACGTATGGGGCCTGCTCCCCCGTGATCCCGATTGGAGCTCCGGGCTGGCTGCCACCTGGACCCCCGGAGAAGCTGGCGCCTACAGCCGCCTCACGGATTTCGTGGACGGGCCGGCGGCTGAATATGGCACCGGCCGCGACGTCCCCGGCGTCGAAGGTACCAGCCGGCTCTCTCCGCATCTGCGTTTTGGCGAAATCAGCCCCTTCCGGATCTGGCACACACTGCGGGACAGCTTTGCGCCGGGAGCGCCGGCCGACGTCGGGATCTTCCGTTCCGAACTTGGCTGGCGGGAATTCTGTTGGCAGCTGCTCTATGAGAATCCGGACCTGGCGACGCGGAATTACCGGCCGGAGTTCGACCGCTTCGAGTGGCAGCCGGCGGCCGGAGCCGAGCTGGAAGCCTGGCAGCAGGGCCGCACCGGCTACCCGATGGTGGACGCGGGCATGCGCCAGCTCTGGCAGACGGGCTGGATGCACAACCGCGTGCGGATGGCGGCCGCGTCCTTCCTGGTCAAGAACCTGCTGGCCGACTGGCGGCTGGGCGAGGCCTGGTTCTGGGACACGCTGGTGGATGCCGATGCCGCGAGCAACCCGGCCAACTGGCAGTGGGTCGCGGGCTCGGGGGCCGACGCCTCGCCGTATTTCCGGATCTTCAACCCGGTTACGCAGAGCAAGAAGTTCGACGCCGCCGGGCGATATCTGCGCGGGTACATTCCCGAGCTCGCCGCGCTGGACGACAAAGCCGTCCACGAGCCCTGGAAAGCTAACGGCGCCGCCCCCGGCTACCCCGCACCCATCGTGGACCTTGCCGAGTCCCGGGCGCGCGCACTGGCGACCTATCAGCGGCTCCAGGACGGCTGACGGCCGGCTGAGCGCCCGTAAGAGGGCCCGTAAGACCGGCCCGGGCGGCGCCCTCGAAGTAGCCGCCCGCAGAGGAAACAGAAAGGCCCGGATCATCAGATCCGGGCCTTTCTGTGTACTGCTGGTGTTTCCTGGTTGCGGGGACAGGATTTGAACC
The DNA here is from genome assembly GCF_040676555.1 of Arthrobacter sp. LAR12-1-1.1. Classification (NCBI taxonomy): domain Bacteria; kingdom Bacillati; phylum Actinomycetota; class Actinomycetes; order Micrococcales; family Micrococcaceae; genus Arthrobacter; species Arthrobacter sp. LAR12-1-1.1. The sequence continues at coordinate 555,722 of NZ_JBEGIG010000012.1, read as the reverse complement.
TGTGACCTCTGGGTTATGAGCCCAGCGAGCTACCGAACTGCTCCACCCCGCGTCGCTTGATCAACTCTACCCTAGTTTCCGGGCCGCCCTGACCACGACCCCAAACCTGCCCCAGTCCCAGTCCCAGGATGTCCGGGTCGCCTCCGGCCCCCGGTTGTGTCGGGTCCGGTCGCGCGGGTTCCGGGTCGCGGTCGCGGTGCCTAGTCAGTGCTTACAGCAAAAGGTCCGGAACACTGTTTCCAATGTTCCGGACCTTTTCTCCAGTTGCGGGGACAGGATTTGAACCTGTGACCTCTGGGTTATGAGCCCAGCGAGCTACCGAACTGCTCCACCCCGCGTCGCAAGATCAACTCTACCTGCCGGTGAACTTGAGGCCAAATCGAGGTGACGTGATGTGTATCTCGCCGCCCGCCGGAGCTTCCGCCCGGGCCCGAAGCCCCGCGGCCAAAGCCGCGCAGACCGCGGCCGGCCCGTCTACACCACAGGCCGGGTTCGCCTCTCCGGAGAGGGCAAACCCGGCCTGTCGTTGGTCGCTAGCGCTGCGCTAGCTGCCGGCCGTCGCTGACGGAGTGGCCGACGGTGTGGCCGACGGCGAGGCGGTGCCCGCCGGGGCGGCCGGGGTTTCCAGCTTCGCTTCGGCCTCGAGCGCCTTCTGCAAGGCGGCGGCCAGCTTCTTCTGCTGGTCACCATAGGTCGCGAAGTCACCCTTTGCGAGGGCTTCCTGGCCGGCCTTGATCGCGGCGTTGGCCTCGTCCAGGGCGGCCTTCAGGTCTGCCTTCGCGTCGGTGGTGCCAGGCGCTGCCGGTGTACCCCCAGGGGTGGTGGGCGTGGCCGGCGTTTGACCCTTGTTCGCCGAGTCCCCTGCCGCGGCCCCCGAATTTCCGCCGAACAGCTGGTTCAGTGCCTCGTCCAGCGTGGGCGCGAACCCGATCTTGTCGCCGAACGCCACGAGGACGCGCTGCAGCGTCGGGTAGGAGGTTTCACCGGTAGACCGCAGATACACGGGCTGGACATACGCCATGCCGCCGCCGACCGGCAAGGTCAGCAGGTTGCCGTTGAGCACCGCTGACGCACCCTGACGCAGCAGGTTCAGTGCCTGCGAAACGGTGGGGTCGGAGTTGAACTTGTTCTGTGCCTGGCCGGGGCCCGGGACCTGGGTCTCCGGCGGGATCTGCAGGAGCCTGAGCTGGCCGTAGCTGTCCGCCTTGACGCCCTTCTGGTTGCCGGCGTCGGAGTCCGCGGCCAGGAAGCCGTAGAGCACGTTGCGGGCGTTGCCGTTGACCACCTGCGGGATGAACGACGAGGTCAGCTGGAACGCCGGCTTGTCCTGGTCGGGCATCTTCAGCGACATGTAGTACGGCGGCTGCTTGACCTCGTCCTTGACGGTGGGGTCGTTGGGTACGGACCAGGCGTCAATGTTGGTGTAGAAGCTGTCCGGGTTGGTCACGTGGTAGCGGCCAAGAAGTTCGCGCTGCACCTTGAACAGGTCCTCCGGGTACCGCACATGGCTCATGAGCGCACCGGACATCTCGGAATAGGGCTTCACCGACGTGGGGAAGACCTTCTGCCAGGACTTCAGTACCGGGTCCTGGTCATCCCAGGCATACAGCGTCACAGAGCCGTCATAGGCGTCCACGGTGGCCTTGACCGAGTTGCGGATGTAGTTCACCGAACTGTTCGGCAGGGCTACCGTCCGATTCGCGGCGGTCTGCGAGTCGGCCGTCGCCGCGGAGAGCTGCTCCTGCTGGGAGTACGGGAAGTACGGGCTCGTGGTGTACCCGTCCACGATCCACTTCACCCTGCCGTCGACGACGGCGGGATACGGATTGCCGTCCACGGTCAGGTAGGGCGCCACCTTTTCGACGCGGTCCCGCGGGTTGCGGTCGTAGAGGATCTGGGACTCGGCGTTCACGCCGTCGGAAAGCAGCAGGTCCGAGGACTGGAACTTGATCGCGTAGAGGATCTTGTTGAAGAAGCTGCCGACGTTCGGGCCGCCGTTGCCGGTGAAGGTGTACTGCGTTTCGCCGTCGCCTTCCTTGGCCGCCGGCCGGTCCTGCTCGCGGTGCGCGGCACCGGCCGGGGCACCCACGATCGAGTAGTCGGGCGAGTCCTGGCCGAAGTAGACGCGGGGCTGATAGGTCGAGTCGTTGCCGAGCGCGCCGTTGGACGGGATGCCCGACTGCAGGAAGTCCGGTTTGCCGTCCACGGTGAACTTGTTGCCCTTGGCCGCGACGACGCCATAGCCGTGCGTGTAGACCACGTGCCGGTTCAGCCAGGACTGCTGGTTCGTCGCCAGCCCGTCCGGGTTGAGTTCACGGACGGCGATGACCGTGTCCTGGATTTTGCCGTCGATCTCGTAGCGGTCCACATTCAGGGCGCTGGGGAACTGGTAATAGGGCCGGTACTGTTCAAGCTGCGAGAACGCATCCGAGATCAGGTTCGGATCGAGCAGTCGGATGTTGGCGGTGGTCTGCGCATCGGGGGCCAGCGCACCGGAGGTGGCTGCGGTGGTGGCGTTGTACCGCTTCTCCTGAACCTTGTCCAGGCCGTAGGCGGCGCGGGTCATTGCGATGTTCCGCTTGATGAATTCGTTCTCCAGCGTCTGCTCCGAGGGCCGGACCTGGAACTGCTGGATGACCCACGGGTAGACGCCGCCGGCGAGGATGGCCGTGATGATGAGCATGGCGGTGCCGATCACCGGCAGACGCCACTTGCCGATCACCGCGGCGACGATGAACAGCACGGCCACGATCGCCGCGGCCACGGCCAGGATGGCCTTGGTCGGAATGACGGCGTTCACATCCGTGTACAGCGCACCGGCCCAGCGCCCGCCGTTGTTCTGCACGGTGGAATAGCGGTCCAGCCAAAAGTTGACGCCCATCAGCACCAGGAAGGCAGCGCCCGTGACAGCCAGGTGGATCTGGGCGGCGCGGCTGGTGAAGATTCCGCGTTCCATGATCCGGATGCTGCCGTAAAGGTAGTGCGTAAGGATGCCGGCAAGGCCTGCGACCACCGTGACGCTGATGAGGAACCCCGTGACGAAGCCGAGGAACGGAAGGGTCATGAGGTAGAAGCTGATGTCCAGGCCGAACTGCGGATCGTTCTGGCCGAAGGCCTCCTGGTTGAAGAACAGGAGCACTTTCTGCCACTGGCTGGCGGCGGCGCTGCCGGCGAACAGGCCAAAGAGGATAGGAATGCCCACCATCACGACGCGCCGCACGGGTTCGAGCTGGGCCTGGTAGCGGTTCAGGTTGTCCCGGATTTCCGAGTCGGGAGCGTACACCGGCCGCGCATGGTAGGCAATCCGGATGGCGAAGAAGACGGCGGTAAACATGACGGCGAAACCTGTCATGAAAATCCCGATCCTGGCCAGGTTCTCGGTCATGAACACTTCGAAGAAGCCCAGCTGCTGGTACCAGAGGACATCCGTCCAGACATTGGCAAAGAAGATGAATCCGACCACGATCAGGGCCACGATGATGAGCGTCGGCGTCAGGGCGCCGCGTCGTGTCTGGGGTCTTCCGGGCGGGGCAGGGCTGGCGGGACGGGACAAACTCGGTACCTCATAGCTGGTCGTCTACTGCTGGTTTTTAGTTATTAGTCGCTGCTGTGACTCAGTCGGGCGGCTAAGTGCCGGTATTGCAGGGTTTGATGCATTCTAACGGCCGCCGCTGCCGTTCCGTCAGGGCCCTGCAGCAGGGTCCCCGCGGGACGGCGGCGGCCGTCATTAGTGCCACGAGTGGGGAGGGCGCTTAGTTCCGCGGTCAGTCTAGTTGCTGGAACAGACCGGAAGGCCCGATGTGTCGCCGCCTGACGCGGCCAGTTCAACCGCTTTGCGGGCCTCGGTGAGGTTCTCCACCCGGACCACCTGCAGGCCGTCGGGGATGTGGCCCAGGACGTCGTCGCAGTTGGCTGCCGGGGCCAGGAACAACGTGGCCCCGCCGGACCGCGCCCCCTGCATTTTCTGGGCGATCCCGCCGATGGGTCCCACGGCACCGTCCGGGGTGATGGTTCCGGTTCCCGCGACGTGCTTGCCGCCGGTCAGGTCGCCCGGGGTGACGGTGTCAATGATGCCAAGCGCGAACATCATGCCCGCGCTGGGGCCGCCGACTTTGTCGAGGGAGATGGTGACGTTGAACGGGAAGGTGAACTTGTACTGCAGCAAGACGCCGAGGATGAAGCGGCCCGCGCTGTTTTTGGCCGGAGTGATGGTGACAGGCACCCGGCCGCCGGCGCGTTCCACAATGACCTTGACGGGCTTGCCGTTGCCGGCGGCCAGTTCCGCCTGGACGACGCCGAGGGCCGTGATGGGCTTGTCATTGATGGAGACCAGGACGTCCCCTGCCTGCAGCAGCCCCGTCGAGGCGGAGTCGTCCGGGAGGCCGGCCACCTGCAGTTTCTGCCCGAACGGAATATTCAGTTCCTTCAGTGCCGAGGCGACGGCGTTCTCCTGGGAGGTGGTCATCGCCGTCGCGCTCTCCTGCTGGGACTGCTCCTTGGTGACGCCGGTCGGGAACAGCAGCTCCTGCGGGTAGACGGCCTTGGTCCCGTTGAGCCATGCCGAAAACGCCTCGAGGACGCTGACGGGACCGTTGGGACCGCCGTCGACATAGACCGTGGTGAGGTCCAGGCTGCCTTTGGCGGGAAACGTCTCATGGCCGCTGACGCTGATGACCGGTTTGCCGTTGTCCTGGCCGATTGTGTTGAAGGTGGGTCCGGGAGACTCGATCACGTAGGGCACCGGCAGGCTCACCGCAGTGATGCCCAGGGCAACGGCCAGCAGCCCCGAGACCAGCATGGCTGATGACCGGTTGTTGCGCTTGCGCCGCACGCCCATGCCGGCCAGCCGCGCCCTCCTGCCCCGGACAGGGCCGGCCGCTGGGTCGCTGGCGGGCTGCTCACCTTGGGTGACTGTCATTGAACGACCTCTCCGTGCCGGCACGAGGGCCGGCGGCCCCGGCAGGACAAGCCTGAAAGGACACCGCGACCACGCACCAGGGCCGCAGCCAAACCCGAGGCTGCCGCGTGCAAATATTCCAACTTCCAAGCCTACGCGCTTGGCACCCCGGACCGCTCTTTGCCTACAGCGAACGTGGCGCGGTTTCGGCAGACAGCCGCTCTTGCCGAGGGGTACCGTGAAGTTGAGAAGCAGCCACACCGACGATCGGCGGGATCATGACCTCCAACCCACTCAATCCGTCCAATGGCGACGAGGAACCCAAGGATCCCTTGGCCGAAATGCTCAAGAACCTGATGGGCGGGGCGGGCATGGGCAATATCGACCCCGCCGAACTCGCCAAGGCCGCCGGCCTCCCGGACGATCCAAACCTCCTTGCCCAGATGTTCTCCCAAGTGCAGGCGATGATGAGCGCCCCCTCGGAGGGGCCCGTGAACTGGCAACTGGCGCATGAGAACGCCCGGCGGGTTGCGGCGAGCGGATCCGATCCCTCGGTCACCGCCCAGCAGTCGCGGGAGGTCGATGAGGCCCTCCGGCTGGCCGAACTCTGGCTCGACCAGGTCACCGGGCTTCCGGCCACGGGGCTGATCGGCCGGGCGTGGTCCCGTGCCGAGTGGGTCGAGGAAACCCTCGGCACGTGGAAGCGGCTGACCGAGCCCGTCGCCAACAGCATTGCCAATGCGCTCTCCGCCGCCATGACCGAGCAGATGCCCGAGGAAATGAAGTCCATGATGGGCGGCGCCTCCTCGATGATCCAGAACATGGGCGGGGCGATCTTCGGCATGCAGCTTGGCCAGGCGATCGGCGCACTCTCGGCCGAGGTGGTCAGCTCGACGGACATCGGTGTGCCCCTGGCAGACCTCGAAATGGCACTCCTGCCGGCCAACGTGGCGAAGTTCGGTGAGGGCCTCAGCCTGCCGGAGAACGACATCCGCCTGTTCCTCGCCGTGCGCGAGGCGGCCCACGCCCGCCTCTTCGTCCAGGTCCCCTGGCTGCGCGGGCATCTGCTCGGCGCGATCGAGGCCTACGCCCGCGGTATCCACATCGACACGTCCAAGATCGAAGAACTCGCACGGGAGATCGATCCCAGCAACCCCGAGGGCATCCAGGAGGCGCTCTCGCAAGGTGTCTTCATGCCGCAGCGCACACCTGCCCAGGAGCAGGCCCTCGAAAAACTGGAGACGGCCCTTGCCCTGGTGGAGGGCTGGGTGGACGAACTTTCTTGGGGAGCGACCGAGAAGCTGCTGCCCTCCGCCGCTGCGTTGCGCGAAACCGTCCGGCGGCGCCGGGCCACAGGCGGTCCCGCGGAGCACGCGTTCTCCTCTTTGGTGGGCCTCGAACTGCGGCCGCGCCGGCTCCGCGAGGCCGCCGCGCTCTGGGCTTTGCTCAAGGACGAGCGTGGCGTGGAGGGCCGCGACGCCGTTTGGCAGCACCCCGACCTGCTGCCCACGGCAGAGGACCTGGAAGATCCACAGGGCTTCAGCGAACGCCGGAAACTCGCCGAGGCCAGCGACAGCGAAGTGGATGACGCCCTGCAGAAGCTGCTCAGCGGAGGCTTTGACGAACCCGCGGGCACCGAGGCCACGGACGCCGGGAGCACCGACACCGGGGGCACCGCTAAGTCCGACGACGGTGCGGAGCCCACCGGGTCCGGCCAGGAACCGGCGGCCGACGACGACCGTCCGGCCAACGACGGGGACCGTCCGGAGGACGGCGGCAAACCGAAGGCCTAGCCGAAAGCTAAGGGGCCCCGGCCGGGATTTCGATTCCGTCCGGGGCTTCGTCGTATCCGCCGGGCGCCAGGCCGCGCGAGGTCGCGAACGAGACCCCGTCCAGGAAGGCCTTGGCGCGCTCCGTCTCCGGGTATGCCGCCAGCAGCCGCCAGAATGCGGCATCGTGGCCGGCCACCAGGAGGTGAGCGAGTTCGTGCAGCAGCACATAGTCGATTACCCATTGCGGCATGGGCTGCAGCTTCGCCGAGAGCCGGATGGTTCCTTCGGACGGTGTCGCCGAACCCCAGCGCGAATTCTGATTGGTGACCCAGCGGACCGAGGAGGGCACCGCCCTGCCGCCAAGGTACTTCGCCGACAGCTCGGCGGCGTGGGCGGCAAGCTCGGCATCACTGCGGGGGCGCCGCCGGCCGGAACCCCGCGCGCCCCGGGCCCCTTGGAGCCGCAGTTTTTCAAGCATGCGGTGAACCCATTCCCGTTCCTGGGCCCTGCTGAAGGAGGCGGGGATGGCGACGACGGCGGTGCCGTCTTCCCAGAACGCGGCGACCGTGCGTCGTCGGCGGGCGGACCGGCGCACCAGCACCGGGGCGCCGTCGGCAGTGGTCAGCGGTATGGCCGCCGGAACCGCGCCGGAACCCCCGGCACCGGACATCACTGAACCGGAACCCCCTGCACCGGACATCACTGAACCGCGCTTTCGGCCAGGACCGTCAGGACGGCCTCACCGTACTTCTCCAGTTTGGACGGGCCCACGCCGGCGAGTTGGGCCAACTGTTCCAGCGATTCGGGGCGAGCCTCGGCGATGGCGGTCAGGGTGGCATCGGTGAACACGACAAAGGCCGGAACGTCCGCCTCGAGGGCCACGTCCTTCCGCCATTGCCTCAGCGCGTCGAATGTCTGTTCCTCGTAACTGGGCGGGCACTGGTTGCAGCGCCCCACCTTCCGCTCGGCGCCGCTGGAGAGCATGCTGCCGCAGACCCGGCACGACGCCGGGACGGCCGCCTTCCGGCGCGGCGCCGGCCCCTTGCCCCTCAGCTGGGAGCTGGCCACCGAGTCGGGGCGCAGGCCATCCAGGAAGCGTGAGGGCTTCCGGTTGGACCGCCCGCCCGGTGTCCGGGCAGTGGACCAGGACAGGAACAGGTGTTCGCGGGCGCGGGTGATGCCCACGTACAGGAGCCGGCGTTCCTCGTCGACCGCTTCCGGAGTGTCCGCGAACGAGATCGGCACGAGTCCCTCGCTCAGCCCGACCAGGAACACGGCGTCCCATTCCAGTCCCTTGGCGGCGTGCAGGGATGCCAGGGTGACGCCCTGGACGGTCGGTGCATGCTGGGCCAGAGACCGTTCCTGGAGCTCGTTGACGAAATCCGGGAGTGAAAATTGCGGGCCCCTGGTGATCACGAGTTCGTCGGCCAGCGCCACGAGGGCGGCCAGCGATTCCCAGCGCTCCCGGGTCGCGCCCCCGCTGTGCGGCGCCGCGTCCGTGTAGCCCAGGGAGGCGACGATGTCGCGGACAAGCTGCCCGAGTGGCTCGGGCGTGGCGGTTTCGGCCACTGCCCGGGTGGCGGCCCGGAGCTGAAGGATGGCGTCCCGGACCTCCTTACGCGCGAAGAACCGCTCGCCTCCGCGCAGCTGGTACCCGATCCCTGCCGAGGCCAGCGCTTGTTCGTAGGCTTCAGACTGTCCGTTGGTGCGGAAGAGTACGGCGACCTGGCTCGCCGGTGTTCCGGCGTCGAGGAGTTCGCGGATCCGCGCGGCGACCGTGGCGGCTTCCGCCTCGTCATCCGAACATTCGGTGAACCGCGGCGCCGGGCCTGCCGGCCGCTGCGCCACGAGCTGCAGCGGTGTGGCCCAGGCGGCGTCCGCCACGGGGCCGCCGCTGCGCCGGCCCCCGAGGAGGTCGTTGGCGAGCCTGACAACCTGGGGCGTGGACCGGTAATCCCGGATCAGCTTGACGACGTGGGCCTCGGGATACATGGCTTTGAAGCCAAGCAGGTGCTTCGGGGAGGCGCCGGTGAAAGAGTAAATGGTCTGGCTGGCGTCGCCCACGACGCAGAGCTCGTCGCGGCCGCCGAGCCACAGCTCCAGGAGCCGCTGCTGCAGCGGCGAGACGTCCTGATACTCGTCGACGACGAAGTGCCGGTACTGTTCGCGGACGGTCGCCGCCACTTTCGGGTCCTCCTGCAGGATGCCTACGGTGATCAGCAGCACGTCCTCGAAGTCGATGACGTTGCGGTCGGTTTTGACGTCCTCATAGGACTGGAAGACCCGCGCCACGGCCGTCAGGTCGAAGCCGCCCGGAGTGCCGCGGCCCTGGGCATTTTCCAGATAGTTCGCCGGGGTCAGCATGGACACCTTGGCCCACTCGATTTCGGAGGCGAGATCGCGGATGGAGGCGCGGTCCGTGCTGAGCCGGAGCCGCCTGGCGGCCTCGGCGATCATCTGTGCCTTGTGGTCCAGCAGGTTGGGCAAAGTGCCGCCGACCGCCTGCGGCCAGAAGAACTGCAACTGGCGCAGCGCCGCGGCGTGAAAGGTGCGGGCCTGAACGTTGCCGACTCCGAGGTCACGGAGCCGGCTGCGCATCTCGGCGGCAGCCCGGGCCGTGAAGGTGACGGCCAGGAGCCGTTGCGGGCTGTACACCCCTGAGTGCACGCCGTAGGCGATCCGGTGCGTGATGGCGCGGGTTTTGCCGGTGCCGGCTCCGGCCAGCACGCACATGGGCCCCTGGAGGGTGCTGGCGACCTCGCGCTGCTCGGCGTCGAGTCCGCCGAGGATCCGTTCCTCCAGCGATCGGGAGTCCGGTTCCCTCGCAACTTCGGACAGGGCATCGCCGGGTGTGGTACCGCCGGGTGTGGTGCCGCCGGACGGCTCCCCGCCGGGGATAGTGCTGAAATTCAATTTCTCTGTGGTCACTTTTGCTGCTCAGTCAGTAGTGGGTGTCCTGCGGATGGGGGCAGGCCGGGTCAGGCGCTGTCCGCGGCGTCCTCAATGACGCCGCCGTACCAGTGTTCGATGAGGGACCGGGCGATGGAGAGCCTGCTGGAAATGACGATCTCGCCGCTGAGGACCGCGTCCTGCAGTTCGCTCCGGCTGAACCAGCGCGCCCTGGTGACCTCGACGCCGTCGGGCCGGACTTCGGTGTCCGGTGTGGTGGCCGTGAAACCGAGCATCAGGGAGGCGGGGAACGGCCACGACTGCGATCCGAGGTACTGGGAGGCGGTGACGCGGACCCCGACTTCCTCGCCGATCTCGCGCTGCACCGCCTGTTCAAGCGACTCCCCCGGCTCTACGAAGCCGGCGAGGGTCGAGTAGTTCCGCGCGTCGAGCGGGCCCCCTCCACCCAGCAGCAGCCTCCCGTCGGGACCCACCACGGTCACGATGATGGCCGGATCCGTCCGGGGGAAGTGCTCGGAGTTATCGGCCGGGCAGCGCCGGACCCAGCCGCCGGCTTCCGGCTGCGTGGGGGTGCCGCAGCGGGGGCAATGCGTGTGGGTGGCGTGCCAGTTGGCGATGGCACTGGCCTCGACGAACAGTGCCGTGTCCGTGGCGTTCAAGCGTGCCGCGACTTCGCGGAAACCCGCCCACTGCGCATCGCTGGGGATGCCGGCCACGTGGGCCTCGAACTCCTCGGCCCGGACTTCGAACTGGAGCGGCAGGACGAACAGGACGAGTTCGGTGCCGGCGTCGAGGTCCGAACCTGCCAGGGCGGAACCGAGGTAGATCACGTGTTCCGGAGCGTACGGGGTGTTCGCCAAGTGCCCGGCGAGCTCTGCCGCGTCCAGGAGAACGAGGCTGCTGTCGCTGACGAGGGCCTGCCGGCCGGAGAGAACCATGGCCTGCGCCGAGCCTGAACCCACCAGCTCCGCCAGCATTCCGGGTTTCACGCGTGCCGCGGATCCGCGGTCGACCAGGGCCGGGCGCACGGGAAGGACCGTGTCCATCAGGTGGTTTGCCGGCAGAACCTGCACCGGCGGTGCCGCAGCGTCGGGTGCCGAGGATTCGGAGGGGGTTTGCTCTGATGTAGCTGACTCCGCAAGACTCATGTACCCACCGTACTGACTCGGGCAGACAATTGACATTTGCCGCCCACGCCGCCGCGCGCTCCACGGCGTGTGCGGGACAGGCCGTTTGCGGGGGTTTTCGCCCTCATTTAGTCCCTATCTCAAGACTCGCCGGAGTGCATCGCCGTCTTGGGCGCCGCTCAATCTACCGTGGAAGGGTGAGAAGGAAACCTATCGAACTGGCAGCTGTAGCAACAGCGGCGGTGCCCGGCCTGACCCCGACCGCCGTCAGCTCTGCGCCCGACGATCCGGCGGACTTCGACGCAGCCCTCCTGCTGGACTCCGAGGGCAAGCGTTGGCGTGTCCGCTCCCCCCGGCACGCCGAAGCCAGCGCCCGGCTGGAAACCGAATTCCTGGTTCTGCGGGCCTTTGCTCCCGGCATCCGGGCCGAGCTGCCGTTCCTGATGCCCACTGTGGCGGGAACTGTCCGGCAGGGCCAGCTCAGCACGTTTGTCTACTCGCACCTGGCCGGCGCCACCCGCTCCTTGGACGACCTCAGCAGCGGCTCCCCCGCCGTGGCCCGCGAAATCGGGGCGGCATTGGCCGCGATCCATGACCTCCCGCGGTCAATTGTGAGCAATGCCGATCTGCCCAGCTACACGCCCAACGAATTCCGCCAGCGGCGCCTCAATGAACTGGACCAGGCCGCCACGACCGGAAAAATCCCGCCGCTGCTGCTGCGGCGCTGGGAACACGCCATGGAAGACGTCTCCCTCTGGCGCTTCAATCCCTGTGTCGTTCACGGCGACCTCCACGAGGACAACCTGCTGGTCGACGGTGACCGGGTGACCGCCGTGACGGGCTGGACCGACCTGCGCATCGGCGACCCGGCGGATGACATGGCCTGGCTGGTCGCCTCGAACGAACTGGACTTTGTGAACGCGGTCCTGGATCACTACACCTCCAGCCGGCGCGATGTTCCCGATGCCCACCTGCTGCGGCGGGCTGCGCTGTCCGCCGAATTCGCCCTGGCGCAGTATCTGGTCAAGGGCATGGCCGCCGGCAACCAGGACATGATCGACGAGGCAGAGTCCATGCTCGCCACTCTGGCCGACGACGTCGCCGAACACGGCGGCCAGCCCATCAGCGTGGAACCGCTGCCGCAGCCGGTCGCGGCCCCCGAACCCGGCGCAGAACAAGCCAGTGCAGGTGCCGATGCCGATGCGCCGACGGCGACGCCCGCGGCTTCGGCCGCGCCGGCACTTCCGGCCAATCCGGCCAGCGGTGCGCCGCCCGCCGTCAGCAAGGTCACGCTGCTGCCCATGGAGCCGGTACCCGGTACCGGTCCGGCTGATGATGCTTCTGCTGAAATCAGTGTCAGGCCCGCCGTGCACGTCACGCCGATCCCGCGGGAGGCGGAGGCTGACGCCCCGACGGCCGTCGTACAGCCGGTCGCAGACACGGAAACACCCGAGGGCACAGCCGCGGACGCCGACGCCGGGCCGGTCGCCGGATCCGCGCCCAGCATCCCCGAGGCCCCCCGGAGCCCCGGCTCAGCCGATGCATCGGCTGCCGACGAGGCTGATGACACGCAGGACGATGCCCGGCAGGCAGGGGTCCCGGATTCCGACGCAGGTGAGGCCGGGCAAAGCGACGCTGAGACTGCGGTTCCCGCCGCCGAGGACACGTCGACGCAATCGATCGCCGTCTTGCAGCCGGATTCCGCAGTCCAGCCGGATTCCGCAGTCCAGCCGAAGTCCGCAGTCCAGGCGGAATCCGCAGTGGAGCCCGGCGCTCGTGACAACACGTCGACCGCCGCCATCACGGTGGTCGACACCACGTCCCGCTAGAACCCCCTGCTGGGCGAGTTCCGGCAAGCGCGATCCGGCCGGAAGAATCCGCCTAGGCGCCCCTCGCCGCTGCTGTCCTCCCCAGCGCGGCCGCCACGATTTCCTCAAGCTTTTCCGCTGATCCGAGGTCGTGCGGACGGACCACCTGGTTGTCGGCCACGTAGTAGAAGGCGGCCCGGACGTCCTCCAATGGGATCCCTTTGAGCCGGGCCCAGGCCAGGCGGTAGACGGCGAGCTGGACTGCCTTCACCTTCAGCTGGGCCGCCGAGGGGCGGCGACCGGTCTTCCAGTCCACAAGGTCCCAGCCGCCGTCGGCGTCACGGAACACGGCGTCGATCCTGCCCCGGACCACGACGTCGCCGATCCGTGTCTCGACCGGGACTTCGACATGGGCGGGGGCGCGGTGCGCCCACTCGGACTGGCGGAAAGTTTCCACCATGGAATCCAGGCCGTAGGCCTCGTCGATGTGGTCGTCAGCGCCGGCAGCCTCACCAAAGTCCAGCATCCCGGCGGCGCCGAAGTATTCCTCCACCCAGGCGTGGAAGGCCGTGCCCTTGCGGGCCGACATCCCCGGTTCGCGCGGGACCGGCCTGCGGAGGCGGGCCACGACGGAGCCTGCGTCATCTTCCAGGTCGACCAGAGTGGACGCCGAGATATGGCCCGGCAGATGCACGTCCTGGACCACTGAACGCCGGGAGCGGCGTTCCAGCAAGGTGGCCGCTTCGCTTGCCCATCCGGCCGCAGGGCCGCGCAGGACTGGCCGCCGTCCGCCGTCTCCACCGGCGTGCGCCGGGGCCGCAGCCGAGTCACTGTCCACGTGGCTGTCCGGGCCGGCGTCCATTGCCTGCAGGACGCGGGCTGCGGCGGATTCCATGGCCGCACGCCGGCCCGGGACAAGCCGCAGCCGTTTCCCTGTCCGGGGGTCATGCGGCCCCTCGAGGGGATCGTAGGGCCAGGCGGCGACTTCGAGTTCAGAGGTCAAGGGGCTATCCGCGGGCAGCGCGTCCTCGCTGACGGACAGCGGGTGGATTTCGGCTGCGCCGTCGGCGGTGAGGCCCTCCAGCCCGGAAAGAAAGGGTGACATCTCGGCCAAACCGGCCCGGGATCCCACCCACGCGGCACTTGAAATCCAGAGCACGTGTTTCGCACGGGTGTACGCCACGTAGGCCAGGCGCCGTTCCTCGGCTTCGCCGTGCGCCTGGACGGCAGATTTGAAGTCCTTCTCCGCGTCGAGCCAGCCTTTCTGGTCCGGCTGGTCGAGGTCCCATTGGGGCAAATCGGCGCGATCGCCGCGCAACGGCCACGGCAATGCCGCACTGCCGCTGCTCCACCGCGAGTCCCGGCTGCTGGGGAACGCTCCGGCGTTGAGCCCGGGAACGAACACGACATCCCATTCCAGCCCCTTGGACGCATGCACGGTCAGGAGCTGGACGGCCTCGTGGTTCACCTCCGGCGCTGCGGCATCGAGGCCGTTTTCCTCGGCCGCCGCGGCTTCAAGCCAGGCGAGGAACGCCAGGACGTCGACCCGGTGGGAGGTGTGCAGGAACCCGGCCGCTGCGTCCTGGAAGGCGTCCAGGTTGCGTCGGGCCTGATGGATGCTGATCCCGGGCCGCGCGGCAACTTCGATGTCCAGGAGCATCGCCCGTTCGACTTCGCCCAGCAAGGTGGTGAGATCGTCGCCCATGTAGCTGCGCAGCTGCCGGAGCTCGTCAGAGAGCCGCTGCAGCCGGCCGCGGGCCTCCGGGCTCAGCCTGCGGCCGTGCGCCGAGGTCCAGCCGTCGCGGGGCAGCCAGTCCAGGGCCTCGACCAGGCTGGCGGAATCCGTGATGTCGCCTTCAATCACTGCGTCATCGATCGTATCCTCGTCGGCACGCCCGGCGTCGTCGCCGTCCAGGCCGCCAGGGCGGCCCCGACGGCGGGCCAGGAAACTGGACCAGTCCCGCAGCGCCATCAGGTCCGCCGGGCCGATCCGCCACCGCGCGCCGGCCAGCAGGCGCATGAGGGAGTCCGAGCGGCCGGGGTCGGCCAGGACTCGGAGCGTGGCCACAAGATCGATGATTTCCGGTGTGTCCAACAGCCCGCCGAGCCCGACGATTTCATAGGGAATGCCCCGGACTTCGAATTCGCGGCGAATGCATTCCATTTGTGCCCGCCGCCGGCAGAGGACGGCCATGGCCGGCGGAACCGGGTCGGCGGGCTGCGCGGCGTCGAAGTCCGTCACGCGGAATTTCAGCACGTCTCCGGCGATCGCCGCGGCCTCGGATTCGTCCGTGGCGAACCGTCCCATCACGACCCTGCCCTCGACGGCGGCCGGGCTGGGCTGCAATGGCGGTACCTCGACGGCATCGGCAGTTTCCCGGGCACCGGCGGTCCCAAGGTTCGCCGCCGCCTTGCTCAGAGGAGCCGAAATGAGGTTGGCCGTGGCCAGGATGTTGCGCCCGTTGCGCCACGCGGTGGTCAAATACGAGGTCGGCGCCACGGCGAAGCGCCGGGCCGGGCCGGCCGGACCGCTTTCCTGGCCCCCGCCGGTTTCCTGGTCCCCGCCGGTTTCCTGGTCTCCGCCGCTGCTGTGGGCGGTGCCGTCGCCGCTGACGAGGACCGGGAATTCACGGACGAAGTGGAAAAGTTGCCCGGCGGAGGCTCCCCGGAATCCGTAGATGGACTGGTTCGGGTCCCCCACCGCGGTGACGGCATGGCCGTCACCGAAGAGCCGGGAGAACAGCACCAACTGGGCGTGCGAGGTGTCCTGGAACTCATCGAGCAGCACTACCTTGTAGCGTTGCCGTTCCGTTTGGGCGGCGACCGGAATCTCGTTGGCCACCCGGGCCGCCAGGGCCACGAGGTCGCCGAAGTCCAGGGCGCCGCGGGCGCGCTTCACCGCGGAGTAGCGGCCCACCATGTCCGCGACGCTGGCGCGGGTGCGCAGCATCGCGCTGAGCTCGCCCGCCGCCTGGGTGGGGTTCTTCTTGGCCTCTGCGACGTACGGCAGCGATTCGTACGCGGCGACCCGTTCCAGCAGCCAGCCACGGACCTCGGCCGGGTCCTGCAGGTGCTCCGCGCATTCTCCTGCCAGCTGGATCACGGCCTTGACGAGCGTCGATTTGGCGGACCGGAAGTGTTCGTAGTCCCCGTCAAAGGCTTCCACGACCTCGCTGGCGAGCTGGAACGACTGGGCGCCGCCGAGCAACACGACGTCGCGTTCGACGCCGAGGCGGAGGCCATAGTCGGACACGATGCCGCTCGCGTACGAGTGGTAGGTGGAGACCTTGGGTTCGAGCGCGTCCGTGCTCAGCAGCCCGGCCGGGAAGACAGTGTTCCCGGTGTCGGCCGCCGCGATGCGCGTCAGGGCGGCCAGCTTGGCCCGGATCCGCGAGGCGAGTTCACCGGCGGCCTTACGCGTGAAGGTGACGCCGAGGACCTCCTCCGGCCGGACCCAGCCGTTGGCAACGAGCCAGACCACCCGGTCCGCCATGGTGGCGGTCTTCCCCGAGCCCGCGCCGGCGATCACGAGCCGCGGCGTGAGGGGCGAGGAAATGATCAGGGACTGTTCGGCAGTGGGGCTGTTCTTCTCCCCCAGCAGTGCCGACAGCTCCTCCGGGCTGAACCGCGGTGCGGGAAGGGGATTCGGTGCCGGATGCAGGCCGGCCGGGCCGGTCGCCGGCGCCTCGGGGGTCATTCAGTAACCTGCTTTCCCCGCACGCACAGCGGGCACACTTCAGGGAGCCGGCAGCCGTGGCCGCCGTGGCCTCCCTTGGACGGATCGTGGCGGGCCTGAAAAACACTGCCGGACATCACACGGGCGGCGTCGCCGACCATCTCCAGCGCCCAGTTGTCCTGCGGGTCCAGTGGGGCCTGGGCTTGGATGCCGGGGCTCTTGGTTGTGGTGCCCAGCTGGGCCAGGACGGCCCCGCCTGGCAGCGGCGGCGGCCCGTCGTCGGGACCTGCAAAGCCCCCGGCCAGCACGGCGGCCTGATAGGCGCCCAGCTGCGGGTGGCGGTCCAGATCCGCCTTGCCGGGCTGGCGCTTGCCGGTCTTGAGGTCGATGATCACCAGCCGGCCCTCGGCGTCGATCTCGAGCCTGTCGACTTGGCCCCGCAGCACGGCGGGCCGCGCCGGTCCGAGGCTCCCGCCGTCGCCGGGTTCGGAGGCGGGTCCGGCGGTGGTCTCCGCCGGAACGTCCGGCAGTTTGACTTCAAAGTCCTGTTCGACGCCGATCAGGCTCCGGCCCTCGCTGCGCATCACGAGGACATACTGGGCGAGCTTGCGGACCATGGACTCGGCACGCTGGAAGTCCAGCTTGCCCTCCCAGTTGTCCTTCATCCCCAGTGTGGGCCAGCGCCGGACGAGTTCCGCGACGTATTCGCTTCCCGAGGCGTCCGGGAGGTCCTGCGCGATGGCGTGGACCAGAGTTCCCAGGCTGCGGGCAAAATCCGTCGCGGCTTCTCCGCCGGCGGCCTGGACAAACCAGTCCAGCGGCGATTTCTGCACGGTTTCGACCTTCGAGGGCGACACGAACACGGTACCGCCCGGCGGAACAACCGGCTCCTCCGAGGACAACTCGGCCAGTCCCCACCAGCTCGCGGGGTGTGCGCCCGGAACCGGCGGCTCAGTTGTGGCCAGGGCTCCCAGCACGGCCGCGGCTTCGGCCGACTCCGCAGCCTTGGGGTCGAGCTGGGCGTACTGGCGCAGTTCCGCCACCAGCGCCCGGAGGGTCAGCGGACGCTCGACCGGCGTAAAGCCCCGGCGGTCCTGCCCCGGCCGCAGCGGCGCCACATAGTCCAGGAACGAGGACGGCTGCTCATCCTCCGAGGACACGGCAGTGCAGATCAGCACCTCGCGGGCGCGGGACACCGCGGTGGAAAAGCTTCGGAGTTCGTCATAGCGGATTTCGCGCAGCCGGCTCTGCGGATCCAGTCGCAGGGCATATTCCACACCGTGTTCGACAGCGTCGGCGAACAAAGTGCTGCCGAGCAGTTCGCCGCGCAGCCGGGTGTTGGGCCACACGCCTTCCTGCAGTCCCGGCACGATCACCACAGGCCACTCCCGGCCGGCGGCGCTGGCAGGGGTCATGAGTTCCACCGCGTCCTCCAGCTGCGCCCGGGCGGCCAGGGTATCCATGGGCAGTTCCTGGCTCAGCAGGTATTCAAGGAATTGCTCGGGGCCGGAGCCGGGCAGCTGGTCGACAAAGCGTTCCGCGGTATGGAAAAGCGCCATCATGGCATCGAGGTCACGGTCGGCCCTGGCACCGGCCGACCCTCCGGCGAGGGCGGCCTCGGTCCAGCGGGAGGCAAGGCCGGTGGAATGCCAGAGCGCCCAAAGCACCGTCTCGGCGTTCCCTCCTGGGGCCTCGGCGGCGTCCTGCCCCGCCCGGATCATCCGGGCGATCCGGCGGGCCGAGTGCCCCTCGATGCCCAGCGTTGCCAGCGCCCCGGGCTCCAGCAGAGCTTCGACCAGGAGGGCGTCGCTGGTGCGTCCGCCGCCGCCCAGGAGTTCCTCCCGGCGCAGCGACTGCCGCAGCCTCCGCAATTCAATCGACGTGGCGCCCCCTATCCGGGACGTCAGCAAGGACACGGCCGACTCGGGCGTGAGCGCGGCGGGGTCCAGGGCCACCGCATAGGCATCCAGCAGTGGACGGACCGCGACCTCGTCC
Source organism: Arthrobacter sp. LAR12-1-1.1 (assembly GCF_040676555.1). NCBI lineage: Bacteria > Bacillati > Actinomycetota > Actinomycetes > Micrococcales > Micrococcaceae > Arthrobacter > Arthrobacter sp. LAR12-1-1.1. The sequence goes on along the minus strand of NZ_JBEGIG010000012.1, from coordinate 537,537 downwards.
CGGACGGCGGATTCGGCGACGGGAATCCGGACCGGAATCCCCTGGCCGGCCAAGTACCGCTGCAGCTGGCTGAGCTGGCCGCCGTTGCGCACGATCACGGCAATGTCCCCAAGTTCCCGGGCGTCGTTCAGCTGTGCTTCGAGGATCCGCTGCGCCACGTACCGCAGTTCGTGGACCGGGGACGGCAGCAGGTGGGCCTCGACCGCCCCAGGGCGGCCGGCGGCGCGGGGCGCCCCGTCCGGCGTCGGGAGCTCAGATCCCGGCGCCGGGACCGGTTCAGGTTGTTCGAGCCGGCGTGCGGACTGTCCGCCGGACCTGCGGGAGATGCGCCCGGCCACCGACAGCCATGCCTCTGCCACGTCCGGGGCATGCCGATGCGCCGTCCACAGGGGACGCTCCAGGATCACTGCGTCAGGGGCCAGGAGGCGGGGAAGCTCCGCCACGAGATCCGGGCGCGCCCCGCGGAAGCCCTGAACCACAGTGTCCGGCGAGGCAGTGATGATGGCGTCCTTGCCGGCGGCGATGTCCGCCAGCAATTCGAAGACCGCGGGGTTCGCCTCCTGGATGTCGTCCACCAGAATCAGTTGCAGGCGGTCACGCTCGGCGGCGAGGAAATCCGGTGAGTCCTGGAAGATCTGGCGTGCGGCAGTGATGATGCCGGCGGGGTCAAAGGCCTCGGGCATGCGCAGGTCCAGGACGTCGCGGTACTCGGAGTAGAGTGCGGCCGCCGGAATCCAGTCGGGCCGGTTGCACTGCCGGGCCAACGCCACGAGGTCCTCGGCCGTCCGCCCGGATTCGATGATCCGGTCAAAGAGCTGGCGCACTTCCTGGCGGAAACCGCGGGTCTGCAGGGCAGCGTCCAGGTCCTCCGGCCACGGCAGTTCGAGGCCGGGCAGCGCATGGCCCTCCAGCAGCTCCTTGATGATCAGGTCCTGTTCCGGGCCGGAGAGCAGCTTCGGCTGGCGCGGCAGCGGCAGGAGGCCTTCTGCCTTGGCACGCCGGATCAGATCGAAGGCATATGACGCCCAGGTCCGCGCCGGCGTCGTGCTCAGGCTCCGGTCCAAGCGGGCCGTGAAGCGGTCGCGGAGCGTGTCCGCGGCGAGCCTTCCGGGAGCCAGGATGAGCATCCGCTCCGGGTCCAGGCCGTCCCGGAGAGTGCGGCGGACGGCAGCCTCGACGAGGACCGTCGATTTACCGGTGCCGGGTGCTCCTGGCACCAGGACGGGGCCGGAGCCGGACGGAACCTCGACGGCGCCGAGCTGGTCCAGCGACAGCACCGGGACCGCGCTGTGGTGGGTCCGGGGCGGCAGCAGGCGCAGTCCTGCAGACTGAGACTTTGCCTGCTGAAACTGTGCCTGCTCTGACTCTGCCTGTTCAAACTCTGCCTGTTTAATCTCTGCCTGTTCAAACTTCTGGCCGTGGCTGGGGGTACTCACACAGTCATTTCATCATCGGGTACCGACAATTTATGCGACTCCCGCTCGAGCCGCTCCGCGATGGCGTCGATCCGGTCGAAGTCGGCGTCGGTGGGCGCCCACCGGCCGGAGGCCAGGTCAACGCGCCAGCGTCCCTCGCCGGTCCGGAGGAAGTCGTCATAACGACCCAGCAGCGGGGTCCCCTCCTGGAGATAGAGGGCCAAGGCCTCGTGCTCGAGGCCGGGAGGCGCGTCCCCGCTGGACTTCAGGACGCGCCACCAGGGCACGCTGCTGCCATGGTGGCTCATGACCGAACCGACCTGGCGCGGGCCGCCGGAGCCGAGGAGTTCCGCAACGTCGCCATAGGCCACCGCAGTACCGGCCGGGATCAACGCCACGAGCTCCAGCACCGCCTCCACATACTCCGTCCGCATCGGTCCAGCCTAGCCGTTCCGGACGCTGGACCCGATCCCGGACGGCACGCGGGCACGGCGGTCAAGAACTGTCGGAGGCAGCAGGTAGCGTTGACGCATGAGCACTTGGAACAGCCTTCCCCGCGCAGCCTTCGACCTCGAAACAACGGGCCGCAACTCCCGCTCGGCACGGATCGTCACGGCGTCGGTCACAGTGGTGGACTCCGTCGGCGGAGTGATCAAGGAACACGAATGGCTAGCCGATCCGGGCGTTGAGATTCCCACCGAGGCCAGCGATATCCACGGCGTCACTACCGAGCAAGCCCGCCGCGAAGGCCGCCCGGCCGCCGAGGTGACGCGCGAACTCGCCGCCGTGCTGCAGGAGCTGTTCGACGCCGACGTTCCCGTCATCGCTTTCAACGCCAGCTACGACTTCACCGTGCTCGCGGCAGAGTCGGCCCGGTACGGCGTCCCGCAGTTGAGCCGCTTCCCGGTCCTGGACCCTTACATCATGAACAAGCAGGTGGACCGCTACCGCAAGGGCAAGCGCACGCTCACCGCCCTGTGTGAGGAATACGGCGTCAGCCTGGACAATGCCCACACCTCCGCTGCCGACGCCCTGGCAACCTTGCGCATGCTCGACGCCATGGCCGGCAAATTCCCCAAGCTCAGGATGCCGGCGAGCCACCTGCACCAGCTCCAGGTCGAATGGGCCTCGGCCCAGGCCGCGGATTTCCAGAGCTACCTGCGCAAAACGAAGCCAGCCGCCGTGATCGAAGGCGACTGGCCCGTCCTGCCGCCCGAGGACGCCAGCCGCGGCGACTTCTAGGATTTCCGGACGCCGGGACAACTGGACGCCGGGGCTCCTTGACGTCCGGAGCAGGGTGCGGGAGCACTTCTTAAAACGAAACGTTCGCCCTTGGAACGGCTTAACTAGACCCCCGCTGCACGTAAATCCAGCAATTGCGACGGAGCTCACACTGCCCGGGGCTTCCAACTGCCGGGTGCTCCTTTGCCGATGATTCCGCAGCCCCGTGCCGCCGCTGCCAGGATCACGGCCGATCACCCGGAATCCTGAAGATACTTCGTGAAACGCTTGCGCCAGCCCTGATTCGTTCGGATTGAATGGGCGTCCACGTCGGATGACACAATTATCTTTCGCGGTGTGCCTGCTCCACCCGGCGCCCAAATCAGCGGCCGGGGGCCCGATGAGCCTCCCGCGACCCTCTGAATTCAGACGAAAGTGATTGCGTGATGAAAAGCAAAGCCTTGAAGTGGCTGACAACCGTTCCCGTGGCCCTCGCCGTGGCGGTCTCCCTTGCAGCGTGCGGCGGCGGGTCGGCGCAGACAACGGCCTCACCCTCCGATGCCCTCCAGGGCAGCGACCAGAAATCCCTGGACAAATACACCACCAAGGACGTCACTCCCCTGGACAAGATTGACAAGTCCAAGCTCGGCCTGATCAGTGAGGGAACCCTGACTGTCGGAACGCTTTCGGACGCCCCGCCGAACATCTACATCGACGAGTCCGGCAAGTTCACCGGCTACGACAACGAGCTCCTGCGTGCCATTGCGGACAAGCTGGGCCTCAAGGTGGAGTTCAAGGCGACCGGCTTCGCGTCGCTGCTCGCCCAGGTCCAGAACAAGCAGTTCGACCTCGGGTCCTCCTCGATTTCCACCACTGACGCCCGCCGCGAGACCGTGGGCTTCACCAACGGCTACGACTTCGGCTACATGGCCGTGGTGGCGAAGAAGGACTCCAACATCAAAGGCTTCAAGGACCTGACTAAGGACACCCGCATCGCCGTAGTCCAGGGCACCGTGCAGGATGACTACGTCACCAACACGCTCCAGATCGAGCCGGTCCGCTTCGAGGACTACAACACCGCCTACGCCAACTTGAAGAACGGCCAGGTCGACGCCTGGGTCGCACCGTCGCAGCAGGCCACCGGCCAGGTCAAGGAAGGCGACGGCACCGTCATCGCCGAGTCGGTTGTGAACACCCAGAACTTCACCGCGTACGCCGTGAACAAGGAAAACCAGCCGCTCATTGACGCGCTGAACTCCGGCCTCGACGCCGTGATTGCCGACGGCACCTGGTCCAAGCTGACCAAGGAATGGTACCCGGACCGCGAGACCCCGGCCACGTGGTCCCCGGGCTCCAAGGCCGTCACCGTTCCGAAGTCCTAGTCCATGGATGCACTCGATCAACTCGTAAAGACCTTCTTTGACTGGGAGGCGATGGCGGCCGTCCTGCCGAACATGATCATGTTCGGCCTGCGGAACACCCTGATCCTGGCGGTCTCCTCGGGTGTGCTCGGGTGCATCCTGGGCATGGTCCTGGCCGTCATGGGCACATCCCGGAGCACTGCGCTGCGGGTGCTCTCCCGAATCTACACGGATGTGTTCCGCGGCGTTCCCGCCATTGTGGTCATCCTGCTGATCGGCCTCGGGCTCGGACCCATAGTCCGGGCACTGACCGGATCCACAAACCCGTTCCCGCTCGCCATCTTCGCCCTGACCCTCATGGCGGCGGCCTACATCGGCGAGATCTTCCGCTCGGGCATCCAGAGCGTGGAAAAGGGCCAGCTCGAGGCCTCCCGCGCCCTGGGATTCAGCTACAGCTCATCCATGCGCCTCGTGGTGATTCCGCAGGGCATCCGGCGGGTGCTCCCGGCCCTGGTCAACCAGTTCATCACGCTGATCAAGGACTCCTCCCTGATCTATCTGCTGGGCCTCCTCGCAAGCGAGCGTGAGATCTTCCGGATCGGTAACGATGCCGCCGCCAACACGGGGAACCTGTCGCCGTTGGTTGCCGCGGCCTTCATGTACCTCATCCTGACCGTTCCGCTGACCCACTTGGTCAACTACATCGACAAGCGCCTGCGTACCGGCCGTCCGGAGAAACGGCAGCCGGACGACGCCGCGGCCCTGATCGGGAAGGGAGCTCAGGCATGAGCGAATTCGCCTCCGGCTCACTGACCGGCAAGAATCTTCACCTGTCCTTCGGCTCAAACCATGTCCTCCGCGGCATCGACCTGCACGTCGCGACGGGCACCACCGCCTCGGTGATCGGCCCCTCCGGCTCAGGGAAGTCCACGCTGCTGCGGGTCATGAACCGCCTGATCGAACCGGACCAGGGCGACATCCTGCTCGATGGCCGCTCGGTCCTGAAGGACAACCCGGACGAGCTGCGCCAGCGGATCGGCATGGTGTTCCAGCAGTTCAACCTGTTCCCGCACAAGACCGTGGTGGACAACGTCTCGCTGGCGCTGCGGAAGCTGCGCAAGCTGCCGGCCGAGCAGGCCCGGGCCGAGGCGCTCGAGCAGCTCGACCTGGTGGGGCTCAAGCACAAGGCCGACGCGCGTCCTGCCAACCTCTCCGGCGGCCAGCAGCAGCGCGTCGCCATTGCCCGCGCCCTGGCCATGAAGCCGGAGGTGATGTTCTTCGACGAGGCCACTTCCGCCCTCGATCCGGAGCTCGTCAAGGGTGTGCTGGCGCTGATGGCCGACCTCGCCAAGGGCGGCATGACCATGGTGGTGGTGACCCACGAGATGGGCTTCTCCCGCAACGTCTCGGACACCGTGACCTTCATGGACGCCGGCGTCGTTGTCGAGTCCGGTCCGCCGGAACAAATCTTCACCAGCCCGCGGACTGAACGGCTGCAGGGGTTCCTCGCGGACGTTCTGTAGTTCGCCGGCCGCGGCATTAACGACTGATGGCACCCGCCGCGGCGGGTGCCATCAGTCGTTTAAGGGCTCAGGCTACGCCGTGGCGCCGGCTGCCGCCTTCGCCGCGGCCGGCAGGGCATCGAAGATCCGGTTCATCGCAGTGTCGTCGTGCGCGGCGGAGAGGAACCAGGCTTCGAAGACCGACGGCGGCAGGTAGACGCCGGAGTCCAGCATGGAGTGGAAGAACGGGGCATAGCGGAACACTTCCTGGCCCTGGGCGTCCTCGTAGTTGTGGACACCCCGGGCGCCCGTGCCGAACGCCACGGAGAACAGGTTGCCCGCGCGCTGGATGGAGTGGTCCACGCCGGCCGCGTCGAGGGCGGAGGACAGCGCCGCGGAGAGTTCCAGCGAGCGGGCGTCCACGAACGCATAGACCTCGGGGGTCGCGTGCGTGAGGGTCGCGACCCCGGCGGCCATGGCGACCGGGTTCCCGGACAGGGTCCCGGCCTGGTAGACGGGTCCCAGGGGCGCCAGGTAGTCCATGACCTCCGCGCGTCCGGCGAGGGCCGCCGTCGGCATGCCGCCGCCAATCACCTTCCCGAACGTCAGCAGGTCCGGGGTCCACGGCTCGGCGGCGTCGGCGGCCCCGCCGGTGAGGCCCCAGTAGCCGGAGTAGCCGGTGCGGAAGCCGGTCAGGACCTCGTCGAGGATCAGCAGGGCGCCGTGCTCGCGGGTGATCCGGGACAGGCCGGCGTTGAAGCCGTCGCCGGGGGTGACCACGCCCATGTTGGCGGGAGCGGCTTCGGTGATGACGGCGGCAATGCTGTCACCGTGCTTGGCGAAGGCGGCTTCGACGGCGTCGAGGTCGTTGTAAGGCAGCACGAGGGTCTCGGCGGCAGTAGCGGCGGTGACGCCGGCCGAGCCGGGCAGCGCGAGGGTCGCCAGGCCGGAGCCGGCGGCGGCGAGGAGGCCGTCGAGGTGGCCGTGGTAGCAGCCGGCGAACTTGATGATGAGGTTCCGCCCGGTGAAGCCGCGGGCCAGCCGGACGGCCGTCATGGTCGCCTCCGTGCCGGTGGACACCATCCGGACGCGCTCGGCGGCAGGGACGCGCTCCTTGACGATGGCGGCAAGGTTCGCCTCGTCCGGCGTGGAGGCGCCGAAGGACAGTCCGCGGTCGACGGCGGCGTGCACGGCGGCGAGGACGTCCGGGTGGGCGTGCCCCAGCAGCGCCGGGCCCCAGGAGCAGACGAGGTCGACGTAGTCGGCACCGTCGGCGTCGGTCAGGTAGGCACCCTTGGCGGACACCATGAACCGCGGCGTCCCGCCCACGGAACCGAAGGCGCGCACGGGTGAGTTCACGCCGCCCGGCATCAGCTGGCGGGCGCGGTCAAAGAGTTCCTCGTTGCGAGGCATGCTGGAAGTCATGGTTCCTATTCTTTCAGTTCGCGGCCAGCAGCGCGGCCACGCGGGGCGCCACGTCGGTGCCGAAAAGTTCGATGGAGCGCATCATCGCCGTGTGCGGCAGGGTGCCGTTGCTGTACTTGAGGTCAAAGCGGTCCACGCCCAGGTTCTTCTTGAGCAGGGCGATCTTCGCGGCCACGGTTTCGGGCGAGCCGACATAGAGGGCTCCCTCGGGCGTGCACATCGCGTCGAACTCGCCCCGGCTGGCCGGACCCCAGCCGCGTTCGGCCCCGATCCGGTTCCGCTGCTCGAGCCAGTGCGGGAAGAACTCCTCCCGGGCTTCCTCATCCGTCGCGGCAACGTGGCCGGGTGAATGCGTGGCCATCTGCTGCATCGGGTGCCCGTACTTTCCCATGGCCTCACGGTAGAGGTTGGCCAGCGGCGCGAAGGACCGCGGCTGGCCGCCGATGATCGCGAAGATGATCGGGTAGCCGTACTCGGCGCAGCGCAGCACCGATTCGGGGGTGCCGCCCACGCCGATCCAGGTCGGCAGCAGGTGGTGTTCCAGCGGCGGATAGACGCTCAGGCCGTTGATGGCCGGCCGGGTGCGTCCCTCCCAGTGGACCGGTTTCTGTGCCCGGACCTTGTCGAAGAGCTCAAGCTTTTCCTCGAAGAGGACCTCGTAGTCGGCCAGGTCGAGGCCGAAGAGCGGGAAGGATTCGATGAAGGACCCGCGGCCCAGCATGACCTCTGCCCGGCCGCCGGAGATGGCGTCCACGGTGGCGAAGCGCTGGAAGACCCGGATGGGGTCATCGGAGCTGAGCACTGTCACGGCGGAGCCGAGCCGGATGTTCTTGGTGCGGGCGGCCGCCGCGGCCAGGAAGACCTCCGGGGCCGAAACCGCGAAATCGCGGCGGTGGTGCTCCCCCACCGCGAAGGCGTGCAGGCCGATCTCGTCCGCAAGTTCGGCCTGTTCCAGGAGCTGCCGCAGCACCTGCGCGTGCGGAACGGGGTGGCCGTCCGGGAAGACGCCGACGTCACCGAAGGTGTTCAGGCCGAGGAGGATGCGGTTGGACCCCACCGGGGCAGTGGGCGTCGAGATCCGGGGCTCGGGGGCCGTGTTCACCGGGATTCCTTCAGCCAGCCGGCGAGCTCGCTCGCCCAGTAGGTCAGCACCATGTTGGCACCGGCGCGCTTGATGCCCAGGACGGACTCGGTGATGGCGGCACGGCGGTCGATCCAGCCGTTCTCGGCGGCGGCCTCGATCATCGAGTACTCGCCGGAAATTTGGTAGGCGGCCACGGGGACGGGGCTCATGGCGGCGACGTCGGCAAGGATGTCCAGGTAGCTCATGGCAGGCTTCACCATGACCATGTCGGCGCCTTCTGCCAGGTCCAGGTCGACCTCCAGGATCGCCTCCCGACGGTTCGCGGCGTCCATCTGGTAGGTGCGTCGGTCGCCGGTCAGCTGCGAGTCGACGGCTTCGCGGAACGGGCCGTAGAACGCGGAGGCATACTTCGCGGCGTAGGCCACAATGGCGGTGTTGGCGTGCCCGGCGTCCTCGAGGGCCTGTCGGATCACGGCGACCTGGCCGTCCATCATGCCCGAGGGGCCCAGGACGTGGGCGCCGGCCTCGGCCTGCGCGACCGCCATCTGGCCGTAGATTTCCAGGGTCGCATCGTTGTCGACGTAGCCGTTGGCGTCGAGGACGCCGCAGTGGCCGTGGTCGGTGAATTCGTCCAGGCACACGTCACTCATGACCACGAGTTCGTCGCCGACCTCGGCGCGGACGTCCCGGATGGCCTTGTTCAGCACACCGTCGGGGTCCAGGGAGGCCGTGCCGAGCGCGTCCCGGACTGCCGGGACGCCGAACAGCATGATGCCGCCGACGCCCAGCTGCACGGCCTCGGCCGCGGCGCGCCGGAGCGAATCGGTGGTGTGCTGCTGCACGCCGGGCATCGAGGCGATCGGGTTGGGCTCGCTCAGGCCTTCGCGGATGAAGGCCGGCAGGATGAGCTCCGAGGCCGAGAGCCGGTGTTCAGCGGTCAGCCGGCGCATGGCCGGGGTGGTGCGGAGCCGGCGTGGGCGGTGGGTCGGGAAGCTCATGTGGTGTCCTTTGCTGAGGGCTCTGCGACTGACGGATGAGGTGAAGAGTGCTGGTGGTCCAGGGACCGGACGACGGCGGCAACCAGGCCGGACGCCGTAGGCTCCTGGGCGACGGCGGCGACGGTGAGTCCGAGTGAGGCCGCCTCGGCCGCCGTCGAGCGTCCGATGGCGACGAAACGGCAGTTGCCCAGCGGGGCGAGGTCCGCGTGGATGCGGCGGACTGCGCTGGGCGAGGCGGCGACGACGGCGTGCAGCCGGCCGGCACCGATTTCCGCTTTCGCCTCGGCCACCGTGAGCACGGTGGGCGGCGGCGCGTCCTGCCCTGCGGGACCGGTCCCGTGCGGCGAGGTCTGCGGCGACGTCTGCGGTGAGGCCGGTGCAGACGCGGGCAGGGCCCGGCGCGGATCGGCCGGATAGTCGACCGTGTTGTAGGCGGTGACGGCCTGGACAGCCGCACCGCGGGCCTCGAGGCCCTTGCGCAGCCGCGGGTCGGCAATGTCCGCCTGGGGCAGGAGCACGCTGCCTTGGTTCTGGGGCCAGATGTCGAGCAGACCCGTTCCGGACTGCTGGCCTGTGGGGGCAAGGTCGACGCTGATGCCCCGGGATTCCAGGAAGCTGCGGGTCGCCGGGCCGATCGTGGCCACGAGAATGCTGCCGGGCAGCCAGCTGCTGAGGGAGGCGCCGCGTTCGGCCGCCTTCGCCTCAAGAGCCTGGACGGTGGTCACACTGCTGATCACGAGCCACGTGTAGGCCCCGGCGCCGAGGGCGTCGAAGGCGACGTCGAGGGAGTGCTGGTCACTGGCCTGCTCGAAGTCGATCAGCGGCAGGAGCAAGGGCTCGGCACCGACACGGCGGAGGGCCGTGACGAGCTCCCCCGCCCGGTCCGGGCTGCGGGCTACCAGCACACGGGCACCGTCCGGCACCCTCATGCCCGGTGTTCCGCCCGTGTGGTGATGGTCGCTGTGCCGTCCCATGAAGTGGTGGAATCCGCTGTTCAGGAAGCTGCCAGGTCCGCGATGTCGGCGGCGCCGCGGGCCAGCAGGACTTCCGCCAGCTCGATCCCGAGCAGCGTTGCCCCGACCTCGGTGAGGCCGTCGGTGGCCTTCTTGTCGCGGACGGTTGCCGTGCCGTCAACCGCGCAGACCACCGCTTCGAGGTACAGCATGCTGCCCTTGCGGTAGGCATAGGCGCCCACCGGGGCGGCACATCCGGCCTCCAGACGGGCCAGCAAAGCGCGTTCCGCCGTGACGGCGAGCCGGGTGTCCTGATCATCGAGGGCCGCGAGGGCCTGCGCCAGCACGCCCTGGGAGCCCTCCGTGGACCCGGCCCTGCGGGGAGCATCGGCGGTGCGGCATTCGATCGCCAGGGCGCCCTGCCCGGCGGCAGGGAGCATGACGTCCGTCTCGAGGTACTCGCTGACCGCGTCGAGCCGGCCGATCCGGTGCAGTCCGGCGGCGGCGAGCACGACGGCGTCGAGGTCGCCGGATTTGCCGTCAACGACGGCGTCGTTCGTGTTGCCCGCCAGGCCGGGGACGCGCCCCAGCCGGGTGTCCACGTTGCCGCGGATGTCGCGGATGTCCAGGTCCGGACGCACGGCGCGGAGCTGGGCCGCGCGCCGCGGGGAGCCGGTGCCGACGCTCGCCCCGCTGGGCAGATCGGCAAGCTTGAGCCCGTCGCGGGCGCACAGCACGTCCCGGACGTCGACGCGTTTCGGTGTGGCCGCGAGGCTCAGGCCGAGGGCGGGACCTGTGGGGAGGTCCTTGAGCGAATGCACGGCGACGTCGCATTTGTCCTGCAGCAGGGCGTCGCGCAGCGCGGCGACGAACACGCCGGTGCCGCCCATCTGGGACAGCGAGCCTTTGAGGACATCGCCGTCGGTCCGGATGTGGACGAGCTCGACAGGGAACCCGCCGATAGCGGCCAGCTGGTCCGCGGTCTGCTGGGTCTGGGTCAGGGCCAGTTTGCTGGCGCGGGTGCCGATCCGGACGGTCATGGGGTCACCCGGCCCGCCGCCGTCGCAGCCGTGCCCGAAGCCGCAGGTGCGGCCGGGTAGGGAACGTGTCCGGTCCCCACCGTGGTGTCGGCTCCGGCGATGGTGGGCTTGTCGCCGCGGAAGTTCGCGCAGCAGCCGGGACGGCAGACGTCATACCAGGGGCCGAGCTTGGTCAGGTGCGGCCGCTCCGCGATGTTGTTCGCGGCGGTCCGCTCGCAGATGAGGTCCACGAGCCCGGCGACAAACTTGCGGTGCGTTCCGGGCGTGGGGACGCGGGTCGCGGCCAGGTCCAGCCTGGCGCAGGTCTCCAGCGCCTCGGTGTCCAGGTCCCAGACCACTTCCATGTGGTCGCTGACAAAGCCCAGCGGCACAATCACGATGCCCTTGACGCCCTGGCCGGCGAGCTCCTCGATGGCGTCGTTGATGTCCGGTTCGAGCCACGGCACGTGCGGGGCGCCGGAGCGGGACTGGTAGACGAGGGACCACGGTGCGGTCAGGCCCGTCTCGGCCTCCACCCTGCGGATGATCTCGGTGCCGGAGGCCAGGTGCTGGGCCACGTAGGCGGAGGTTTCCTCGAAGTCTCGGGGCTCACCCTCGGAGCGGCCGGCGGCCTCGGCGTCGCGGGTCGGGATGGAGTGCGTCGCGAACAGGATGTGCATGGGGGCATCCGGGGTGCCGGCCGCGGCCAGCTGGGCGCGGACGTCGGCGAGGCCGGCGGCGGTGCCCTCGATGAAGGGTTCCACGAAGCCGGGGTGGTCGAAGTACTGGCGCACCTTGTCGACCTCGAGCTTGCCGTCGAGTCCGGTTTCGGTCAGCGCCATGCCGATGTCCTCGCGGTACTGGCGGCAGCTGGAGTAGCAGGAGTAGGCGCTCGTGGTGAGCATGAGGACCTTGCGGTGGCCGGCGTCGTAGATCTCCTGCAGGGTCTGCGGGATGTACGGGTCCCAGTTGCGGTTGCCCCAGAACACGGGCAGCCCGATGCCACGGCGGGCAAGTTCGGCCTCGAGGCCGGCCTTGAGCTGACGGTTCTGTCCGTTGATGGGGCTGATGCCGCCGTTGGCGCGGTAGTGGTGCGAGACCTCTTCGAGCCGTTCGTCGGGGATGCCGCGGCCGCGGGTGACGTTGCGGAGGAACGGGATGACGTCCTCCTGGCCTTCGGGTCCGCCGAAGGAGGCGAGGAGCACGGCGTCGTACTCCTTGGGGGCCATCCGGCCGGCCTCGGTGACAGGGTTCACGGCGGTTACTGAGGCTGCGGATTCCTGGGGATCCAGCGGGCTCATGCCAGGACCTCGGCAATCTCGGCGGCGGTGACGCGGCGGCCGGTGTAGAACGGGATTTCTTCCCGGACATGGTGCCGCGCTTCGGTGGCCCGCAGGTGCCGCATCAGGTCCACGAGGTCCACGAGTTCGGGGGCTTCCAGCCCGAGGATCCATTCCCAGTCGCCCAGGGCGAAGGAGGAAACCGTGTTGGAGATGACCTGGGGGAAGTCGCGGCCCAGCATGCCGTGGTCGCGGAGCATGGCGCCGCGCTCGGCGTCCGGCAGGAGGTACCACTCGTAGGAGCGGACGAAGGGGTAGACGCAGAGCCACTCAGCAGGTTCCACACCGCGGGAGAACGCCGGGGTGTGGTTCTTGGCGAACTCGGCCTCGCGGTGCACGCCCATGGCGGACCAGACGATCTCCGTGCCGGCGAACAGCTTGCTGCGCCGGATGTCCCGGACTGCCCGCTGCAGCGCTTCCGGCCGGGGACCATGCAGCCAGACCATGATGTCTGCGTCGGCCCGCATCGCCGAGACGTCGTAGCTGCCGCGGTGGACGACGCCGGCGTCGGCGAGACTCTTCATCAGCGCTTCGAAGTCTTCGGCTGCGTCCGCGCCGCGCAGGATGTCCGCGGACCGTTTGAAAACGGTCCAGAGGGTGAAGAACTGCTCAGTTGAATCTTCGGGCGCCGATGCCCCGGCGACTGATTCTCCGGGGACTGACATTCCGGTTTTAGTGACAGATTCGGCAGAAGTGTGGCTCATGCATACCAGTCTGCCTCCTCTCCCCAGCTAAGTCGAAAAAAAGCACTTCTACAACGCGTAGAAGTGCTTTATTTCACACCGGGAGGCTGGCCCGCGGGGACGGGTCCGTCAGCTCCGGTCCGCGGGAGACGGGCCTGTCAGCTCCGGCGCATCCGGACGACCGCGACGCCGGCGCCGAGCGAGAGCGCCACCAGGCAGATGCCCCAGCCGATCAGCGGGGACGGCCCGGCGGGTTCCACCGCCGAGGTGGCCTGCAGGGAGGTGTTGCCGGAGTGGCCCTTGGCCGGGGCCGTGGACGAACCGGCCGAGCTTGAACTGGTTGCGGAAGGCCGCGGCGCGGCGGGCTTCGACGGCGCCTGCGTGCCGGTACCGCTGCCCGCGGCCGGCACAGCGGTTCCGGGCTGGGCCTCGGCGGCCGGGTCGGCGCCCGTGCTGCCCGGGGCCGGCTGGCCGGGAGCCTGCCCGGTGGCCGGCAGAGCCGGAGCAGAACCGCCTGTGGCGGGCGCTCCCGGCACCGGGGCTGTGGACGGCGGGCCGGCCGGCGGCGCAGCTTTCGCGGACGGGGTGCTGGACGGCGGCGTGCTGGTGTTCGGGGCCGTGGGTTCGGGCTCGTCGGGCTCGGGGTCGCTGGGCTCCGGGTCGCCGGGTTCCGGGCTGTTGCCGTGCGACGGCGGCTGCGACGGGGTGGACTCGCCCGAGCCGGCGGACGGCGAAGGGCTTGGCGTCGTCGAGGAGCCCAGCAGCCCGTTCAGCACGTCATCGAGGCCGAGCGACAGCGAGCCCTGCGTCGACGGAACGGTGGACGCCGCCTCGGACAACCCCGTGGCCGCCTGTGAGGCAGGAACCCCTGCGGTGGCAGCCAGCAGGGCCCCGAGTGCGACTGCCGCCGCACCGCGTCGAAGGCCCCGATGGCGCCCGGTCTTCGTTGTGGACACCTTGGACCTGAAAATAACCATGGTCATCGACCCTAGCCGGAATCGACCTGCAGGAAAAACTTGCAAAAACCGCGAATTAGCGGCAGGAAACCCACGGGATCGGAGGGGTTCAGGGTGCCCTTGGAGCAGCTGTGATTCGTGTGACTGAGGGTGCTTTTGGGACTCGCCGGACCGGGGTCAGGGCAGCCGATCTGAGGCAGGCGTGTTCAGGGCAGGGGCACCCACAGCTGCAGCCTTGAGTGCGGCCGCGTTGAGGGCAACAGCCTTCAGGGCAGCGGCCTTCAGGACAACAGGGTGCGGACCTGCCCCGGGGTGTCGGCCACAATCGCGGCCAGGCCGTTGCCGGACAGCCAGCCGCCCACCACGGCAAGCGTGCCGTCAGCGGCACAGATGCTCCGGACGGCCGCGACACGCTGCCTGTGGCCGAGCGACGCAAAGGGCAGTGCACCGGCCCAGCGGACCACGTCCCAGTCCGCCACGTCCCCGGCGCTGACGGAAACGCCCAGCAGGGCCGAGGCGTCGGCCAGTGCTGCGCGGAACAGTTCATCATCAGAGCGCGGCGCCGCGGCCGCTCCCCCGCCTCCGGACCCCGGCGTCGCCCCTGGGGCAGCGGCGCGCCCGTAGGAGAGCCGAAGCACATGCCGTCCCGGGCCTGTCCGCTCCGCCAGCCAGGCCCATTTGGCGGTGGCGTGCGTCAGCGCCTTGGCCTGCACGCCCGCGCTCTGCGGAGCCACAAGCACGCCGGTGCCGCGTGGCGCCCGGTCAAGGGCAGGCAGATCCACCACAAGGGTGACGAGGCTGACATCGGGTCCGGCGTCGGGGCGGAGGCCGGCAAGTTCCGGCAGGGTTTCCTCAAGCAGCCCGACGGCGGCGGGACCCTCCACCGCAACCACGAGGACCCCGGCGTCGAAGGTGGCCTGGTCTGTTGCGACGCGCCAGCCGCCGGCCGTGCGCTGCACTGACCGGGCCGGGGTGCCGCTGAGCAGGGTGACGCCGCGCTGACGCAGATCGGCGAGCAGGGCGGCGACGAGGGTGTGCATTCCGCCGAGCAGCCCGGCGACGGCGGACCCGGCCTTCGCAATCCCTGCGGACTGGGCCTTCGCAGACCCGGCTGTGGCAGCCGCCGCTCCCCTGCGCTGGGCCGCGACGGCGGCGGCGAGGGAACCGTGCTGACGGATGCCGGCCCGCAGTCCGGGGGCCACCATGTCGACGTCGAGCACCGAGGGATCGGCCGAGTGGACGCCGCCGACAACCGGTGCCACGAGTCGGTCCAGGACCCGACTGCCCATCCGCCGGCGGACCAGGGCTGACACGCTCGTTGCCGCGGCACCGGTGCCCAGCGAGGCCGGCAGCACGGCATCGATGGAGGCGCGGAGGGAACCCAGCAAGCCCAGCGACCGGCGGACTTCCGGGTCCCACGGGCTGGCCGGGATGCCCAGCACTCCGGTCTTGGGCAGTTCCCGCGGGCCTTCGGGCAGCTGGACCCAGGCGCCGCCGGGGTTCGGCGCGACGATCTCGCCGGCCAGCCCGAGCTCCGCGGCGAGATCGGCTACGGCAGCGGTGCGGGTGGCGAACGACTCCGCCCCGCTGTCCAAGGTCAATCCGGCCACGGTATGGCTGCCGACGCAGCCGCCCCAGGCCTCCCCGGCCTCCAGGACGGTGGTGCGGACGCCTGCCCGGGCAAACTCCCGGGCCGCAAGCAGGCCGGAGATCCCGCCCCCGATCACGACCGCGGTGCCCACCAAGGCAGTCCCGGTGGCGCCTGCGTCCATGCCCTTACTCCGGAGCGATGGAGTGGATGAGTTCGACCACGCGCGTGAGCACCGCAGGATCCGTCTCCGGCGGCACTCCATGGCCGAGGTTCAAGACGTGCCCGGGTGCGGCGGAGCCCGCCGCGATCACGTCGCGGACATGCGCTTCGAGGACCTCCCACGGTGCCGCGAGCAGGGCTGGGTCAATGTTGCCCTGCAGCGGAACGGTGCCGCCGAGGCGGCGGTTGGCTTCGTCCAGCGGCAGCCGGTAGTCGACGCCCACGACGTCGACGCCGACGTCGCGCATCGCGACGAGCAGCTCCGAGGTGCCGGTGCCGAAGTGGATCAGCGGGGCGCCAAGGTGCCGGACGTGGTCCAGGGCACGGGACGACGCCGGCGCAACAAAGCGCTGGTAGTCGGCCAGTCCCAGCGAACCGGCCCAGGAGTCGAAGAGCTGGCCGGCCGAGGCGCCGGCTTCCAGCTGTGCCCGGAGGAACATTCCGGAGGCGTCCGCGGCCCAGTTGGCCAGGGCAGTCCAGGTCTCGGGGTCGGCGTGCATCATGGTGCGCGGACCGAGGTGGTCGCGGGACGGCTTGCCTTCCACCATGTACGCGGCGAGGGTGAAGGGCGCGCCGGCGAAGCCGATCAGCGGGGTGCTGCCGAGCTCGGCCACGGTGAGCCGGACGGCTTCGCGGATAGGCTCCAGGGCCGCCCAGGTCAGCTGCGGCAGGGCGGCGACGTCCGCGGCCGTGCGGACCGGTTTGTCCAGGACGGGTCCGACGCCGGGGACGATGTCCACGCCGACGCCGGCCAGCTTGAGCGGGATCACAATGTCCGAGAAGAAGATGGCGGCATCGACGTCGTGGCGTCGGACCGGCTGCAGCGTGATCTCGGACGCCAGTTCCGGGCGCAGGCACGAGTCCAGCATCGCGACGCCCTCGCGGATCTTGAGGTATTCGGGCAGCGAGCGGCCGGCCTGGCGCATGAACCAGACAGGACGGCGGGAGGGCTTGCCGCCGCGGTAGGCGGTGATCAGCGGGGAGCCCGCGGTGCGGCCGTCCATCAGCGGGTGCCCGGCATCGAGGCCGCCGGCGGCGGCATCCACGACGGCGTCGTCGGTGGCAGCACTGCCCTCGGACATACTGAATGTGGTGGTGCCGGTTCGTGCCGCAGCGCTTGGAGTCATGCCTTCGATTGTGCCCAAATTTGTGCCCAAAAGATAACGACAGCCTGTCACGACGCCCATCCTGGGCCGCACCGTGGCGGGAATCACAGGCCAGCGTGCCCGAGCCCACGCCGGGCAGTTGTTCTACACGGAGACGAAAAAGCTATGATGGTGATGCTGTGGTTCTTTTTTCATTGGTGGCTACACACGCCGACATCGACCTCGAAACCGTTGCTCAGTTGAGCACCGGCGCTTCAGGGCTCGCCACATCCGCCCTCGCCGGATCGCCGGCCGTGGCGGGTGCCGTTGTCCTTGCCACCTGCAACCGCCTTGAAATCTACGGCGAAGCCCCGCATCCGGATGCCGTCGACGCCGCCCGGGCAGCCCTCATTACCCAGATCAGCGGAGCCAGCGGACTCAACGATCAACTTGTCTCCCGCGCCTTCAGCACCCGCACCGGTGCCGAGGTCAGCCAGCACCTCTTCGCGGTTAGTTCAGGACTGGACTCCGCCGTGGTCGGCGAACGCGAAATTGCCGGCCAGGTACGCCGGGCCTTGATCACGGCCCAACACGAGGGCACTGCCAGCTCCGGCCTGGTCCGGCTGTTCCAGGCCGCATCAAAGACAGCCAAGGACGTCGGCGCCCAGACGGCGCTGGGTTCGCGCGGCCTTTCCATCGTCTCCGTGGCGCTCGATCTCGCGACGGACCTGTCCGAAAACCCGGACTGGTCCACCAAGAAAGCCGTTGTCTTCGGGACCGGCGCCTACGCCGGAGCCACCATGTCGCTGCTGCGCGAGCGCGGCTGCACCGATGTCTGCGTCTATTCCTCCTCCGGGCGCGCCGCCGGCTTCGTCGCCACCCGGGGCGGCACGGCCCTGGACGAGGACACTCTTCCGGCCGCAGTTGCCGCGGCCGACGTCATGATCGGCTGCAGCGGTTCGGACAGCCGGGTCGAAGCGGACGACCTCGCCCGGATCCGGGCGAACTCGCCCCAGGCTCTCATCGCGATCGACCTCGCATTGACCCATGACTTCGATCCCGCGGTGGGCGACCTCGACGGCGTCGAACTGCTCACGCTGGAATCCGTCCGGCTGGCCGCACCGCAGGAACAGGCCGAGTCGCTCGAGCAGGCCAGCAGCATCGTGTCCGGGGCGGCCAGCGCGTTCGAGCAGGAGCGCGAGGCACGGTCCGTTGACTCCGCCATCGTCGCCTTGCGCCGCCACACGATGAACGTCCTGGACGCGGAAATGGAAAAGGTCCGCGCCCGGCACGGCTGCACGGCCGCCGCCGAGGAAGTCGAATTCGCCCTGCGCCGCATGGTGAAACAACTGCTGCACGTCCCCACCGTCCGGGCGCGCGAACTGGCCTCCAACGGACAGCAGGACGCCTACGTTGCCGGTCTTGAGGCGTTGTACGGCATTACGGTGGAGCCCCCCGCCGGTTCTGCCGGTTCCGCGGCCGCGTGCCCCGTGGACCACACCCCCGCTGTCCATAACCCTGGCGACCTCGGCCCCGCTGCGGGCGACATCCGCGAAACCGCGTAGCCTCCCCGCGCGGGCTTATCCGGGGAAAGCGTTGATCCCGGTCATTTCGGCCGACACCTGCCACAGCCGTGCGGCAGCCTCCCGGTCCACCGCATGGGCATCCACGCCCCTGATCCTCGCTTCGGGCGATCCCGGCACCGTGGCTTCGGCGATGTCGCAGTCCTCGCAGTAGACGCCGCCCATTCCCTCGAGCGCCGGCGCCGTCGCGGCCCAGACCGAGGTGGCGGCGCCCTGCGCCGGTGTTTTGAACCGGGGGTCGAGCGTGCCGTGCTCGTCCATCCAGCCCGCGGCGATCATCTCCTCCCGCGGCAGGTGCCGCTGCAGTTCGGTCATGATCCCGCCCGGATGCACGGCGAAGGCGCGCACGCCAAAGTCCCGGCCCAGGGCGTCGAGTTGGACGGCGAAGAGCGCGTTGGCCGTCTTGGCCTGGCCGTAGGCGCGCCACTTGTCGTAGCCGGCGTCGAAATTGATGTCATCGAAACGGATCCCCGAGAGCTTGTGGCCGGTAGAGGACAGCGAGACCACCCGGGCTCCCCGCGCCGCGGCAAGGGCCGGCCACAGCAGGTTGGTGAGGGAAAAATGGCCCAGGTGGTTCGTGGCGAACTGCGATTCCCAGCCTGGACCCACCCTCCGCTCCGGACTTGCCATGACGGCGGCGTTGTTGATGAGGATGTCCAGACGGACGACTGCGCCAGGCGCAGCGCCGGGCGCAGCACCGGCCAGGAAACCGGCGGCGAACTCCTTCACGCTGGCCTGGTCCGCAAGGTCCAGTTCAGCAACGCTGACATCGCCGCCTTCGACTGCCGGCGTCAGCCCGGCCGCAGCGAGGACGTCCCGGGCATGCTCCGGCCGGCGGGCCGGCACCACAACGGCGGCGCCGGCCCAGGCCAGTGCCCGCACGGTCTCCAGGCCCAGTCCCGAGTAGCCGCCCGTGACGATCGCGGTCTTCCCGGCCAGGTCGATGCCGGCAATGACCTCGGCCGCCGTCGAATCCCGGCCAAAGCCGGAGCCAATCTTGCGCTGGGACGTCCCGGTGGTTTCCTCGCTCATGACCAGGCCTTTCGTTGGGCGCCGCTCGGCGGAGTGTTTATCGGCGGCCGCGACGTGGCCGGCCGGATGGCCTCAGTCCAGGCTTCAGTACACAGGCTTCCCGGGTTCCACGTCCCGGACCCAGGCGAGAATGCCGCCTTCGAGGTGGCTGACGCGCTCGTACCCGGCGGCGCGGGCTGCGGACAGGACCGCAGCGGAACGTGTTCCGCCCTTGCAGTGGAAGACGATTTCGGCATCCTGGGGCAGTTCCTGCCACGCTTCCCCGGCAAGGATGCGGCCCTGCGGGATCAGCACCGCCCCGTCAATGCGGACGATCTCGTATTCCCCTTGTTCCCGCACGTCCACGAGGTGGAAGTCCTTGAGGCCGGCCTTGCGCGAGGCCAGCATGGTGGCGAGCTGGGCAGCCGTCACTGTGTGCTCGGTACCCGCATCCGCCGTTGGGGTGATGCCGCAGAAGGCCTCGTAATCGGTCAGTTCCGTGATCCGCGCCGCCTCGGGGTCCCGGGCCACCTTGATTTCGCGCCAGGTGCCGCCCAGCGCGTCGTAGAGCGCCAGCCGGCCCAGCAGGGACCGGCCGACGCCGGTGATCAGCTTGACGGCCTCGGTCACCATCAGCGCTCCGACGGCGGCGCACAGCATGCCGAACACGCCGCCTTCGCCGCAGGACGGGACCGATCCAGCCGGCGGCGCCTCCGGGTAGAGGTCCCGGTAGGTGGGCCCGAACTGCTCCCAAAAGACGCTGACCTGGCCGTCGAAGCGGAAGATCGATCCCCAAATGTAGGGCTTGCCGAGGATGGCGGCGGCGTCGTTGACGAGGTAGCGGGTGGCAAAGTTATCGGCGCCGTCGAGGATGAGGTCGTAGCCGGCAAAGAGTTCCAGTGCGTTGGATGCGTCGAGACGGACGTTGTGGAGCCGGACATCCACGAGTGGGTTCAGGGCGGCGATGGCATCGCGGGCGGACTCGATTTTGGGCCGGCCCACATCCGCGACGCCGTGGATGATCTGGCGCTGGAGGTTGCTGAGGTCGACGTCGTCGTCATCGACGATCCCGAGGGTGCCGACCCCGGCGGCGGCGAGATAGAGCAGGGCGGGGGAGCCGAGGCCGCCGGCCCCGATGACGAGAACTTTCGCGTTCTTGAGGCGCCGCTGGCCGATCGCGCCGATCTCCGGAATGATCAGGTGGCGCGAGTAGCGTTCCACCTCGTCGGGGCTGAGGTCCCCTGCCGGAGCAACCAGCGGTCCGGGCCGCGGGTCCAGCTGCGGCCGGGGGGTTGCGGGGGCACCGGAAGCGGTGAACTTGGAAGCCATACTTCAATCTATGCCCCAAGATACCGCCAGGTCATATTACCCGCGCGTAAGGTGTAATTGAGTGCAAGGTAGTTCAGTACAAGTGCAGTTGAGTGCGATTGCGCGCAATTGGGGTGAAAAGGGAAAGAAGGCCGACAGTGGTTCATCAGGCACCGGCGGAGCGGGACGAGAACGGCAAGCCGCCGGCCGGACAGACGCGGAGCGGACAGCGTTCGGCCCGCCTCCCCCGTGACGAACGCCGGGCGCAGCTGCTGGCGGCTGCGCAGGAAGTCTTCGTCGCGAACGGCTACCACGGCGCCGCCATGGATGAGATCGCCGAGACCGCCCATGTCAGCAAGCCGGTGCTGTACCAGCACTTCCCTTCCAAGCGGGACCTCTACCTCGCATTGCTGGACAGCCACCTCAGCAAGCTGATCGATCTGCTGCTTGGCGCGCTGAATTCCACCACAGACAATGACGAACGCGTCCAGGCGGTCATGCGCGCCTACTTCCGCTTCATCGCCCACGACGACCAGGCGCACCGGCTCGTCTTCGAATCGGACCTGATTAACGATCCCGACGTCAGCGCACGGCTGGAAACGTTCAACAAGACCTTTGCCGACGCCGTCGCGCGCGTCATCGCCGAGGACACGAAACTGCCCGACCTCGAAGCCCAACTGCTGGGCCGCGGGCTCGCCGGAATGGCCCACGTGAGCGCCCGGTACTGGCTGGAAACGGACGGGAACCTGGACCTCGATGTTGCCAGCGACCTCATCTACCGTTTAGCTTGGCGCGGAATCTCCCGCTTCCCCAAAGAGACCTAGACTACAAATAGAGATTGACCTTAGACATTCTTTGGACGTTGATTGGCTGGGAGGCCTTGCTGTGGAAGTAAAGATTGGTATTCAGAACATTGGCCGCGAACTTGTCCTCGAATCGACCCAGGACGCCGACACCGTCGCCAAGGTAGTCGCCGAGGCGATCGCCAAGGGCGGCGAACTGCGGCTGAAGGACGACAAGGGCCGCCTGGTGATCGTCCCCGCCAATGTCCTGGGCTACGTGGAAATCGGAGCAGAAGAGGCCCGCCGCGTCGGCTTCGGCGCTCTCTAGCCCCGCCGTCCGAGCGGCCGCCGTCGGAGCAGCTTCCCGGCTGAATCCTTCGGTACCGCTTCGCTTTCTTCACTACCGTTTACTCACTGTCGTTTTCTTCACAAGCGTGAGGTGTCCTGAATGCTTTCTCTGATTGTGGTTGCCATGGTGACCGTTGCTGCGGGCTTCGTGGTGTGGGCCAACGACAAGCGGCACACGAAATACGGCGTCAGCGTCCCAGCCGGAGTCGCTGCGACCGTCGGCATGCTGAGCTGGATCATCTTCATTGCCGCCGGGCTCGGCTACCAGCCGGGCCTGACCTGGATCCCGTGGATCCTGCCGATGGTCCTGGGCACTGCGGCCTCGATCGCGGCCGTGGTGTACCTCGGCAAGACCCGGACCCGGCAGGACACCGAGCGGCTCACAACCATCCTGAAGCTCTGACCGGGCATTACCCCGTCAAGGGGGCTGCCCTACGCCGGCAGGTCCGGCCCGTGGCCGTCTTCGGTGTACAGGCACAGACGGTTTCCCTGCGCATCCGTGACCACCACCCAGTTGGGTGCGTGGTCACGGTTCATTGAGGCCCCGGTAGCCGCGGTCTTCTCCAGTACGGAGCCGGACTCGGCCTTGCTCCTGTGGATGTCCAGGTGGATGCGGTTGGCGTTCGGGGTGGAGGTTTCCTGGAACCAGAGCGAGGGGCCGCGGCCGTAGGGGTCAGTGAGATCCCCGAACCTGCCCTTGCGGTAACCGAGGGCGACCCGCCAGAGCTCCGAAATCCCGGCGGGATTGTCCGAATCGATGGCCACTTCCACCGTCCGGTACAACCCCGGTTGCGCGGTGGCACCGACTGCGGCGGCCGCCACGCTGGCCGCCGTCGCCGCTTTGACGTCCCTCGGCGTCACCTCGGTGCCGGCGTCATGGGAACTGTAGCGAAGAAAGACCCGATTGTAGCGCCAGTCCAGGTCCGGGTGGTGGTTCTGCTCTTCGGCGAGGCGCCCGACGGCGGCGATCAGCTCCAGTGCCGCGGCCGCCGTCGGCGCCGTGTACACGGTCACCAGCCCGCCGAGGCGGTACCGCCAGTCCGGCAGGCCCGCCAGCGCTTCGTCGAGCTGGGGGCGGGTGAGGATGTCGTCCGTGGCTGCCATGACAGTCTCCTTGACTGGTTGACCGACAAGACTGGCGGCCTACCGGGAGCGGCCGGACTCAGAGGAATTCGGCCCGGCCTTCCATCGCCGAGGACGCCAGCGCGTGCTCGCGGCGTGGGATCCTGCCAGCCTTTTTTGCCAGCCTACCGGCGATGACGGCGTGTTTGAAGGCCTCGCCCATGAGCACGGGATTCTGCGCCCGGGTCACGGCCGTGGCCAGCAGCACGGCGTCGCAGCCGAGTTCCATCGCCAGGGCCGCGTCCGAGGCCGTGCCGATCCCGGCATCCAGCACCACGGGCACGGACGCGCGCGAGACGATCAGCTCGATGTTGTGCGGGTTCAGGATGCCCAGGCCGGTGCCGATCGGGGCGCCCAGCGGCATCACGGCTGTCGCGCCGAGGTTTTCGAGCCGGAGGGCAAGCACGGGGTCGTCGTTGGTGTAGGCGAAGACCTTGAAGCCGCGGGCCACGAGCTGTTCGGTGGCGTCCACGAGTTCGACTGCGTCCGGCAGCAGGGTGTGCTCGTCGGCAATGACTTCGAGCTTGACCCAGTCCGTTTCCAGGGCCTCCCGGGCCAGCTCGGCGGTGAGGACAGCATCCTTGGCGGTGAAACAGCCGGCCGTGTTGGGCAGCACCCGGATCTGGTGGTCATCGAGCAGCTGGAACAGCGAGCCCGTCTCGGCCGGCGAATAGCGGCGCATCGCCACCGTGGTCAGCTCGGTCCCGGAGGCCACGAGCGCGGCCCCCAGCCCGTCCAGGCTCGGCGCACCTCCGGTACCCATGATGAGGCGGGAGCTGAGCTCCACGCCGTCGACCACGAACGGGTCGGCCACCGCCCCGGTCACCGGTACGGCCGGTGTTCCTGCCAACGTCGTCTCGTTCATGCTGGTCATCCTCCCTGGACTGCCGTGACAAGTTCGACGTCGTCGCCGTCGGCGAGCGCCGTGGCGTGCCACTGGCTGCGCGGCACCACTTCGGCATTGCGGGCCACGGCGACACCGAGTTTGCCCCCGTCTGCAGCCCGGCCGTCGGGGCCGATGCTGCGGCCCGTGAGCTGGCTGACGAGTGTGCTGACGGAGGCGCCGTCGGCGACGCTCCGCTCCGTTCCGTTCAGTCTGATGTTCATGCTGCTTCCTTGTTGGGGCTGTCTCCGGACGTATCCGGGATGCGGGAAAAACGGTCGGGGCGGAACCCGGCCCAGCGCGGGTCCGGCGTCCCGTCCATGAGTTGCCGGCATACGGCGGCAGCGGCGGGGGTCAGCAGGACGCCGTGCCGGAAGAAACCTGTGGCGATGATCAGTCCCGGGACGTCCCCGCCGCCCGGGCGCGCGACCCGCCCCAGCAACGGGGCGTTGTCCGGGGTGCCGGGCCGGGCTCGGGCCGTGGCTTCCAGCAGCTCCAGCTCGGCGACCCCGGGCACCAGCTGCTGGGCGTCCCGCAGCAGCTGGTAGATGCCGCCGGCAGATACGGCATGCGGATTCGACGGTCCGTCCTCGCGCTGGGTGGCTCCGATCACCACGGTGCCGTCCTGGCGGGGAACGATGTACACCGGGACCCCGCGCACCATGCCCCGCACGGTTGCGGTGAGCAGCGGCTGAAGATGCGGGGGCACGCGAAGGCGCAGGATGTCGCCGTAGACGGGCCGCAGCGGCA
This sequence comes from Arthrobacter sp. LAR12-1-1.1, assembly GCF_040676555.1. Taxonomy (NCBI): domain Bacteria; kingdom Bacillati; phylum Actinomycetota; class Actinomycetes; order Micrococcales; family Micrococcaceae; genus Arthrobacter; species Arthrobacter sp. LAR12-1-1.1. The sequence goes on along the minus strand of NZ_JBEGIG010000012.1, from coordinate 512,898 downwards.
GCGCCAGTCCGGCGGGCAGCTCCTCGAGCCCGGCGGCGCCGAGCCCGTTGGCGACGACGGTTTCTGCAGCCCGCACGAAACCGCCACCCGCCAGCCGTACGCCCGCAACCTGTCCGTCCTGCCACAGCAGGCCCGCCGCGCGCCGCCGGATCAAGCTCCCGCCCTCCGTGCCGAGCACGCCGGCGAGCCGGGCGATCAGGAGGCGGGGGTCCACCTGGTGATCGGCCGGGATGTCGAAGGCGCACGAGATGCCGGGACTCAGCAGCGGCTCCCGGCTCCGCGCCTCGCGCACTGTCAGCGGTTCCACGGTGAGGCCGCAGGCCTGCTGGACTTCCCTCAGGTCCGCGAGCGCGCGCCGGTCCGCCGCGTCGGCCCCGACGGCCAGGGTCGGCGTCGTCAGGTAGCCGGTACCGGCCCGAGATTCCGTGCCCCCGGCACCGGCGTCCATCCCGGCACCGGCGTCCACTTCGGCAGCGAATCCGGGCCACAGCCGGGAGGACTCAAGCATCAGCTCCAGGAGCTGCTCCTCCTGGTAGTGCAGCTCGCTCACGGGGGCCAGCATGCCGGCCGCGGCCCAGCTGGCTCCGCTGCCGGGAGCATCATCGATCAGCACCACGGACCGGCCCGCGCGGCTGGCCTCGAACGCGATGCCGTGGCCGATCACGCCGCCGCCGATCACGGCAACGTCTGCGGTGATGTCTGTGGTGATGCCTTCGGCGCTGATGTCCCCTGCGGTACCGGGCCCGGTGTCACAAACTCTGGAAGCGGCGTCATTTGCGGCTTCGGCTGTGCGGCCGGCTCGTGAGCCCATAAAAAAATTCCTTCCCTACGCCGGTACTAGCCGGATCAGGTCAAGCGGTCGGCTCTGACGCCCTCTCAGCCGTGCAGCGGCGACATGGCTGCTGCGGGCTCCCGCGGTATGCGCCCAGTTTAGAGGAACTAGGCTGGTCCCATGAGCCAGGACCCCCTCCACACCACCGCCCGCCTCTACCTCTGCACCGACGCCCGCAGGGACCGCGGCGACTTCGAGGACTTCGTTGACGCCGCCTTCGCAGGCGGCGTTGACATCATCCAGCTGCGCGACAAATCGCTCGAGGCGGCGGAGGAACTCGAACTCCTGGAGGTCCTTCACGCGGCAGCACAGCGCCACGGACGGCTGTGGGCCGTCAATGACCGGGCTGACATCGCCTCCTTGTCCGGGGCGCCGGTGTTCCATATCGGCCAAAAGGACATTTTGTTCGACGCCGCCCGCGGCTTCCTGGGCAAGGATGCCGTGATCGGCCTGTCCACCCACAGCCCGAAACAGGTGGACGCCGCCATTGCCGCCTCACCAGGCCGTAAAGGACTCGACTATTTCTGTGTGGGACCCGTGTGGGCGACGCCCACCAAGCCGGGACGCGCCGCCGTCGGCCTCGACCTGGTGCGCTACGCCGCCCAGGCAATCGGCCGGGCGAAAGCGGACGGCACCGGCAAAGTCGACGGGGTCGTGCCGTGGTTCGCGATCGGCGGGATCGACCTCAGCAACGTCGAGCAGGTAGTCCAGGCCGGCGCCCGGCGGATCGTGGTGGTCCGGGCGATCACCGACGCCGCTGATCCGGCCCACGCCGCGGGTGCACTGCTGGCGGCGCTGGACGCCGCGGAATCCTAGGCAGGTTCCCCGGCCCACAAGCCCGCCGGCGTTCCGGGCCGCGGCCACCCTGGCCGGCAACCAGGCCTGCACCCTCGCCGGCACCGCGGCTGGCGCTCGGTACTGGACCTACCCGGCCAGCCCCAGCCCTGCCATCCTGCGCGCGTGGTTCGCTGCGAGTTCGGCCGTCAGGCCGCTGACCAGCTCCCTGGCGTCGGCGTCGTCCAGCCCCGAGAGCCCGGCGAGGAACTCGTGCTCAAGGCTGACCCGCTGGGCGTGGGTCAGGACCTCACCCAGCAGGCGCCTGGCCCACAGCGCCAGGCGCGACGCGAGCCGGGGGTCATCGGCGAGGGCCGCCTTGAGACGCTCCTGCAGCACGGCCGTAGACTCGCCCGTGGAGCGGACCTGCCCGATCAGCTCCCGGGTCCCGGCGTCGACGTACCGGCCGACGGCGCTGTAAAAGTCAGCGGAGACCGTGTCGATCACGTAGGCCTTCATGAGCGCCTCGTACCAGTCCGCCGGGCGCGTGCGCTCGTGGAAGTGGTCCACTGAGGGCTGGAACGGCAGCATGGCAGCCTCCGTGTCCAGGCCCATGTGCTCGAGCCGGGCGCGGACGAGTTCGTAGTGCTGGAACTCGTCCACGGCCATCCTGCCCAGCACTGCACGGTCATGCAGCGTGGGCGAATACCGGGCGCTCGAGGACAGCCGTTCGAAGGCAGAAAGCTCGCCGTACGCCATGACTCCCAGCAGATCCGCCAGGAAGCTGTTGTAGAGGGCAGGATCGTCCGCAGTTGCGCTCATCATCCAAGACTAATAGCGGAAATCGGGCTACCCTGATTTTCGTGTCCCATCATCGCCTGACCCCCAGTGTCCACGAGCAGCAGAACCAGCTTGCCGGGGCTCTCAAGGCGCTGCGCACCACGCTGGAACTTCCCGGTCCGTTCCCCGAGAACGTGTTGCGCGACGCGGAGGCGGCTGTGGCCGAGCACAAGCTGCCGGACCTGGACCTCACACATGTCGAGTTCGTGACCATTGATCCGGCATCGTCCACTGACCTCGACCAGGCCCTGTTCATCGAACGGAGCGACGGCGGCTACAAGGTGTTCTACGCCATCGCCGACGTCCCGTCCTTTGTCGCCCCGGGCGGCGCGCTCGACGCCGAGACCCGGCGCCGCGGCCAGACCTTCTACACTCCGGACGGCCGGATTCCGCTGCACCCGGAAATCATCAGCGAGGCCGCCGGCAGCCTGCTCGCCGGGCAGCTCTGCGCGGCGTTCGTCTGGGAGTTCGAGCTCGACGCCGCGGCAGAGGTGACCTCAGTCCTCGTGCGCCGGGCACAGGTCCGCAGCCGCGCGAAACTCAGCTACAAAGGCGTCCAGGCCGAGCTCGACGCCGGCACCGCGGCGCCAGTGCTGCAGTTGCTGAAAGAGGTAGGCATCAAGCGGGTGGAGCTGGAACGCCTGCGCGGCGGCGCAAGCCTGAACATGCCGGAACAGGAAATCCAGCAGCTGCCCGACGGCGGCTACCGGATCGTGGCGGCCCCGCCGCTGCCGGTGGAGGACTGGAACGCCCAGATTTCGCTCATGACCGGGATGGCCGCCGCCGCGCTCATGCTCCAGGGCAAGGTCGGCATCCTGCGCACCATGCCCGCCCCGGATGAGGCTTCACTGAGGCACTTCCACCGCCAGACCCACGCTCTCGGCAAGCCCTGGGACGGGGAAATGCGCTACGGCGAGTACCTGCGGACGCTGGACCCCACGGACCCCCGGCAGCTGGCCATTGTGCATTCGGCCGGGATGCTTTTCCGCGGTGCCGGGTACACGCACTTCGACGGCACGGTGCCGGGAGCCGCAGTCCAGTCCGCCATCGGCGCCGCCTACGCCCATTCCACGGCGCCGTTGCGGCGGCTGGTCGACCGCTTCGTGCTGGTGATCTGCGAGGCCCTGAGCAACGGCACCGAAGTTCCGGCCTGGGCCCGGGATGCCCTGCCGTCCCTCCCGGCCATCATGGGCACCTCGGACCAGCTTGCCGCGAAACTGGAGCGGCTGTCGCTGGACACCGTGGAGGCGGCGCTGCTCGTCAACCACGTCGGCCAGGAATTCGACGCCGTCGTCATCTCCGGCCCCAAACCGGCGAAGAGCAACACCAATGGCAGCGGGAACGGGAATGGGAACGGCGGCAAAGCCAACGGCAACGGAAACGGCCCGTCCGGGATCGTCCAGATCGCCGAGCCCGCCGTGACCGCGCGATGCCCCGGCGAACTGGAACCGGGCACGCAAGTCCGGGTCCGGGTGGTGTCCTCAGACATCGCCACACGCGAAATCCAGCTGGAGCTCGTGGGCTGACAGTCCCTTATCAGTCCGCAGCCGGCACGCTCCCGGGGCGTGATGACGGGTCCAGTCGAGGATCCGGGCCTTGTACAGCTAGACTGGAGAAGTAGAAATGGATGCCCGGTCGTTGATTTCCATGATTTTCGAATTCAACAAGCCCGCCCCTACGCGATCTTGAGATCCACCCGCTGGTCCCCAGTGCCAGCATTTAGATAGCCCGCGATCGGCTTCCACTGGAAATGCTTGCGCGCCTGAGCGTGCTCCGGAACGGCCACATCGGCCGGCCCCGTTGAGCAAGCAGCGCAGCCCAAAATGAATAAGGAAACTCCCCTGTGAGTGAATTGCACACGCACCAGCTTCTGACCGATGAGTCCGGCACGGAGACCATCGAGCCCGAAGAAACAATCATCTCGGACGAAAAGCCGCACGAGATTGCCGAAAAGACCTTCGCCGACTTCAACGTCCGCGCGGACATCGTGGAGTCGCTGGCCGACGCCGGCATCACCCACCCGTTCCCGATCCAGGCCATGACGCTGCCGGTCGCACTGGCGGGGCATGACATCATCGGCCAGGCCAAGACCGGCACGGGCAAAACCCTCGGCTTCGGCATCCCGGCGCTGCAGCGCGTCGTCGGCCGTGACGACGCCGGCTTCGACAAGCTGGCCGTGCCGGGCGCCCCGCAGGCCCTGGTGATTGTGCCCACCCGCGAACTCGCCGTCCAGGTGGCCAAGGACCTCGAGAACGCCGCCAAGAAACGCAACGCCCGCATCGCCACCATTTACGGTGGCCGCGCCTATGAGCCGCAGGTCGAGGCGCTGAAGAACGGCGTCGAAGTTGTTGTCGGCACCCCCGGCCGCCTGATCGACCTCTACAAGCAGAAGCACCTGAGCCTGAAGAACGTCAAGATCGTCATCCTCGACGAGGCCGACGAAATGCTGGACCTCGGGTTCCTGCCGGACGTCGAGACCCTGATCGCCGGTACCCCCGCAGTCCGCCAGACGCTCCTGTTCTCGGCCACCATGCCCGGCCCGGTCATCGCCATGGCCCGCCGCTACATGACCCAGCCGACCCACATCCGCGCCGCGGACCCGGACGACGAAGGCCTGACCAAGCGCGACATCCGCCAGTTGATCTACCGTGCCCACAGCATGGACAAGGTGGAAGTGGTAGCCCGCATCCTGCAGGCCCGCGGACGCGGCCGTACCATCATCTTCACCAAGACCAAGCGCACCGCAGCGAAGGTGGCCGAGGAACTGGTGGACCGCGGTTTCGCCGCCGCCGCCATCCACGGCGACCTCGGCCAGGGCGCCCGCGAACAGGCGCTGCGCGCCTTCCGCAACAACAAGGTGGACGTCCTCGTGGCCACCGACGTCGCCGCCCGCGGCATCGACGTCGACGACGTCACGCACGTGATCAACTACCAGTGCGTCGAGGACGAGAAAATCTACCTGCACCGCGTCGGCCGCACCGGCCGCGCGGGCAACAAGGGCACCGCTGTGACCTTCGTTGACTGGGATGACATGCCGCGCTGGGGGCTCATCAACAAGGCCCTGGGCCTGAGCTACCCCGAGCCCGTGGAGACCTATTCCTCCTCGCCGCACCTGTTCGAGGAACTCGACATCCCTGCGGGCACCAAGGGCCGGCTCCCCCGCGACAAGCGAGTGCTCGCCGGCGTCGACGCGGAGGTCCTCGAGGACCTCGGCGAGACCGGCAAGAAGAACTCGCGCGGCAGCGCAAAGGACGGCGCCCGGGAAAGCAGCCGTACGGGCAGCCGTGACGGCGCCCGCGAGAGCAGCCGCACCGGCGGCCGCGAGGGTGCACGTGAAGGCAGCCGCACCGGCGGCCGCGACTCGCGCCGCAGCGGCGCCGAAGCCGGCGGACGGTCCGGCGACCGCCGTCGCCGTCCCGCCGAGGCCGATACCGTGTCCACCGCCAGCGGACAGGGCCCGGAAACTGCTGCCGCCGCAACGGCGAAGGCCCCCACCGAGGTGGACCGGGCAACCCGTGCCCGGCGCCGGACCCGCACCCGCCGTCGCAACGGCGAGGTAGTGGCCGGCGGCGACGCACAGCCGAGCGGCGCCGAGGCCTAATCCCCTCCATGACTGACACCGTCTGGGCGCCGGACGGCAGCAACCTGGTGGTTCACGCGGATAACGCGGAATACCTCCCCACGCTGCCGGACGGCGCCTTCACACTGATTTACGTGGACCCGCCCTTCAACACCGGCAGGGTCCAGCGGCGCCAGGAAACCAAGATGGTGCTCAACGCCGGCGGCGAGGGTGACCGCGTCGGGTTCAAGGGCCGGTCCTACGACACCATCAAGGGTGCGCTGCATAAGTACGACGACGCGTTCAGCGACTACTGGTCCTTCCTCGAGCCCCGGCTCGTGGAGGCCTGGCGGCTCCTGGCCGACGACGGCACGCTGTACCTGCACCTGGACTACCGCGAGGTGCACTACGCGAAGGTCATGCTGGACGCGATCTTCGGCCGGGAATGCTTCCTGAACGAGATCATCTGGGCGTACGACTACGGTGCGCGGGCCAAGTACCGCTGGCCCACCAAGCACGACAACATCCTTGTCTACGTCAAGAACCCGGCGAAGTACCACTTCGACAGCGCCGAGGTGGACCGTGAGCCATACATGGCGCCCGGACTTGTCACCCCCGCCAAGCGCGAGCTCGGCAAGCTTCCCACGGACGTGTGGTGGCACACGATCGTTTCGCCGACAGGCAAGGAGAAGACCGGCTACCCGACGCAGAAACCGGAGGGGCTCATCCGCCGCGTGGTTGCGGCCTCAAGCCGGCCCGGCGACTGGTGCCTGGACTTCTTCGCCGGTTCCGGCACGCTCGGATCCGTGGCCGCGAAACTCGACCGCAGGTTCGTGTGCGTGGACCAGAACCAGCCGGCCATCGACGTCATGGCCAAGCGCCTGGCCGCGAAGGCGCAGTTCACGTCGTTCCCGACGGCCTGACCCCGCCGCCCGCCTGACCCGCCACTCCGCCCGTTGCGCTATCACTTGTGGCGGCTATTCCGGCCTCTAGGGGCCGCAAAGTGATAGCGCAACGCCGGGTCGCGGGCCTTCAGCGGACCACGGACGAGCCAGTACCCAGTTCCTCGATCCGGGCAAAGACTTCCGCGGAGGTCAGGTTCTCCCCCAGCAGGTTGGGCTTGCCTGCGCCGTGATAATCGGAAGACCCCGTGACCAGCAGGCCGTACCGTTCGGCGATGCGGCGCAGGAACTTACGGCCTTCCTCGGGATTGTCCCGGTGGTAGATTTCCAGGCCGGCCAGCCCTGCGTCGATCATCTCCCGGTAGGTCTCCTCCCCCACGATCCGCCCGCGGGCAGAGGCGACGGGGTGGGCGAACACCGGGACGCCGCCTGCTGCACGGACGAGTTCGACGGCGAGCGCCGGCTCCGGCGCGTAGTGCTGGACCCAGTAGCGCGATCGTGAGGTGAGGATGGAACCGAAGGCCTCGGCCCGGTCCTCCACCACGCCGGCGGCGACGAGCGCGTCGGCAATGTGCGGGCGGCCCAGGGTGGCGCCGGGCGCGACGTGATGGATCACGTCGTCCCATGTCAGCGGGTAGTCCTCGGACAAAAGGGTGACCATCCGCTGTGCCCTCGTGTGCCGGGCATCCTTTGACTTCGTGATTTCCTCAAGCAGTCCCGGATGCGCGGGGTCGTGGAGGTAGCTGAGCAAGTGGACACTGATGCCTTCCGCCGTGCGGCACGAGATCTCCATGCCCGGGACCAGGGCGACCCCGGTTTTCCGGGCAGCGGCGGCGGCCTCGGCCCACCCGGCAGTGGAATCGTGATCGGTCAGGGCGATGACATCGAGGCCGGCAGCGGCTGCGGACTCCATGACGTCAGCCGGCGCCTGGGTGCCGTCGGAAACGTTGGAGTGCGCATGCAGGTCAATCCTCACCTCACCAGCCTAGTAGATGGCCGGATCCAAAGCCCCGCCTCCTTCGTGTCAGGGCCCCGCAGCCGCCCTGCAGCGCGAGCGCGCCGTTGGCCTAAGCCGCGGCGCTGGTGAGACTATGGGACGGTGAACGATGCAGATAACACCCTAATCTCCGCTTCCGAGCCCCTCGAAGAGCGCGTCAACAACCGCTCGCAGCGGCCCAGCTCCGACGCTTTCAAGGCCTTCATGGCCAGCAACTGGGCGCCGGCCACGCAACAGCTCCCCGAACGGGACGCCGTCGCGGGCCACGCCGCAGCCCGGCGCCGCTCCATCTCAGGCCAGTTCAAAGGTGAACGCCTGGTCATCCCCGCCGGCCCGCTGAAGGTCCGCTCGAACGACTGCGACTACCGCTTCCGGCCGCACTCGGCCTTCGCGCACCTCACCGGCCTCGGCCTGGACCACGAACCGGATGCGGTCCTGATCCTGGAACCGGTGGCGGAGGGCGCGGGCGACGACGGCGGAAACCACCACGCCACCCTGTACTTCCGCCCACTGGCCGGCCGCGACACCGAGCAGTTCTACGCTGATTCGCGCTCCGGGGAGTTCTGGATCGGCGCACGCCCGACCCTGGCCGAGTTCCAGGCGAAGCTCGGACTGGCCACCGCGGACATAGCCGAACTCGAACTCGCCATTACCAAGAACGTCGGTGCGCCCGAAATCGGCGGGATCTCCATCCGGCTGGTCCGCAAGGTTGACGACAACATCGACGCCCTCGTGGACACAGCCCGCTACAACACGGCCAAGGACCCGGACAACCTTGACCTGAGCGTGCTCGACGCCCTGGACGAAAAGCTCACCGAGGCCCTCTCGGAACTGCGCCTCCTCAAGGACGAGTGGGAAATCGAACAGATGAAGACCGCCGTCGCCGCCACCGTGGCAGGCTTCACGGAGGTCGTGAAGGCTCTTCCCCGGGCGCTGACCCACCACCGCGGCGAGCGCGTGGTGGAAGGGGCGTTCTTCGCCCGGGCCCGCGAGGAAGGCAACGAGCTCGGCTACGACACCATTGCCGCCTCAGGCAACAACGCCACCGTGCTGCACTGGACGCGGAACACCGGCAAGGTCAATGCCGGTGAACTGCTGCTGCTGGACGCCGGCGTCGAGGCCGACTCCCTGTACACGGCCGACGTCACCCGCACGCTGCCGGCCAACGGCAAGTTCTCCGAGATCCAGCGCAAGGTCTACGAGGCAGTGCTCGACGCCGCCGACGCCGGCTTTGCCGCTGCCCAGCCGGGCACCAAGTTCCGGGACATCCACACCGCAGCCACCACCGTCCTGGCGGAACGGCTCGCCGAATGGGGCCTCCTGCCCGTCTCCGTGGAGGAAGCCGTCAGCACCGAGGGCCAGCAGCACCGCCGGTGGATGCCGCACGGCACCAGCCACCACCTCGGCCTCGACGTCCACGACTGCGCCCAGGCGAAGCGGGAACTCTACCTCGACGGCGTGCTCACGCCCGGAATGGTGTTCACGATCGAACCCGGCCTGTACTTCAAGAGTGAAGACATCGGGATCCCCGAGGAATATCGCGGCATCGGCGTCCGGATCGAGGACGACATCCTTATGACGGCCGGCGGCCCCGTCAACCTCAGCGCTGCACTGCCGCGCAAGGCGGACGACGTCGAGTCCTGGATGGCGGGCATCTACCTGGAGGTGGACGGCCAGACGCCGTAAATCAAGAAGGCGTAGCTCCGAAAAAGGCTTAGACCAGAAAAGGGGAGGGTCCCGGACATCCGGGACCCTCCCCTTTTGCTGCCTGATTTTACTGCCCGAAATCAGTGCCGTCTGGAATCAGTGCCGGAATCAGTGCTGCTGGTCATCCTGGCCCGGCGCGGGCTTGTCGCTGTCCGTGACCCTGACCCCGTACTGCGGGCGGCCGTCCGGAAGGTCCGGATAGGTCACACCCGAGACCCGGCCAGCGGGCCGGGCTGTCTCCTCCGTGGCCGGTGCCGGCTGGGCCGGGCCTGCGGCACCCTCCTGCTGGGGCACACCGCCCTGATACTGTCCGGCTGGCTCGCCGCCGGTCTCCGGCGTCCTCTGGCCGTACGGATCGTTCCAGCCCGCGGGACGCTGGGGCGCATGGCCCTGCTGCCCGGACTGCTGCGGGCTGGGCTGCTGCGGTTCCTGGTGACGGTAGTCGTGCTGCGCGTAGCCGCCGGCCGTTGCACCGGACGCGTCATGCGGCGTCATGGGCAGCTGGTGGAGCAGGCGCCGCGCTTCGCCGGCGGCCTCGAAGGAGACCACGACGTCGTAGTTGGTCGCCACCACCTGGCTCGTTGAGGTGAAGTCACGCTTGCCGCGCTGCATGGCGTAGGTGACGATGCCGAACAGCATGAAGAACGCGGCACCCATCAGCACGGACGTCACAATCGAGAAATAGCCGGGGGTCGTGGAGAAGAAGGACAGCATGACGCCGACGAACAGGCCGAACCACATGCCGCTGAGGGCGCCGGACAGGGCGACGCGGGGGTAGGTCAGCCTGCCAGTCACCCGCTCCACCATCTTCAGTTCGTTGCCCACGATCGACACCATCTGCACGGGGAACTGCTGGTCAGCCAGATAGTCCACCGCCTTCTGGGCATCCAGGTAGGAGTTGTAGGAACCGACGACGTCGCCTCTCGGGACGGCTCGGGCCTCGTCCGAACCGTTGGGGGCACCGGCCCTGGGACCAAAAATGTTTGACATAAGCCCATTCTCACCTATCCGGCTGGTGTGCGGCTGGAAATTCAGCTAAAAGAGAGCAGACTCGGTAGCCTGTAGGAGTGAGCACGAATCTTTCGCGAGTGTTTGTCGCGCGCCTCCTCGGACTGGACGTTTTCGACCCATTGGGCGACCGCCTGGGCCGGCTGCGCGACGTCGTGGTGCTCTCCCGCGGAACCAGGGGCGCCCCGCACGTGGTGGGCATCGTCGTCGAGGTCCCCGGCAAGAAGCGCGTGTTCGTCCCAATGACCCGGATTACGTCCATCGACCAAACCCAGATCATCTGCACCGGTCTGGTCAATCTGCGCCGCTTCGAACAGCGCGGCGCGGAAACCCTCGTGGTGGCGGAAATGTTCGACCGCCGGGTGACCCTCGCGGACGGCAGCGGCGATGCGACCATCGAGGACATCGCCATGGACCGGCATCGCTCCGGCGACTGGTTCGTCAGCAAGCTCTTCGTCCGCCGCGGCCACTCCCTCTCGCCGCTGAGCCGGCTGCGCCGCAACGAAACCATGATCATCGACTGGGCCGATGCACTGCAGGGCGCCAAGACCGAGCCGCAGGCCGCCACCCAGTTCGTGGCCACGCACGAGGACCTCAAGCCGGCCGACTTCGCCGAAGCCCTGCAGGAAATGAGCGACAAGCGCCGCTTCGAGGTTGCCAGCGAACTCCAGGACGAGCGGCTCGCGGACGTCCTGCAGGAGATGCCGGAAGGTGACCAGGTGGAGATCCTCTCCGCCCTGGACGTCAACCGCGCCGCGGACGTCCTCGAGGAAATGGACCCCGACGACGCCGCGGACCTCCTTGCCGAGCTCCCGAGCGCGCAGGCCGAGGAACTCCTGCAGCTGATGGAACCCGAGGGCGCTGAGGACGTCCGCCGCCTGCTCGAATACGACGAGGACACCGCCGGCGGGCTCATGACGCCCGTGCCGGTAATCCTGCCCCCGGAAGCAACGGTCGCCGAGGCACTCGCGCACGTCCGCCGGGAGGAGCTCTCCCCCGCTCTTGCGTCCTCAATCTTCGTCGCCAGGCCACCGCTGGAGACCCCGACGGGACGTTTCCTCGGCGTCGTCCATATCCAGCAGCTCCTGCGCTTTCCGCCGCCGGAACCGCTGGGGAACCTGGTGGACAAGAACCTGGAACCGGTCTCCGACCAGGCCCACATCAGCGAGGTCGCCCGCACGCTGGCAACGTACAACCTCAACTCACTCCCCGTTGTCAACGAGGACGGACGGCTTGTGGGGGCGGTGACTGTTGACGACGTGCTTGATCATCTGTTGCCGGACGACTGGCGCGCCCACGATGACGACGCCCCGATAAGGAAGCTTGGAGGCCGCATTGGCTGATCCCACAGCACCACGGACCTCCAATGTCCGTCCTGGCAACAGGACAACCGGCGGCCTCGACACGCCCCTGAGCGGACGGCAGCGGATCCTGCCCAATTTCCGTCCCGACCCGGACGCCTTCGGCCATGCCACGGAAGGGTTCGCCCGTTTCATGGGCACGCCCCAGTTCCTGATGTACATGACCGTGTTCTGCCTCTTCTGGCTGGGCTGGAACACGTGGGCTCCGGAGGAATGGCAGTTCGACTCACGGGCACTCGGCTTCACGCTGCTGACCCTCATGCTGTCCCTGCAGGCCTCCTACGCCGCCCCGCTGCTGCTGCTCGCGCAGAACCGCCAGGACGACCGGGACAAGGTCTCGCTCCAGCAGGACCGCCAGCGGGCCGAACGCAACCTCTCCGACACCGAATACCTGACCCGGGAACTTGCCTCCCTGCGCATCGCGCTGCGCGAGGTCGCCACCCGCGACTACGTCCGCGCCGAGCTGCGCAGCCTGCTGGAGGACATGCTGGAGGCCCAGGAGGAACTGCGCAACCACGATCCTTCCGCCGGCGTCCACGAGACCCCGCGGGATAAGGTCAAGGAGAAGATGAAGGAGCGGCGCGACAAGCAGCGGAGCCCCCGGACCCAGCAGATCCCGCGCGTTAAGGCGGGCGGCAAGCGGGATGAACCGGCGAAGGAGCCTGCCGGGGACAAACCGGGGAACCCTTCCGAGGCCAAGCGGGAGAAGCCGCCGCAGGGCAAGCCGGAGAACCTTTCGGAGGCCATTTCCGACCCCGTCCGCCAGCCCGCACACCGCACCATCCCCGAAAGCTGAGCATCGCCCGCATGAGCACCCCGCTAGACCGTACGTCCCTGGACCAGGCCGTGCACGGCGCACTCGCCACCGTGATCGACCCTGAACTCCGCCGCCCCATCACCGAGCTCGGCATGGTGGAGTCCGTGGAGATCACCGACGGCGGCCGCGTGCGGATCGTGGTACTTCTGACCATCGCGGGCTGCCCGTTACGCGGCACCATCACAGCCGACACCGAGGCGGCCCTGTCCGCCGTCCCGGGCGTCACCGGCGTCGAGGTGGACTTGAAAGTCATGACGCAGGAGCAGCGCGACGCGCTCAAGGAGCGACTGCGCGGCGCCGGCGGCCAGCGCGGCATCCCGTTCAACGCGCCCGGCTCGCTGACCCGGGTGTACGCCGTCGCAAGCGGCAAGGGCGGCGTGGGCAAGTCTTCGGTGACAGTCAACCTGGCGTGCGCCCTGGCTGCCCAGGGCCTCCGTGTCGGGATCGTGGACGCGGATGTCTACGGCTTCTCCGTTCCGGGACTGATGGGCATCACGCAGGCCCCCACGCGGGTGGACGATATGATCCTGCCGCCGGTTGCCTACGGGGTCAAGGTGATCTCCATCGGCATGTTCGTCACCGGGAACCAGCCCGTGGCTTGGCGCGGCCCGATGCTGCACCGGGCGCTCGAGCAATTCCTCACGGACGTCTACTTCGGCGACCTCGACGCCCTCTTCCTGGACCTGCCCCCGGGCACCGGTGACATCGCGATCTCCGTCGCCCAACTGCTGCCCAAGGCACAGATCCTCGTCGTGACCACGCCGCAGGCGGCCGCCGCGGATGTTGCCGAGCGGGCCGGCGCGATCGCGACCCAGACGGGCCAGACCGTGGCCGGCGTCGTGGAAAACATGTCATACCTGGAAATGCCCGACGGCGGCAGGATGGAACTGTTCGGCAGCGGCGGCGGCGCCGTGCTCGCCGAGCGCCTCTCGGCCACCGTAGGTGAGGACGTGCCCCTGCTGGGCCAGATTCCCCTCGAAGTCCTGCTGCGTGAAGGAGGGGATTCCGGGGTGCCGCTGGTGCTGGGCCGTCCGGAGACGCCTGCGGCCGTGGCCCTGGCGGGAATCGCCGGCAAGCTGGCGTCCGTTCCCCGCGGACTCAAGGGTATGCCGCTGGGCCTGCAGCCCCGCTGACGGCGCCCGCTGGTGGCTGCTGCCGCCCGGGCCCGGCGTCGTGGCTGGACCCCGCCATCAGGGCACAGGCGCCTCTGGGGGTCCTAGGTCGCCTCTGAGTCGAAGGGTGCCGGTTCGCCTTCGGGCAGCCGCTCGATAACCCGCGCCGGACGGCGCTCTGCGACCGCCGTCGCGGCGGCGGCGGCCGCGGACACCGTGGTGGGGGCTCCCGTGCTCACCGGCTTGGTGTCGTCGTCCAGGAGCGCTTCCTTGATGATCCTGCGGGGATCGTACTGCCGGGGATCGTACTTCTTCCAGTCGACCTCATCGATGTCGATGCCGACTTCTTCCTTGATCTGTTCCCGCGCACCGGACGCCATCCGGCGCACTTCCTTGACGATATTGGCAAGTTTCTGGGTGTATTCGGGCAGCCTGCTGGGACCAATCACCAGAAGGCCGATGATCAGCAGAAGTAAGAACTCCGGTCCATTGATTCCAAGCACTTTAGGAAGATTACCCTCTCGTTCGGGCTGGCGACGACTTCGCGAAGGCCGAATGCCGACCATGTCCGGCCCGTCCCTGCCTCACGGGGCCAGGTGCTCCAGGATTCGGCTCAGTCCACGCTCGATCCGCTCCGGAATTCCGTTCCGTGATGCCTGCACCGCAGTGCCGCTGCTGACCCGGGTGAGCGCGGCGACGCCGTCGTCGGCCTGCTCGGCCGGCAGGTCCGAAATGTACGTGTACGTGGCCGCGGAGGTCTGGTAGATGGCCCGGTAGGGCGGGGCAGGGTTGACCCAAAGGGTGCCATTTCCGGTTTCGGGTACGCCCGACGGCGTGCCGGCCTTGGCCGGGGTGAAGCCGTCCGCCACGGCGGCGTGTCCGGTCAGCACGTTAATGGGTGAAACTTCGCCCCGGGCGGGTGCGGGCGCCGTACCCGGGCCCCGGGTCGCAGCGTGCTGTTCGAGGACCGTGGCATAGTGCCGGCCGTCCGTGAGGCGAAGCTCCAGGACCTCGTTGCCGGCGATGGCGCCGGCGCGGGCCCAGATGAGGTGGAATCCGAGGTCATGCAGCTCCGGACATGTCCATCCCTGCGAGCGGAACGCGGCAAGCTGCACGGTGCTCAGCGTCCCGCCGGGGGTGAAGTCGGGCTCACCGCCCAGGCCGAACGCAACACGGGGCTCGGTTCCCTCTGCCCCGGGGACGCCAGGGCTGCCCGATCCGCCGGCGTCGAACAGCTCCCCCGCACCGAGCGATTCACGGCTGGCGGGCAGCCCGGCGATGTCCGGGTTCGCGAGGGCGGAAGCCCCCGCGCCGTCGGCGGGGACTGCGTCGTCGCCTCCCATGACGTACGCGGTTCCGGTCATGAGGGCCAAGGCGGCGACGGCTCCTCCGACTGCCAGCACTGGCAGGCGGGAGCCGCGGCGGCGTTCGCCCTGTGAGCGGGCGGCGGCGCTACCGGCTGCCGTTCCGGCGGTCGCTGCCCGCTCCGGCACGGAGTATTCTGCGGGGAACTGCCCTGACGGCCACCGAGGGGTACCGCCCTGTTCCGTCGCCGCCGTGTCTGCGGGGTCTGTCCGTTCCGCGTCTGCCCGTTCCGGCGCTGCCCGTTCCAGGGCCGTCTGTTCCGCGTCTGTCCGTTCCGGCTCCGCTGGGGCTTTCCGTTCTGCCGCCGCGCGTTCCGCGGCCAACTGCCCGGTCCGGGCCAGGAGCCGCGCGGTCAGGTCCTCGCTGGCCTCGGGCACGGCGGCGCCGCGGAGCTTCTCGAGGTACTGGCGCTCGCGCTGTTGCCGGGCACGGCATTCGGCGCACGATTCCACATGATCATGGCGGCCGGCGGCCCATTTCGTAGCGCCGATCCTGGCACGGCCGGTCCTGCCCCAGAACCCGCAGCCAGAGCCTCCCAGTAAACGTCTCAGCAAACCCATTGACAGGTTCAGAGGAGGCCGGCGATGCGCGGCATCTTGAGCCGCGGCTTGAGGGACTGCTTGGCCGTCTGCGCCGGACGCGGGTCGCGGTGCGCGAGCTTTTCACGCAGCATGGTCCGGCCGCGGTGAATCCGGGACCGGACGGTCCCGAGTTTGATGTCCAGCGCGGCGGCGACCTCGTCGTAGGACAACCCCTCGAGGTCGCACAGCACGACGGCGGCGCGGAAGTCCGGCGGAAGTTCCTCGAGCGCCGCCTGAACATCGACGTCGAGGTTGTTGAATTCGAAGCTTTGCTCCGGCCCGGGCTCCCGGCCCGGCAGCCGCGACTCGGCGTCATCGGCCAGGGCGTCAAAGCGGATCCTGCTCTTGCGCCGCGCCTGGTCCAGGAACAGGTTGGTGGTGATCCGGTGCAGCCAGCCGTCCAGCGTGCCCGGCTTGAAGTTCTCCAGCGAACGGAAGACGCGGACAAACACCTCCTGGGTGAGGTCCTCGGCGTCGTACTTGTTTCCGGTCAGCCGGTACGCAAGGCGGTAGACCTTGGCGGAGTGGTTCGTCACCACTTCCTCCCAGGTCGGCCGGACCCATTCGGCTTCCGCCGCGGTCCGTGACTGGCCGGTTGAATCAGTTGCCTCAGTTGCCGGGACAGGTGCCAGAATCGACATCGTCCGCTCCCCTCATGGATGGTACCTACGCCTGAATTGTGCCTGCTCGCACAGGTTCCTGCACCCTTCATTCGACGCCGATCACCACGCGGATGAGCGGATACCCATCATTTCAAAATAAGCTGGGAATTTCCTGATCCATCGCGGTCTTCCGCCGAAGGCAGAACTGCTCCCCTCCTGCCGGGGCCACGGTGCTGGCGCCTCCCTGTCCCGTCCCGCCGGACACAGTACGCTGTAGTGAACACTCCCCTGCCGCCCAGAAAGCGATATCCCATGAGCGCCGATAAGTCCACGAGCTGGTCCTACGCAGAAGATCTGCCTGCCGAGGATGAGGTCCTGTTGCACGCGCGCGAACGGTCTTTCGAGCTTGGCGTGACCCCGATCGGTCCCGGCGTGGGCGCCGTGCTGACTGTGCTGGCGGCGGCGTCCAAGGCACAGACCGCGGTGGAGATCGGCACCGGCGCGGGAGTGTCCGGCGTGTGCATCCTGCGCGGGCTGGGCCCGCAGGCTGTCCTGACCACCATCGACGTCGACGTCGAACACCTCAAGGCCGCCCGCGAAGCGTTCCAGGAAGCAGGCAGCCCCGCCAACCGCACCCGCACCATTTCGGGCCGGGCAGGCGATGTCCTGCCCCGCCTTACGGACGGGGCCTACGACCTTGTGTTCATCGACGCCGACAAACCGAGCTACCCCAGTTACGTGGAACAGGCCGTGCGGCTGCTCAAGTCCGGCGGCCTGCTGATCGTCAACGATGCCCTCGACAAGGACCGCGTCGCGAATCCGGCCGCCCGGGAAGCCACCACGGTGGTGCTGCGCCAGATCGGCAAGTCCATCCGCGACGACGACCGCCTTGCCTCCGCGATGCTGCCCACCGGCGACGGCCTGCTGATCGCCGTCAAGAAGTAGCAGCCCAAGAAACAGCAGCCAAAGAGTCGCCGCCACGACGCAGAGGTCAAGCGCAGACAGAAAAGGGCGGGGTCCGCAGCCTGTTGGCCGGGACCCCGCCCTTTTGCGAAGCTCTTGGCGTGACGCTATTCGGTGACGCCGACGAGGCATTCCTTGAGGTTTGTCGCCTCAGCGGCATTGAGTTCGACTACAAGCCGCCCCCCGCCTTCGAGCGGAACACGCATGATCAGGCTTCGTCCCTCTTTCGTCACTTCCATTGGGCCGTCGCCGGTGCGTGGTTTCATTGCCGCCATAAGGAATATCCCCTCCATTAGTCCCTGACATACCAGCCCGGCCGGGCTGCGTCCGCTTGGCCAATCAAGCCGCCCGGCAGCCCTCCAGGCCGCCGTGACAGGCAAACTCACAAATAGATCGCTTCCGAATACTCAGTCTGCTTTTATTCAGTGTGCTTCTGTCCTTGCTTACCCTCTATTATCGCGTAACAATGCGCACGTAGCTAATCGTTGGACTTTCCAGCGCGTCCCGCCACGCCGGTCCGGCACCGCGAAATGGTGCTGTGCGTCACGGCGGATAGTCCCCTCCGCCCGGCAGCTGCGCCCACGCCCACAGCCACACAATCCACACGATCTGCAACAGCACGAACATGACCACCACGGCACCGCGGTAGGCGCGGGAACGCGAGAGAAGGGCGGCGCTGAGGGCGAGCGGGAACAGCGGCAGCAGCATCCTGAACGTGCTGGTCTGGGGGTGCAGGAAGACCAGCAGGTACCCCATGTAGCAGCAGCACCAGAGCCTCAGTTCAGTGCCAAGGGCGGCCACGGGCCGGGACATCATCAACAGGGTGAACGCGGCAACGAACACGAAGGGTGCCAGCACGCCGAGCGTCGGCCCGAACAGCATGATGCCGGCGTCGAACCACGGCTTGAACGGCACCAGGTCATCGCCGCGCCATGCGGTTTCGGTCTTGGTGTAGGCGCCCGGATCGCCGGTCGCGGCCCAGGCGATGGCCGGCCACAGCAGCGCGCCAATGCCGCTGACGGCGGTGAGGCCGGCCAGGGACCAGAGCTCCGGGTTGCTGGGGACGGCAACGCCGTCCGGGCGCTGCGTTGTGAGACCCTGCGCAGTGGGGCCCTGCGTGGCGAAGCCCTGCGCAGTGAGGCGTGGCGCCGCGAGGCGCTGCCAGAAGCGGTAGAGCAACAACAGCCCCAGCATCACGGCAAATGGAACCCCGGTTGGCCGGGAAAGGCACATCAGGACCACGACGGGCATGGCCCACAGGTACCGGCGCTCCATGACGAGCAGCAGCGCGGCGCCTAGCAGCAGCAGGTTGAGGGATTCGGCGTAAGGCACCTGCAGGACCGGCGCCACCGGGAAAGTCGCCAGGAACACGGTCCCCCAGAGCGCTGAGCGGTGCGTGGCCCGGTGCCGGAAAATCCTGTACGCCACGAGGGCTGCGCCTATCCCGGAGACCAGGGCAATGGCCGTCAGCGACCACGCCGGACCCGTGCCTGTGAGCCCGGAAACCACCCGGCCCAGCACGGGAAACAGGGGGTAGAAGGCCCACGTGTTCTCCTGGACGGTGCCGGCGTCGTCGGTCGGCAGAAGCGCCGGATACCCTGCCTGGAGCGCTTCGGCATACCAGCGGGCGTCCCAGATATTGATGAAGTTCCAATAGTCGGGCTTGGCGGGAAACCACGGATTCACGCCCTGGTGCAGGGCGGCAGCCATGAAGATGCAGGCGCTCACCAGCCGGGCGGCGATGTACAGGCCGGCGACCTGCACCCACCACGGCCACCGCGCCATACGGGCGCCCGCGGCCGCGATGCGGCTCCACAGCGCCGCGTTCAATCCCTGCGGTTTCAGGGCCTCAGGCTCGGCGACAGTCTCCGGGTCTTCCACGTGGCTCACGGACGCTCTTCGGTCGGCGGACGGAGGCGTTCCAGTTCCTCCCCGAGGGCCTCGATCTTCTGGTCCTTGGCGATGATCTGGTCCCGCAGATCATCGAGGACCTGATCCACCTGGTCCATCCGGTACCCGCGGAGTCCGACGGCGAAGCGCAGACGGTCGATATCCGCCGCGGCCGCGCGCTCGGGGAGCAGCACCGGCGGCAGGGATGCGACCGGCTCATCGAAACCGTCGTCAAAGGACTCGCCGGCACCGCCGTCCCGGTGTCGGCGGAAGATTTTCGGCGCCAGGCCGGTGCCCAGGAGGACGGCGACGCCGATCAGCACAATCGCCAGGAAGACCAGGAAGAGACTCACTAGACCATCGTGCCAGACGCCGGCGGCCGGACGGGTCAGCCCCGCGTTCCTTAGCCGTTTCCCTTGGTGCTCACGGTGCCGCCGCCGTTGGTGGAGCCGCTGTTCGGGTTCCGGTGTCGGGCGGCGCCCTCCACGACCAGCTCGACGGCCAGCGCGGGGTCATCCACCACCTGCACGAGGTCCAGGTCTTCGGCCGAAACCATCCCCTCCGCGACCAGTGTGTCCCGGACCCACGCGAGCATAGGGCTCCAGAAAGCCGTTCCCAGCAGCACGATCGGGAAGGACGTGACCTTGCGGGTTTGGACCAGGACCATGGCTTCGAAGAGCTCATCCAGGGTGCCGAGGCCGCCGGGGAGCACGATGAAGCCCTGGGCATACTTGACGAACATGGTCTTGCGGGCGAAGAAGTACCGGAAGTTGATGCCCAGGTCCACCCACTGGTTCATGCCCTGCTCGAAGGGCAGTTCGATCCCGAGTCCCACGGAGACGCCATTGCCCTGCACGGCGCCCTTGTTCGCGGCCTCCATCGACCCGGGTCCGCCGCCCGTGATCACGGCCAGTCCGGCCTCGGCCAGCCGGCGTCCGACCTCGACGCCGAGCTCGTAGTTCCGGCTCCCCGGCACGGTGCGGGCGGAGCCGAAGACGCTGACCGCCGGGCCGAGATCGGCCAAGGCGCCGAATCCTTCCACGAACTCACTCTGGATCCGCAGGACGCGCCAGGGGTCGGTGTGGATGAACTGGCCCGGTCCCTTGGTGTCCAGCAAGGTCTGATCGGACATCGTGACCTTCGCGGCCTTGCGGCGCAGCTCAAGCGGGCCCTTGTGGCGGATACCGTTGGGCGCCGGGGTGGTGCGGGCCTCGCGGGCCGGCTTTCCGGCGGGCTGCTGTTCTGCGTTTTGCTTGGGGCCGTGCTGCGGATCGGTACTCATGCCCATAGGCTAGCGCGGAACTCGGCCGACGCCGCGTCGGCGCGTCGACGCGGGAGCGGCAGCAGGCGGCGGCCGGGGACCGGGGCGGGAGGCCGCAGGGAGGCCGGCGGACGCCCCGCAGGCGACGCTGACGTGCAGGTATCTCTTGAATCACGATCTGCACTAAACCGAGTGATTGCGGTCATATTGCGTCAATCTTCGCTAGATTCGTTCTATGACTACTCAAGTGCCCGGCGATGCCCTCGTCTCCCTGAAGGCCGTGAACAAGCATTACGGCCAGTTGCACGTCCTGAAGGACATCAACCTGAACGTCCGCAAGGGTGAGGTTGTTGTTGTCATCGGCCCCTCGGGTTCCGGCAAGTCGACGCTCTGCCGCGCCATCAACCGCCTCGAGACCATCGACGACGGCGACATCAAGATCGATGGCAAGGAACTGCCCGAGGAGGGCAAGGAACTGGCGAAACTGCGTGCCGACGTCGGCATGGTCTTCCAGTCCTTCAACCTGTTCGCCCATAAGACCATCCTGGAAAACGTGACCCTCGGCCCCATCAAGGTCAAGGGCGTCTCCAAGGGCGAGGCAGACAAGGACGCCATGGCACTGCTGGAACGCGTCGGCGTCGGGCATCAGGCCCCCAAACTTCCGGCTCAGCTCTCCGGTGGCCAGCAGCAGCGCGTTGCAATCGCCCGCGCCCTGGCCATGAAGCCAAAGGTGATGCTGTTCGACGAGCCCACCTCGGCCCTCGACCCGGAAATGATCAACGAGGTCCTGGACGTCATGATCCAGCTCGCCAAGGAAGGTATGACCATGATCGTGGTCACCCACGAGATGGGCTTCGCCCGCAAGGCGGCGGACCGCGTCGTGTTCATGGCCGACGGCCAGATCGTCGAGGACGCGACCCCGGAGGAGTTCTTCAACAACCCCAAGAGCAGCCGGGCCAAGGATTTCCTGTCCAAGCTGCTGACACACTGACCGACTACGAGTTCGCACCCTGGCCGCCGGACGGCGGCCGCCCAATGAAAGGAATGTCATGAAGGCATTTTTGACCCGAAGGAAATCCCTTCTGGTTGCCGCTTCCGCAGCACTGGCGCTCAGCCTGAGCGCCTGTGGCGGCAGCACCTCCACGACCACCAACCCGCCCGTAGCAGAGAAGCCGAGCTTTGCCGCCGATTCCACCATGGCCAAGCTTGCATCCGCGGGCAAGATCACCATCGGTACCAAGTTCGACCAGCCGCTCTTCGGCCAGAAAGGCCTCGACGGCAAGCCGATCGGCTTCGACGTCGAAATGGGCAAGCTCATTGCCGCCAAGCTGGGCATCCCCGCCGACAAGATCGAGTGGGTTGAAACTGTCTCCGCCAACCGCGAGCAATTCATCAAGCAGGGCAAGGTGGACATGATCGTCGCCACCTACACCATCAATGACAAGCGCAAGGCCGAAGTCGACTTCGGCGGACCGTACTACGAGGCCGGACAGGCGCTCATGGTGAACAAGGACAACAACTCCATCACCAAGCCCGAGGACGTCAAGGGCAAGAACGTCTGCTCCGTGACCGGTTCCACCCCGGCCTCGACGATCGTCGAGAAGTACGGAGCAGTGCTGGTGCCGGCTGCGACCTACTCCGCCTGCCTGGAGCCGCTGCGGAACAAGCAGGTTGAAGCGGTCACCACCGACAACGTCATCCTTGCCGGTTTCGTGTCCAAGGAGCCGGACGCCTTCAAGCTGGCATCGGATCAGACCTTCACCAAGGAGCCGTACGGCATTGGCCTGAAGAAGGACGACACCGCGTTCCGCATGTGGATCAATGACCAGCTGGAGGCCTTCGACAAGGACGGGTCCTACAAGAAGGCCTGGGAAGACACGGCCGGCACCGTCATCAAGACCGCGCCCGAGCTTCCCACGATCGACCGCTACTAGTCGGCTGTGGCGGTTGCCGGGACTGCGTATCTTTCGCAGCCCGGCGGCCGCCACTCCCGTCTTTCGCCTGGAATCCCCTCAACGCAGCTGAAGGAACTTATGGACGTCATCATTGAAAACCTCCCCCAGTATTGGGACGGTTTTCTCAGAACCCTCTTCCTGTCCGTGGTCTCGGGGATTATCGCCTTGATCTTCGGCACCGTGCTGGCGGCCGCCCGCGTCTCGCCCGTCGCCGCGCTGCGCGGCTTCAGCATGACGTACGTCGAGATCGTCCGGAACACCCCGCTGACCATCGCGTTCTTCTTCGCAGCGGTGGTTCTGCCGCGCCTCGGCGTCACGTTCCAGCAGTTCGAGGTCGCCGCCATCATCGCCCTGAGCGCCTACACCTCTGCCTTCATCGCCGAGGCCGTGCGCTCCGGCGTTAACAGTGTCCCGGTGGGCCAGGCGGAGGCCGCCCGCAGCATCGGCATGAAGTTCAGCCAGGTGCTCTCCCTGATCATTCTGCCGCAGGCCCTTCGCACCGTGATCCCGCCGTTGATCAACATTCTGATCGCCCTGGTCAAGAACTCCTCTGTGGCCGGCGCGTTCTATGTGCTGGAACTCTTCGGCCAGGGCAAGCAGCTGGCCAACGCCAACGGCGACGCCGTCATGTGGGTTCTGGTCGGCGTCGCATTCTTCTACCTGCTGATAACCATCCCGCTGGGCTACCTCGCCAGCGTCGTTGAACGAAAGGTGGCGATCGCACGATGAGCTCAGTTCTCTATGACGTCCCCGGCCCCAAAGCCCGTCGGATTTCGCTGATCGGCTCCATCATCGGCGTGATCGTGATCGGCGGCCTCCTCGTCCTGGCAGTCATGACCCTCGCCCAGCAGGGAATCTTCGACCCCAAACGCTGGGCGGTCTTCCAGCTGCCCGAGGTCTGGGCCCTGATCGCCGCCGGCATCGGCGCCACGCTCGCCGCCGCGGCGGTGGCGGCCGTGATTGCCTTCCCGCTGGGCCTGCTCCTGTGCCTGCTGCGCATCTCGGACAACGCCTGGGTCAGGGTGCCCACCCGGATCGTGCTGGAATTCCTGCGCGGCATGCCCGTGGTGCTCATGATGCTGTTCGTGCTGCTCGTCTTTGCCACCAGCTCATTCATCGCCGTGGTCGCCGGCCTGGTCCTTTACAACTCGGCGATTTTCGCCGAGATCATCCGTGCCGGCGTCCAGTCGCTGCCCAAGGGCCAGCGTGAGGCCGGCCTGGCGATCGGCCTCACCAGTTTCCAGTGCCGGCTGACCATCGAGCTGCCGCAGGCCATTCGGCGCATGCTGCCCTCGCTGGTCGCGCAGCTCGTGGTGCTGCTGAAGGACACCTCGCTCGGCTACATCGTCGCCTACGGCGAGCTGCTCCGGGCCGTGCAGGTCATGGCCGACTTCCTGGGCCCGCAGTACTTGTTCCCGGTGTTCTTCGTGGCCGCGGCCATTTACATCGCGATCGACCTGGCGGTCTCCCGCCTGGCCATCTGGCTCGAACGCCGCGGCTCCAAGCGGGCCGCCGGCGGCGTGGCGCACGTGCCGGTCGCCGGGATCCCTGCGGCCAAGTAAAGCCCGTCCACCCACAAAGGGTCCGGAACCTCTCGGAGGTTCCGGACCCTTTGTGCGTTGCGGGCTTCCTGCGTGCCGTTGCCCCGTTCGTGCGTGCTTGGCTTGCGCTGTGCGCTGCTAGGCGCCGAGCCAGATCCGCAGCGCCCGCAGGCATTCCCTGATGGCGTCTGCCTCGACGTGTTCGTTGTCCTTGTGCGCCAGCAGCGCGTCGCCGGGTCCGAAGTTCACCGCGGGAATGCCGAGCTCACTGAACCGTGCGACGTCGGTCCAGCCGTACTTGGGCTTCGGCTCCGCGCCCACGGCGACGACGAACGACGCGGCGGCGGGGTGGTGCAGTCCCGGCCGCGCCCCGGCGGCGCTGTCGGTGCGCACGACGTCGAATCCGTCCAGCAGTTCGCGCACGACGGCCTCGGCCCCGTCCGGGGTCTTGTCCGGCGCGAAGCGGTAGTTGATTTCCACCACGCACTTGTCCGGAATGACGTTGCCGGCCGTGCCGCCGTTAATCTTCACGGCGTTGAGGCTTTCGCGGTAGTCCAGGCCGTCAACCGTCACGGTCTGCGGCTCATACGCCGCCAGCCGGGCCAGGATCGGGGCCGTGGCGTGGATGGCGTTGCTGCCCATCCAGGCCCGGGCCGAGTGGGCAGCCTCGCCGCGCATGGTCACCTCGAAGCGGCTGGTGCCGTTGCAGCCGCCCTCCACCGTCCCGTCGGTTGGCTCGAGCAGGATCGCGAAGTCGCCGCCGAGCAGGGATCCGTGATTGCGCACCAGCCGGCCGAGGCCGCTCTTCACGGCCTCGACTTCCTCGTGGTCGTAGAAGACGAACGTGACGTCCTTGTCCGGCGCCGCCCCGGCGTCGAACATGGTGGCGGCCAGCGCCAGCTGCACGGCGACGCCGCCCTTCATGTCGGTGGCGCCGCGGCCGTAGAGGATCCCCTCCCCCGGGGCCCCGGAGGGCCAGTACGCCGGCACGGTCCCGAGCGAGCCCTCGGTGATGGGGAGCGGCACGGTGTCCAGGTGCCCGGCAAGGATGACGCGCTCGGTGCGGCCGAGGTTGGTGCGGGCGATGATCGAATCGCCGTCGCGGACCAGCTCCAGCTGCGGCAGCAGGCGCAGGGCATGTTCCACGGCGTCTGCCAGGACCTTTTCGTTGCCGGAGACGCTGTTGATGTCAATCAGGGCGGCTGTGAGCAGGGCTACGTCCTGGCGGAGGTCCAAGTGGACCGGAGTGCGGACAGGGACGCTGGCAGTGGCAGGGGTGCGCGGGTTCGTGGGGGTCACCGTCCCACTTTATCTGTTCGCCTTCCCGCGGGGCCGCAACAGGTGCCGTCCCCATGCATAGGTGGCGAGCGTCTCCTGTCACTTGGGCGTCTCACGTTTCAGCGCCCGCGGGCCCTCTCGTTAGACTTGGGCCATGACTGAGACTGCTGCTTCCGCTGTGCCCACCGACGCCCGCTCCGCCTTCGGCTACGGCGTGGCCACCGTGTCCACCCGCAACGGTGATGCCACCGTGCTGGACGTATGGTTCCCGGCGCCCGCGCTCGGAATCGCGGAGGAGCACCTGCGCGAGCTCGAGAACGCGGACCAGTCGCTGATCGACATCGCCGCCGGCGGCATCGACCCGGACCGGGGCACCGAGCAGAAGGTTGTCTTCGCCCAGATCAACCTGGACGAAGCACCCGCGGACACGGCGGACGCCTACCTTCGCCTGCACCTGCTCTCCCACCGGCTCGTCCAGCCCAACAGCATCAACCTCGACGGCATTTTCGGCAAGCTCCCCAACGTGGTGTGGACCAACTTCGGCCCCGCCGCCGTGGAGGACTTCGAACTGACCCGGGCGCGCCTGCGCAAGCGCGGCGCCGTCACCGTCTTCGGTGTGGACAAGTTCCCGCGCATGGTCGACTACGTGGTTCCCTCCGGCGTCCGGATCGCCGACGCCGACCGGGTCCGGCTGGGTGCGCACCTGGCCGAAGGCACCACCGTCATGCACGAGGGCTTCGTGAACTTCAATGCCGGAACGCTGGGTACCTCCATGGTCGAGGGCCGGATCTCGGCCGGCGTCGTCGCCGGTGACGGGTCCGACGTCGGCGGCGGGGCCTCGATCATGGGAACCCTCTCCGGCGGCGGCAAGGAAAAGATCGCCCTCGGCGAGCGTGTCCTCCTCGGCGCCAACTCCGGCGTGGGCATCAGCATCGGCGACGATTCCGTCGTCGAAGCCGGGCTCTACGTCACCGCCGGCACCCGTGTGCGTGTGATCGGCCCCAAGGACGCCGACGGTGAAGACACCAGCCGGATCGTGAAGGCCGTGGAGCTTTCCGGGGTTCCGAACCTGCTCTTCCGCCGCAATTCCACCACCGGCGAGGTTGAGGTCCTCCCCCGCAAGGGGCAGACCGTGGAGCTCAACGAGGCCCTGCACGCCAACTGACCGCACCGGCTGGTACGGTATGGCGGGCGGCGAAGACCGCCCGGCGGGGTCAACCCCCAACGATGAAGCAGCCGAAGACGCAGCCCGCAGGGGCCTGAGGGAGTAAGTTCGTGGCACGAAGAGGGAGCTGGCGGCGCCGGATCGTCCTTCTGCTGACCCTAGTGATGGTCGCCGGCGCGATCTACACCGCGGTGGCGTTCCTGCAGCGATCGGAAACGTTGATCACCGAACGCTGCACGGCCGCGGGCAGCGGAGGCGATGACCTCGCCACCGACCAGGCGGCCAACGCTTCGCTCATCACCGCCGTCGCTGTCCGGCGCGGGCTTCCCGCCCGGGCCGCCAGCATCGCGCTGGCCACCTCGATGCAGGAATCCAAACTGCGCAACATCGGCCATGGCGACCAGGCCGGCCCCGACTCGCGCGGATTGTTCCAGCAGCGGCCGTCCCAGGGCTGGGGCACCACGGCGCAGGTGATGGACCCTTACCACGCCAGCAATGCTTTCTACGATGCGCTCGTCGAGATCTCCGGGTACGAGTCGCTGGAGATCACCGATGCCGCCCAGCAGGTCCAACGCTCGGCATACCCGGACGCCTATGCCCAGCATGAGCCGATGGCCCGTGCGTTCGCCTCCGCCCTGAGCGGCCAGACGCCCGCAGGCCTGGACTGCTCGCTGCGGTCCGCCGACACCGCCGGGGATCCCGCTGCCGTCACCTCAGAGCTGACCGCTGCGCTTGGGGACGTCCAGACGTCCACCAACGGCCGGACGCTGCTCGTCGATGCCGAAGGAACCCAGGCCTGGGCTGTGGGGCAGTGGGCAGTGGCCAACGCCAAGGAGCTCGCCATCACCAACGTCGAGGTCGACGGCCGGGCCTGGAACCGGCAGTCCCGCGACGGCTGGCAGCCGGCTTCAGTCCCGGCCGGCCAGGTCCGGGTAACCGTCGCCGGCGCGCCCGGCGCCTGAGCCCCGGCGGGCTGCACGAATTCAGACCAGTAGGTCGACCACCGGCTGCACGTAGCTGCGGAACAGCTCCGGCTGGGACAACAGCTCGCGGCTCATGATGATCTTGTCGGGCTCCAGGTACCAGGCCCGCGGCTCCGCAAGCGGGAGTTCGATGATCGTCAGGCCGAAATCCTTTGACGCGCGTCCCACGTCAAGCAGGCGGTCCTCCACCATGTCGGCCAGCAGTTCGTTGTTGCCGTTGGCTTCGCGCTCCGCCTCGAGGGCCAGGTATTCCGCGCGGCGTTCCCGGGCCCATGTCAGGGCCGCCCCGAAGTGGGCCTGCAGCACGCGCCGGAGCGCCGGCGAATTGCCGAAGGCACGGAAACCCGGCGGGGAGAGCTCGGGGGACATTTCCGGATAGGCCTTCAGCAGCTGTTCCCACCAGGCCTCCCATTCGGTCTTGAGCGCCGCCGGGCCGCCAACCTCGGCGATCAGATGAGAGTGGTCCGCGGCGCGGATCTTCGGGGCCGCGTGGCACAGCGCCGGGTGCCCCGCAGTGTCCAGACCGGCAGCGTCACGAACGTAAAGGGCAATCAGCATGGGACCAGAAGTATCCATCGTGATCCGCCAGCCAGGTCCGCCGGTGTGGTGCATCCAATTGCCTCCCTTGGCAAGACGTACTATCTCAGTCTATTCCTGTTGTTATGACGCGTTAACGGCAAGCTGCCCTGCCGACAGCCTGCGGTTCAGGCCCTCAAGATGGGCTTCGAGGACGTCCTTGCACATCAAAGCCGTCATCCACTCGGGCTGCAGGAGGGCGTGCATCGTCAGACCGTCCAGGACGGCCAGCAGCAGCTCCGCCTCGGTGACGAGCACCTGCTGGTCGACTCTGGCGGGGCCATCGGCGTCGGTGGCGCTGGGGTCGATCGCGCCGGCTGCCAGGCCCAGGATAAGTCCGCCCACGACTGCTGCCACCGCGCGATGGCTCCGGTCGGCCTCGGCGGCCAGGAACGGCTTGGTCCGGGCCGCATTCTTGAAGGCCATCCAGACGCAGGCGTCGACCGCCCGTTCCTCGTCCACCGGAAGAAACTCACCCAGCAGTGCCATGAGGGCAGCCTGGTGCTCCGCCGACCCTGGCAGCAGGTCGCCCAGCAAGGAGTCCGCGTCCGTGAGGCGTCCGACGATCCGGTCTACCACCACGGCGAACGCGTGGGTCAGGAGCTCGTCGCTGCTGGCGAAATAGTGCCGCACCGAGCCGACGGCCAGCTGCGCTTCATCTGCGACCTCCCGCAGGGAGGCCCGCTCAAGACCATCCGCGGCGATGATCCTGAAGACCGCGTCAACTACTTCCTGGCGCCGGATTACGGCGTCGACAAATTTAGGCACTGGTCTTTTTTAGCACGTCCGTGCCGCCGCCGCCTGAGGGCACACCGGCGCCCCCGGGCACGTGGTGCAGGTCACAGCGGCGCAGCGAAACCTGAGAAAGACACCGGCCGCGCGCCTCAAGGAGGTGCGCGGCCGGCGTCGTGCTTGCTGTCCCGTGCCTGCCGTGGCAGGCGGGCGGGCTACAGCGACGGGTAGTTGCGTTCCGGCTCGCCGACGTAGAGCTGGCGCGGGCGGCCGATCTTGGTGTTGGGGTCGCTGATCATCTCGCGCCACTGGGCGATCCAGCCCGGCAGGCGTCCGATTGCGAACAGCACCGTGAACATCTTTTCGGGGAAGCCCATGGCCTTGTAGATCAGGCCGGTGTAGAAGTCCACGTTGGGGTAGAGCTTGCGCTGGATGAAGTAGTCGTCGCCCAGGGCCTTCTCTTCAAGGCGCATGGCGATGTCCAGGAGCTCGTCATTTCCGCCGAGCTTGCTGAGGACCTCGTGGGCGGTGGCCTTGATGATCTTGGCGCGCGGGTCATAGTTCTTGTAGACACGGTGCCCGAAGCCCATGAGGCGGACGCCGTCCTCCTTGTTCTTGACCTTCTCCATGTAGTCCTCGGGCTTGATGCCGTCGGCCTGGATCTGGCGCAGCATCTTCAGGACTGCCTCGTTGGCACCACCGTGGGCGGGGCCGAAGAGGGCGTTGATGCCGGCGGAGACGGACGCGAACAGGTTGGCGTTCGAGGAGCCGACCAGGCGGACAGTCGACGTGGAACAGTTCTGCTCGTGGTCAGCGTGCAGGATCAGCAGCAGGTCCAGGGCCTTGGCGATAACCGGGTCCACCTCGTACTGCTCGGCCGGCAGGCCAAAGCTGAGGCGCAGGAAGTTCTCCACCAGGTTCATCGAGTTGTCCGGGTACAGCATCGGCTGCCCGATCGACTTCTTGTGGGCGTAGGCGGCGATGACCGGCATCTTGGCCATGAGACGGATGGTGGACACTTCCACCTGTTCCGCGTTGAACGGATCCAGCGAGTCCTGGTAGAACGTCGAGAGCGCGGACACGGCCGAGGACAATACGGGCATCGGGTGCGCGTCACGGGGGAAGCCGCTGAAGAAGCCCTTGAGCTCCTCGTGCAGCAGCGTGTGGTGGCGGATCCTCTGGTCGAAGGATTCCAGCTCGGTGGGGGTCGGCAGGTTGCCGTAGATCAGCAGGTAGGAGACTTCCAGGAAGCTCGAGTGCTGGGCCAACTGCTCAATCGGGTAGCCGCGGTACCGCAGGATGCCAGCGTCACCATCGATGTAGGTGATGGCCGAGGTGGTGGCTGCGGTGTTCATGAAACCGGGGTCGAAGGCGACGGCGCCGGTCTGCTTCAGCAGCTTGGAAACGTCGTAGCCTTCGTTTCCTTCTACAACCTTGATGCGCGGGAGTTCGAGCTCGCCGCCGGCATGGCGCAGGGTTGCGCTGGTGGTTTCAGTCATGGAGTCTCCTCATGAGGCATCGGGGCCTCTGTCGAAAGCTGGTCCAACATCTGGTGAAGCTGCCCGCGGATCCTGTGCGGACAGGATTTCCAAAGGCTGCGCTGCCTTCTTGTGGAAAGCCACCATTGATCGTCAGTTAAAAAGTACCTTCACTTCGCGGGTGGTACTAATCCGTAAGGCGTCCATAACGCCGAAAACACGCCACATGTGGCACGCGTCACAGCATTGTTACGCGTCCGGGGCCAGCCTCGAGACGGCGGCGTCGATCCGCTCGTCGCTGGCGGTCAGCGCCACCCGGATGAACCCGCTTCCGGCGTCGCCGTAGAAAACCCCGGGGCCGACGACGATTCCGCGGTCCGCGAGGCGGCCCACGGTGTCCCACGTCGCCTCGCCGGCGGTGGCCCACAGGTAAAGGCCCGCACTGGACTCACGGATCGCCAGGCCGAAACCCTCCAGCGCCGGGACGATCCGTTCCCGCCGGCCCCTGTACAGGTCCTTCTGGGCCTGGACGTGGGCGTCGTCGCCGAGGGCCACCCGCATGGCTTCCTGGACCGGATAGGGAACGATCATCCCGGCGTGCTTGCGGCTGTTGACCAGGTTCGCCATGATCACCGGATCACCGGCGACGAATGCCGCCCGGTAGCCGGCCACATTGGACTGTTTGCTCAGCGAATAGACGGCAAGCAGGCCCTCGTGGGAGCCTTCTGCGACCTGCGGGTCCAGGATGCTGGGGACCGGGATGCCGCCGCGCTGGACGTCCCACTCCCCCCAGCCGAGTTCGGCGTAGCATTCATCCGACGCTACGACGGCGCCCAGCTCCCGCGCCTGCCGGACGATCCGCCGCAGCGATGCGATGTCCCGGACGCTGCCGGTGGGGTTGGCCGGTGAATTGACCCAGACCAGGCGCACACGGGCGCGGGTGCCGGCGTCGAGCTCGTCGAGGTCGTCGGCGGCGATCTGCTCCGCACCGGCGAAGGTGGCACCGATGTCATACGTGGGGTACGCGACCGTGGGGCGGACGACGACGTCGCCCGGCCTCAGGCCGAGCAGGAACGGCAGCCACGCGACGAGTTCCTTGGAACCCACCGTCGGCATCACATCCTGCGGATCGAGTCCGGGGACGCCGCGACGGCGCGCAAACCAGCCGGCGATGGCTTCCCGCAGGGCCGGCGTCCCGTGGACGGTGGGATAGCCGGGAGCGTCCGCGGCGGCGCGCAGCGCGTCCTGGATGAGGGCCGGCGTCGGGTCCACCGGGGTTCCGATGGAAAGGTTGACGGCTCCTTCCGCGTGCCGGGCTGCCGTGGCGAGATACGGCGCCATGGCCTCCCACGGGTAGTCGGGCAGGCTCAGGCCGAAGGTGCGCACCGCGGATGTCACCGTAGCGCCGTCCTAGTTGTCTTGGTTCTGCGGCGGCAGGGCGGCGATCATGGGGTGGTCGGTGTGGGTGTTCCCGACCTTCGCGGCGCCGCCCGGGGAACCGAGTTCGTCGAAGAACTCGACGTTGGCCTTGTAGTAGTCAGCCCATTCTTCGGGGGTGTCGTCCTCGTAGTAGATCGCCTCCACGGGGCAGACCGGCTCGCAGGCACCGCAGTCCACGCACTCGTCGGGGTGGATGTACAGGGAACGCTCACCCTCGTAGATGCAATCGACGGGGCACTCCTCAATGCATGCCTTGTCTTTGACATCTACACACGGCTGCGCGATTACGTACGTCACGTCCCTGGCCTCTCCACGTTGGTTCCGGCGAACGGCCGGATGGTTTCCCGGCCTGAGCGCCGGGTTTCTGACTTCCGAGCCTATTATCTCCCAGCCTGTTCCCGCGAACCTAGCGGGAACGTCATACATGCTCCGCGTCTTACTATGATCTGATGAGCTCGCCTTTGCCCTTGCCCCAGCAGTTTCTCTCCGGCGCCCCGCTGGGCACGCGCGTTGTGGTCCGGTACCGGATCGACGGCGGCCTGACGGATGCCCTTGGCGAGCTCGTCGAACGCGCCGACGGCGTGTGCACCGTCCGCACCCGCCGCTCCGACGTCGTCATCGCACTCCCCCTTGTAGTGGCGGCCAAGGAAGTCCCGCCGCCCCCGCCGCGCCGCGCCCCACGCGTGCAGGGCACCTGACCCGCGGCGCAGGGGGCCCTGGGCAACGGTTCCCGGGTGGTTGCTAGCGTCCAGTGGACATGCCCTCCCGCACCCTCCGCGACCAATGGACATGCCCTCCCCTCGTTGCCGGCCGTGCACATGCCCCCTCCTGGCCCGCAGCCGCGCACATGCCCACCCGCACCCTCCGCGACCAATGGACATGTCCTCCCCCGATTGCCGGCCGCGCACATGCCCACCCGCACCCTCGACGACCTGTGGACATGTCCTCCCCTCGTTGCCGGCCGTGCACATTCCACCGTTATGCTCATCACCGCGGGCCAGCGAGGGACATGTCCAGTGGCGAATCGACAGAGCACGGGACATGTCCAGTGGTGGCTTCGTGCGGTGCAGAGTCAGTGGTGGCTGGGTGCAGAGCAGGGTCACAGCGCTGGGGTGAGGCGCAGAATCGCAGTGCAAGGGCGCAGGAAAAGGCGCACGAATTTGGAATTCGCGTCCGACTCTATGCGGCGGCGGACAGCCTGTTCAGCGCTTCCCGGACCATGGTAATGAAATCCTCAGGATGGTCCCTCACCAGCTGGTAGGTCACAATCAGTGTCGGTATTCCTCGGCGCGTCGTAACGTTCCAACGCCGCCGGTCTTCCTCGAAGCTCGTCCTATCCATGTGGAACCCGGCCCCGTCAGCCTCAATGCCAAGACGGCCATCGACCATCAGGTCCAGATGTCCCATGCCCGGAACGTTGACCTGCGATTCAACATGAAAGCCGGCACGCCGCAGAAGGAACCGGGCCAGGCATTCAATGACCGACTGTGACTGTGGGACGATCGCCGACACGATCCGGCGCTCCCGGGAGTCGTTCCGGCCATCGAGCCGCTGGCGCAACAAACCCAACGGGAGTCCCTTCAGCACGACGGCGGACTCGGCGATGATCAGCCCGTCAGGTTCAGGCAAGCAGCGCAGGCATTGGACGACTGTGTCCAGGAGCGTCGGCGGAACGGAAGCCCGGTGACAGATGAAGCCCTGGTAACTCCTGCTGTGGGTGAGGGCTATGTGCGGCTGGGCCGGGCCTTCGAGGACCCACAGCCCGCTGAAGTGGGCAGCGGTGATACAAGCAGGCTCTGCCGGCAGTGAGCGAATAGAGATCAGCTGTGCGTCCGCACCCGGCAAGGCATAGACGCCGCGGGCTACACGGGACACCGATCCCGCGGCCATCGCCGACTTGAGCTGAAAATCGGAGACCCCCGCCGCGGCAATGTATTTGGCGCGGGCGACGCCGTCGTACTTCGAGAGCACCTCGATAATGTTGGCCATTCACCCATGGTGGAGCCGCACAATGCGCCCGTGCAGTCGGATCCCGCGCTATGTGGAAAACTGCGCGGGCGGGGCCAGGGCTGCGGCAACCCGGGCAGGAGCGAGGGCTGGACATGTCCCGCGCACGGGCCCTGCGCCGGAAGCGATGCCATTGTGCCCACTCAAGCGAACAAAAAACGAGCATGTCCCCGGGCCGTGGGTGGGAGTGGACAGGCCCATAGATGAGCGCTGGACATGTCCCGCGGGCCGGCCCTGCGCCGGACATGATGCCATTGTGCCCAATTGAGCGAACGAAAAATGGGCATGTCCCGCGTAGGAGGCAGGGCGGCCCGGGTCCTAGCCGGGCGGG
The DNA here is from genome assembly GCF_040676555.1 of Arthrobacter sp. LAR12-1-1.1. Lineage (NCBI taxonomy): Bacteria > Bacillati > Actinomycetota > Actinomycetes > Micrococcales > Micrococcaceae > Arthrobacter > Arthrobacter sp. LAR12-1-1.1. The sequence continues at coordinate 478,841 of NZ_JBEGIG010000012.1, read as the reverse complement.
CGCCGGTACCGCCGGCACCAGGCGAGCATGGCCACGGTGATGCCTGCGATGCCGAAGACCCAGACATTGCCCGCGGTGTCGCCGATGACCAGGCGCTTGCCTGTTTCCAGGGTGGACCACCACCCGGTCAGCGCATAACAGAGGACCCCGCATACTGCCGTCGGGACGACTGAACGGAACGCCGCCCCGAGCCACACCTGGACCGAGCCCAGCAGCACGAGCGCCGCGACGGCTCCCCACGGGACGTCCACGCCGTTCAGGACCAGATCGTGGCGGTGCAGGGCGGTTCCGGCCAGGGCAACAAAAAGAGCTGCCGGTACGGCGGCGGCAATGCCGCCTGCCGTACCGGCAGCTCTCTTAGTCACGTTGCAGCCGAAGCCCGGAGACCGGGATTAGACCTTGGCGCGGGCGCGGTTGGCCTTGGCACGCTCGTTGGTGTCCAGGATGACCTTGCGGATGCGGATTGAATCCGGGGTAACCTCAACGCACTCGTCTTCGCGGGCGAATTCGAGGGACTCTTCGAGGGTCAGGTCGCGCGGCGGCGTCAGGTTCTCGAAGGTGTCCGAGGAGGCTGCACGCATGTTGGTGAGCTTCTTTTCCTTCGTGATGTTGACGTCCATGTCGTCGGCGCGGGAGTTCTCGCCCACGATCATGCCTTCGTAGACCTCGGACGTGGGCTTGACGAAGAAGGAGCCACGTTCCTGCAGGTTGATCATGGCGAACGGGGTCACAACACCGGCGCGGTCGGCGATCATCGAACCGTTGGTGCGGTACTCGATCGGGCCGGCCCACGGCTCGTAGCCTTCGGAGATGGAGGCGGCGATGCCGGCGCCGCGGGTGTCCGTGAGGAACTTGGTGCGGAACCCGATCAGGCCACGGGCCGGAACGATGAACTCCATGCGGCACCAGCCGGTGCCGTGGTTGGCCATGTTGGTCATGCGGCCCTTGCGGGCAGCCATCAGCTGGGTGACGGCGCCGAGGTACTCTTCGGGCACGTCGATGGTCATGTGCTCCATCGGCTCGTGGACCTTGCCGTCGACGGTCCGGGTGACGACCTGCGGCTTGCCGACGGTCAGTTCGAAGCCTTCGCGGCGCATCTGCTCGACCAGGATGGCCAGCGCGAGCTCGCCACGGCCCTGGACTTCCCAAGCGTCGGGACGCTCGGTGGGGAGAACCTTGATGGAGACGTTACCGATCAGTTCCTTGTCGAGGCGGTCCTTGACCTGGCGGGCCGTGACCTTGGCGCCCTTGACCTTGCCGGCCAGCGGCGAGGTGTTGATACCGATGGTCATGGAGATGGCCGGGTCGTCAACAGTGATCAGCGGCAGCGGCTGCGGGTTCTCGGCGTCGGTGAGAGTCTCGCCGATGGTGATTTCCTCGATGCCGGCAACAGCAACGATTTCGCCGGGGCCGGCGGATTCCGCGGGGACACGGTCGAGTGCCTTCGTGGCCAGCAGCTCGGTGATCTTGACGTTCTTCAGCTCACCGTTGGCACGTGCCCAGGCGACGGTCTGGCCCTTGCGCAGGGTGCCGTTGTAGATACGGAGCAGCGCGAGGCGGCCGAGGAACGGGGAGGCATCCAAGTTGGTGACGTGCGCCTGCAGGACACCGTTCGGGTTGTAGGTCGGGGCCGGGATGTGCTCGATGATGGCCTGGAAGAGCGGCTCGAGGTCCTCGTTTTCCGGGGCTGAACCGTCTGCGGGCTGTTCGAGGGACGCGCGGCCGACCTTGGCTGCGGCGTAAACAACCGGAACATTGAGGATCTTGTCCAGGTCGAGGTCCGGAACTTCGTCGGCGAGGTCGGAGGCCAGGCCCAGGAGCAGGTCCATGGACTCGTGGACAACTTCTTCGATCCGCGCGTCGGGGCGGTCGGTCTTGTTGACCAGGAGGATCACCGGCAGGTGCGCGGCGAGGGCCTTGCGCAGCACGAAGCGGGTCTGGGGCAGCGGGCCCTCAGAGGCATCGACGAGGAGGACGACGCCGTCGACCATGGACAGGCCGCGCTCGACCTCGCCACCGAAGTCGGCGTGGCCGGGGGTGTCGATGACGTTGATGGTGATGGTCTCGCCCTTGGAGGACGGACCGTTGTAGGCCACCGTGGTGTTCTTGGCCAGGATGGTGATGCCCTTTTCGCGTTCCAGGTCACCGGAGTCCATGACGCGGTCTTCGAGGTGGTTGTGCTCGGCAAAGGAGTTGGTCTGCTTGAGCATGGCGTCGACCAGCGTGGTCTTGCCGTGGTCAACGTGGGCCACGATCGCGACGTTGCGCAGGTCACTGCGCGATGCAGTGGCTACCGCGGTGTTGGTGGTGGTTTCAGACATGCGTTATTGCTCGATTCAGTGGTGAAGTCAGCTGTGGTATCGCGACATTTCCAACTGGAACGCACGACGGATAAGTCCCTTTGGCACAGGGCACCTACTACCATTCTAAACGCTAGGTCATTTATTGGCCTAAAATGCGAAGCGGCGGCCGGCCGCCGCACCGTCCCAGGAGCGGGACGGGCGCACGGAAGTGGTTTATTACCTGTGAGTAAAGTCACTGGATTTTCCGGCGCCCATGCACCATCATTGCTCTGATAGCAGCAAGCAAGCCCGGAGACATTCATGCGAAACGCCTCGGCCCTGTCCCGCTTTGTCGCAACGATGATCGCCGTAGGCGTAGTTCTTGGCGGCTGTGGGCAGGCCACTTTTTCACCTGCGTACGACGCAGGTTCTTCCGACGGCGGATCGTCCGACGGCGGATCTTCTGACGCGGGCTCTGCGGGCGTGCCACTGACCGCCAGCCAGGCCGGAACGGCTAACGGCGCCGGCGTACCGGTCGCGGCAGGGGCCGCTGCGAAGACCCGCATCGGGTCCACCATCGACCCCGCCGATTTGCCGAGCGGCTCGACCTACCGCAACCCTGCCAACGGCCGCAACGAGATCATCGTCAAGGACACCAGCAATGTCGCCGTGCTTATTGGCGACTCACAATCGGAACCGTCCTACGGTTGGCCCAGGCAGGGTCTGGCAGCGGCCGGGTACAAGGTCTTCTTCTGCGGCCGGGGCGGCACCGGCTACGTGGCATCGAACGGCAAGACCGGCAACTACGTCGATGCGCTCCAGCGCGGCGATTGGAAACTCCCGTACGGCACCCCTCCCCTCGTAGTGATCGAAGGCGGCGGGAACGACGCCGCGCGCGGCGCCTCGAACGCGCAGATCGTCGCCAACGCCGAGCGGCTGATCGCCAGCATCCAGCAGCGCTATCCGGCGGCCCGGGTGCTCATGGTCGGCACGCTCGCCCGCGGCGTCCACTACGGCGGTGGACGCCGGTCCGAGGTGGACGCGCTTCTGGGGAGGGTGGCGGACCGGCACGGGCTGCCGTTCGTCAGCGCGGGCGACTGGCTCACCCGGTACAACCTCACGGGTTCAATGGCGGACGGGGTTCACCTGAACCGGCAGGGCCACGCGGCCCTGGGCGCCGTTTTCGGCCAGCGGCTGGAGTCCATGGGGTTCGACTACGCAGAGCCCGGCATGCTCGCCGGCTTGTCCCGCTAGCGCGGACAGCACACCACAGCAACCCTGCACACCACAGCAAAAAGGAGCCGGTGCCCGCCCCAACGGGCGGACACCGGCTCCTGTGCTGCTACCGGCGGACTTGTTCAAGCCCTAGGTAAAGTGGCCGCTCAGGCCACTTCCACCTCCGGCGGCAGCATGAGGCCCGCGCCGGGGATGGCGTTGAGCAGCGCCCGGGTGTAGTCCTGCTGCGGCGACTCGAAGACGTCGTCCGTGGAGCCCGTCTCCACGAGCTTGCCCTTCTCCATGACGCACACGTGGTCCGCGATCTGCCGGACCACCGCGAGGTCGTGGGTGATGAACAGGTAGGTCAGGCCGAGCCTGGACTGCAGTTCGGCGAGCAGGTTCAGCACCTGCGCCTGCACCAGCACATCCAGTGCCGAGACGGCCTCGTCGCAGATGATCACTTCGGGGTCCAGGGCCAGGGCGCGGGCGATCGCGACACGCTGGCGCTGGCCGCCGGAGAGCTCATTCGGGTACCGCTGCATGGTGGACTGCGGCAGCGCCACCTGGTCCAGCAGCTCCCGGACCTTCTTCTCGCGGCTGGCCTTGTCCCCGATCTTGTGGGTCCGCAGCGGTTCCTCGATGGTCCGGAAGATGTTGTACATCGGGTCCAGTGAACCGTAGGGGTCCTGGAAGATCGGCTGCACCCGGCGCCTGAAGGCGAAGATCTCCTTGCTGTTCAGCGTGGAGGTGTCCACGCCGTCGAAGATGATCTTGCCGGAGGTCGGCGTGAGGAGGTTCAGGACCATCTGCGCCACCGTGGACTTGCCGGATCCCGACTCCCCCACGATCGCCGTCGTGGTTCCCCGCTTGACGCTGAAGGAGACGTCGTCGACGGCGGTGAAGTCCGTGGACTTGCCCAGGCCAGAACGCAGCTTGAAGACCTTCCTGAGGTTCTGGATCTGCAGGACGTCGTCGGACTTGGCCGGCTCAACCACGCCGGTCTCGCTCGGGGCGAGCATGTCGTCGGTCTCCACGCCGAGTTCCTTGGCGGCCTGGATGCGCCGGGATGCCAGCGACGGCGCCGAGGCGACCAGCCGCTGGGTGTATGGGTGCTGCGGGTTCTGCAGCAGCTCCAGCGAGGGTCCGGACTCGACAACCTGGCCGCGGTACATGACCACCACCTGGTCGGCGCGCTCGGCGGCGAGGCCGAGGTCGTGCGTGATCAGCAGCACCGCGGTGCCCAGTTCCGTGGTCATCTTGTCCAGGTGATCGAGGATCTGGCGCTGCACGGTGACGTCGAGCGCCGAGGTGGGCTCGTCCGCGATGAGCAGGCGCGGCTGGCAGGCGAGCCCGATCGCGATCAGCGCGCGCTGGCGCATGCCGCCGGAGAACTCGTGGGGGTACTGCTTGGCGCGGCTGCCGGCGTCGGGCAGCCCGGCCTGGGACAGGACCTTTGCGACGTCGTCCGGGCCGCTCGGGAGTCCGTTGGCCTTGAGCGTTTCGCGGACCTGGTCGCCGATCTTCCACACCGGGTTGAGGTTGGACATCGGGTCCTGCGGGACCATGCCGATGCTGTTGCCGCGAAGTTCGATCATCCGCTTTTCGCTGGCGTTGGAGATGTCTTCGCCATCGAACAGGATCTGGCCTGCAGCGACGCGCCCGTTGCCCGGGAGCAGGCCGATGGCGGCCAGCGCGGTGGTGGACTTGCCGGAGCCCGACTCGCCCACAATCGCGACGGTTTCGCCCGGCATGACGGTGAGGCGGGCGTTGCGGACGGCGTTGACCTCGCCGTTGCTGGTGGTGAACCCGATGGCCAGGTCCTTGATTTCAAGCAGCGGGCGCTCAGTGGCGTACTCAGCTTCCTGGAAGTCAACAGAGGCGCTCATGGTGTCCCCTTTCATCGCTTGCGGGCTTTGGGATCGAGGGCATCACGCAGGGCATCGCCCAGCATGATGAAGCTCAGGACGGTGATGGACAGCGCAATTGCCGGGTAGAGCAGCGGCATCGGGTTGGACCGGAGCGAGGCCTGCGCCGCCTGGATGTCGTTGCCCCAGGACATGACGCTGGGCGGCAGCCCGATGCCGAGGAAGGACAGCGTGGATTCGGCCACGATGAACGTGCCCAGGGAGATGGTGGCCACGACGATGATTGGGGCCAGCGAGTTCGGCATCACGTGCCGCATGAGGGCGCCGAACTTCGAGACGCCGAGCGACCGGGCGGCCGTGACGAAGTCGGCGTTGCGGACCTCGATCACCGCACCGCGGGTGATGCGCGCGATTTGCGGCCAGCCGAAGGCCACCAGGATGAGCACCAGCGTCCACACGGTCCGGTTCGTCCGGAACATCGGCAGCTGCATGAGCACGATCGCGCCCAGGATCAGGGGCAGGGCGAAGAAGATGTCATTGATGCGGGCCAGGACGGAGTCGATCCAGCCGCCGTAATAACCGGCCACGGCCCCCATGATGCCGCCGATCAGCAGCACCCCGATGGTGGTGAAGAGGCCCACGGTCACCGAGGACCGCGTGCCGAAGATGACGCGGGCGTAGACGTCGCAGCCCTGCTGGGTGAAGCCCAGGGGGTGGCCCGCGGCGGGGCCGGCGTCGGAGTTGGCCAGCTGGCACGCCTCCGAGCCCGGGTCGATCGGGGAGAAGAGTCCGGGGAAGAGGGAGACCGCCACGACCACCAGGATCAGGAGTGCGGAGATGAGGAAGAGCGGCTGCTTGCGCAGGTTCTTCCAGGCCTCGCCCCACAGACTCAGCGGTGCGGCTTCGTCCTTGACCCGGTCCGTCACCTGGAGCGGGGTCTCGGAGACATCGGCCACGAAGTGCTCGGTCCGGCGGGCCGGGCGGAGGGACGTGTGCCGTGCGGTGGTGGTGTTATCAGGAGTCATAACGGATCCTCGGGTCAAGCCAGCCGTAAAGCAGGTCAACGAGCAGGTTGGAGAGGCAGTAGATCAGCACCAGGACGGTGACGATCGAGACCACCGTGGGCCCTTCGCCGGACAGCACAGCCCGGTAGAGCCGGTTGCCGACGCCCGGAACGTTGAAGATGCCTTCCGTGACGATTGCGCCGCCCATCAGGGCACCGAGGTCGGCGCCCAGGAAGGTAATGACGGGAATCAGGGAGTTGCGCAGGATGTGGACGCGGACCACCTGGAACCGGGAGAGGCCCTTGGCCGTGGCGGTGCGCACATAGTCGGCGTTCATGTTTTCGATGACCGACGTGCGGGTCAGGCGCAGGACATAGGCGAAGGATCCCAGTCCCAGCACGATCGCCGGCAGGATGAGGTCCTGGACGGTCGCCGCGGAGCTGACGGTCGGCTTGGCCCAGCCCAGCTGGACGCCGATGGTGAACTGCAGCAGGAAGCCCAGGACGAAGATCGGGATGCCGATCACGATCAGGGACGCCACCAGGACAGTGGCGTCAAAGAACTTGCCTTTGCGCAGGCCGGCGATGAGGCCGAAGACGATGCCGAAGACTGCCTCGAAGATCAGCGCCATGATGGCCAGCCGGGCCGTGACGGGGAAGACCTCACCGAGCACGGCGGCGATGGGGCGTCCGGAGAAGTCCTGGCCGAGGTCGAACGTGAAGATGCTCTTGAGGTAAAGCAGGTATTGCATCCAGAACGGCTGGTCCAGGTGGTACTGCGCCCGCAGCTTGGCTGCCACGGCCTCGTTCACCGGCTTGTCGCCGAACAGTGCCACGATGGGATCGCCGGGCAGGCTGAAGACCAGGAAGTAGACCAGCAGTGTTGCGCCCAGGAAGACGGGAATCAGTTGCAGGAAACGCTTGAGGATGTATGTCGACATCAGCGAGTCACACCCTCGTTGGCAGGCATCCTGTCCAGGGATGCGGCGGAGTTGTTCATCAAAGAACCTTTTCACTATGGATGCAGGCCGGCGCCGGTTCATTCACGGCGGCAGGGCTGCGAAAAGTTCGCCCGAAGAGCCGGGCATCAAGAAAATAAATGGTGGGAAAACACGACGACGGCGGAGGCCCCAGTATGGGCGGCCCCCGCCGTCGTTTTGTTGTTACTTACCGGTTACGTTGTAGTACAGCGGGACGCCGTCCCAGCCGTAGTCGACGTTGGTGACCTTGTCGCTCCAGCCGCCCTGGGCAACCTGGTACCACAGGGGGATGGCCGGCAGGTCCGTCAGGAGGATCTCCTGGGCCTTGTTCATGGCCTTGTTGCCCTCGCCGACCGTCGCGGCGTTCAGGCCGTCGGAGATGGCCTTGTCGAACGTCGGGTTGGCGTAGTTAGCGTCATTGGAGCCGGCACCGGTCTTGTAGATCGGGCCGAGGAAGTTGTACAGCGACGGGTAGTCTGCCTGCCAGCCGGCACGGATGGAGCCGGTGAGGGTCTTGGCGGTGGCGTCGTTGCGGGCTTCCTTGAAGGTGGCGTACGGCTTGCCTTCAACCTTGATGCCGAGCGTGTTCTTGAGCTGGTTGACTACTGCCTCAACCCAGGCCTTGTGTCCGCCCTTGTCGGCGTTGTAGGCAATGGTGAAGGTCGTGTTGGCGTCCCACTTCTGGATCGCGTCGGCCTTGGTCCAGGCCTCCTTGGCCTTGGCGGCGTCGAACTTGAGGTTGTCGGCACCGGCGATCGAATCGCTGTAGCCGTCAAGCACGGGGGCCGTGAAGTCCTTGGCAGGCTGGCGTGCGCCGTTGAAGATCACCTTGGTGATTTCCTCGCGGTTGATCGCCATGGAGATCGCCTGGCGACGAAGCTTGCCGGCCTCACCGCTCCACTCCGGCAGGTATTCCGGGATGGCGATGGTCTGGTTGCCTGCGTACGGCTTGTTGATGGTGCGCTCGCCAAGGTCAGACTTGAAGTTCTTCAGCGCGCTGGTCGGGATGGTCTGCAGGATGTCCAGATCGTTGGACAGCAGGGCCTGGTAGGCGGAGTCGTCGTTCTGGTAGATCTTGAAGGTCACACCGGCGTTCTTGGCCTTGCGCGGGCCGCTGTAGTCCGGGTTCGGAACGAGCTGGATCTGCACATTGTGCTGCCAGCCGCCGTCCGCCAGCTTGTACGGGCCGTTGCCGACCGGCTTCTCGCCGAAGCCCTTCGGGTCCTTCAGGGCGCCGGAGGGAACCGGAACAAACGCGGTGTAGCCCAGGCGAAGCGGCCAGTCAGATTCCGGCTGCTTCAGTTCAACGGTGAACGTCTGGTCGTCAACGACCTTCAGGCCGGACATGGTCTCGACCGTGGAGCCTTCTGCGCTGGCTTCGTCGTAGCCCTTGATGCTTTCGAAGAAGCCGCCGCTGAGCTGGGCGTTCTTGGCTGCGGCGCCGAAGTTCCAGGAATCGACGAAGGACTTGGCCGTGATGGCCTCGCCGTTCGTGAACTTCTGGTCCTTCTTGACCTTGATGGTGAAGTGCTGGCCGTCCTTGCCCTCGATGGACTCGGCGAGTTCGTTGACCGGCTTGCCGCTGGGGTCGTAGCTGACCAAGCCCGCGAAGATCATGTCGATGACCTTGCCGCCGCCAACTTCGTTGGTGTCGGCCGGCATGAGGGGACGCTGGGGTTCGGAGCCGTCGGCGAAGATCACTTTGCTGGTGTCTCCGCCGGTACTGCCGCTACCGGTTGCAGAGCCGCTGGCACCGCATCCGGTCAGGGCGAGGGCGGCGATAGCCACCATGCCCAGTGCTTTGGAAGTGCGCGAAAAACGCATTCCGCCTCCTATGAGTTGTGGGAGTTCGTGAGGGAAAAACTTATGCTTCCCCGTAAGCAGGCACAGGGGTATCCCCTGTGACGTGGCCTACATATGGAAGTAGCCTAGCCCTTAAATGTCCAAATGTTGGAACTCCGTTGCCAAACCGTGATCCGACAATCTCATGACGGTTAACGTCAAGCGCGATGTATTTCAAGTCACACGCTACTGGCTGGTATTATTCGCCCGCTTTGTGACCCGGGTTACCCGCGATTAACTGGAATGCGGCGGCTTTTCGCCCCTGTTTGAACCCTCCGGTAAGCTTCAGCTGGCCCCTGAGAGCAGCTGCGCGCGCAGTTCGCGACGCTCGCGCTGCTTGTCCGGATCCGGCAGCGGAACCGCCGCCAGGAGCCGCTGCGTGTACGGCTCCTGGGGGTTGCGGAGGATCTGGTCCCGGGTCCCCTGCTCCACGATCCTGCCGCGCTGCATGACACAGATCCGGTCCGCGAGCACGTCCACCACCGCAAGGTCATGGGTGACGAACAGGCAGGCGAACCCCAGTTCCCTCTGCAGGTTCTGGAACAGATCGAGCACCTTGGCCTGGACAGAGACGTCGAGGGCGGAAGTGGGCTCGTCGGCGACCATCAGCTTCGGCTTGAGGGAGAGGGCACGCGCGATCCCCACGCGCTGCTTCTGCCCGCCGGAGAGCTCGTGCGGGTAGCGGTTGCGGTAGTCCCGAGGCAGCTCAACCTGGTCCAGGAGCGCCTCAATGCGCCGCTGCAGTTCGGCGCCCTTCGCGGTCCCCGACAAGAACATCGGCTCCCCGATGCTTTCCCCGATGGGCAGCCTGGGGTTCAGGGACGACGAGGGATCCTGGAACACCATGCCAACGTGCCGGCGCATCTCGCGGAGCTGGCGGCCGTTCTTCTTGGCAGCGGAAATGTCCTGCCCGACCACCCGCATGGTACCCGCCGCCACGGGCAGCAGGCCGACGGCGGCCCGGCCGATGGTGGTCTTGCCGGAACCCGACTCGCCGACGAGGCCGACCACCTGTCCGGGATAGATGACCAGGTTGGCCCCTTCCACGGCACGGAAGGCCGGCGCCCGGCCCTGCTTCGGGTAATCGATGGCGACATCGCTGAGCTCCAGGACCGGTTCGCCCTTCGGCTTGGCCGCTTCTGCTGCGGCCAGGGCGGCGGCATTTTCGCGCTCCCGCCGGATCAGCTCCTCTTCCGGAATGGAAAGGATCTCGACGTGGGTCGCGGCGGCGAGAGCGGCGGTGACGTCTACGTCCGCCGCGGAATCCGCGCCACCCTGGCCCAGGTGCGGGACCGCAGCCAGCAGCGCCTTGGTGTACTCGTGCTGCGGGTTGTGGAAAATCTGCGCTGCCGTCCCCGTCTCCACGATGAGGCCCTTGCGCATGACGGCGATCCGGTCGGCGAGGTCGGCCACCACCCCCATGTCGTGAGTGATGAGCACAATGGCACTGTCCAGTTTGTTCCGCAGGTTGCGCATGAGGTCAAGGATTTCGGCCTGGACTGTCACGTCGAGGGCCGTGGTCGGCTCATCGGCAATGAGCAGCTTCGGGTCGCAGGAGAGCGACTGGGCGATCATGGCGCGCTGGCGCTGGCCGCCGGAAAGCTGGTGCGGGTAAGACCGGAAGGCCTTCTCCGGATCGGGCAGTTCGACAAGATCCAGCATGCGCAGGGCCCGGAGTCGGGCTTCTTCCGGCGAAACCTCATTGTGCAGGCGCACAGTTTCCACGATCTGCGACCCCACGGTGTAGACCGGGTTCAAGGCCGTCATCGGCTCCTGGAAGATCACCGCGACGTCCTTGCCGCGCACGGCACGGATATTGGTTTCATTGCTCCCCAGCAGTTCACGGCCGCCGAGCTTGACACTTCCAGTCACACGGCTGTTACTGGGCAGCAGGCCCAGCAGCGCCATTGAACTGGCGCTCTTTCCGGACCCGGACTCCCCCACGATGGCGAGAACTTCGCCGGCCCGGACCTCGTAGTTCAGGCCGATCGCGGCCGGGACCCATTTTTTGTCCACGCCGAAATCCACGCTGAGGTCCCGGACTTCCAGGACGGTTTCGCCTTTGCCAGGCACGGGTGAGGCCGGCGGATCGAGGGTGATGAAGTCAGTCATGATGGGCTATCCTTCCGCCCGGGCCGCCGGTGCACCGGGGATTAGTGCTGCGGCTCGGAATACTGAATTATTGGGGGCATGAGCTCTGCGCCGCACGCCGGAAATGTTGAAGTCTTCAAACCACGAACTAACAAATGGTTCGCGTGGCTGTCCTGGGCGGTGGCCGCGTTCGGTGTCGTGGTCACGGTTGTCATGGCAGGGCCGGGGGCGCTGGGTGGCATCGCCCCGCTGGCCTTCATTGCCTTCATGGGCTGGCAACTGTTCTGGATGCCGTCCGTTGTAGTCCACGACGCCGGCGTCACCCTGGAGAATCCGTTCCGCTCCATTGAGGTCCCGTGGGCAGCGCTGGTGCACGTCGATACCCGCTTTGCTCTCACGCTGGTCACCGCCGAGAAGAGCTACACGTCCTGGGCCGCGCCCGCCCCCGGCATCTGGGGCGGGCGCCACGCCAGGCCGGAAGACCTCCACGGCCTGCCGGCAACCACTTACGGTCCCGGCAAGTCGGTCCGCCCGGGCGATCTGAAGACCACGGACTCCGGCCAGGCCGCCATGCTGGTGCGGGGCCGGTGGCATGAGCTGGTGGAAGGCGGGCAGCTCGCCGCCGGCGACGCCTCCACCACCGCCGTAACCGTCACCGTCCGCTGGGTGGCGATTGGCGCCGTCGTACTGCTCCTGGCGGCCAGCTACGTGGCTGTCACCGCCAGCTAGCCGGCACCTGCACGGGGCCGGCATTACTGGCCCCGTGTCCCGTCGGATGGTCCGTCGTGCCACGGTCCGTCGTGTCCGGGTCCGTCGGGCCGGAATTCCTCGGGCTCAGGCCTGTCGAGGCCGGTGGCGGCGCTTGCCTGCACCGCGGGACCGCCGTAATCCTTGGCCTTCTTGGCATTGAACTTCTTCTGCCGCGGGTCAAAGGCGTCCCGCAGGCCGTCGCCGATGAAGTTGATGCTGAGGCAGATGAGCACGATGAACAGGCCCGGGAACCAGAAGAGCCAGGGCCTGGTGGCGAAGGCCTGCTGGTTCTGCGAGATGAGCAGGCCCAGGGACGTGTCCGGGGCCTTGACGCCGACTCCGAGGTAGCTCAGCGCCGTTTCCGTGAGGATCGCGGCGGACATTGTCAGGGTCACGTTCACGATCAGCACGCCGACGGCGTTGGGCAGGATGTGCTTGAAGATGATCCTGGCATTGCTGGCGCCGGAAATCCGGGCTGCATCGACGAACTCGCGTTCGCGCAGGGACAGGAATTCGCCGCGCATCAGGCGGGCCAGGGCGACCCAGCTGATCAGGCCCAGGAAGATTCCGAGGGCCAGGACGCCGTTGGTGCTGGCGAACGAAGCGAACCAGCTCCCCTGGTCCCGGCGGCCGGCGAGCTGCGCCATGACGGCCGCCAGCAGCAGGGCGGGAATGATGATGATGACGTCGGTCAGGCGCATCAGGATGGCCTCGGCCCAGCCGCGGAAGTACCCGGAGATGGCACCGACCACCACGCCGATCAGGCCGGCGATGAGGCCGATCACGATCATGATGGTGATGGACTGCTGCGCGCCGCGCATGGTCATGGCGAAGAGATCGCGGCCGATCCGGTCCTGGCCGAACGGATGTTCGCCCCACGCCAGCGGCCACAACGAGGAGGTGGGTTCGCCGCCGTTGACCAGGGGCGAGACTTGCGTGTGGGTGTACTTCCACCAGCCGGGGATTCCCAGGTAGCCCACGGAGGTGAAGGCCAGGACAAAGATGAAGGCGAAGACGATGAGGCCGATGATGGCGCCGGAATGTCCGAGGAACCGTTTCCGGACGATTTGGCCCTGGCTGAGGCCCTTGGCTTCGAGGACCGGCTCGATGCCGGCCGCGGCTGAGATCCGGGAGGCGTCTTCGGCCATGATTTCTTCCTGCTGGCTTGGCTGGCTCATGCTTTTACCCTTACGCGCGGATCCAGTGCGGAGTAGGCGAGGTCCGCGATGAGGTTGAAGACCATGGCCGTGATGGCCACGCAGATGAACACGCCCATGACGGGGTTGGGATCGACGTGCGCGATCCCGTCCAGGAAGAGGAATCCCATGCCGCGGACCGAGAAGACGGTTTCGGTGATGACGGCGCCGCCGATCAGTGCCCCTATGTCGAACGCCACGATCGTGGCGATCGGGATCAGGGCGTTGCGGAACGCGTGGCGCATGATGACGGTCCGCTCGCTCAGGCCCTTGGCCCGCGCCGTGCGGATGTAGTCCATGTTCATGATTTCGAGCATCGAGGCCCGGGTGAACCGCGTGTAGCTGGCAAGCGAAATGAGGATCAGGGCCAGGGTGGGCAGGATCAGGTGGGTAAAGGAGTCGAGGCCCAGGACCCAGAAGTCGCCCTGGATGTTCGGCGTGCTGGCACCGATAGTCGCGATCGGCCGGCCGCGCACACGGCTGTTGTTGAAGTAGCTGGGCCATGCCTGCATGTAGCGGTCCAGCAGGATCAGGAAACCGACCAGGAACGAGGTGATGGCCGCGGCGCGCATGGACTGCCCGCGGTCATAGCCTCCCATCAGGTAGCCGATGCCCATGCCGATCAGGATAAAGGCGATCGCCAGCACCACGATCATCACGAACGTGGCCTCGTTGAGCAGCGGCTGAAGGAGGAAGTACAGCACGACGCCGACGCCGACGGCGATGAGGGCCGACTGAAGGGCCTTGCGGTTCTTCAGCCCGGCGGAGAGCAGGGTCACGGCGAAGGCGATGCCCGCACCGGCGATGGCGATGACCACGGGCCCCAGGCCCGGCGTTTTGAACCATTCGGTGGCGGAGAAGTAGATGAGCACCGCGGTGACGAAGGCGAAGGCGACGGCGCCGGCCAGCAGCCGGCGCCGCATGGGTCCGCCCGCCGCGACGGCTGTCACTGCGCCGACGACGACGCCGATGCCAAGCGCCGCTGGCAGCGGCACGTCGGGGTTTCTCAGGAAGTTGTTGAAGCCGATGGCCCCGAATTCCTTGAGCAGGACGGCCACCCAGAAGATCGGCAGGGAGAAGAAGAGGAAGGCCATGAACGTGACGCCGTAGTCCAAAGTGCTGTACTGCCGCAGGGCGGTGATGATGCCCAGGGTGATGCCGATCAGGATGGCGAGCACCGTCGCCGCGGTGACGAGGGTCAAGGTCTGGATGAGCGCATTGCCGAGGGCCTCGGTGATGGGCTGGCCGGCGATGTTTTTCCCGAGGTCACAGGAGTTGGCGAACGGAACGAGGCACTGGACTGCGCCGCCGAACCATTTGAAGTACCGCAGCGGTGCCGGGGTGTCCAGCTGCAGGAGCTCGGTCCTCGCGTCCATGAGCTGCTGCTTCTGCGGCGAGGGGTTGGCGCGGAATTCCTCCAGGGGATCACCGGACGCCGCTGTCAGGAGATACACGAAGTAGGACGCGCCGAGAAGAATGAGGGCGGCAGTCACGAGCCGCCGGAAGATGTAGGTCACCATTGGAATAGAACCTCGGAATTCGGGCCCAGGGATTGCCCGGACCGGTCGCGGAGTTTGGCCGGTTCCCGCCGATGTGGCGGCGGGACCACGGCATCGCCAGGATATCGCCAGAAAGGCGTCGGGACCGAAGAAGCTGTGGTCCCGACGCCTTTCCAGCAGTGTTACTTAGGGTCGCGGGCTACTTCTGTGCCCATTCCCAGAAGTTCCACCAAACGCCGGTCTGGTTCGGCATGTACTTCACACCGGTGATGCGGTCGCTGTATGCGTCCACGCCAACCGACTGGAAGAGCGGAAGGCCGTAGGCCGAATCCCAGATCATCTTGTCGATCTGCGCAACGAGGCCGTCCTGCTTGCTCTTGTCGGTGGTGACAATCAGTTCGTCCATCAGCTTGTCGGCTTCAGGGTTGCTGAACTGGTTGAAGTTGGAGTCGTTGCCGGACTTGAAGATCTGCGGAACGCCGGACACACCTACACCCGAGTTGCTCCAGCCGAAGATGGTGGCGTCGTAGCTGCCGTCACCGAGGGCCTTGCCCCAGTCAGACTTGCCGAGGCCGCCGTCGACGATCTTGAAGCCGGCCTTGGTGGCAGACTCGCTGATCAGGGAGTAGGCGTCAACACGGTTGGGGTTGTCCTTGTTGTACATGATGCGAACTTCGGGGGTGGCGCCGTTGAGCAGCTTCTTGGCACCCTCGATATCCACACCCTGGTAAGCGGAGGAGCCGTTGTTCTTGGCCGATTCGGCGTACGGGGCCTGGTCCGGAACGAAGAGCTGGGAGTCAAGCGGTGCAGCGTTCGGATCCAGCTTCTTGACGATCTTGTCGACGATGTCCGTACGCGGGACGGCCTTCATGAACGCCTCGCGGACGTTCTTCTCGGCAAACGGGCCCGAGTAGTTCAGGTCGATGTGGTCGTACGCGAGCTGGTTGCCGACGTCGACCTTCACACCCTGGCTTTCGAGTGCCTTGAGCTGCTCCACGGTGTCCGCGGATGCCTGCGGGGCGATGATGTCCGCCTCGCCGTTCTTGAGTGCCTGGACCTGGGCGGGTGCCTCACCGATGTAGCGGACCGTGATTTCGTCCAGCTGGGCTTCCGGACCCCAGTTGTAGTCCTTGTTCTTGACCATGGTCAGGGACTGGTCCTGATTGACGCTCTTGACGATGAACGGGCCGTTGGAGAGGTAGAGGCTCGGATCGGCCGGCAGGGTCTTGGTGTCAAAGCCGGTGTTCCACAGGTCGGACATGGCCTTGAGCTGCGCGTTCGCCGGCTTGGGGGCCTTGGAGTCGCCGCGGGGCATGCCCTTCAGCAGGTCAATGAACGCCTTGGTGTCAGCCAGGCCCGCCTTCTTGGCGAGGACGTGGGCCGGGATGTCGATGCCGGGGCCGCCGATGGCGATTTCCCAGTCGGCGAACGGCTTGGAGTACTTCAGCGTCATGCTGCGGCCGTCGTCACCGAGTTCCGGGAAATCGGTGAGGGCAATGCCGGTCGGGTCACCTGCGTAGGAGAAGTAGGACGTTCCGGTCTTCCCGTCCGCATCGGCGTCGTTGTAGTAACCGGAGAAAGCAGCCCACTGGAGCACAAGGTCGGCCGCGGTGACAGGCGTGCCGTCCGACCACTTCACGCCGTCGTTGATGGTGTACTTCACCGTCAGCGGATCGTCGGAGACCTTTTCCATCTTGCCGAACTTCTCATTGCGAACAACGTTGAGCTTGTTGTCGATGTAGAAGAACCCTGAGTGCGTGGCGTAGCTGACCTTTGAGTTAATGTCAGTGTTTCCATCGGCCGTGTTCGGGTTGAACGTATTGAACGCGTTGACCTCTACTACGGTTGCCGATCCGCCTTGCTTGCTTGCTGCGGCCGCAGTGGTCGGGGTTGTCCCGCCGCTGTTGCCCGCGCAGGCGCTGAGGGCGATGGCAGCTGCTGCCGCCACGCCCACTGCTTTGGAAATACGACCCAAGCGCATTCCGCCTCCTTGTTTCTGTGGTGTGGGTGAGACCGGCGCCAAAAGCGCCAGACAGACGTCCACACTCCCCCAGCGGCAGTGTGGCCCGTCTCACATGGCATGAAGCGTAAACCCCAAAGCCCGCTCGGAGCCACCAAAGTTGACCGACTGTAAAGTTCGTTACCGAGCTGCAACATTGGACAGGTTCCGCAGGGCCAGCTTTCCACAGAAACGTTGACGGCGGCGTAACAAAAAGATAAAAGAGCCGCACACAGGAAAAGCCCCGATCCGAAAATCGAGGCTCCTCCAGTTAATCGTTAATTACTTGGCAGAATTACCGCGCTGCCGGGCGGCGGCCGTCAAACGTTGAAACGGAATTCGACGACGTCGCCGTCGGCCATGATGTATTCCTTGCCTTCGATCCGGACCTTGCCGCGGGCCTTCGCCTCGGCCATGGAGCCGGCCTCGATGAGGTCTTCGAAGGAGACGACCTCGGCCTTGATGAAGCCGCGCTGGAAATCGGAGTGGATCACACCGGCGGCCTGCGGGGCGGTGTCGCCCTGGCGGATGGTCCACGCGCGGGTTTCCTTGGGGCCGGCCGTGAGGTAGGTCTGCAGTCCGAGGGTGTGGAAGCCGACGCGGGCCAACTGGTCCAGCCCGGATTCATCCTGGCCGTTCATTTCCAGCATCTCGCGGGCTTCTGCCTCGTCGAGCTCCACCAGGTCGGACTCAAGCTTGGCGTCCAGGAAGATGGCGTCGGCCGGAGCCACCAGGGCACGCAGTTCCGCCTGCTTCTCCGGGCTGCCCAGGATGCCCTCGTCGGAGTTGAAGACGTAGATGAAGGGCTTGGCCGTCAGCAGGCCGAGTTCCTTGAGGTGCTCCATCTCCAGCTTGTCGCTCTTGATGGAGGAGAAGATGGTGTCGCCGCGCTCCAGCACCGCCTGCGCCGCCAGGATGGCTGCCAGCTCGGCCGCATCCCGCTTCTTGATCTTTACTTCTTTTTCGATCCGGGGGATGGCCTTTTCGATGGTCTGCAGATCGGCCAGGATCAGCTCGGTGTTGATCGTCTCCATGTCGGAGCTGGGATCGACCTTGCCATCGACGTGGATGACGTCCGGGTCATCGAACACGCGGACAACCTGCGCGATGGCCTCGGCCTCGCGGATGTTGGCGAGGAACTGGTTACCGAGGCCCTCGCCCTCGGAGGCGCCCTTGACGATGCCGGCGATGTCCACGAAGGACACCGCGGCGGGCAGCAGGCGCGCGGAGCCGAAGATGCCGGCCAGCTTTTCAAGCCGGGAATCCGGCAGGTTCACGACGCCGATGTTGGGCTCGATCGTGGCGAACGGGTAGTTCGCCGCGAGGACCTGGTTGCGGGTCAGTGCGTTGAAAAGGGTTGATTTGCCGACGTTGGGCAGTCCGACGATGCCAATAGTAAGTGCCACGAGCATATATTCTACCCGCACGCGCCGGCGATCGTTGCGGCGGCCGGTGCTGGGGCCGTATGGAGGCCGGCGTGTGGGCCCGCGCGGGGTCTGCTTCGGCGGCCCGTGCCAAGGCTTGGGCGGCGGCCCGCGCGGGGGTTCCGGCCGTAAGACCGGTGTAAATCGCCGGTGTTCCGGGCGTCGAAGCCAAAACTGTCACAGGGGCATGCCACAGTGAAGTCATGGATGCTTTTGCACTGATTCTTGCCCTGCTCATGCTGCTCACCGGCGCCGTCGCCGGGGCCGCCGCCGTCTATTTCCTGCTGCACCGGCGGTACCTTGCCGTGGAACAGGACTTCGACGGCGTATCGGCCCGGCTGTCCGACGTCAGCGCCCAGTTCGCCGCGGCCGACGCCGAGAGGCGCCTTCTCGCGGCCCAGAACCGGGAGCTGGGTGAGTCCCGGAACCAGGACGGCAGTGTTCTCCGTGCGCTGGCGCCGGTGGCGGAGAAGCTCACTGCCGTGCAGCAGCAGGTGTCCCTACTCGAACGCGACCGGCTGGAGCAGTACGGCCAGCTTGCCCAGCAACTGCAGGAGGCCCGCCTGTCCGATGAGCAGCTGCTGCGCTCCACACATGCGCTCGAGTCTGCCCTGCGCTCCAACAGCGCGCGCGGCCAGTGGGGCGAGGTCCAGCTGCGCCGTGTGGTCGAGGCAGCAGGCATGCTGCGGCACGTGGATTTCCACGAACAGGTCCACAGCGGGCAGGCCCACGGCTCCGGCCCGGACGGCAGCCTCCGGCCCGACCTCGTGGTGCAACTGCCCGGCGCCAAGCAGCTCGTAGTCGACGCAAAGGTCCCGCTGGCGTCGTACCTCGCCGCCCAGGACCTCGGCGCCTCCCAGACAGGCCAGCAGTCCTCGCAGCTGCCCGGCAGCCAGCAGGCGCACCTCGCCGCCCATGCCAAGGCCCTCAAGGCCCACGTGGACGCGCTGGGCAGCAAGAAGTACTGGGACATCCCCGGCAACTCTCCGGAGCTGGTGGTGTGTTTCCTGCCGGCGGAGTCCATTCTGGCCGCCGCGCTCTCGGCGGACCCGGCCCTGCTGGACTATGCCCTGTCCAAGAACGTGGTCCTGGCCTCCCCCGGGACCTTGCTTGCGGTGCTGAAGTCGGTGGCGTTCACGTGGCGCCAGGACGTCTTGACGGACAGCGCCCGGGAACTCTTCGAGCTCGCGCGGCAGCTCTATGACCGGATGGGCACGCTGGGCGAGAACGTCACCAAGCTGGGGTCCTCGCTGAAGACCTCGGTGGAAAGGTACAACTCCATGGTCGGGACCCTTGAGGCCCGGGTCCTGCCCACCGCCAGGAAGCTGAACACCCTGGAATCCGCCGGTCTGGCCACTCCGCCCGCCGTCGAGGTCGCGCCGCGCGCAGTCGCAGCCCCGGAACTGCAGCCCCGGGACGAGTCCGAAGAGTCCGCGGCCTAAGACGGGTCAGTTCCGACGGCTAAGTGCCCGGGACTGTCCAGTTCCTCGGACTGTGCGGCTCCCAGGGCTGTGCAGCTCCTGGGAGGGTCCAGTTCCCAGGGCTGTGCAGCTCCTGGGACGGTCCAGTTCCTAGGACTGTTCGGGGCGGGTGCCGCGGCCGCCGAGGGCGCGGGTGACGTCGCCGGCCTGCTTCAGCGTGGCCCGGAGCTCCTTGGGCAGGGAGAACAGGAGGTCTTCCTCGGCCGTGACGACTTCCTCGACCGATCCGTAGCCGTAGTCGGCCAGGAGCCGGAGCACGTCCTTGACGAGGACTTCAGGGACGGAGGCCCCCGATGTCACACCCACCGTGGCGACGCCCTCGAACCAGGTCTCGTCGACCTCGTTCGCGAAGTCGACCCGGTAGGAGGCCTTGGCGCCGTATTCCAATGCCACCTCCACGAGGCGGACGGAGTTCGAGGAGTTGGCGGAGCCCACCACGATCACGAGTTCCGCCTGGGGCGAGATCTTCTTGATGGCCACCTGGCGGTTGGTGGTGGCGTAGCAGATGTCGTCGCTGGGCGGATCCTGCAGGGTGGGGAACCGCTCCTTGAGCAGGCGCACAGTCTCCATGGTTTCGTCCACGCTGAGGGTGGTCTGCGAGAGCCAGATGACCTTCTCCGGGTCGCGGACCGTGACCTTGTCGACCTCGTGCGGGCCGTTGATGATCTGGATGTGCTCGGGAGCCTCGCCGGCGGTGCCTTCCACTTCCTCATGGCCGTCGTGGCCGATCAACAGGATGTCGAAGTCATCCTTGGCGAACCGGACGGCTTCGCGGTGCACCTTGGTGACCAGCGGGCAGGTCGCGTCAATGGTGCGCAGCCCGCGGTCCTCGGCGGACTGGACGACGGCGGGCGAGACACCGTGCGCGGAAAAGATCACGAGGGCACCTTCCGGGACCTCGTCGGTCTCATCGACGAAGATGGCGCCCTTCTCCTCCAGGGAGCTGACCACGTGGACGTTGTGCACGATCTGCTTGCGGACGTAGACCGGGGGGCCGTAGTGCTCCAGGGCTTTTTCCACCGCGATGACCGCACGGTCAACGCCGGCGCAGTAGCCGCGCGGGGCTGCCAGCAGGACTTTTTTGGGACCGGCGACAGGGGCGGCCGCCAGAACGTCTTCCGGTGAACGCCGTCGGCGCGGAACAGATGGCATCGGAACGGAAACAGCGGTGGAGGTCATGCTCCCATGCTACCGGTGTTCAATCTTGCCCCGTTTGCGGCCCCCGGCGACGCGGACAGCCACGCCTGTGGCCAGCAGTGCTGCTCCCGCAACAGCGGCAGCGACGATCCACTGGCCGAAGCTGGCAGAGCACGCCGCGACGAACTCGTTCTTGAAGAGCTCCGCCACATCGTTGCCGCTCGAGGTCCCTGCGACGGCGGTGCTGGCGGCATCGCTGGCCAGCTTCCACACACCGGCGACCACCAGCGCGCCGACGCCCATGCCGACCAGGACGGTCCACCGGCGTCGGGCCGCAACGAACGCCAGCACGAAGGCGATGCCCGCGCCGACGGCAACGGCGTAGCCCATCGGGGCGTAGACGGTGACGCGTTCGATCAGCTGGCGCTGGTTGGACTGCCCGATATGGATCAGCACCTGGCCGGGCGCCTCCAGCGGAAGGGTGGTCGCCTCGGTTACCTGCTTGGCCACCAGCCCGGCAAGCGGTGCGACATCCAGGGTGAGCGACGAGGTGCCGTCAATTTCCGGCGGCAGCGTGCTGGGGTCGGCGAACGTGAGGCGGTGGCTCTTGCGAAGGGTTTCGGCCCACGCCTCGGAGTAGCCGGGCAGCCCCGTGAGCGATTGTGCCGCGTTGTCCAGGACCGGCCGGGCAAGCTCCGTGAGGGCCTGAGGGATGCCGGCGCTGGAAGCCACGCCATCGACGGCGGCCGTGGCGAGCCGTTGCTGGAACGCCGGGTCCTTGCCCAGCGGTGCGGTCAGGGCTACGAAGCCGTCTTCCTGGACGATGTTGCGGTCAACCCACATGGCTGGAACGGCGACGGCTGCCATCAGAAGCCCGATAAGGACGGCGGCGGCGGAGACAAAAGTGCGCAAGGGATTCCTAGGAGGTTGATGGCGTCCCTCCCATCCTAGGGCGGGGCCGGGCGCGGCCATAAAGTCGGGCCCCGGTGGTAGAGCTATGGATAGAGTTGACAGAGACAACTTCCGGCTGCCGGCCGGCCCACCCGCCGGGGAGCGGGCCGCCGGCAGTCCCCTCGGGCAAAAGGACACGCACGCATATGCACAAGGCACTCCACAGGGCACTCTCGGCCATGGAGCCCACGCATGCCTGAGGACGCGGCGGCGGCCACCACGCTACCGGCCACCGCGGCTCAAACCAGCCCGGACAACCCCTGGCCTCTGCAGTTGCTGTCCCAGAAGCTCAAGATGCACATCGACCGCGCGCCCTCGGCATGGGTTGAGGGGCAGGTGATCGAGCTCAACCGGCGTGGCAGCAACGCCTACTTGACGCTCCGGGACATCGACGCCGAAATCTCGCTGCCGGCGTCGGTCTGGACCACCGTGCTGGACCGCCAGGACGCTCCGCTGGAACGCGGCTCCCGGGTTGTTGCCCTGATCAAGGCCGAATTTTGGCTCAAGACGGGCCGGCTGAACATGTCCGTGAAGGACATCCGGCCCGTGGGGCTCGGCGACCTCCTCGCCAGGATTGAGCGGCTGCGCCACGCCCTCGCCGCCGAAGGGCTTTTTGCCGATTCCCGCAAAAAACGCCTCCCCCTGCTCCCGCACCGGATCGGCCTGATCACCGGCCGCGACTCTGACGCCAAGAAGGATGTGCTGCGCAACGCTGCCCTGCGCTGGCCGGCCGTCGAATTCGAGATCCGCGAAGTAGCGGTCCAGGGCAACACCGCCGTGGCCCAGATGATCGCGGCATTGCGGGAGCTCGACGCCCACCCCGGGGTCGACGTCATCGTCATCGCCCGCGGCGGAGGCGCCCTCGAGGACCTGTTGCCGTTCAGCAGCGAGGAGCTCATCCGGGCTGTCGCGAACGCGTCCACCCCCGTGGTGAGCGCGATCGGGCACGAAGCGGACCGGCCCATCCTCGACGACGTCGCAGACCTCAGGGCTTCAACGCCCACAGACGCGGCGAAGAGGATCGTTCCGGATGTCGCGGAAGAGCTCGTCCGGGTCCGGCAGGCACGGGACCAGCTCCGTCGCGGGGTCACCCGACTCGTTGAACGCGAGGGCGACCGGCTGGCGGCCCTGCGCTCCCGCCCCGTGCTGCTCTCCCCCGACGTCATGATCACCCAGCGCCACGACGACGTCGAACGGCTCAAAGTCCGCTCGCACTCGGCCATCAGCGCCGCCGTCGTCCGGGCAGCGGACCAGCTGGTCCACCTCAAGGCGCAGGTGCGCGCGCTCTCACCGCAAAAGACGCTGGACCGCGGCTACGCGGTGGTCCAGCTCGCCGGCTCCGGAGCGTCCGCCGCGACGCACCGGGACGTGGTTCGGCACCCCACGCAGGCGCCCGCCGGCACGGACCTTACGGTACGGGTGGCCGGCGGCCGGTTCACCGCCCAGTCCACCGGCGGCCAGGAGCCGGCCGAGGAATAACCCGCCCGGACCAAACAACAGCACCAGACGGCACGCAACAGACACCGCGGACGCAGTAACCGCATCAACCAAGGAGCATCCACATGGCAGCAGAATCCAGCCCGAACGCCGACATCGAGGCCCTCAGCTACGAGGACGCCCGCGAGCAGCTGGTCGCGGTGGTGGGCAAGCTGGAGGCCGGCGGCGCCAGCCTGGAAGAATCACTCGCGCTGTGGGAGCGCGGCGAGGCACTGGCCAAGCGCTGCGAACAGTGGCTGGAAGGCGCCCGCAAGCGGCTCGCCGCCGCCCGGGACCAGGCTGCGGACAAGAACTAAACACCTGCTTTTCAAAGACCGCCGGTCAGGACCGCTGCACCAGTTCGCGTTCCATGTCCATGTCCAAGTCCGGAACCGGCCATTTGAGATTCAGGCCTTCGAGGGCCTCCAGTAGGAGCTGCTGCACCACGATGCGGGCGTACCACTTCTTGTTGGCCGGCACGACATGCCACGGCGCCAGCTCCGTGCTGGTCTTGTCCAGGGCCGTCTGGTAAGCGTCCATATAGTCGGCCCAGAAGGCCCGTTCCTTAAGGTCCCCACTGCTGTACTTCCATTGTTTGGCGGGGTCCTCCAGACGGGCCAGCAGCCGGTTCTTTTGCTCATCGCGGCTGATGTGCAGCATGACCTTGACGATCTTCGTTCCGGCGGCCGCCTGCCGGGCCTCGAATTCATTGATGGCCCGGTAGCGGCGCTCCAGTTCCTCGGCGTCCGCCCAGTGGTGCACCCGGTGGATCAGGACGTCCTCATAGTGGGAACGGTCGAAGACCCCAACCATGCCGGCCGCTGGCACTTCCTTTTCGATCCGCCATAGGAAGTCGTAGGACTGTTCCTCGGGCGTGGGCGCCTTGAACGACTTCAGCTGCACGCCCTGCGGATTCATCTGGCCCATCACGTGGTTGACGATGCCGCCCTTGCCCGCAGTGTCCATGGCCTGCAGGACCAGCAGCACGCGTTTCTTGCCGCCGGTCCTGGACTCGGCGAACAGCTGCTCCTGCAGCTGTGTGAGCTTGCCGTCGAGTTCGCCGAGCAGCTGCTCGCCGTCGGCCTTGCCGCCGTCGTAGCCCGGCGTCGAGCCCGGGTCCAGCGATTCCAGGCTGAAGCCCTTCCCTACCTTGAGGAGTTTCGAGGGTTGGTCATCGAACGTCGCAGAGTCTGCCATCAATGCCTCTTTCCGGTTGACGCAGCCGCAGTAGGCGGAGCAGGAGCCCCGTTGCGCTGCTGACCGAAGCCTAGTTCCCCTTGTACCGGCTCAGGAAGTCCGCCATGCGGTTGATCGCTTCCTCGAGGTCCTTGACGTTTGGCAGCGTCACCATCCGGAAGTGGTCCGGCCGGACCCAGTTGAACGCCCTGCCGTGGGACAGGAGGATCTTCTGCTCGCGGAGCAGGTCCAGGACGAATTTCTCGTCGTCGCGGATGTGATAAACCTCGGGGTCCAGCTTCGGGAACAGATACATCGCCCCGCGGGCCTGCTGCGTGCTGACGCCCGGGATGGCGTTGAGCATGTCGTAGGCCTTGTTCCGCTGCTCCAGGAGACGTCCCCCGGGCAGGATCAGGTCGTTGATGCTCTGGTAGCCGCCGAGGGCAGTCTGGATGGCGTGCTGGGCAGGAACATTGGCGCAGAGGCGCATGTTGGCGAGCAGGTTGATGCCCTCGAGGTAGTCCGCGGCGTCTTTTTTCGGCCCGGAGATGGCCATCCAGCCGGCCCGAAAACCGCAGACCCGGTAGGCCTTGGAGAGCCCGCTGAAGGTCAGGCACAGGACGTCGTCGCCGGTGAGCGAGGCGAGGTTTACGTGCACCGCATCTTCGTAGAGGATCTTCTCGTAGATTTCGTCGGCGAAGAGCACGAGGCCGTGCTTCTCGGCGAGGGCGACGATCTTTTTCAGCGTCGCTTTGGGGTACACCGCACCCGTGGGGTTGTTCGGGTTGATGACCACGATCCCCTTGGTGCGCGGAGTGATCTTCGCTTCCATGTCCTCGAGGTCGGGCTGCCAGCCGGTTTCCTCATCGCAGAGGTAGTGCACGGGCTTCCCGCCGGCCAGGGCAACCGAGGCGGTCCACAGGGGGTAGTCCGGGGTGGGGATGAGGACCTCGTCGCCGTCGTCGAGCAGGGCCATGAGCGACATCGTGATCAGCTCGCTGACGCCGTTGCCGAGATAGATGTCATCCACGTGGATGTTCTGGATCCCGCGGGTCTGGTAGTACTGCGAGACGGCGGTGCGGGCCGAGAAAATGCCGCGCGAGTCACTGTAGCCCTGGGCATGCGGCAGGTGGCGGATCATGTCCACCAGGATCGCGTCCGGCGCTTCAAACCCGAACGGGGCCGGGTTTCCGATGTTCAGTTTGAGGATGCGATGACCCTCCGCCTCCATCTGCTGGGCGGCCTGAAGAATCGGTCCACGGATGTCGTAAAGGACATTATGAAGCTTGGTGGACTGCTTGAATTCTGCCATTCATCAAATATGCCATATGGAGGATGTACTTCCGCTGAGACATGACTCACACGCGGACGCGGCAGTAACAACAACGACGCCGGTGCCCGGGCTGCAAGCCCGGGCACCGGCGTCGACGGCAGGTCAGCCGTGGTCACTGGCCGGCGGGGTTCGCCGCGGCATGTAGCCGCCGCGCTCCCCCGCCCTGCCGGCTACTGCTTGACGATGCCCTTTTCCTTCAGCCACACGTCCGCGGCGTCCTTCGGGTTCTGCTTCTGGCTGCCGCTGACGGCACGGTTGAGGTTGATGAGGTCTTCGGTGGTGAGGACCTTGGACACGGAGTTGAGGGCTTCCTTCGCCTTGTCCGTCATCTTGGCCGAGTTGTACAGCGGCAGCACCTGCTGGGCGATGAAGTTGTTCTTCGGATCCTCCAGCACCACGAGGTCGTTGTCCGGGATGGACGGGGTGGTGGTGTAGATGTCCGCGACCTGGACCTGGTCCGAGAGCAGTGCCTTGAGCGTGACGGCGCCGCCGCCGTCGCTGAACGGCTCCAGCTTTTTGGGCACGCAGTTGTAGTTCTTCGCCAGGCCGGGCAGGCCGTACGCGCGTTCGGCGAAGGTCGCCGGGGCGCCGATTACAAGCTCGCTGCAGACCTTCGCCATGTCTTCGATGGACTTCAGCTGGTGCTTCTCGGCAGTGGCCTTGGTGACCACCATGGCGTCCTTGTTCTCGGCCTTGGAGGCATCCAGCACGGCCAGGCCCTGCGGGAGCTTGGTCGGGAGCGCCTTCGCGATGTCATCGGCCGAGACCTCGGTGGCGTCCTTGTTTACGTACAGCAGCAGGTTGCCGCTGTAGTCGGGAACGACGTCCACCGAGCCGTCCTGGACGGCTTTGAAGTAGACCTCGCGCGAGCCGATGTTCGGCTTGGTGCTGGCCGTAACGCCCGCGGCGTTCAGGGCGCCGGCATAGACCTCGGCCAGGATCTGGCTCTCGGGGAAATCAGCGGAGCCGATCACCAGGGCGCCGCCGGAACCGGAGGCGCCGCCGCTGCTGGCCGGTGCCGAGCTCAGCGGGTTGGATGAGCCTCCACAGGCGGACAGTGCCAGGGCCAGGCCCACGCCGGCGGCCAGGCCGCCGAATGCGCGCCTGCCGAGCGCTCGTTGGCGGGATTCGTTCATGACGTACCTCCTTGAACAGCAGTCTCCGTGTATACGGAGTCTGTGAGATCAACCGCAGCCTTCTGGCTGCGGTTCGGCTGGAACGAGGCACCCCGTGACAGGAACAGCCTCTGAATAAGGGCCAGGACAAGGTCGACGCTGATCGCGAGGCCCGCGATCAGCAGCGAACCGCCCAGCATCTGCGGGAAATCGGAAAGCACCAGCCCGTCGAACAGGTAGCGGCCCAGACCGCCCAGGTTGATGTACGCGACCACCGAGACGGTGGCGATCACCTGCAGCACCCCGGTCCGGAACCCGCCGTACATGACGTGCAGCCCGTTGGGGAATTCCGCCCGGAACAGGACCTGCCACTCGGTCATGCCCATGGCGCGGGCGGCGTCCACCACGTTGCGGTCAACGCTGGAGATCCCGGCGTAGGTGCCGGCCAGCAGGGGCGGGACGGTCAGGATCACGAGCGCCCAGATCGGCGGCATCAGCCCGATGCCGGCGATCAGGACGAACAGGGTCAGCAGGCCGAGGGTGGGCAGGGCCCGCAGGGCGCCGGCGAGTGCCACGACGGCAACCCGCCCGCGGCCGGTGTGGCCCACATACAGTCCCACCGGAATGGCGATGGCCATGGCGATCAGCATGACGAGCCCGGTGTAGGCCAGGTGCTCGAGAAGCCGCACCGGGATTCCGCTGCTGCCGCTCCAGTTCGCCGGATCGGTGAGCCAGTCGGCGGTGTCCGTGACGACGTTGCTCATGCGTTTCCCCCTCCGGTCTTGGGACGCGAAAGCCGCATCGCCGCGGCAGCGGGGCCGGTCTTGTCCGGGCCGGCGCCTGAATCGGTGCTGCCGCCCGTGGCCGCCGAGGCGCGGGTCCAAGGGGTCAGCAGCCGTTCCATCAGCACCAGGACGGCGTCCATGAAGAGCGCGAGGATCAGGATCGCGATGATGCCCACCACGACCTCGGTGACGAAGTCCCGCTGCAGTCCCGAGGTGAACAGCATCCCGAGGTTGCCGATCCCGAGCAGGGCCGCGACGCTGACCAGCGAGATGTTGCTGACGGAGACCACGCGCAGCCCGGCGAACATCACCGGCAGGGAAAGCGGCAGGTCAATCTGGAGGAACCTGGCAAATGGTTTGAAGCCCATGGCGACGGCGGCCTGGCGGAGGTCCTCGTCCACCGAATCGAAGGCATCCAGGGCGGCGCGGACCAGCAGTGCCACCGCGTAAATGGTCAGGGCGACCACCACGTTGACGGGATCCAGGATCCGGGTACCGAGGACGGTCGGCAGAATGATGAAGAGCGCCAGCGAGGGGATCGTGTACAGCAGCGAGGACCCGGTGAGCACCACGGAGCGCCGGGCACGGCTCTGCCGGGCAACTTGGGCCAGCGGGATGGCGATCAGCAGGCCTAAGATCATCGGCAGGACGGCGAGGACAAGATGCTGGCCGGCGAGCGTGAAGACCTGCTCCTTGTTGGCCAGGAACCACTCCATTAGAGGACCCCGTGACGGACGTTGCGGTCCGATTCGATCACTTCGAGAACCTCGGCGGCGACAATGACCCCCGCTGCCCGGCCGTCGTCGTCCACGGTGACGCCAAGCCCTGACGGCGAGGACAGGGCCGCGTCCAGTGCCCGGCGGAGGGTGTCCCCCTTGCGGAAGAGGGAGCCTCCGGGAACCATTTCCGCGCCGGCTCCGCTGGCGCTGCCGGGCCCGGCCCAGCCCAGCGGACGCAGCGCGCCGTCGACCACCAGCTGCCAGTCGTCGGAGCTGCCCTCCGCCTGGAGCTGTTCGAGCGTGATGGTGGGGACGGGGTGGATGGTGACGCCGTCGGAGGGGCTGAACGCAAGGTGCCGGAACCCGCGGTCGCGGCCCACGAAGGACGCCACGAACTCGTTGGCCGGGGCCCGCAGGATCTCGGCAGGGGCGGCGTACTGCGCCAGTTTGCCGCCGATGCCGAACACGGCCACTTTGTCGCCCAGGACAGTGGCCTCATCGATGTCATGGGTGACGAAGACGATCGTCTTGGCCAGGTCTCGCTGGAGCCGCAGCAACTCCCTCTGGAGTTCATCGCGGACCACGGGGTCCACGGCACTGAAGGGCTCGTCCATGAGCAGCACGGGCGGATCGGCCGCGAGCGCCCGGGCCACGCCGACGCGCTGCTGCTGGCCGCCCGAAAGCTGGGAGGGGTAACGCTTGCCGAGGGAGGAGGCCAGCCCGACGACGTCGAGCAGTTCCTGCGCGCGCTTGCGGGCGTCCCCTTTGGACACCCCATTAAGCCGGGGAACGGTGGCGATGTTGTCCAGCACGGAGCGGTGCGGCATCAAACCGGAGGACTGCATGACGTAGCCCATGGACCGGCGCAGCTGCGCGGCGGGCACTGACGTGACGTCGGCCCCGCCGACGGTGATGATGCCGGACGTGGGTTCCACCATGCGGTTGATCATCCGCAGGGAGGTGGTCTTTCCGCAGCCGGAAGGTCCGACGAAGACCGTGATGGCGCCTTTGTCGATGGACATGGTCAGTCCGTCAACGGCGGGCTGGCCACCCTGGTACTGCTTCGTGACGTTCTGGAACTCGATCATGGCTTCGGCCATTTCCGGGCTTACCTAACTGTTGGCGGCAACATCGACAGGGACCAGCCAACTGCTCATCAGTGTACTGGCCATAAAGCAGTTAGCTCATAGACTAACCAGCGCCCCGGCCTATGTCAGCGGCGCGCGGCTCCCGTAAGGCTTCGGAAGCACAACGATTTTGGATGGGTGGCGCGCCGGAAGAGCTCCCGGCGCGCCACCGGGACCGTTGAGTCACCGCGCGGTGCGCCTCAGCGGGGCCGCCGCCGGCCGCCCTTGGCGCCGCTGGCTTTGCCGCCCCGGTCGCGCGCGTTCTCATGGTTGTCACGTTCGGCCGACCGCTGGCTCTTGCCCGCCACCGCGATCTTCTGGTGCCATTCGCGCTGGTAGGCCCGCCGCGCGGCCGCGTCGTGGCGGCGGGCCAGGGCGGCGAGTTCGCGCTGCAGCTTCAGGTAACTGGCCCAGCGGCGGTCGTCGAGTCCGCCGTCGGCGAGCGCGGCCTGCACGGCGCAGCCGGGCTCCCGGCCATGCGCGCAGTCCGAGAAGCGGCAGTGCTCGAAGAGCTCTTCTAGGTCGCCGAACATCTCCTCCATTCCTTCGTCGGCGTCGAAGATCCCGAAGCCGCGCACCCCGGGCGTGTCCATCAGGACGGCGCCGCCGGGCAGGGGAACGAGCGCGCGGGACGTGGTGGTGTGCCTGCCCTTCCCGTCACCGGCGCGAACGGTCCCGATCTCCTGGGCCGCGACGCCGGCGAGGGCATTGATGAGCGTGGATTTGCCGGCGCCCGAGGGCCCCAGCAGCACCAGCGTGCCGCCGGGTGGCAGATGGCCCAGCAGTTCGTCGAGGCCGTCGCCGTTCTCGGCAGAGGTGGTGACGACGTCGACGCCGGCCGATTGGCGCACGACCGTCCCCACGACGTCGTCCGCGAGATCCGCGATGTCCGCCTTCGTGATGATCACGAGCGGAGTGGCGCCGGAGTCCCAAGCCGCGACCAGCGTCCGTTCGAGCCGGTTGTGCGTGAGCGGGCGGTCCACCGGAACGACGATTCCCACGACGTCCATGTTCGCGCCAAGGACCTGTGCTTCAGAGGAGGCTTCGAAGGCACGCTTGCGGCTCAGCTCCGAGTGGCGCGGCAGTATGCCCGCGATGGCGGGCTCCCCCGCCGCGTTCGAGCCCAGCCAGACCCAGTCCCCGGTGACGGGAAGCTCCCCGCCGCGGGGGTAGGGCAGGTGGGCGGCCCCGTCGCCGTCGGCCACCAGGACGAGGTTGCGGTCCACCCGGATGACTCGGCCCCGGCGGTGGCCTCCTGGCACGGGATGTGCCGCGAAACGCTCCGCGATGCCCGCCGTGTAACCGTAGTGGACCGGCCCCTCGGGGCCAGCCGCATTGGAGTGCAGGGCTGAATTAGTGGTGGCTGAATTAGTGGTGGCTGAATTGGGGATGGCTGCAGTAGGGACGGATGAACTGGCAACAGATGAATCGGTGAAGAGGGCGCCACGGGCGCCGGGCGATGCAGCATGAGTGGTCAACGAAAACCCTTTGATGGGGCCCGTGGTGCGGTGCAGGTGCGCTGCGGCGGCAAGGGACGCCGCGCGCGTGGAGACTAGCGCTGGATGGCTAGGCTGCGCCGTGGGACGGGGCAGGAGTAATGATTTGGCTTGTATCGGTGCGCTGCGCGCTCAGAAATATCGCATTCATTGCTTCCACCTCCCCATCGTCGGCCGGCTTGCTGCGGCCGGCTCCTGGCTGATCCCGTCTACTGCGCTGTGTCGTCTACTTTGCGCTGCGGTTTCTACAGAATAGCCATGGCGCCTGCGCCTGGCTAGCGATCTAGCCGGAAAGTTTTCCGTTCAGCGGCCTCTCGCGGTACAGGCGCAGCCCGGCGTCCACCAGCGAGACCCGGTTCAGCTCCGCCACCGCATGCAGCGGAATCCAGGCCGCGTGGGTGGTGCTCCCGTTCACTTCGTGGCGCAGGTCCCCGCCCGTGATCGCCGCCTCGTAGACCAGCCGGAGCGACTGGAAGTCCCGCTCGCCGCCGTCGAGCCGGACTTCGGACGGCCAGTGCCCGACGTCGATCCCCAGCATGGCGCCAACCTCGGCGTCGTAGCCGGTTTCCTCGTGGATTTCGCGGCGGCAACCGTCAACAGGGTGTTCGGCGAGGTCCAGGCCGCCGCCGGGCAGCGTCCAGCCCTCGCGGCCGTCCTGCTTCCAGTACGCCAGGAGGATCTCGGCGTCGCGGATGATGACGGCGTAGGCGGCGGGCCGGGTGTCGAATTGCATGCTCATGCCTCCAGCGTAGTGGCCGGAGGATTGCCCCCGGCTAGTCCTGTTCCGCCACCAGCTGGAGCACCCCGAAGACGGGCTCCTGCGCCAGGACCCGGACATCGGTGATCCCCGCGACGGCCAGTGCCGCGCGGAAGGACTCCTGCAACCGCGGCACGTTCATGCCCAGACCGCTGCCCAGGATGACGGGACCCTCGATGCCGAGCTGCCTGACGGACTGCGCGGCCAGGTCGGCGAGGTCGCGCCCAGCCTGATCAATGAGGGCCTGGCTCGGCGCGTGGCCGGCGTCTGCGGCTTCCACCACGAGCCGGGCCTGCTGGGCCCAGAAGCGGCGTCCGGTCGCGGGCGAGTGGAACATGGCGATCAGCTTGTTCGGGTCATCCGCCCCGCAGGAGGCCAGCAGGGCCCGGGTGAGTTCGTCCGGTTCCAGCCCCTGGTTCATCCGCCGCAGGCTGTGGCGGACGGCCTCCCGGCCCAGCCAGTAGCCGCTGCCCTCGTCGCCGAGCAAGTAGCCCCAGCCCCCGGCCCGGGCTTCCTCACCACGGCCGTTCCTGCCCCACGCGGCCGAGCCAGTGCCGGCGATCACGGCGACGCCGGTGCTGGCGCCGCCTGCGGCGAGCAGCAGCCGGGAGTCATGGACCACTGTGATCCGTGCGCCGGGTACGTGGGGGGCGATCAGTGCCGCGAGCGCCGCGGCGTCGTCGTCGGTGTCGATGCCGCCGGCCCCCGCGTAGACCTGGGCCACTTCTCCCCCGCCGATCCTGCCGAAGAGTTCCGCCAGGTTGCGGGCGGCTTCCTCAGGGCTGACGTTCTGGACGTTGGAGCTGCCCACCGATTCGTCGGCCACGGGCGTGCCTCCTTCGAACCGGACGCCCCTGGTTTTGGTGCCGCCGATGTCCAGGCCGATCACAGCGCCCGTCGTCGCTGCCGGGGTGGATGGCGTGGTGGAAGATGGAACGGAGTCCGCCGCCGGCGGGAAGTCAGTGTTAGTCACTGGAACAGGTTACTGAACCCCTGCAAGGAGCCCGCAATGCCCCAGGATCTTTTCGGCACACCCGTCATCGCGGCGCCCATGGCCGGAGGAACCTCAACGCCGGCCTTCGTCGAGGCCGTGCACCGCGCCGGCGGGCTTGGCTTCCTGGCCACCGGGTACAAGAGCGTGGCGGCCATGCAGGCGGAAGTCCGCACCATCCGGGAGTCCGGCGCCCGCTTCGGCATGAATGTGTTCGTCCCGGATCCGGCCCAACTGCCGCCGTCCGCGGCGGTGTTGGCGGAGCTCGAGGACTACCGGCTGCAGTTGCGGGCCGATGCCCGGCGATACGGCGTGGAGCTCCCGCAGTTGCGGCTGGATGACGACGACGAGTGGCAGGCAAAGATCGATGCCCTGCTGGCGGACCCCGTGGAGCTGGTCAGTTTCGCCTTCGGGCTACCCGGCCTCGACGTCGTCCGCGCTCTGCAGCGGGCGGGATCGGCGGTGCTTGCCACTGTCACCACCGCGGCCGAGGCCGTTCAGGCGGCAGAGCAGGGCGTGGATGCCCTGGTGGTGCAGCACACGAGCGCCGGCGGACACAGCGCGGCGTTCCTTCCGGCCTCGGGGGCAGTGCCGGGCGGGGCAGTGCCGGGCGGCACGACGGCGGAGCTGCTCGCGGAGGTGCGGTCCGTCGTCGGCGTCCCGCTGGTGGCCGCGGGGGGCATTATGGATGCGGCCGGGCTCGACGCCGTGCTGCGCGCCGGGGCTGTTGCTGCCCAGCTGGGCACCGCGTTTCTCCGTACGGACCAAAGCGGCGCCAGGCAGCTGCACAAGGATGCCCTGGCGGATCCGCATTTCACGCGTACCCGGCTGACGCGCGCCTTCACCGGCCGGCAGGCCCGGGCCTTGGAGAACGAATTTGTCCGCGACCACCCCGAGGCACCTGAGGCCTACCCGGCGGTCCACCACCTGACGGCTCCCCTCCGGGCCGCGGCGGCAGCAGCCGGCGACGCGGAGCGCCTGAACCTGTGGGCGGGCACGGGTTGGCGCCAAGCGCAGGCCGGACCCGTCGCCGACGTCGTGCACGGGCTGCTCGCCGGCCGCTGACCGCCGCAGGCCCCCAGAACCTCGCGGGCCCCTGAACCCCGAGATCGCCGGAAACGTGCGAAACCGCGGTCCTCTTACGGCGATCTCGCGGCCAACCGGCGACCTCGGCGCGCCCGTCGGCCCGGCTCAGCCTCCCGAGCGTTCGCGCACGAAACCAGCCAGGAGTGCGGGCCCGTCGCGCAG
The DNA here is from genome assembly GCF_040676555.1 of Arthrobacter sp. LAR12-1-1.1. NCBI lineage: Bacteria > Bacillati > Actinomycetota > Actinomycetes > Micrococcales > Micrococcaceae > Arthrobacter > Arthrobacter sp. LAR12-1-1.1. Next base: position 444,900 of record NZ_JBEGIG010000012.1, on the reverse strand, counting down.
CACGAGTTCGCGGAACAAGCGCACGGGATCAGGTTCGGCATCGGCCCCGGCATTCCGCGAAACCGGCTCCCGCCACGCGAGGCCGATCTCGCGGAACGCCAGGGCCGAATCCAGGGGAATCTCCACCCACCCGGGCCCGCCGTCATCGGCGCCGGCCCCCGGCGACGGGAGCTGCCGCCCCGGCGCGGAACCGCCCGGCGGCAGGATGCTGACGCCGAGCCCGGCCGAGACAAGTCCGCGGACGGTGTGCGAGTCCTGGCTCTCGAAGGCAATCCGGGGGCGGAACCCCGCCTCCCGGAACAGCGCATCGGTCAGCGAGCGCATGCCGTAGCCGGACCCCATCGCCACGAACGGCTCCTGCCGGATTTCGGCGACCCGGACCCGACGGCGGCCGGCCAGGGGATGCCGGTGGTGCACCACCAGGCGCAGCGGTTCCCGGTACAGCGCAGCCGAACCGATTCTCTTGCTTGGCGCGGCCACGGGTGCGGTGAGCGCCACGTCGGCGGAGCCCTCGGCCAGTTCCGCGAGGCAGCCGTCCCGTGCGCCCTGGCTGAGGTCAAAGGCGGTCTGCGGGTGCCGGCTCCGGAACGCACTGATGAGCAGCGGCAGCATCGCCTCGCCGAAGGTGTGCTGGAACGACACAGCAATCCGGCCGCGGACCACTTCCGATTCGTGCCGGACACGATCCAGCCCCGTCTGGAATTCGTCGAGAGCGGCCTCGATGTGGGGCAGGAGCGTCTTCGCCGCGGGCGTCAGCCGCACGCCGCGGCCGTCCCGGATCAACAGCTCAGTCCCCACGATGGCGCTGGCGCGCGCTATTGCACGGCTCACCGTCGACTGCGGCAGGCCCAGGAGCTCAGCCGTCTCGGTAATGTGCTCCGTCCGCCCGAGTTCCGCCAGCAGCGGCAGGAGGGGCAGCAGCTGCACGAGCTGCCTGTGTTCGACGTCCATGGGCCCTTCCTCCGTGCACTGTTCCATATTTGCTATCTATTCTATGGAAATCATGCATTGGAAGCATGCCCCGGGCAGGCTTTAGCCTGAGGGCATGCCACGCTTTTCCGCACCCTCCGGCGCCGGTCCCAGTCCAGTGTCCAATCCTGCAGCTGATCCTGCAGCTAACGCTGCTGCCTGGGCTGGCCATCCGAAGGGCTCCGCGGCCTACCGCCGGATCCTCGCCGGGCTTGCCTTTGCCGGCGTCGCGACCTTCGCCCAGCTTTACTCCACCCAGGCGGTGCTCCCCCTCCTGGCGGCGGATCTCCACATCTCGGCCGCCGAGGCCGCGCTGACGATTTCCCTGGCGACGGTGGGGCTCGCCCTGACGGTGCTCCCGTGGTCCTTCCTGGCCGACCGGATCGGCCGCGTCCGGGCAATGATGTGGGGCATCTCCGCGGCCACCATCCTGGGACTGCTGGTCCCCCTGGCCCCGAGCTTCCCCGTGCTGCTCAGTCTGCGGATGCTCGAGGGAATGGCCCTCGGCGGCATCCCCGCCATCGCGATTGCCTACCTCAACGAAGAGGTCAACAAGGCCCATGCTGCCCTTGCCGCCGGTAGTTATGTCGCCGGGACCACCCTGGGCGGCCTTGCCGGCCGGCTGGTCGCCGGACCGGTCGGGGAACTGTGGGGATGGCGGGCCGCGGCCCTGGCCGTCTCCGTTTTGGCCACCGGAGCAGCTGTCCTGTTCCTCGTCCTCGTGCCGCGGGCCCAGGGGTTCACCGCCGCGGCCGCGGGCGGCATCCGCGGGGCCTGGTGCACGCTGGCCGGCCATGCCCGCAATCCCCGGCTGCTGGCCCTGTACGTCCAGGCCTTCCTGCTCATGGGCGGCTTCGTGGCTGTCTACAACTATCTGGGATTCAGGCTGTCCGGGGAACCGTTCAGCCTGCCGGCCACCGCTATCAGCCTGATCTTCCTGGCCTACCTCTCCGGAACCGTCTCGGCGCGCTGGGCAGCGGGGCTGACGTCACGGTTCGGCCGGCGCACCGTCCTGATCGCCGGCACCGTACTGATGGCGGGCGGCCTGGCGCTGACGCTCACGGAGCTGCTGGTCCCGATCCTGGTGGGATTGCTGCTGTTCACGGGCGGCTTCTTCGCGGCCCACAGCATCGGTTCCGGCTGGACCGGACTGATCGCCACGACGGGCCGGGCGCAGGCAGCCTCACTGTACAACCTCGCCTACTACCTCGGCTCCAGTGTGCTTGGCTGGGCCGGCGGCCTGATCTTCCAGCGGTTCGGCTGGACGGCCCTTGCCCTGACAGTCATCGGACTGGCCGGCGCGACGGCGGCAATCACCGCCGTCGCGCATCCTGCGCCCGCGTCCGCAACCGGAGCGGCGCGCGGAACCGAAGCCGCCGGCGGCGGAGCCACAGTAACCGGCTAGATGCCCTTTCCGGCTAGGCGCCGGGTCCGCCGGCTACCGGGTTGCCTCGATCGCCTGCACGAGGTCGGCGACGATGTCGGCCGGGTCCTCCAGCCCCACCGAGATCCGCAGCAGGCTCGCGTGCGGCTTGGCCGCGGCTTCGACCGGCCGGTGGGTCAGGCCGGCCGGGTGCTGGATGAGGGTATCGATCCCGCCGAGGGAGACGGCGTGCGTGATCATGCCGACGGCGGCCGGGATCCGCTCGGCGTGCTCGGCGCTGGCGAGCTCGAAGGCCATCAGCGACCCCGGCCCGGACATCTGCGTGCCCACAAGGCCCTGCGGGTCGCATTCAGCCAGTCCCGGGTAGTAGACCTGCTTCACAAGCCCGTGCCCGGCCAGGGCAACCGCGACCTTTTCAGCGCTGGCCTGCTGGGCGCGGACACGCACAGGCAGCGTCGCCAACCCGCGGTGCAGCAGGTAGGCCGGCCACGGTGTCAGGATTCCGCCGGTCACGGCCCGGATCTGGCGCAGGCGCACCGCCCATTCAGAGCCGGCGGCCACTACGCCGCCCATGGCGTCACCGTGGCCGCCGAGGAACTTCGTGGCGCTGTGCAGCACCATGGCGGCACCGCGCATGAAGGGCTGCTGCAGCACCGGGCTGGCGAAGGTGTTGTCCACCAGGAGCGGCACGCCGTCGGCGGCGTCAGCCACGCGGGCGATGTCCACCAGCTCGAGGGTCGGGTTCGCCGGCGTCTCCAGGATCACCAGGCCGGTGTCCGGCCGCAGGGCGGCGCGGACGCCTTCCGGCGTCGTAAAGGTGACCTCGTTGCCGAGGACGCCGGAGGCGAGCAGGTAGTCGCTGCCGCCGTAAAGAGGCCGCACGGCGACAACGTGCTTCTTGCCTGCCGCCACAACTGCGAGGAGCACCGCGCTCAGCGCCGCCATGCCGGTGGCGAAGGCGACAGACTCGGGGGTCCCTTCCAGGACGGCGACGCCTTCTTCGAAGCGTGCCACCGTGGGGTTCCACAGCCGCTGGTACACGGTACTTTGCCCCTCCACATGCGACCCGCCCGTGGCCATGTGCTCGTAGGCAAGGCCTCCGTCGTGCACGGACGGCAGGGGTGCCGTCGTGGACAAATCGATGGGCACCGCATGGACGCCCAGTTCCGTGAGCCCGTTCCGGCCTGCGTGGACCGCCAATGAATCTTGAGAGAGCACCCTTACTCCTTACGAATATTCGCCATTGAATTCCGCAAGTATCTGGCAATAATTCGAGCTTTTGTAGGGCATGTGAATGGAACTGTCGGATAGTGCCGTTTATGATGAATAGACCACACTACGAGGAGGATCCGTGAGCAGCAGTGCGAAGAATGTTCGGCCGGGAGCCAGCGAGCCGCTGGACGCGATCGACGAGCGCCTGCTCGCTGCCCTCGTCGCGGACGCCCGCATCTCGAACAAGCAGCTGGCAGAGCTCGTGGGGATCGCGCCGTCGACCGCGCTGATGCGCACCCGCGCCCTGTCGGAGCGCGGCATCATCGAGGGCTTCGAGGCCAATCTGAGCCTGTCCGCGATCGGACGCTCGGTCCAGGCCCTCATTGCGGTCCGGCTCCGGGCCCACGACCGCGAGCAGATCGACCGGTTCACAGCCCGGGTGCCCAAGCTCCCGGCAGTGCTCTCGACCTTCCACACGTCCGGGTCGGTGGACTATCTGCTGCACATCGCCGTGGCCACCACCGAGGACCTTCGGGACTGGGTGCTGGACAACCTGGCCACCGACCCCGTAGTGGGCCACACCGAAACCACGCTGGTCTTTGACCACATCCAGGGCAACCACGGCCCGTTGCCGTAACCGGGGCGACGGCGCGCCCGTTGCCGACCGCGCACTTGCCGGCGCACTAGACCTGCTGGCGCACATGGACCGGCTGGCGCACATAGACCGGCTGGCGCAGGGCGGTCCGCAGCGTTACGGCCGCCAGCGTCAGCGCGGCGGCGGCGCACAGCGTGACGAAACCGGCGACGGCGGCCTGCAGCCCGACCATACCGGCCGCGAGCCCCAGTCCGATCACGGGGAAGGCGCTGCCAAGGTACGTGATGACATAGACGGTGCTGATGATCTGGGCGTGCCGGGCGGCCTCCACCTTGCCGGCGACGTCGTTGAAGACGGTCCGGAAGGCCACGCCCTGCCCCACGCCGGCAGTGATGCTGGCCAATATCAGCAGCCACGGGCTGCTCCAGGCAGCGGCCGCAGCGATCAGCAGGACGGAGACGCCCAAGACAGCCAGACCGGCGGACACGGCAAACCGGCCCCGGACGGCCAGCAGCTGGCTCAGGGCCGAGGAACCCAGCGTCAGCCCGGCCAGCAGGCCGATCAGCGGCCGTGAGTCGGCGTGGACAATCTGGGCGAAATAGCCAGGCGCGAGCGAGAGGCAGAAGCCGAAGACCGTAAAGCTCAGAAAGCCCACGGAGGACGCCAGCCAGAAGGCGCCGCGCGCGTCGCTGGAGACCGAAGGCCGCCGCGGCGCCAGGACACGCAGCGGCTGGGGTCCGGCATGCAGGCTGATGGCGGGCCGCGCCTTGAGCAGGTAGAGGGGCACCAGCACGGCCGCGAGGACGACGGAGTGCAGGTAGTACGGGGTCGTCGTCGGGCCCGGCAGGAGTGAAAGCAATCCGCCGATCGCGGGACCGGCCGCGACGCCCCCGGCCGAGGCCAGGAGCGTGAACCGGGAGGCCCACTCCGGACGGCTGGGCAGGAGTTCGCGCAGGGCAGCCGAGCTGGCGCCGGTGGCGAGCGCCACGGCGACGCCCTGCAGCGCGCGCCCGGCGCAGAGCGCCACGAGGCTGTCCGCGGTGGCGAAGACAAAGCCGCCGGTCAGGCCCACCAGTACCGCCAGCACGAGGGCGGCGCGGCGTCCGATGTGGTCGGACCAGTGACCGGCCAGGACCAGGGTGGCCACGAGCGCCAGGACGTAGGCCGAGAACGCCACCGTGACGTCGAGCGCCGTAATTCCCAGTTTTGCCTGCAGCAAGGGGTACAGCGGAGTCGCCAGATTCGCGCCGACGAGCAGCGTAAAGATCACGACGCCGGCCATTACGAGCCGTGCGGTGGTGGAAGCGTCCCAGCCCCAGCGGTCAGCTGTGGCCGGGCGCATGCGAAGTTCGCTGAAGACTGTCATGGCCGTGCCCTTGCAAAGTGCAGGCCGGGCTTTCCCTGTTGTGGGGGAAACACCCGGCCTGGTTGAAAGATTCGTACCTACAGAATGCAATACCAATGATCTACATGGCCAAATTCTGTGTCAAAATTGAGCAAAACAGTCATTCTCTGGCTGTTGAAGTGAACTGGAGTGATGATTTGAACAGTCTGGACCCCACCGACCTCAAAATTCTGCTGGAGCTGATCCGGGATCCGCGGATCCAGATCGGCGACCTCAGTGATGCCCTGGGCATCGCCCGGAACACCGCCCAGTCGCGCGTGCGGCGCATGCTGCGCTCGGGCGTGTTGCACGACGGCGGCCGCGAAATCGACCTGGAAGCGGTGGGGTACGACGTCGTCGCCTTCGTGACGATCGAGGTCAACCACCGGGAACTCGACGGCGTCGTCGGGGCCCTGCGGCTGATCGCCCAAGTCCTGGAAGTCCATGAGATCTCCGGGCGCGGCGACGTCTGGTGCCGGGTGGTGGCAACGGATACGCACAACCTCCAGGCGGCCCTCCGGTCGATCCTTCGGATCAAGGGCGTCATCCGCACCGAGACCGTACTGGCGCTGCACACCCATATCCCCTACCGGACCGAACCTTTGATCAGCCGGCTCGCCCAGGGCAACGCGCTGACCCCCGGCCGGTCCGCGCCGCGGCGGGCCGATCCCGCCGAACCCCAGATGAACAAAGGATAATGTCCCGGTGACTATCATCGACAACGCCGTCTACGTGGACGGAATACGCAGCGCCGAGCCGCGGAACCTCGAGCAGACTTTCGAGACCCTGACCGAGCGCGGGGGCATGGCCTGGATCGGGCTCTACCGGCCCACGCCCGGTGAAATGGCGGCTGTGGCGGCGGAATTCGGCCTGCACGGGCTGGCGGTCGAGGATGCAATTTCTGCCCATCAGCGCCCCAAACTGGAACGCTACGACGACAACCTGTTCACTGTTCTCCGGCCTGCCCGGTACCTGGACGAGACCGAGACCGTGGAGTTCGGCGAACTGCACATCTTCACGGGCAGGAACTTCGTGGTCACCGTCCGGCACGCCGAGACGAAAGTCGTGGGCCAGGTCCGGCGCCGGCTGGAGGACCGACCCGACCTGCTGCGCCACGGCCCCGAGGCCGTCCTGTACGCACTCATGGACCAGGTGGTGGATGACTACGGGCCCGTGGTGGCCGGGCTCGAAAACGACATCGACGAGATAGAGGACCAGCTCTTCAGCGGCGACCCGCTGGTGTCCCGGCGGATCTACGAACTCGCCCGGGAAGTCATCCATTTCCAGCGCGCCATCCACCCGCTCCCTGCAATGATGCAACAGCTCCGGCGGGGCTTCGAGAAGTACCGGGTGGACACGGAACTGCAGCACAGCCTCCGCGACGTCGAGGACCACGTGGAGCGGCTGATCTCCCGCGCCGATTCCTTCCGTGACCTGCTGCAGAACGCGCTCACCCTGGACGGGACCCTGACCGCCAACCGCCAGAACGAGGCCAGCGCGGAACAAAACGAGCAGGTCAAGAAGATCTCGTCGTGGGCCGCGATCCTCTTCGCACCGACATTTGTGGCCGGACTGTACGGCATGAACTTCGACCACATGCCGGAACTGCACTGGACGTTCGGCTACCCGATGGCAGTCGCGCTCATGGCCGCCACGGCGGCGCTGATGTACACCATCTTCAAGAAGAAGGGCTGGCTCTAGCCGGAAGCGCGGCGGTCCCGGACCTGGGCCATAAGCCGCCGGAACGCCAGGATAAAGACGACCTCGGCCAGTACCATGAGCCCGAGCAGCAGCCACTTCCCGCTGCCAATGAATACGATGGCCCCGATGAGAACCAGAATGCTGCCAAGCGCTAGGGAGTAGACGGCAAATCCGAGGGCAACCTTGGCGCTGCGGACGCCCGTGCGGAAGCCGAAGCCCTGCGGTTCCCCGCCGGGGTAGCCGGCGACCCTGTCCGGGCCTGCGGGCTTGAGCTGGTCGAACTCCTCCCACGGGTCGCGGTCCTGCTCCTGGTTGGTCATGTTCTTATTATCTCGCGGACCGGACCGTCGCGCCCCTGAAGGCGGCCGGCCGTGACGTTATTCGCGGCATCCCATTTTCGCGCCGTCACAGCGACGGCGGCCCGGACCAATGGTCCGGGCCGCCGTTTCAGAGCTGTTCGCGCTACTTGTTGTGGCGGTGTTCGCCGGAGCCGCCGTGCTCCTTGGACTTGCCGGAGTGATCGCTTCCGCGGTCCTCAGCGTCGCCGCGGTGTTCGGAGGCGTTGGCCTGGCCAGCGGCGCGGTGCTCGTTGGCATTCTGGTGCGCCCATCCGCTGTTGCCATTCCACTGGTGCGAGCCGTCGGATTCCAGCGCATCGGCCGAGTCCTGCTCATCATCTTCGGCCGGTGCCGGAGACTCCGGAGCGGCGGGTGCTGGAGACTCGGGAGCGGCGGGGGCGGGGGCAGCAGGTCCATTCTCGTCGGAGTCCTCGTCCGTGCCCTGATCGTCCGCGTCCTGGCCGTCGGAGTCCTGGTCCGTGCCCTGATCGTCCGCGTCCTGGCCGTCGGCTTCGGGAGTCTCCGGCCCGGCCGGATCGCCCGACTCGGCGGACTCTCGATCATCGGCTTCCTCGTCGTCGGCTTCGGGAGTTTCGGCCCCAGCCGGACCGCCCGACTCGGCGGACTCCTGGTCGTCCGCTCCCGGCGTCTCAGGCTGAGCCGGATCGTCCGGCTCAGCCGTCGCGGTGCCGGTCGACGTCGTGGTCGACGTCGGGTCAGCCGGAAGATCTGGGGTCACGGTAGCGGCTGCGGCGCCTGCGCCGCCGGTGACGACGACGGACGCAACAACTACTGCTTTGCCGGTGGTGCCCAACGCACCAAGCCAGCCGAAGATTCCTGCCATGAGAGAGATACCTTTCAACGCGGCGAGTGAGACCGCTGCCGGTCCCCCATCGGCAGCCAGCGCCACGTTACCGGACAGAACCCAGCACGTTTCGGCCGTTCACGCGCTTCTGCCACAACCTGAGCCAATGCTGAGCCAACGCTGAGCAAAGGTTCATCTTGCGTTTGCTAGGCCGCGCGCACGTCGACCTCGCCGGGTTCCGCGCCGTCGCTGCCGAAGACCAGCCGACGAGTGGCGATTTTCTCGGTGAAGAACCGGTCGTGGCTGACCACGACGACCGCCCCGGGGAAGTGGAGCAGTGCCCGTTCCATCACCTGGGTGCTGGACATGTCCAGGTGGTTGGTGGGCTCGTCCAGGAGCAGCACCGAGGCACCGGACAACAGGCACTGAGCCATGGCGACGCGGGCTTTCTGTCCGCCGGATAGGTTGCCGATCTTCTGTTTGAGGTCGGCCTCGGAGAACTGGAACATCGCGAGGAACCTGTTCACGGACTTCTTCGTGGCGCTGAAGGCGAGGCTGTCCGGCAGCGCGTTGACCGCGTGCGAGACGGTGTCGGCGTCGTCGAGCTGTTCCAGCATTTTGTTGTACGAAACAAAACCGGGCCCCTTGGCCCAGACCACATCACCGGAATCAGTCGGTTCCTCCCCGGTCAGCACTTTCAGCAGCGTGGACTTGCCACTGCCGTTGGAGCCCAGGACCACAATCCTGTTGCCACGGCGGATCTCAAAGCTGAGGTCCTCGAACAACACTTTGTCGCCATAGGATTTGCCCAGCCCCTCGACCCGGCAGAGGACATCCTTCACGTGCAGCCCGCCGTAGATCTCGGTGACGATCTGGTCGACGGGCCGGGGTGTGCGCGCCTTCTTGATCTTGGCCAACTGGTTCCCCAGCCCGCGGCTGGCTGCCTTGGCGGCCTCGCGGCGGTCGGCGATGCCCTCCGCTTCAAAGGCGAGGAGCTCGGACTCGTGGACGAACTGCGCCTCGAGTGTTTTGAGCCGGAACTGCTTCTGGACAACGTACTCGGCGAAGTTTCCCGGGTATTCGTGCAGATGGAAGTTCTCCACCTCGATAATCCGGTTGACCACCGCATCGAGGAACTTCCGGTCGTGCGAGACGATGATCGCGGCACCCCGGTAGTCGCGGAACCAGCTTTCCAGCCATTCGACGCCGGCCACGTCGAGGTAGTTGGTGGGTTCATCCAGCAGCAATACGTCCGGACCCTCCAACAGGATCTTCGCCAAAGCAGCGCGGTTGCGCCACCCGCCGGAGAGTTCGTCAATCGCGCACGTGCGGTGCGCCTCGCTGAACCCCAGCGTGGTCAGGACGGTGTCGATGCGCCGCTTGTAGTCCCATCCGTCGAGACGGTCCATGTCCTCGAACAGCTCGGCCTGGCGCCGGATCAGCCGGTCCAGCTCTGCTTCGGCGGGGTCTGCCGCAATGGCGGCGTCGATGCCTGCCAGCTCGGCCTCGGCAGCCTTGATCTGGACGAACAGTCCGTCAAGGACCTCGAGGATGGTCGCCTCGCCGTCCAGCTCGGAAAACTGGGAGAAATACCCCACCCTGGTTCCCTGCTCCACGGTGACCGTTCCGGTGTCCGGGGACACCTGGTCCAGGATGAGCTTGAGTATGGAGGTCTTCCCCGAGCCGTTTTTGCCGATCAGGCCCACCCGGTCCCCGGGTTCCAAGCGGAAGAACGCCTCGCGAAGGATCTGTGTGTTGTCGAAACGGACGCCGACGTCGTGCAGCCGGATCAGGCTCATTGCTGCGCGAGACGGTTGCGGACGATTTCGCTGACGGCTTTGCCGTCAAAACGTCCGGCCACCGTGGCGGTGACGGGCTTCATCACTGCTCCCAGCTGACGCAGGGACAGCTCGACCCCGTCGGCCTTGAGCGCCGCGATGGTCTCGTCCACGATCGTCTCGACTTCGGCTGCGGTGAGTGGCTTGGGCAGGTAGGCTTCGATCACCTCGGCCTCGGCGATCTCGGCAGCGGCACGCTCGGCTTCGCCGGCTTCGGTGTAGATGCGGGCAGTGTCGCGGCGCTTGGCGGCTTCCTTCTGCAGGAGGGCGGTCACCTGTGCGTCGTCCAGCACGATTGGCGTCTTACCCGATTTCTCGCGGGTTTCGATCTCGCCCAGGACGTTGCGCACAGTGGTGAGGGCAACCTTGTTGCGGTCCTTCATGTGGCTCACGACGTCGGCGTGCAGGCGTTCTTTCAGGGTGGTCATAGTTCTCCTCGTGTTATTAACAAGGCTAGCGGCAGAACCCGTTGGCCCCGATCGCCGAGAGTACCCGCTGCGCGTCCTCGTCCGAGACGGCCGGGACGTCGCCGCCGGTGAACTCCGCTTTTGCGGCGGCGATGAGCTGGTCTTCCGGCGACTGCCCCAGAAGGCGGCCGCAGAGCCTGCGGGCCTTATCGACTGCCGTATCGCTTGGCAGCCGGGGGTCAATCGCGGCGAGCGAGGCCAGGAGGGCTTCCTGCTCGGCCGCGTCCGGTTTGGGAAGCGACGCCGGCAGGCCCGCGGACGCGCTCCCGGCGGACGGCTCGGGATTCGGCGAGGCGGAGCAGGCTGCGGTCAGCAGAAGCGTCAGCAGGGCAATCGCAATCACGATCATGTTCTTCATGGTTGGTGGCCTCGTCTGCACTGTGTTTCTGCACTGGGATTCTGCTGTGGGATTCTGCCGTGGATGTCTGCAGTGGATTTCGGCTGGTTTGCCGTTGATTTGCGTTTTGGGTTCCGCCGCGCAGATGGCAGCGCCGGCGCGGCCACGGCGCCGATCACGCATGTTCACACCATCTCATGAAAACTCTTTTGCCCCGCACGCGAAGCCGCCGGTATTGCGACACGTTGCGGCTGTTCCAAATGCCGAGAGAGTGGCGTAGCGTGATCTTGGTCACATCCGGTTGAGGATTGGTATCGGCCCGCTTCGCTTCGGAAGAAGGAATCCATGGATCGCCGGACATTTCTCACTGCAATGCTGGCTGCCCCGGCTGCGGCCGGGGCCAGTTTCGCCGCCACACCACCCCCAGGGCCGGTTCCGGCCCCGTCCGCACCATCCCTTGCCCGGACGGCCATCTCTGCCCCAAGGGCTCTTAAAGGCGCAGCCCACGGCGGAGACGATGCGTTGGCATTGAGACAAATCCGGAGCCTCAACGCCAACTGGTACTACTCCTGGGGATCCGCGTATACCGTCACGACCAACCCGGCCTTTGTCCCGATGGTGTGGAGCGCGAATGCTTTGCTCCGAAAGGACGCCCTTGGCGACGTGGCCAGGCAACTTCCCCAGACGAGGACCAGACACCTCCTCGCTTTCAACGAGCCGGACCACCCTGGCCAAGCCAGCATGTCTGTCGATGAGGCCATCCGGTTGTGGCCCCACCTTCAGTCCACCGGCCTGCGGCTGGGATCTCCGGCCACTGTCGGTGTCAGGAGCCCATGGTTGGACCAGTTCATGGCCAGGGCGCGGAAGGCGAATCTCCGGGTCGATTTCATGACGATGCATTCCTACGGTTCGCCGAACCCAGAGAGCTTCCTCGCAAAAGTTTGGTACTTGCATCACAGGTACGGAAGGCCGGTCTGGGTTACCGAATTTGCGGTTGCGGACTGGTCGGCAACCCCGGCACATCCGTCCAAATACACGACCCGCGAAATCGCATACTTCATGCAGGTTGCGGTAGCCGGCATGCGTGTGATGCCCTTCGTCGAACGGTTTGCGTGGAAATCCAGGGAACCCAGCGACCCTGCCATGGGCCCGTCAGCCCTCTACAAAACCAACGGCCAGCTGACATCACTCGGCCGGCTCTACGCTTCGCTGTGACCGGAGGGTACCGCGGCTACTTGTCCGGGCTGTCCTGTTCATCCTTACGGGTGGGAAGCACCAGAAGGGCGTCGCCGACGGGACGTTCCGCGCCGCCCGAGGGGATATTCAGAACGGCTCCTCCGGCAACAGCCGGTGGGCAAGCTGCCGGTTGGAAGAGCCGGTGAGCGGACCGTCAAGGGCGGCATCCACGCCGGGGCGCCCACCGGGAGACCACGGACACCGGTGGCCGGACACCGGTGTCCCGCGGTGATGGCGCGCGAGCGCCGAAACCACGCCGCGCCCGCCTCGTCGCCTGACACTGTCCGGGCTGCGGCTTAGGCTGATCGCATGCCGCCAACGCCTGCCCCGACTCCAGTTCCAGTTGAAGTCCTTCTCCACTCAAGTCCGGCCGAGTGGTGGCAGATCGTTGCCGCGCTTGCCCCTGTTGCGGTACTCATAGCGGCGGCAGTTGGAGCGTTTATGGCCTGGCAGACACTGCGCCAGAAGGCCATCTCCGACGACCGGGCCGAGTGGTGGAAACGGACACAATGGGCACTGGAACGTGCCCTGGACGAGGACGAGGACATCAAAGCCCTAGGGCTCGCAGCGCTGGATGTGCTCGCCGGCAGCGAGTTGGCACGGAACGAAGAGCTTGAACTCCTGGACATCGCGTGGAAGTCCGTGAACGGGCTTGCGGAAATTACGGACGGCGGGCCGCACGTCTCGGCGAAGGTTTCCCACCGTGCGGCCATCCCGCAGCACCGGGTTCAGGTCACCGCCGCCAGGCTGCGCGCCAGACTCGACAAGCGCCTCGGACGGCCGACTCCTCCCGGCACCACGGCCCTCGCCGAGGAAGAGCTCTAGCGGCCGCGCTAGCCCTGTTCGGCGTTGGCGCCCGGCCGCCCGAGGCTCTGACGGCCGACCAACAGATCATCCAGCAGGCCTTGACAACCAGTCGCCACGGCAGCCCCCACGAGTTAGGTCACGTGCCGCCGGGGCCCACCGGCCAATCCTCGAGTGGCAGCACGAGGATGATGGCCGCGCAGACGCACTCGGCGCCGCACTCGGGGCACAGGTAACCGCCCGCCTTCTGCGCGAATCCGGCCCGTTCCAGCATCCCGAGAGAAGATTGCTGTGGATCGGCCGAGACCCACGACGCGGACACAACATAGCGGCAACCGCAGGCCTTCAGAAAATCGAGACTGGCCGCAAGCATGGTGGTGCCGAGGCCCATCCCCCGGGCTGCGGGCGAGACGACAATGGACTTCAGCTCACCGATCCGGTGCCCGTCCAGGCCGGCCTCGACGCCGGCACGGCTCAGGAGGTCCTGCAGCGCATTGACGTCTTCCCGGCCCAGGAGGCGGGCCGTGGCCGCGCCGAAGAGCTGGCCGGGCCGGTTGCGGGCGCGGATGAGGACTCCCCCGTGGCCTGCCGTGAGTTCAGCCAGCTCGGAAGGGCGGATGAATCCAGAGCCGAGGGATTCGTTGAGGAGCGCTGCCGCTTCGGTGGCCACGGCGGGTCCCGGTGCGCCGACGTGCAGATTGACGTCCGACGCCGTCCGGGTGCTGATCGCTGTAGCTGTCATATTGGTCCTCTTCACGGGGTAGTCACGCACCATGGCGTCGCCTGGGCTTGCAGGACGGTCCGGCGGTGCCAGGTCGGAACGCCGGGATCTTATCCGGCTACGCGTATTTCAGGCTGAGCAGCATCGTTTTGAGCTGGGCGTACCGTCCGGATTCCATCCAGGCTTTCGCGGCGGCCGGCGAAGTGAAGGCCAGTGTGGACGGTGAATCAGTGAGGACGACGTAAGCGTTCATGATCCTGTCGGGCAGCGCGATCTGGTTGGACCCGGAGCTGCCGTCATGTGCCAGGAACTCGTGAGCTTCCCGGACATCCATGAAGTAGTGGAGACCGCCCGCCAGGTCCTCATCGTAGGCGAAGCCGAACTGCGCGGTTTCCCCTGACTTGTCCGTGATTCCTGATACGGGGCTGTGGTCCAGAACGGTCCGCTTGGCCGGACCCGCGGCGCCGTCGCCGTACTTACCGCTGTAAACGCGGGCCAATTCTGCGCCCGACTCGTCCGAGATGGTCGCCTCGAAGGAGATCTTCTGCTCTTCAGCGTTGTTTACCGGACCGGGCTTGACCGTGACGGTCCAGCCCGCCGGGTGGGTGAAGGAAATGTGGCCGTCCGGAAACGTGAACGTCTGCATCGGTGCAGACTGTCGGGTCTCCGGAGCAGGCGCCGCCGCCGTCTCACTGACTGCCGGGGTGAGGGTTGCCGCTGTTGTGGCTGCGGCACTGGGCGAGGGCTCCACAGTAGTGGCCGGCGCGCTCAGAGGCGTGGCGTTCGGCTCCGTGCTCGCCTGCGGGACGGCGCACGCCGCGGCAGTGAGCAGGACCCCCGTCAGTGCCGCGGTGAACAGCAGGCCGGTGATGCGTGAATTCAAGTTGTCCCCCAAGAGAAATGCGGGCTGCGGAGTCCGGTCCGGAGCGGGTCGATCATTGACCCTCTCATGCGTTAATCATGCGTCGGTTTGGGCCTGTCCGTCGCGACGTTCGCCGGGCGGTGGTGGGGTTCTCGGCGGATGTTTCCGTCATGACGATCCCTTATCTTCCGGCTCAGGTCGTTCCGGGAAAGTTCTGGACACTGGATTTCAAAGATTCCAGCTCCGCCAGGTCCTCATCCGTGGGTTCGGTCCGGTCGATGTCGAATGACAGGGCAGCACCAGGGACCACGGCGGTCGGAGCCGCGGGCTCGTCATGACCGGGCCATCTTCGGCCGACCCGTTGGCCCGGACGACTCTCGATCCGTGAGGGGTCAACTGGAACGCAGGGCCTCCGTCAATCCTGATGTCCCAATAGCCTCCCCCGAAGTACCGGAAAGTGCCCCGCTCCCCCTCCAGACCGAGGGCTGCCGAAAAATCGGTAGCGAATCGGCTGGCAAGAAAAACCGGATCGGCGCCGGCCATGAGATTGATGAGCTGCCTGTTGTTCGGGATCATCGTCACTCTCCCCCAAGAGTACGGAAGCTGCTGGCAATCGCCGCGGCTTTGCCGCTAACCTAGCACGCGAAATCGACCCGGGGCGGCTTCCTTGACAATATCTTGTTGACGTATTCGGTTCCGGTGACGGCACCGCACCTTTCGGCGAGGCGCTCTTAGTGATTTCACCTGGCAAAGTGTTTATTTCATCATTCAAGGGTTCAAAAACCCCTGCAAACTGTGGAGCTAAGGAGATTCGAACTCCTGACCTCTTCGATGCGAACGAAGCGCTCTACCAACTGAGCTATAGCCCCGAAGCAACGCCGGTCCTGAGGGAACGGCGTTGCCGGTGTCCCTAGGCTACAAACTATCTGCGCTGTTTTCCAGCCAGCCCCGGAATGTCTCGTTGCCGTGTCGTGCCTCCGGCACCAGGTTCAGCCCCTCGCGCAAATAGCGGCCCGTCGCGCCGGGCAGCGGCAGGCGCACCAGTTGGCCCTTGACGCCCGTGGCCCGCTGCCACTCCCGGGCAAAGTCGGCCATGTCCTTGGATTCCGGGCCGCCGAGGTTCAGCACCCGGTGCCGCGGTCCTGCGGCCGGAACCGGCCCCGGTTCCAGTGCGGTTTCCAGGAGCACCGCGGCCGCGTCGGCCGGCGACACCGGCTGGAACCGGGCGCCTCGCACCACGGGGATGATCCGCACTCTCGAGCCGGCGCCGAACATCATTGCCAGCAACGAATGAAACTGGGTGGCCCGGACCACCACTGTCTCCAGTCCGGACAGCTCGTAGACGTGTTCTTTGGCAGCCTTCGACCGGTAGAAGGCTGCCTTACTGCGACCACAGTTCACGATGGACAGCATGACGGCCCTCGCCGTACCCCCATCCCGAGCGGCGGCCAGAAGACGCGCGCCGCCGTCGGCGAAGTTCTTGCGCGCCGTCCCGGAGCGTCCCTCCAGGCAATCGATCACGACGTCGGCACCGGCCAGGGCGGCCGCGACACCTTCTCCCGTCGTCACGTCCGCGCGGAAGTATTCCGCGCCGCTGATGTTGGCGGCAGTGCCGGCCGCCGGCTGGTTGCGGCTGAGGACGGCCACCGAGTGCCCGGCATCGACAGCCCTGCGCACCACTTCACGGCCTACTTGGCCGGTTCCGCCGGCGACACAGATCCTTGTCATGACCCGAGGCTACCGCAACGAAGCCCGCCCGCGACGCCCCGGGGAAATGAAAACCCCGGGCAGCCATCGCTGGCTGCCCGGGGCGAAATCTCCGGAGGAACGGAGCGGATCAGGCGCGTCGCCGCTGGAGGACATCGTCCAGGTTGCTCAAAGCACTCTGGGCCTTGCTGAGCTGCTTTGACTCGGAATCGTCCGCGGCCCGCGGATCGGATGCGGCCGGCCGCGCGCCCTGCTTGAGAGACGGCTTCCCGACGGCTTTCGGCGCTTCAGGCAGGTCGAGCGGCATGGGAGCAGCGCGTTCGGCCTTCGCCGCTTCGACGTAGGTGGGCTTGGGAACATCGACGGGCTCCCAGCTGGAGCCCTCCGCGGCCGCCGCAGTTTCGGCTGCCAAAGCCGCCGAGGTATCCCCCGAGGCTGCCGCTTCGGCGAGGGCGGCCTGGCGGAGCTCCAGTGCGGTCAACGGCTTCGGTGCAGGCTTGGGAGTGACCCGGTCCGCCTCGGCGTCGAAGAGCGGGCTTTCCGGCCGGGCAGCGGGACGGCCGGCAGGAAGGGTGGGGACCTGTTCGGGCGCGGAAGGCCGCGCAGTAGTGCGTTCCGGGCTGCCCATGGCGGCACGGAATGCGGCGTTCATCTTCCGCCGGCGGTCGCGGACAGCGAGGCGGCGGAGCAGCGCCACGGCGGCGACGGCGCCCAGCAGGGCCGTCACGGGGAGCCAGCCGGAACCAATACCGAAAAGTCGAAGGGCCGCGGATACCACTCCTGTGAGGAGGGCCAGGAGGCCGGCTACCGCCAGCACCAGCCGTCCCCACCGAATCCGGAACGCCGGGGAGGTCGCTGCAGAATTCGGGTTCCTTCCGGCCGCCGCCCCGCTGCTTGGACCATGGCCTGCGGTGCCGCCGGCCGGTACTGCGCGCTGGGTGCTGGTCATGGGTTTCTCCTGCTGCGCTGTCATTTTCATAACCTTCCCCGCATGTGGATCTGCTGGTTCCATGTCCATGACGTCCGCCAGGAATTCGCCTGCAGGCTGCAGCTGGTGGCGCCCGTTCCGGAGAACGTAAGGCGCCACCCACACGATCCAGAGCGCAACAGCAATGACAAGGATCACAGAGCTGCTAAGAGGGAAGTCCACACTCAAAACCGTATGAGGTATATGGGGTGCTGCCCCGCATTGTCAGGGGTGTGTCGCGCGCGCCGGCCAGTGGCCGGCGCCGGGGCACCGTGGATGGTCAGGCGGCGTCACAGGTTCAGGCCTGGCGCGTCCTCAGCCACCGTGCGAGGAGGCCTTCCGGCACTTCCTCAGCCGTGAGCGCGAAGGTCCGGTGGTCCGCCCATTCGCCGTTGATGTGCAGGAACCTGGGCCGGAATCCCTCGTCGCGAAACCCAAGTTTCTCCACCACCCGCAGGCTCGGCGCGTTCTCCGGCCTGATGTTGATCTCCATGCGGTGCAGCCCAAGGGTGCCAAAGCAATAGTCCGTTGCCATGGCCACGGCGGTCGGGGCGATTCCCCGCCCGGCCCGTTCCTTGTCGACCCAATAGCCAAGCGTCGCCATCATGGCCGATCCCCACACGATCGAGGACACAGTCAACTGCCCCACGATCACCGGTGCCTGGTGGCCGGGCGTCCATTCCGCGATCACGAAGGGCAGGGCAGTGGCCTGCGCGGCCTGGGCCTTGAGCGAACGCACCATCTGCCGGTAGTCCGGCAGGCCGCCGCCGGGGACCGGGTTTGACGCCTCCCAGGGGGCCAGCCACTCGCAGTTACGGGACCGGAGTGCTGTCCACTCCTTGCGGTCCCGGTACCGGATCGGGCGCAACACGATCTCGCCACTCTCCAGGGTCACCGGCCAGGTGAAGCTGCCCCCCACGGGAGTTACTTTGCGAGGCTGGGGGCCAGGCTGGACGCGAAGCCGGGCAGCCATTCGCGCAGACCCGGGCCGAGGTCCTCACTGTCGCAGGCGAGCTGTACGCAGGCCTTGAGGTAGCTGAGCTTGTCGCCGGTGTCGTAGCGGCGGCCGCGGAAGACGACGCCGTACACGCCGTAGCCCTCGCCGGTGCCGGCCGAGAGCTCCTGCAGCGCGTCCGTGAGCTGGATTTCTCCGCCACGGCCGGGCGCGGTGCGCTCAAGCACTTCAAAGACGGCCGGGTGCAACACGTAGCGGCCAATCACGGCGAGGTTGGACGGGGCGTCCTCGACGTCGGGCTTCTCCACGAGCTGATTGACGCGGACGTAGTCCTCACCAACGATTGCCTCAACGTCGGCGCAGCCGTAGGCACTGATCTGGGACGGATCCACCTCGATCAGGGCGATCACCGACCCGCCGGTCTTGGCCTGGACTTCGATCATGGTGCTGAGCAGCTCATCGCGGGCATCGATGAGGTCATCGCCCAGGAGGACGGCGAACGGCTCCTGCCCGACGTGCTGCTTGGCCCGGAGGACGGCGTGGCCAAGGCCCATGGGATCGCCCTGGCGGACATAGTGAATGTCCCCTAGGTTGCTGGCGGCCTGGATGGACTCGAGCTTCGCCGTGTCACCCTTCGCCTTGAGGGTGGACTCCAGCGCCGGGACGCGGTCGAAGTGGTCCTCCAACGCCCGCTTGTTGCGGCCCGTGATCATCAGGATGTCGTTCAGGCCAACATTCACGGCCTCCTCAACGACGTACTGGATGGCCGGCTTGTCAACTACAGGCAGCATTTCCTTGGGCATGGCCTTAGTGGCCGGAAGAAACCTGGTACCAAGGCCCGCGGCGGGGATGACGGCCTTACGGACGGAAGCGTTCAGTGTATTCACTCGACTAATCTAACGGAGGGACCAATCATTGCGTAATTTTTATTCGAACCGCCCGGCAGGCCCTCCCGACACCTGGCGGCCGGAAGAGGCAGAGGACAGGCCAGCTTGGCGTCTAAAGAGGAAATACGCTCCAGCCACAGGGCGAAGCGTTCCGCACTCCCGCCGGCCGCACAGGATGCTGCCGCGGCGGGCATCGCCCGCCACGGGCTCGAGTGGGCCTCCGGGCAGGCCCGCGGCCGCCAAGGCATCTTCGCGGTGTACCTCGGTGTGGGCGCCGAACCGCCCACGCTGCCGCTGTTGACGGCCATGACCGTTGCCGGGCACCGGGTGCTGCTTCCGGTGTGCGAACCCGATATCTCGCTCAGCTGGGTGTATTGGACTCCGCAGTCCGGGTTTGTACGCAGCCGATACGCCCCCATCCAGGAGCCTGTCGGAGAACGCCACAGCACCGCCGTAATGCGCGACGCCACGGCAGTCATCCTCCCGGCCACCGCCGTGGATTTCTCGGGCAACCGCATCGGACAAGGCGGCGGCTACTACGACAAGTTCCTTGCCGCCCTGGCCGCCATGTCCCCCGCGTCCGGCGCAGCGTCCGACGCTGTCGCGTTGCCGACTGCGGCCGTCGTCTATGACACGGAGGTGCTGCCCGCGGGCAGCATTCCCGCCGAGTCGTTCGACCGGAAGGTCGACGTGGCGCTGACCCCGGGCGGGATCATCCGGCTCGGCTGATGCCGCCCCGGCTGATGTGGGTTCCTGCCAAGGTGATAGAATTGGCACTCAGGCCCTGCGACTGCTAAGGGCGGAACCGGTCGATAGGCATATCGGCAGTGATTCCGGCTCGGCAGCACGGGACCTGCTCGTTTGCCCCAGAGTGAGGATTTCCAGTGCCCACGTATGCATACGCCTGCAAGGACTGCAGCCATGCCTTCGAGATCGTGCAGTCGTTCAGCGACAACTCCCTGACGTCCTGCCCCGAGTGCCAGGGCACGCTGCGCAAGAAGTTCAACAGCGTCGGCGTAGTGTTCAAGGGCTCCGGCTTCTACCGGACCGATTCCCGCGACGCCAAGGGCAGCACGGTTTCCCCGGCTCCTGCAGCTCCTGCGGCCACCCCCGCACCCGCCCCCGCGCTCTAGCAGGACACCCGCCTGCTTAGGGCGGGCCCGTCAGACGCCGGCCTGTTCGGCGCCGGCCCGTCAGGTGGGCCTCTGCTGGCTGAGTCAGCGTAATCCTTGGGCCGGTGGCCATTGTCCACATAGGCGGTTCTGCGGCTCCCGTCGATGCGCCCGGGTCCGTAGCGTGACGGCATGGCCCTTTCACTCAGCGCGGTTTCCCCGCCTTGGCCCTGGACGTCATCCACCCCTTCGTCCGGGGCACCCTCCACGGCGTCGTCCCTGCCGTCCCTCCCCACGCCCGTCGAAGGCTCCGGCCGCTGGGCACGCGCCGGGATCCGCGCCGCCAACCTTCCCGCCGCCACGTTGTCCGCGGCGGGCCGCCCGTTCCGGAGCCGGGGCCCGGCGAAGACCCGCCGGCAACGGCCTCCCGGCCGCCGTCCGTCACGGCGCCGCCTGCGCGGCTGGATGAACGGGAACCGGCGACTTATCGCGGCCCTCCTGTTCTGCATCCCGGCCGGCCTCACGGTTCAGCAGCTAGCTCCCGCGCCCACTGCCACGGTGGTTGCTTTCGCCGCAGCGGCGGATCTTCCCGCCGGAAAGACCCTGGAACCCGGCGATGTCAGCAGCATCAGTGTCCCGCCGGGCCTTGTGCCTGCCGGCAACCCCGGCAGCGAGACCGCGTTCGAGGGAAAACAACTGGCCGCACCGCTGCGCCAGGGCCAACTCCTCACCGATGCCCAGATCCTTGGCCCGGGCCTGCTCGCGGGAAGCCCGCCCGGCTCTGCGGCCGTGCCGCTCAGGATGGCGGATCCGGCCTCCATCCAGCTGGTCTCCCCCGGGCAGCTCGTCAACGTGGTGCTCACCGGCGGCAACGGCTTTGACCAACCCGGCGAAAGCCAAATCCTGGCCGAAGCCGTTCCGGTGCTCTGGACGTCAGTGCAGGGCGGCAATGCTTCGCCGTGGCCCGCCACCGCGGAGACGGACGGGCTGATAGTCGTGGCAGCGGCGGCCGACCAGGCACGCAGACTGGCGGGCGCCTCTACCCAAGGCAAGCTGTTCTTCGTCCTTGTGGCGGCCGCGCCGGGCTAGGCCTGGGCAGCGCGCCGCGCTGGGCCCCGGGCAGCCCGTCCGCCGGGTGATGCCGGCACCGCAGGCTCCGCGGTGCCGGCCACACAACGTCAGCCCCAGTGCGGTGGCTTCTGCTCCTGGAGCCATGCGTCGTGATCGTAATTGTCAGGCTGGTCACCCCAGCGCCGGGGGTCATCTTCCGCCGCCTTGTTCGGCAGCACGCCTTCGGGGACCGTGGCCGGCGCCTCCGAACGGCGGGACGGCTCCTTCGCCGTTTCCTGGTCCGGCCCGTCACCGGTCAACTCGCCGGACTTCGGCTCAGCGGTCTTGGGCTCAGCGGTCTTGGGCTCAGTGGCGCTGGTCGCGTCGTCCCTCTTGGCGCCGGTGTTGTCTCGGATGTCGCCGTCCGCACTCATGCCGCCGGCCTCCTTACTGCCTGAATTGCCTGTCATTCCTGTTGCTGGTTCCTGCCGGCGGTAGTCCTGGCCCGCAGTTCCGCGGCCTCGAAATACCTGCCCCGCGGGTTCGTCCGCCACGTGGTACTCAGCGGCCCGCGCCTGGTCAATCGCCAGGTGGTCGATGTCGTCATCGAAGAACCCGTGCGATGTCCGGAGCCGGCCGGACACGGCAGGTTTCTCCAACCCGAGGTAGCCGCCAATCCGATCGGCACAGGCCGAGGGATCTGTGAAGACCTCTATGGTCCATAGTGGCATGTAGCGCCAGCCAAGCCGCTCCAGGAGCTGCGGCCGGAGCCTGCTGCGTTCCCGGACGCTCATCCGCCGGTAGTGGCCGGTGCCATCTGACTCGATTGCTACCGGACGGGGAATATCAGCATCGTCCTGGCCGATCGTGGTCATCGGATCGGCGGCCGCCACCATGTTCAGGACGCCGTCGTACTGGTGCCATACCCGTGCCCCACGTGCCCGGAGCCGGTCGCCCAGGTCGGCCACGAGCGGATCGGCGCCGAGCGCCTGCTCGCTGGCCGCGGCCCGGGACGCGGGGCTGCCAAGATCTGTATTGCCCGCGATCTCACGGTCCAGCAGTTCATAGAAGTCCACGGCGCCGTGGCTGAGGCGGCTGACATCGAGGTCTTCGGGGCGGAAGCAACTGAGCACGTGCAGGGACCGGCGGGCTCGCGTCATCGCCAGCGCGAATTTGGCCCGGCCGCCGTCGGCGGAGAGCGGCCCGAGGCTGTGGAGGGTGCGCCCATGCGGGGTGCGGCCATAGCCCGGGGAAAAAATGACGTGGTCGCGGACCAGGCCCTGGGCCCGTTCCAGATCCACCACGCGGAAGGACTCGTCCCCCGCCGTGAAGAAGCTGCCGAGCATAGGGTAGTTGGGCAGCTGCGCCCTGATGGCCTCGCCGATTCGGGCGGCGTGGCGAAGGCTGCCGGTCACCACGGCCAGCGAGGTCCGCGGCCGGAGCCGGGCGTGCTCGAAGACGAGCTCCACCGCACGGTTCACCTCGGCAACAACCGATTCAACGCCGTCGTGGTCAGCGCTGGGCAGCCCCGTGCCGTCGGGCAGGTACTCCACGCTGAGGGTACGGTCAAGGCCCGTGGCGGATTGCCCCTCAGGGAGCCGGGAAAGTTCCCCGGCGTAGAAACCCTTGCTGAGCTGGCGCACCAGGTCTTCATCGACCGCACGGTACACGGTCCTCAGGTTCCAGACCGGAAGCACAGCGGAGAGTGCCCGGTACGAGCTCTCAACGCTTTGGGAGGAGCTCTCCCCGGCCGCGAGCCGTTCGACGCCCACGGTAAAGGTCCGGGGGCTGGCAACCTGTTCGTCGCCGAAGGCGATGACCTGCCGGGACCGGGCGATGGCCGGAAGGACTGCCTGCAGCGAAGTCGTCTCCGCGTCGAGGATCACGACGGCGTCGAAGGTCTGCTCGATCGGCAGGAGGCCCGTCAGGAGATAGGGGCTGACGGACCATACCGGGACAAGGGTGGGCAGCAGCTCCTGCGCCTGGCCGCTCAGGGCTGCCAGGGTCACCCGGCCGTCCTTGAGCAGGCTGCGCAACAGCTCGGCCTGGCGGGGGTACGCCGCGATTGCCGTACGCCACCGCTCGGACAGGTTCCACCGCAGCCGGGCAGCACCACTGGCGATATGGGCATTGTCCGCGAGCCGGTACTCCGCCTCAAGCTGGCGCAGGGCGTCGCCGTCGGACATGGCGAGGTAGTCATCGCCGCTGATCATGGCTTCCAGGGCCGACTGCCACCAGGCCAGCTCCAGCTCGGCGGTCACCGACCCCTCCGGAACCTCGCGCTCTGCAAGGTCAGCGAGGAGCTCGCCGAGGCCGTGCTCACGCATGCTTTCGACCAGCAGGGTGCGCTCGGGCAGGGTTTCCAGGGTCGCGGTGTCGGCGACGAGCCGCCGCACCCGGGGCAGGAGTTCATCGTACGGCGCGCGATCCACATCGCCGCCGGCGGCGGTCTGCTTGACCGCCTGGCCGAGTTCAGCCAGTTCCGCTGCGAGCTCCCGGTACAGGCCCGTGATTTCGCCCAGCCCGGACGGCACGGCCGGGTGCCGCTGCGTGGTGGCGTAGCCGGACCAGGCGGCGCGCTGCTCCTGCACGAGGACCAGGGAACTGTGCAGGTCCGCGATGTGCACGCCGGGCCGGACGTATTCCTTGGCCACCCGGCGCAGGCGCGAGCGCTGCATGGACGGCATCTCGATCCCGCGTTCCCGGCGCCAGGCGGAGGACGCCGTGGCGGAGATCAGGTCATGGACCGGCCGGTCAAAGATGTCGGGAGTGAACTTGTCCAGGCTTTCGCGGACGGCCACGAGAAGTTCGATCTGCTCGCCCCATTCGGCGAACGTCCCGCCGAGCCGGATCTCTGCGTGTTCCGCCACGGCGTCCATGCGCCCGCGCAGCAACGGCAGTTTCTCCGCCACGGACTGGGCAACGTTCTGCGCTTCCTGCGTTTCCTTGCGGGTGAGCAGACGCGCGCCGTGCCAGGGGCTGGTGGTGGACGCGCGGCTGAAGCTGCCGAGCTCGGCGGCTCGGCGGAGCCGGCCGGCGAGTTCCTCGCGGTCCCGGATGTTGTCCAGTACGCTGCGCTTGAGCCGGACCGTCGTGGCCGGCGCCGGCTGGATGGAGGTCAGTTCTGCCAGCGACTGCATGGCCTCGTACGGCGAGCAGCCCCAGCGGGCCCGGACATTGTGCAGGGATGCGACGTGGTCCATCAGGGCGTGGCGGTGCCCGGTCAGCGTGGCGTGCAGGTTGCTCAGCTGCGGCTGGAGAGACTTCTCGTTGCGGACGATCGCCCGGACCAGCTGGCCCTTGAGCTGCAGCGGGCTGGCGTTGCCGGTGAGCTGCAAGAGCACCGAATCCAAGCCAAGGCCGTCCAGCTGCGCGGAGATCTCGGCGAGGCTGGCACGCCGGTCACCCACCACCAGGACGGACTTGCCCTCGTCCACGAGGGCGCCGATGGTGTTGATGACGGTTTGGGTCTGGCCGGTGCCCGGCGGGCTGCTGACCACCAACGAGTCACCCGCCCGGACGGCGTCGATGACATACTGCTGGTCCGTGTCGGCGTCGAGCAGCAAAAGCTCCTCGGCCGGGTCCCGCTCATCCGTACTGGGGAAGCGGCCGGGCTCAAGCGCGGGCACGTCGACCCGTTCGCCGGAACCGGACCGTGCCAGCGCGGTGACAAGGGGGTTGTTCTGGTTGATCCACGGATCATCCAGGTTGCCGGAGAGGTCCGCAAAGGTGGAGACGAGCAGGTTGTGCTCGACTTCCGCGCCGTGGATCGGCTGGACCAGGGTGCCAAGACGGTCCAGAACCGGCTGGGGGTCATAACGGGCCGTGCTGTACGCCATCCGCGTGACCGCGTTGACGTCAAAGACGATCCCGTGGACTGACTTGAGGTGCCGAACCAGCGCCGGGTTGATCTGCGCCTGTTCGGTGAGTTGAAGTTCGTAGTCGTCCTCGCCGGGGCGCACGGTGAGGGAAATGGCGGTGAGCATGACCGGGGCCGAGATCCGTTGCGGCTTACCCCCGACGGCGGACGTCCAGACGACCGTGCCGGCGGAGAAATACCCCGCGTCGATGCCGCGGTCATTGGCGAGTTCGAAAATCTTGGAGCGCAGGTTCCGCGATGCCCTGGCCGCAACAACATACTGCTGGCGGTCGCGGATCAACGTCGAGAGCCGGGTGCGCCGGCCTGCCATCAGCTGGGCAAGCCCGGACGGATGGGCATGGGTCAGGTCGATCGAGCCTTCAGGCGTTTTGGTGAAGCGCAGCATGGTATCTGCTCCGGTGACGGGCTTGAGCTCCGACAGCCATTTCCTGAACTCCTCGGAGCCCTCGGGGTGGCCTTGACCAACTGACACTGCTGCCTTCTTTTCTGTGCTCGATTTCTCTGCGCCGGACCGTGGCGGGCTCGACTCTAGCGCGTTCGACGTATCAACGCTCGTCTGTGTTGCGTCCGCGCTTTCCCTGGCCGCGTTGTGGGTGCTCGCGGTTGTCTGGCTGGCGCGGGACGCCTTGGACCATACCGGCATGCTTTCGAGGGTAGCCCGAATCCCCGGCACGTGCGGGGCCGCAACACTGGGCGGTGCGAAATTCGGCTCGAATTGTCAGGAACAAAATGAAATGGCCGGCCTCGAAAGGCCGGCCATTCACATTGCTATTCCCACTCGATGGTTCCCGGCGGCTTGCTGGTCACATCCAGCACCACGCGGTTGACGCCGTCCACCTCGTTCGTGATCCGGTTGGAAATCCGGGCCAGGAGATCGTAGGGCAGCCGCGACCAGTCGGCGGTCATGGCGTCCTCGGAAGACACGGGGCGCAGGACAATCGGGTGTCCGTAGGTGCGGCCGTCGCCCTGGACGCCGACGCTGCGGACGTCCGCCAGCAGCACCACGGGCATCTGCCACACTTCGTCATCCAGTCCGGCGGCGGTCAGCTCGGCGCGGGCGATCGCGTCGGCCTTGCGGAGCAGGTCCAGGCGTTCCTTGGTGACGTCGCCGACGATCCTGATGCCGAGGCCCGGTCCGGGGAAGGGCTGGCGTCCGACGATTTCCTGCGGCAGGCCGAGCTGCGCACCGACCGCGCGGACCTCGTCCTTGAACAGGGCGCGCAGCGGTTCAACGAGTTCAAACTGCAGGTCCTCGGGCAGCCCGCCCACGTTGTGGTGGCTCTTGATGTTGGCCGCACCTTCGCCGCCGCCGGATTCGACGACGTCGGGGTACAGGGTGCCCTGGACGAGGAACTTGATCTTTTCACCGTGCGCCGCGGCTTCGGCGATGATCGCCAGTTCGGCTTCCTCGAAGGCGCGGATGAATTCGCGGCCGATGATCTTGCGCTTGGTCTCGGGATCGCTGACGCCGGCAAGTGCGCTCAGGAAGCGCTCCTGCTCGTTGGCGACATAGAGCTTGACGCCGGTGGCGGCCACGAAGTCACGTTCGACCTGTTCGGCCTCGCCCTCGCGCAACAGCCCGTGGTCTACGAAAACGCAGGTCAGCTGGTCGCCGACTGCACGCTGGACCAGGGCCGCGGCCACTGCCGAGTCGACGCCGCCGGAAAGGCCGCAGATAACCTTGGAGTCGCCGATCTGTTCGCGGATGCGCTGGACCTGTTCTTCCAGAATATTGCCGGTGGTCCAGTTCGGTTCCAGCCCGGCGCCCCTGAAGAGGAAGTTTTCCAGGACCTGCTGGCCGTAGGCCGAGTGCTTGACCTCGGGGTGCCACTGGACACCGTAAAGGCGCTTGTCCTCGTTGGCGAACGCGGCGACGTCGGCGCCCGCCGTCGTCGCGAGGACCTCAAAGCCCTCGGGGGCTTCATGGACGGAGTCGCCGTGGCTCATCCAGGTGCTCTGGTGCTGGGGCATGCCGGCCAGGATGGAGCGGCCCTCCCCCAGGGTGGTGGTCTCGGTGGCGCCGTATTCGCGGAGCCCCGTCTGGGCCACCTTGCCGCCGAGGGCGTTGGCCATGGCCTGGAAGCCGTAGCAGATGCCGAAGACCGGGACACCGGCCTCGAAGAGGTCAGCGCCGACGCTGGGCGCGCCGTCGGCGTAGACGCTCGAGGGGCCGCCCGAGAGGATGATCGCGGAGGGGTTCTTAGCCAGCAGCTGCTCGGTGCTGTAGGTATGCGGAACCACTTCCGAATACACATTCGCTTCCCGGACGCGGCGGGCAATCAGCTGCGCGTACTGGGCACCGTAGTCAACGACCAGAACGGGCCTGTGGGACGTCTGGGATGCAGAGGGAGTAGTCACCCCACTAGCCTACTTTGCGCCGCTGCCCGCCCGCACATTGAGAAGCCGGCGCGGGCCCCGAATCGAGGGCGGAGGTAAGCGAACTCACACGCCCGACGGCGGCTGCCGGCGTCGTGACGCTGTTTAGAGCCGCCGGGGTTCAGTACCGCTGGGGTGCCTGCGGGTTGGCGGCGAGTTCGGCCTCGACCTCCGCGTGGAACTTCTTCTCAACGAAGAAGGACAGGAACGGCACCACGCCGCCCAAGGCCATAACCACCAGCTTGGTGAACGGCCAGCGCATGAGGGACCACAGCCGGAAGTTGGAAATGAGGTACACGACGTACATCCAGCCGTGCACGATCAGGACCGCGACGGAGAGGTTGACGCCCCCGATCACCCCTGGCGGCTCGGCGTCGGCAAATCCGAGGCCGAACGGCTGGCCGGTGATGGCGTTGGTGCCGCCGGCGTAGAGGTACTGCCCGAAGCCGTACCGGGCGACCAGTTCGGCACACAGCAGCAGCAGCATCGAACCTGTCAGGTAGGCGAGCACCTTGTAGAACTTCAGGGCGGACCGGATTTGGGCCTCGGTGCCGCCGAAGCGGCGCTTCTTGCCGGTTTTCCCCGTGCCGTTGGTTGTCTGCGGCTGGATGGCGGGCTGGGGCTCGATCATGATTGCACTCTCGGGTCTGTGGGGTGGGGGGCTGTGGGATGCGGGTCGGTGGCCTGTTCGGCCGTGTGTTGGGCCGTGGGGTGTTGGGCCGGTGGGTGTTGGGCCGGTGGTTCGTCCCCGGCGAGTTCCTCGTCGAGCTCGTCTTCGAGGTCCCGGCGGTAGTCGTCCTTGACGAGCCGCCACCAGATGAACAACGCGAAGCCGGCGAAGACCACCCATTCCACGGAATAGAAGAGGTTTAGCCAGTTGACCTGCTGCACGGGCGGCTGCGGGCCGATCCGGAGGGGTTTGACGTCGCCGGTGGCTGAGGCCCCGACGTCGGTGCCGCCGGCCAGTTCGGTGCTCGCCGCGACAAAGCCCGGGTAGCTGCTGATGTTCCAGTCGTTGATGAGTTCGGCGACTGAGACGGCGCTGGCGCGGCCGGGCCCGGGATCGGTTTGCGGCAGCGGGGACTCGGACGGAAGGAGCCGTCCGGTCAGTTCGATGGTGCCCGGCGGCGGCGCCACGGCGTCCGCGGGATCCGCGACCCAGCCGCGCGCGACCGGAATCCAGGTCTGCGGCGTGGCCCCGCGGCCCAACAGGGCCGGGGCATCCTTGACGGCGAAAGCGGAAACGATCCAGTAGCCCTTCGCCCCGTCGTTGAGCCGTCCCGGGACCAAGACCTGCTTCTGGGGGTCGTAGCTGCCGGTGGCGGAGACCATCTGGTCAGCCACCGATCCGGGGAAGAACCCCCCGGGTTGCAGGACCGAGGTGAGCGGGCGCGTCTCCTCTGTTGTGGTGGAGACTGGGGCTTCCGCCTGCGTTGAACGGCCAAACTGCCACTGGCTGAGCAGCACAAAGACCCCGGAAATGGCGATCGCGAACACGAGTCCTGCGATCCAGCGGGGTTTGAGGGCAGTTTTCAGCACCTCTTAACCGTACTTCGTCCCTGTGTAGAACAGCGAAACGGGGCAGCAGTTGGGCCTGACCAGAGTGGGGCAGCCGGGTCCCTGCGTGGCGACGGAGTCGACACGAAAGGCCCTGCCCAGAGTGGGGCAGCCGGGTCCCTGCGTGGCGACGGAGTCGACACGAAAGGCCCTGACCAGTGGGGCAGCCGGGTCCCTGCGTGGCGACGGAGTCGACACGAAAGGCCCTGACCAGTGGGGCAGCCGGGTCCCTGCGTGGCGACGGAGTCGACACGAAAGGCCTGCCCAGAGTGGGGCAGCCGGGTCCCTGCGTGGCGACGGAGTCGACACGAAAGGCCCTGCCCAGAGTGGGGCAGCCGGGTCCCTGCGTGGCGACGGAGTCGACACGAAAGGCCCTGCCCCAATCTCAGTGGTCGAAGAACACCAGGCTGGAATTGATGAGTTCGGCGATCACTTCGGCGTCGTAGGCGCGGCGCAGCGACTCGCGGAAGGACTCCTTCGACAGTGAGCGTGCCAGCGTCGCAAGCACTTCGAGGTGATCGGAAAAGGAACTCGCCGGAGTGGCGATGAGCAGAATCACAGTGGCCGGGCCGTCCGCCGCCCCGAAGTCCAGCGCCCTGCCGTACTTCGTGATGCCGACAGCGATGGAGGTCTGGGAGACCAGCTCGCTGCGGGCATGCGGCAGCCCCACGCCGCCGGGCAGGCCGGTGGCGAGCTGGTGCTCCCTGGCATTGACCTGTTGGAGAAATCCCTCGAGATCGGAAATTCGTCCGGCCGCATGCATGCGTTCGGCGAGCTGGGAAGTGGCGTCGAGCTTGTCCGTGGCATCCATTTCGAGGATCACCATCTCGGGCGTGGTGAGCTCGGCGTCGTACCGGTCCAGTGGTTCCGCCAAGAGATGTCCCTTCGAAGTGGCGTCAGTGCACGCCGGCCGGCAGTCCAATGACTAGCGTTGTAATCTCCACTGCCGGCCGGTGCTGCGTCTCAGCGCAGGGGCACGATGTCCTCCACGCCCAGCCGTGCGGCGTCGGCGGATTCGTCGTCCGGCTGCTGCTGGCTCAGGCGCTCGGCATCAACCCGGGCCAGATAGTGCTTGATTTCGCCCTCGCGCTGCGCATCACTCCAGCCGAGAACGTCTCCCATTAGTTTAGCGACTACCGGGGCGGCGGACACACCGCGGTCCCACGCCTCAATCGAAATCCGGGTGCGGCGGGTCAGGACGTCCTGGACATGCCGGGCGCCCTCGTGAGTGGCCGCGTAGACGGCTTCGGCGGCCAGATAGTCGTCCGCGCCCGGCAGGGGCTCGGCCAGTTCCGGGCTGTCGGCGATGATCGCCAGCACCTCCGGAGCCATGGCACCGTAGCGGTTGAGCAGGTGTTCGATCCGGGCCACGTGGACGCCGGTCTCCTCCGCCATCCGGTTCCGCTGGTTCCATGCGGCCTTGAAGCCGCTCGCTCCCAGCAGGGGGATGGACTCCGTGCAGCTGGGCGGGACGCGCTCGTCCATGCTGCGCGTTGCCTCGTCGACGGCATCCTTGGCCATCACCCGGTAGGTGGTCCATTTGCCGCCTGCCACCACCACGAGACCCGGCACGGGGTGGGCCACCACGTGTTCCCGGGAGAGCTTCGCGGTGGAATCGCTTTCCCCGGCCAGCAGCGGGCGCAGCCCCGCGTAGACGCCCTCGACGTCCTCGCGGGTCAGCGGGCGCTTGAGGACCTTGTTGACGTGCTCCAGCAGGTAGTCGATGTCCTTGGAGGAGGCCGCCGGGTGGGCCTTGTCGAGGTGCCAGTCGGTATCCGTGGTCCCGATGATCCAGTGCCTGCCCCAGGGGATCACGAACAGGACGGATTTCTCGGTCCGCAGGATCAGCCCTACCGTGGACTGGATCCGGTCGCGAGGCACTACCAGGTGGATGCCTTTGGAGGCCCGCACCTTGAGCTGCCCGCGGTCTGTCACCATGGCCTGCGTTTCGTCGGTCCAGACTCCGGTGGCGTTGATGACCTGCTTGGCCCGGATGTTGAAGCTGGAGCCGTCCTCGTGGTTGACCACCTTGGCGCCGACCACGCGCTCGCCTTCGCGCACGAAGTCCACCACCGACATCTGGTTGACCGCGTGGGCGCCGTAGTGCGCCGCGGTGCGCACGAGGTTGGCGACGTACTTGGCGTCGTCGACTTGCCCGTCGTAGTAGCGGATGGACCCGACGAAGGCGTCGTCCTTGAGGCTGGGGGCGGCGCGCAGGGTTCCGCGCCGGGTCAGGTGTTTGTGGAAGGGGACGCCGCGGCTGTGCCCGCCGGTGATGGACATCGCGTCGTACAGGGCGATTCCGGCGCCGACGTAGGGCCGTTCCAGGAACGGCTTGTGGAGCGGGTACAGGAACGGGACCGGCCGGGCCAGGTGCGGTGCCAGCACGGAGAGAATGAGGCCGCGTTCGTGCAGTGCCTCCTTGACCAGGCCGAAGTCGAGCATTTCGAGGTACCGGAGGCCACCATGGATAAGCTTCGAGGAACGCGACGACGTCCCCGCGGCCCAGTCATTCGCCTCTACGATGCCTACGGTGAGCCCGCGGGTGACGGCGTCGAGGGCGGCGCCGGCGCCCACGATGCCTCCGCCCACGATCAGGATGTCGAGCTCTTTGCCGGGGGCGGTGCTGCCCCTGAGCACAGTGATTGAAGCCTCGCGTTCCGCAGGCCCAAGGGCACCTCCGGCCACGGCAGAACCGCCGGCAAAACTGTTCATGTCACGCCTCCATCCGGGTCAAACCTCGTAGGGCACCAGACTACGTCCAAGTTTCCCGGATGGGCAGGGCCAAACAAAGGCCGGTGTGGCGTTCAGTTTCCGGCGTACGGCGAGACGACGACGTCGACGCGCTGGAATTCCTTCAGGTCCGAGTAGCCGGTGGTCGCCATGGAACGGCGCAGCGCCCCGATGAGGTTGGAGGTGCCGTTGGTGTGGTGGCCCGGCCCAAACAGGACCTCTTCGAGCGGCCCCACTGTCCCGACGTTGACCCTGTCGCCGCGGGGCAGTTCGACGTGGTGGGCTTCCTGGCCCCAGTGCCAGCCCTTGCCGGGGGCTTCGTCGGTGCGGGCCAAGGCGCTGCCCAGCATCACGGCGTCGGCGCCCATGGCGATGGCCTTGACGATGTCACCGGAGGATCCCATGCCGCCGTCGGCGATCACATGGACGTAGCGTCCGCCGGACTCGTCCATGTAATCGCGGCGGGCGGCCGCGACATCGGAGATGGCCGAGGCCATCGGCGAGTGGATGCCCAGGGCGCGGCGGGTGGTGGTGGTGGCTCCGCCGCCGAAGCCGACCAGCACGCCGGCGGCACCGGTGCGCATCAGGTGCAGGGCCGGGGTGTAGCCGGCCGCCCCGCCGACGATTACGGGGACGTCGAGCTCGTAGATGAACTGCTTGAGGTTCAGCGGCTCGTGGTCCTTGGAGACGTGCTCTGCCGAGACGGTGGTTCCGCGGATGACGAAGATGTCGACGCCGGCGGCCACCACGGTCTTATAGTGCTCCTGCGTCCGCTGCGGGGTCAGGGAGCCGGCCACCGTAACACCGGCGGCGCGGATCTCGGCGAGGCGCGAGGTGATCAGCTCGGGCTGGATCGGCGCCTGGTAGAGCTCCTGCATGCGCCGGGTAACGGCGGGACTGTTGGTCTCGTCCGCGAGGCCCCCGATCTCGTCCAGCACGGACTGCGGGTTCTCGTACCTGGTCCACAGGCCTTCGAGGTCGAGCACGCCGAGTCCGCCGAGGCGGCCCAGGGCGATGACGGTTTCCGGCGACATGGCCGAATCCATCGGCGCCGCGATGACCGGCATGTCGAACTTGTAGGCATCGATCTGCCAGGAGACGGAGACGTCCTTGGGGTCACGTGTGCGCCGGTTGGGGACGATCGCAATGTCATCCAGGGAGTAGGCACGACGCCCACGCTTGCCTCGGCCAATCTCAATCTCGTAAGTCACTGCTCTAGGTTATCCCAGCCGACGCGGGGCGCCGCTTCGGCGTACTGTGTCCGTCATGCTTTGGCACCACGGGCAGCGGTGGATTTTCGACGGGCACATTGCCGGGATCGGCACGGGCTCGGGCCTGCGCGCGGTGGTGGGGCTGTGGGCGCAGTCCCCGTTCGCCGCCGTCCGGCCCGCCGTCGGCTTCGGTTTCAGCAGTGTCCCGCCGCGACCCAGCCTGGCCCGCGTGCGGACCACCATCGAAGGCCCTCCCCTCACTCGCCGCTGACGTTCTCGGTATCCGGGACGGTCAGCTGGGATTCGAACATCCGGAAGTAGCGGCCGCGGAGCGCCACGAGTTCCTTGTGGGTGCCCTGTTCGACGATGCTGCCGTCCTCGAGCATGTAGACCACGTCAGCCTTCTCGATCGTGGCGAGGCGGTGGCTGATGGCGATGATGGTACTGGCGCGGTCAGCGAAGAGCCTCGTGAAGATCCGGTGCTCGGCCAGCGCGTCGATGGCCGACGTCGGCTCGTCCATCACCATGAACGAGGCGTTGCGGTAGAAGTTCCGCGCCATCGCCAGGCGCTGCCACTGCCCGCCGGAAAGGCCGGAACCCTTCCGACCGCGCGGGTCCTCCATCCAGTTGCTGACATGGTTGTCCAGGCCGTTGGGCAGTTTGTTGATGAACTCGAGGGCTTCGGCATCCGCGGCGGAGCGACGGACCCGACCGTCATCGCGGGGCGAATCGACGTCGCCGAAGAAGATGTTTTCCGCCGCGGTGGCGAATTCGTATTTGAGGAACTCCTGGCTGAGCACCGCCAGGTGCCGGTGCCAGGACGTGACGTCGACGGCGGCGAGGTCCACGCCGTCGAGCATCACCTGCCCGGAATCGGGACGGTACAACCCGGCCAGGATGCGGATCAGGGTGGACTTGCCGGCACCGTTCTCCCCGACGATCGCGATGTGCTGGCCCTGCCTGATGGTCAGCGAAATGCCGCGGATCACTTCCAGTTCGCTGCCGGTGTAGGTGAAGCGGATGTCCCGCAGGTCCACCGTTTTCGGCGCCTGCAGCAGGGGCGGGGCGTGGCCGGACTGCACCGGCAGCGCCATGAAGAGCTCGTAGTCCTTGAGGTTCGCCAGGTCCTCGTCGATCGAGCTGAGCGAGGAGACGAGGTTGTTGGCGGTGGACAGGGCGCGGCTGACAATCTGCTGGACATAGAGAAACTGCCCCACCGGCTGGGCGCGGGCGATGATCTGGCCCACCACCCAGATCAGGGAGACGACCTCGGCGCCGTACTGCAGGGCATCGGCCGCGAGCTGTTTGGGAATGTAGCGTTTCTGAAAGTCCAGCCGGCGCTTTTCGTCGGCGTCCCGCAGCCGGGAGCGCAGCCCCATGAGGTAGCCGACGATCCCGTAGAGCCGCATCTCGGCGATGTGCTGCGGGCGCAGGAGGTTGGTTTCAATCATCCTGCGCTGCCTGCGGGAATCGACTTGGGTGTTCCAGTGCGCGATCTGTTCGCGGGAGAGCTTGAACTGCAGGTAGACGCTGGGGACGATCGCGATCAGGACGATCACGGCGATCCACCAGCTGACCAGCAGCAGCGCGCCGATGGCCAGGAGCACGGAGACGAGCTGGGTGAAGATGGCGGCGATCCGGTCCAGGACGCGGGCATAGGAATCGGAGAAGCGCTTGGCGCGGTCGTACAGGTCCACGGTCTCTTTGTCGTCGTAGCGCCAGAAGTCCAGGGTCAGGAAGCGCTCGTACATGAGATCCCCGACTATCGCGCCGACCCGGAAGCTCATGAGCTGTTGGATGTAGCGGTCCACGCTGCTGAACGATCCCCAGAAGAGCCCGAGTGCCGCGGTGATGATGACGTAGACGACGGCCTGGCCGCCGGCGTCGGCGTCGCCCGCGTAGGCGGCGGCCAGCGCCGTGGTGGTCAGGGCGGCAAAGTACGTCGTGACCAGCGGCAGGAGCGCCGAGATCAGCGAGCCGAGGACCTTCATGACGACGGCGGCGGGCGAGGCCCGGAAGCTGACCCGCAGCACCTGCGCCACGGCGCGGGCGTAGGGCTTGAGCGCGAGCTTGCGTTTGGGCGCACGTGCCGGCAGGAGTTCGGACATGCCTCCAGCCTAGTTCCGCGGCCCGGAGCCGGCGTGAGCGGCACCGCCGCTGGAAACGGGCCGCCGTAAGCCGCCCTAAGAAGGGTGAGCCTGCCCCTTAAGGGGGTGAGCCCGCCGAAACTGTGGTTTCGGCGGGCTCACCCGTTCTGGCAGAGGGTCTTAGCGCGACCCGTAGTTCGGGGCTTCGACCGTCATCTGGATGTCGTGCGGGTGCGATTCCTTGAGCCCGGCCGGGGTGATGCGGACGAACTTGCCGCGCGCCTTCAGCTCGGCCACGGTTGGTGCGCCCGTGTAGAACATGGTCTGGCGGAGGCCGCCGACCAGCTGGTACGCCACCGACGACAACGGACCGCGGTACGCGACCCGGCCCTCGATGCCTTCCGGGATGAGCTTGTCGTCGCCGGAGACGTCCGCCTGGAAATAGCGGTCCTTGGAGTAGGAGGTGTTCTTCCCGCGGGTCTGCATGGCCCCAAGGGAGCCCATGCCGCGGTAGCTCTTGAACTGCTTGCCGTTGACGAAAATCAGGTCACCCGGTGATTCGTCGCAACCGGCCAGGAGGGAGCCGAGCATCACGGTGTCGGCGCCGGCGACGAGCGCCTTGCCGATGTCACCGGAGTACTGCAGGCCGCCGTCGGCGATCAGCGGGACGCCGGCCGGGATGGCAGCCTTCGCAGACTCGTAGATGGCCGTGATCTGCGGGACGCCCACACCGGCAACCACGCGGGTGGTGCAGATGGACCCGGGACCGACGCCGACCTTGATGCCGTCGGCACCGGCGTCGATCAGTGCCTGGGCACCTTCGCGGGTGGCTGCCTGGCCGCCGATGATGTCCACGTGCGCCGCAACGGGATCGGACTTGAGCCGGCGGATCATCTCCAGCACACCCTGGGAGTGGCCGTTAGCGGTGTCCACGAAGAGGGCATCCACGCCGGCGTCCACGAGCGTCATGGCGCGTTCCCAGCCGTCGCCGAAGAAGCCGATCGCCGCGCCGACGCGCAGGCGGCCTTCGTCGTCCTTGGTGGCGAGCGGGTACTGCTCGGCCTTGGTGAAGTCCTTGGTGGTGATCAGGCCCTTGAGCCGGCCCTGCTCGTCAACGAGCGGCAGCTTCTCGATCTTGTTCGTGGCCAGCTTGTGCGAGGCTTCCTCGCGGCTGATGCCGACGTGCCCGGTGACGAGCGGCATCTTGGTCATGACGTCGCTGACCAGCCGCAGCGGGAAGTCGGATTCGGGCACGAAGCGGGTGTCGCGGTTCGTGACGATGCCCAGCAGCCTGTTGCCCTCGTCCACCACCGGGAGACCGGAGACGCGGTAGCGTGCGCAGATGTCGTCCAGCTCGGCCAGCGTGGCCTCGGGGCCGATGGTCAGGGGGTTGGTGATCATGCCGGATTCGCTGCGCTTGACCCGGTCCACCTGGTCGGCCTGGTCGGCGATGGAAAGGTTGCGGTGGACGACGCCGAGGCCGCCCTGGCGCGCCATGGCGATGGCCATGCGAGACTCCGTGACGGTGTCCATCGCGGCGGAGAGCAGCGGGGTCTGGACCGTGATGCGCTTGGAGATCCGGGAGGACGTGTCCGCTTCCGAGGGGATCACGTCGGTGTGGCCGGGCAGGAGCAGGACGTCGTCGTACGTCAGGCCGATGAAGCCGAAGGGATTGTGTTCGGGCTGGGTCATGAGTGCGCCTCTTACCTTGGGTTACGGGGTTCACGGGTAGGGGTTGCAACAGATGACCAGCCCGTCATTACGGGTCTGGTCTGTGCAGAAGGTTGTGCAGCAGGTTGTGCAGAAGTCCTGAATAAATAGTAGAACCTTGGCGGCGATAGCCATATTCCGGGGCAGTAATGTGCGGCTCAATGTGAGCCGTCCCATGCCCGCACGTCTCCCCGACCGCCCAAACCGGCCCTGCGGCCGCCCCAGCCGGGATCGGCCGCCCCCGCCGGGATCGGCCGGCCTATTTCCAGCCGGTGGCGGCGAGCAGCCGCTTTTCGAACATGGGGATCATGGTCTGGACGTAGGTCTTGGTCAGGTGGTTGTCGTCCTTGTAGACGTACACGTTGCCCACCACAGCGGGGCAGGTTCCGTTGGCGCAGATGAAATCGCTCATGTCCATCAGGTGCAGCCTGGGCACCTGGCCGCGGTAGGCGTCAAGCGGCGAGGACCCCGCGAGCGATTCCTGCTCCGGCACGTTGCATTCCGCCGCGTCCTCGCCGTTCTTCTGGACGCACTCGGGCATGTTGATGTTAAAGCGGGGGTTGTCGCGGATGCCCACCACGTCCATGCCGGCGTCGGTGAAGGGTTTGATGCCCTCCAGGTACTGGGGCACTTCGGTCTCGAACGGTGCTTCCTTGTGGGTCAGGGACGCAACCGTGAAAACGGCGTCGGGGTGGTGGTCCAGTACGTACTGCGCGCTGGCCCTGTTGAAGGCGTTGCAGTCCGCGTCCCGCTCCGGGGATTCCCCGCCGAAGCGGCAGTTGCCCTTCAGGAGGGTGACCACTTCCCAGCCGTGGCTCTTCGCAATGGGGCCCAGCGCCGCCATGTACTGCTGGGCATGCGAGTCACCGAGCACCACGATCCGTTTGGTGACCTTCTCCGACTTGTTGTTCTGCAGGCAGCCCTGCAGCAAGGGGTCGCTGGGGACGTTTCCGTCCGTGCACAGCCCGTCAATGTCGGCCCACTCGTTCTTCATCGCTGCCGGTGCGGGGATGATTCTCGCCTCCGGCGTGGGTTTGCCGGCGTTTTCCGGTGCCAGGGCGGCCGCGCCGGGGGTCAGCTCCTTGGGCTGGGATGCCGCCTCGGCCTCGTCGGCGACGAGCTGGCTCTGCCAGACGGCGACGGGACCGGCCAGCAGCGCACCACAGGCGGCAATCACGACGGCGGTACGCCACGCCCGGCGCTTGGGCCAGTGCCATTCGCGCAGCGGCTTCTCGACGAAGCGGGTGGTGAGCACGGCCAAAACGACGGACGCGGCAACGATGCACAGCCCCTGAAACAGGTTCGGCGCCGTGATGCCCGCCCCGGCGAGGGCCAGGACCAGCAGCGGCCAGTGCCAGAGGTAGAGCGCGTAGGAGTTGTCTCCCAGCGCCACCAGGGGTTTCCAGGTCAGGAAGCGGTCGACGCCGAAGCGGCTGCCGCTTTGGCCGGCGGTGATGATCGCGGCGGCGGCCAGCGTGGGCCACAGCGCGATGAATCCGGGGAAGGAACGGTCCACGGTCAGCAGCAGCCCGCAGGAGAGCATGGCCACCAGGCCGGCCCAGCCCAGTACGATGCGCAGGATCTTGCCCGGCTTCATGTACGGCAGGGCGAGGGCCAGGAGCGAGCCGAGGGCGAACTCCCAGAGCCGGGCGCCGGTATCGAAGTACGCGTGGGCCTGGTTCGTTGCGGTCTGTTGAATCGAGTACGCGAGGGACACGGCGAAGATGGCGCCGAAGGCCGCTGCCAGCAGGGACCGGTAGCGCAGCAGCACGTGGTTCTTTCCGTTCCGGCAGCTGTACACGCGCCGGAGCAGGCTGGAAAGAAGTGCCGTGCCGGCAAAGACGAGAGGCCAGAGCACGAACACCTGGCCCTGGATCGAGAGTGACCAGAAGTGCTGGAGCGGGCTCGCGCCCGAATGGTCCTGGGCGTAGTAGTCCACGGCGCTATCCGCCAGAAGCCAGTTCTGCCGGTACAACAGGGAGGCCCAGGCCTGCTCAAGGACCTCGGGCCAGCGGCTTTGCGGCAGGATGGCCCAGGTGCCGGCGAGGACGCCGAGAATCACGACGACGACGGCGGGCAGCAGGCGCTTGAGCAGATGCATCCAGTGGCTCAGCAGCCGGAGCGGCGCGCCGCTCTCGACCTTCCGCGTGAAGCTGAGCGTCATCAGGAATGCCGAAATCAGAAGGAAGATGTCTACGCCGCCGGAGACCCGCCCCAGCCACACATGGTAGGTGACCACCATGAGGACCGCGAGGGCGCGAAGGCCCTGGACTTCGGGTCGGTAGCTTGTTTTTCGGCTCGACGGAGAACCGGCGTCTGCCCTTGGCGGGGTGACGATGGTTCGCTCGCTCGACACAAATAACCCTTCCGGCCAGTTTCCAAAACATCAATGTTACCGAAACGTAATTTTCTTGGCCAATCGCCGGCGCCCGCGGGAAGCCTTCCCGCGGCCCTGGCGGCAGCCTTCCCGCGCCCGGAGGACGGCGCACCCGCGGAGCCGGCCGGCGGCGCCGGCCCCGGCGCGGTCGTGGCGCGGAAGCTAGGCTGGACGAGTCTGAGGAGGCCGCTAAGTGATCGTGCAGCTGCGCATTTGTGTCCCGGGTGAGTTGTCCGGAGTTGTTGTCGAAAGTTGTACAAGTCACGTCGGCGTCTCGGAAGTCGCGCTGGCCAAGGGCGCTTCCGTCATGCCGCCCGGGGACGTTATCGAGGTCCTGCTGGCGCGCGAATCCGTGGAGGGGCTCGTGGAGAAGCTCCACGTCCTCGATGTCCAGCAGCGGGGATCAATTTCGGTCACCGAGCCGGACCTGGTGCTCTCGGACCGGTCCGACAAGGCGGAGGCGGAGGCACCGGGTGAGGGCGCGGACGCCGTGATCTGGGACGAGGTGTCGCGGCAGTCCGGCGAAGATTCGCGCCTGACGTGGACGTTTCTGACCTTCCTGGTCCTGGCGACCCAACTGGCGGCCATCGGCATCGTCACGGACTCCACCATTGCGATCGTCGGTGCCATGGCCGTGGGCCCGGAGTTCGGCCCGCTGGCTGCGCTGGCCGTGGCCCTGGTCCGGCGCCAGCGCCGGCTCGGACGCGACGCGGCGCTGGCCCTCGGCGTCGGCTTTCCCGTCGCGATGCTGGCTGCCGCCCTGGCCGCATGGCTGTCCGTGCCGCTCGGGCTGTTTCCGCGTGACGCGCTGGACCGCGGTTCAGCGGTTGAATTCATTTACCACCCGGGCCCGTATTCCCTGATCGTCGCCGTGCTGGCCGGCATAGCCGGGATGCTGTCGGTCATCAGCCGGCGTTCAGCGGCGCTGGTCGGGGTGTTCATCTCGGTCACCACGGTGCCGGCGGCGGGGTTCGTGGCTGTGGCACTGGTCCTGGGCGAGTACCAGAAGGCGGCCGGCTCCGCCCTGCAGCTGTTCCTGAACCTGCTGGGAATCGTGGTGGCCGCCGTCGGGGTTCTCATCTTCTACCGGCTGGTGACCAAGCGGCTGCCCCCGGACGCCGCAATCCGGCTGCGGCGCCGGGCGGACCGTTCACGGCGCTGACGGCCCGGCGCTGACGGCCGGCCGCGTGCCGGCAGTCAGTCAGCCCGTCAGTCAGTCAGTCAGTCAGCCGTCCCAAAGGACCGTACGGTCGTTACCCGGCCTTCCAGCCGGTAGCTGCCATGAACTTGGTCTCAAAGTACGGAGTGAGGCTCTCCATGTAGGTCCGGGTGACGTGGTTGTCATCCTTGTAGACCATCACATTGCCGATTACGGCCGGGCAGAGTTTGTCCGGGCAGAAGAACCGGCTGAAGTCCAGAAACTTGGTGGCCGGCAGCTGCCCGGCCACGGCTGCATCGGGCGACGCTGCCTGGTAGTTTTCCGCGGTCATCGTCCCGCAGGCGGCGTAGTTTTCGGTGTTGCTCTCGAGGCAGGCGGGAACGGCTTCGTGCAAGCGCGGGGTGTCCCGCAGCGCCACCACGGGGATGCCGGCGTCATTGATGGATTTGATCGGCGGAACCCAGCCCGGGTCCATGAATTCGGTGTTGCTCGGGTCGGGGTCAGTCCGGGTGCTTGTTGTCACCACGACATCCGGCTTCATCTCGAGCACCTTCTTGAGGGTGTCCTTGTTGAAGTCCAGGCAGCCCTCCGAGAGCCCCGCGGCCTGGTGGTCCGTCACGGGGCAGTACCCCTTGGTGATGGCCTCCACCCTCCAGCCGTACTTATCGGCCATGGTGAGGATGGGGGTCGCCCACACGTGGGCATGCGAGTTGCCAATGATCAGCACGGTCTTGGTGGGATTCTGCTTGCCGTTGTTGCAGACGTTGGTGAGTTCCTTCTCGTCCGCTTTACAGCCGCCCGCGTACTCGGGCCATTCCTCCGCTGCCGTGGCGAGGGTGGGAAGGAGCGGGGCAGACTTGTCAGCCCCGTCGACGTAGGCGGGGTCCAACGACCGGGCACCCGGATTGTTGGCCCAGGCTTGGCTCGCCGCGGCTGCCGTGGCGATGTTGAGCTGAAGCTGCCAGCCGGCCAGCGGCACGACGGCAGTGACCACAGCCGCGGCGATGGCAATGAATGCGCGGCGCCGCCGCACCTCCGGCCACTTCCATTCCCGCCAGGGTTTCTCCACAAAGCGGGTGGTGAGATAGGCGAGCACCAGCGACACGGTGACGATGACGGCGCCGGTGATCGGCCCCGCACGGTCCCGGTGCGTCGCGGCGAGGGAGATGACCAGGACCGGCCAGTGCCACAGGTACAGGGCGTACGAGATGTCGCCCAGCCGGACCAATGGCTTTGAACTGAGGATCCGGTCGACGCCCAGCTTGCTGCCGGACTGCCCGGCGGCCATGACGCAGGCCGCCGCCAGGGTGGGCCAGAGGGCCACGAACCCGGGGAAGGACGCCTGGACATTGAGCAGGAGGCCGCAGCTGAGCATGGCCACAATGCCCAGCCAGCCAAGGGCCAGGCGCCAGCCCCGGGAAAGCCGCAGGCCGGGAAGGGCCAGTGCCACCAGGGTGCCGAGCGCGAACTCCCACAGCCGTGCCCAGGTATCGAAGTACGCCACCGTCTGGGACGTCTGGGTGAAGACGATTGAGTAGACGAGCGAAACAACGAAGATCAGGGCGAATATGTAGCACAGCAGCACGCGGTAGCGGAGCCTGAAGTGCCTGGCGAGGATTGCCGCTCCTGCGAAGATGAGCGGCCACAGGATAAAGACCTGCCCTTGGATCGAGAGGGACCAGAAGTGCTGGAAGGGGCTGGCCAGGCTGTGGTCCGAGGCGTAGTAGTTCGTGGCTTCGGACTGCAGGAGCCAGTTCTCGGCGTAGAACAGGGAGGCCCAGCCCTGGTTGATGACTTCCAGCCAGCGGGTCCGGGGCAGGAACAGGATACTTGCGGCGAGTACGGCCACCATGACGGTGACGGCAGCCGGAATCAGGCGCCGGAAAAGGTGCAGCCAATGCTTGAGCAAAGCCATGGGCCGGCCCTGCTCGTAGCGGCCGACGAACTGCAGCGTCATGAGGAAGGCCGAGATCAGCAAGAACACGTCCACGCCGCCGGAGACCCGGCCCAGCCAGATGTGGTAGCTCATGACCATCAGCACGGCCAGGGACCGGAGTCCTTGGATTTCTGGCCTGAACGTGGATTTTCGGCCGGCCTTGGGTGCGGCGGGGCTGGCCCTGTGCGCGGCACTATTGCGGGCAGGCAGGGGCGAGGTTCTTTGCTGTGTCATAGAACAACCCCTCAACCAGATAACCAAAGCGTCCATGTTACCAAAACGTAATTTTGATGGCCAATCGTCGCAGCAGCCACCGATCTCCATTGAGGCACGCCAGGGTGTGAGTTTCCAGTGAATTCTCGGCGCCGGTGCGGCGCCTGCCTGGTCAAGGCGCCGGAATCCGGGCAATTTGCCGCCAGAATCCCGGCAGAACCGCGGCGGGTATGCAGCAGACGTGCGTCCGGCGGCGGTAGGGCGGCGGCAGAAAAAGGGCAGAAAAAAGACGGCCCGGCAAGATGCCGGGCCGTCCCCTTTGCGGGCAGAACCTAGTGCCTGTGGCCTGCGTGCTCGTCTTCGTCAGCCGGCTTCTCCACCACGAGAGTTTCCGTGGTGAGGACCAGCGCCGCGATGGAGGCCGCGTTGCGCAGAGCCGCACGCGTCACCTTCACGGGGTCGATGACGCCGGCCGCGATCAGGTCTTCGTATTCTCCGGACTTGGCGTTGAAGCCCTGGTTCACGGAGGATTCGGCCACCTTGGCAGCCACGACATAGCCGTCGAAGCCGGCGTTCTGGGCGATCCAGCGCAGCGGCTGGACCAGGGCGCGGCGGACGATGCCGACGGCCGCAGCCGCGTCACCTTCGAGGGCCTGGACGGCAGCGTCCTCGTCGAGCGCCTTCAGCGCGTGGATGAGGGCGGAACCGCCGCCGGCCACGATGCCTTCTTCGAGGGCAGCGCGGGTCGAGGACACGGCGTCCTCGATGCGGTGCTTCTTTTCCTTCAGCTCAACCTCGGTGGCAGCGCCGACCTTGATCACGCCGATGCCGCCGGCCAGCTTGGCCAGGCGTTCCTGCAGCTTTTCCTTGTCCCAGTCCGAATCGGTGCGGGTCAGCTCGGCGCGCAGCTGGGCAACACGGGCGGCGACGTCCTCGGCCGAACCGGCGCCGTCGACGATTGTGGTGTTGTCCTTGGTGATCGTGATGCGGCGTGCGGTGCCCAGCACCTCGAGGCCAACGGTGTCCAGGCTCAGGCCCAGCTCCGGGGAGACAACCTGCGCACCGGTGAGGGTCGCGATGTCCTGGAGCATGGCCTTGCGGCGGTCACCGAAGCCCGGCGCCTTGACGGCGACGACGTTCAGCGTGCCGCGGATGCGGTTGACGATGAGCGTGGACAGGGCCTCGCCCTCGACGTCTTCGGCAATGATGAAGAGCGGCTTGGAGCTCTGCAGCGCCTTTTCCAGCAGGGGCAAGAAGTCCTGCACCGAGGAGATCTTGCCCTGGTTGATCAGGATCAGGGCGTCCTCGAGGACGGCCTCCTGGCGTTCCGCGTCGGTGACGAAGTACGGGGACAGGTAGCCCTTGTCGAACTGCATGCCCTCGGTGAGGACCAGCTCGGTCTGCGTGGTGGAGGATTCCTCGATGGTGATCACACCATCCTTGCCGACCTTGCCGAACGCCTCGGCCAGCAGCTCGCCGACCTCGTCGCTCTGGGCGGAGATTGCGGCAACGTTGGCAACCTGCGTGCCCTCAACCGGGCGCGCGTTCTCCAGCAGCCGGGCGGCGACGGCCTCGACCGAAACCTCGATGCCGCGCTTGATCTCGCCCGGTGCGGCGCCTGCCGCTACGTTGCGCAGGCCTTCCTTGACCAGGGCCTGGGCCAGGACGGTGGCGGTGGTGGTGCCGTCACCGGCAACATCGTTGGTCTTGGTGGCGACCTCCTTGGCAAGCTGCGCGCCAAGGTTCTCGTAGGGGTCATCCAGCT
Organism: Arthrobacter sp. LAR12-1-1.1; assembly: GCF_040676555.1. Taxonomy (NCBI): domain Bacteria; kingdom Bacillati; phylum Actinomycetota; class Actinomycetes; order Micrococcales; family Micrococcaceae; genus Arthrobacter; species Arthrobacter sp. LAR12-1-1.1. The sequence continues at coordinate 400,565 of NZ_JBEGIG010000012.1, read as the reverse complement.
CGATTTCACGGGCGATGGTCACGCCATCGTTGGTGATCGTGGGGGCGCCCCACTTCTTGTCCAGTACGACGTTGCGGCCGCGCGGGCCCAGCGTGACCTTGACGGTGTTGGCGAGCTTATCGATGCCGGCTTCAAGCGACCGGCGGGCAGCGTCGTTAAACGCAAGCTGCTTTGCCATGGTTTTGTCCTTTCAAGACAGAACCCCGCGCAACTGATCCATTCAATGCGAAAGGATCGGCTGCGCGGGGGTCCAAGAGAGTTACTTTACGACGATCGCCAGAACGTCGCGGGCGGAGAGCACGAGGTACTCGGTGCCGCCGGTCTTGACTTCGGTTCCACCGTACTTGGAGTAGATGACGACGTCGCCAACGGCAACGTCAATGGGAACGCGGTTGCCGTTGTCATCAAAGCGGCCGGGGCCTACTGCAACAACTTCGCCTTCCTGCGGCTTCTCCTGTGCGGAGTCCGGGATAACCAGGCCGGAAGCCGTGGTCTGCTCGGCTTCGAGCGGGCGGACAACAATACGATCCTCAAGAGGCTTAATAGAGACCGACACTCGGACCTCTCCTTTTCGTCAGCAAATTCGTGGACTATGAAGCGGTGATGCCCAGGCGCGCAGACCGTCGTCGCGGTGCCGGCAGCGTGCCTGGCGGAACGCGCTTCATGTGTTAGCACCCTCCTAGGGAGAGTGCTAATGACGACTCTATGTAAATGGTTAGCACTCGGTCAAGGCGAGTGCCAGAAATTCGTTCCGGGTGAACATTTCCACGGCGGGACATGCCCAATTTTCGCGGCGTCCGGTGGGCACTTGGGGATCATGCTCTCTGCCCAGGCTGAGCGATGGACATGCCCCACGGGTGCGGGCTGCCCAGAGGGACATGCCCAATTTTCGTGGCGGCCGGTGGACACTTGGGCATCACGCTCTCTGCCCGGGCTGAGCGCTGGACATGCCCCACGGGTGCGGGCTGCCCGGGAGGACAAGCCCATTCCTGGCGCTGGACGCTGCACATACCCCACGGGTGCGGGCGGGCCAGAGGGACATGCCCAATTTTCGCGGCGTCCGGTGGACACTTGGGCATCATGCTCTCTGCCCGCGCTGAGCGATGGACATGCCCCACGGGTGCGGGCTGCCCGGGAGGACAAGCCCATTCCTGGCGCTGACCTATGGACATGCCCCACGGGTGCGGGCTGCCCGGGAGGACATGCCCACTCCTGATGCCGGGTGCTGGGCATGTCCCATGGACGATCGGGCCTTGCGGGCCCGCGCCTACTGGCCTGCGAGGTCTTCGAAGTCCACGTCCTCGCCGTCGTCTTCGTCCACGTCCTGGCCCTCGTCGTTGCGGTGTCGGTACATCAGCACGGCGCCGGCGGCGGCCAGCAGGATGCCTGCGATGAGGAAGATGATGCCGCCGAGCCGGGCAGCGGCGTAGGTGTCGCGGATGGCCCGGGCCTCGTCCGTGGCGTCCTGGACGTTCTTGCCACCGACGGAATACACGGTGGCGTTGAAGGAGTCGAGGAAGAAAATGATCACCAAAAGGGCAATGCACACGACGGCGATCACGGCGCCGGCGATCAGCGCCGGCCGGGCGTAGCTTGCGAGACCCTGCGGGCGCCGGCGCCCCTGCCCGGAGTAGTCGTTCCCGGCTGTGTCTTGCCCGGCTGTGTCCTCTGCGATGCTGTCGCCTGTCCCGCTGTCTTCCATGCCGTCAAGCCTAGCCCCCGCGGTCCGGTCACAGCGTGCCCGCGGAGCTCAACTACGCTGGATGGCATGACTGACGCACCGCAGGAACATATTGCCCCGATCCTCACGCCCGAGGGCTGGGAGCTGCTGGCGTCGCTGGGCCCGTACCGTGAGGACGAGGCCTTCCGCCTCACCGCGGCGTTGCGCAAGGCCGGCCACTCCCCCGAAATGGTCTCGGCGGTCCTCACGCAGTCCCGGCTGCGGACCAAGGCCGAGGCCAAGTTCGGGGAGTTCGCGCGGCAGATGATCTTTACCAAAGCCGGCCTGGAGCAGGCCACCCGGCTCACGGTGGCGGCGCGGCACGCGCAGCGGTTCGCGGAGGCCGGGATCGGCCACGTCGCGGATCTCGGCTGCGGGCTCGGAGCGGATGCGATGGCCCTGGCGTCCCTGGACCTGATGGTCACCGCAGTGGAAATGGACGAGGCCACGGCCGCCTGCGCCACGATGAACCTGATCCCGTTCCGCAATGCCACCGTGGTCCATGCGGATGCCACCTTGGTGTCGCTCGAGGGGGTCGACGGCGTCTGGCTGGACCCGGCCCGGCGCACCACGTCCACGTCGGGCACCAAACGGATCTGGGATCCGGAGGATTTCTCCCCTCCCCTGTCCTTCGTGGCGTCGCTGGCCGGCTCCGGCCGCGCCGTCGGAGTGAAGATGGGGCCGGGCATGCCGCACGATTCCGTGCCCGCGGATTGCGAGGCCCAGTGGGTCTCCGTCGGCGGGGACGTGACCGAGGTGGCCCTGTGGTTCAACGCGGTGCGGCGTCCCGGCGTGCGGCGCGCAGCCCTCCTGCTCGGCCCGCAGGGTGCGGCCGAACTCACCAGCGGCGAGGACTTCGACGGCGGCCCGGTGGCGCCCGTGGGACCCGTGGAGGGCTATCTGTACGAGCCCGATGGAGCGGTGATCCGCGCCGGGCTGGTGGCCGACGTCGCCCTCCAGCTGGGCGGGCACCTCGTGGACGAGCACATCGCCTACATCTGTGCCCCGGACCTGCGGGACACCCCGTTCGCCAAGGCCTACAAGGTCCTCGACGTGATGCCGTTCAACGTCAAAGCGCTCAAGTCATGGGTCAAGGACGAAGGGATCGGCGTCCTGGATATCAAGAAGCGCGGCACGGCCGTCACACCGGAAGAACTGCGCAAGCAACTCCTGGCCGGCGGAAGCGCAAAGCACAAGGGCAAGAAATCAGCCACCCTGGTCCTCACCAGGATCGGCGAGGACCGGGTGGCCATCTCGGTGGAGCCCGTCTAGGCACCGCCCGAGCAGGATCCCGGGGCTAAGCGGCCGGGCCGCCGGCCTATTGCAGTATTGGGCTACTGGGCCCGCATGAACTCCTCGGCGGACCTGATCTGTTCGTCCGTGGGCCGGATCCCGGTGTAGAGCACAAACTGCTCCAGCGCCTGGATCGTGGCTACCTCGGCTCCCGTGATCACGGTCTTGCCGGCCGCGCGGGCGGCCTTGATGAGAGGCGTCTCGGCCGGGAGGGCGACGACGTCGAACACCACCTTCGCGGCGTCGATGGCCTCCTGCGGGAAGGACAGCGCCGCCGCGTCCGGTCCGCCGGCCATGCCGACCGGTGTGACGTTGATGAGCAGGTCGGCCGTGCCGGTGCCGGACTCCCTGGAGCCCAGTTCCGCGCTCCAGGTGAAGCCGTACTGTTCGGCCAGGGCGCGGCCGGAGTCTTCGTTGCGGGCCACGACGGTCACGTCTTTGAAGCCGGCATCCCGCAGCGCGGCCACAGTGGCTTTGGCCATGCCGCCGGAGCCCAGGACCAGCACCGAGTAGTCCGTGGGGACGGCGTTGCTGTGCAGGAGCTGCTCGATGGCCGTGTAGTCGGTGTTGTAGGCCGTGAGCCGGCCGCCGTCGTTGACGATGGTGTTGACCGAATCGATGGCCTTCGCCGACGGGTCCATGACGTCAACGAGGGCGATCACGTCCTCCTTGTAGGGCATGGACACCGCGCAGCCCCGGATGCCGAGACCGCGCACGCCGGCGATTGCCTGGGCGAGATCGGTGGGGGCGAAGGCCTTATAGATCCAGTTCAGGCCCAGCTGTTCGTACAAGTGGTTGTGGAAGCGCGTCCCGTTGTTGCTGGGCCGGGCCGAGAGCGAGATACACAGGGTCATGTCTTTGTTCAGAATGGGCACAGCTCCATTAAACGCCAGGACGGGTCCGGTCACCCCCCGGCCGCCGGCCCCATGTCGTAACATGAACCGTCGCTGACCAGCCACTTTGTGAATACACTCACGCACCAGCGGTAACTATGACACGCGTCGCGGCGGCGCCCCTGCACTAGACTTGGACCACCCGTAGCCCTGTCAGCCGCCCGCCCGGCGCCTTGATGGGAAATGTCACGTGCCACCGCCGGTGGCACGTCCGAGGGTGTTTGCCAGCGCATTTCCCACCAGGACCGCGGCCAGTGACAGCAAAACAGTGAAGGGACCACATGAAGATCGAGTTCGCTTCATCCAGGCAGTCGACTCTTGGCGTGGAATGGGAGCTGGCGCTCGTCGACGCCGAAACCGGTGAGCTGGCCTCCGTGGCGAACCAGGTGCTCCGCGGAGTCGCTGCCCGGCATCCCGAACTCAATGAGGACGACGAGCACCCGCACATCAAGCAGGAACTGCTGCTCAACACCGTGGAGCTCGTCACGGGCATCTGCACCACCGTCGCGGAAGCCAAAGCGGACCTGAGCAGCTCGCTCGCGGCCGTCCGGGACGTTACCGATCCCATGGGCGTGGAGATCTTTTGTGCCGGAAGCCATCCCTTCAGCCCGCCACAGCTCCAGCCCGTCACGGACAAGGAACGCTACGCCAAGCTCATTGACCGGACCCAGTGGTGGGGCCGGCAGATGGTCATTTACGGCGTCCACGTGCACGTCGGACTGGACAGCCGGGACAAGGTCCTTCCGGTTCTGGACGGCCTGGTCAATTACTTCCCGCACTTCCAGGCGCTCTCCGCGTCCAGCCCGTTTTGGGGCGGCGAGGACACCGGCTACGCCTCGCACCGCGCCCTCATGTTCCAGCAGCTGCCCACCGCCGGGCTGCCGTTCCAGTTCGCCAGCTGGGAGGACTACGAGTCCTACGTGCAGGACATGTTCACCACCGGTGTGATCGACACCCTCTCCGAGATCCGGTGGGACATCCGCCCCGTTCCGGCCCTCGGCACCATCGAGATGCGCATTTGCGACGGCCTGGCGACCCTCGAGGACGTCGGGGCGATCGCGGCATTGACGCAGTGCCTGGTCGACGAATTTTCCACCACGCTGGAGAACGGCGGCACCATTCCCACCATGCCGCCGTGGCACGTCCAGGAAAACAAGTGGCGCGCGGCCCGGTACGGCCTGGACGCAATCATCATCCTCGACGCCGAAGGCAACGAGCAGCTCGTCACCGAGCACCTGCGCGAGACACTCAAGCGGCTTGAGCCCGTGGCGGCGAAGCTCGGCTGCAGCGCCGAACTGGCCGACGTCGAGAAGATCATCGAGCGCGGCGCCGGCTACGAGCGCCAACGCCGGGTCGCCGCCGAGCACGGCGGGGACCTGCGCGCGGTCGTCCTGGATCTGGTCAAGCAGATGCGGCAGGGGCCGGACGCCTAGCTCCGGACTGTTGCAGCCTCCACGGAGGCGGACTCAGATTCGCCCGGACCAGGCTTTAGGCCGGACCCGGCTTTAGGCGGTCGAGGCCTCAGGCGGAGACTGTGGTGACCGGCATCGAGGAGTCCGGGGCAAAACCGATTCCGCTCGGTTCCACTCCGGCCATGACCAGTTGGGCCCCGAGGGCCGCCACCATCGCGCCGTTGTCGGTGCACAGCGGCAGCGGCGGCACCGTCAGCCGGATCCCGGCGGCACTGCAGCGTTGCTCGGTGAGCTGGCGCAGCCGCGAGTTGGCGGCGACGCCTCCACCCAGAAGGACCTCCGTGATCCCGTTTTCGCGGCAGGCGAGCACCGCTTTGGAGGTAATGACGTCCACCACGGCTTCCTGGAAGGCCGCGGCGATGTCCGCCACGGGGACCTCCTCGCCGCTGGCCTCGAACTGTTCAACGCAGCGGGCGACGGCGGTCTTGAGCCCGCTGAAGGACCAGTCGTAGCGGTGCGGCCCGGGCGCCTCGGCGGTCCCCATGTACTTGGGCTGGGTGAGGCCGCGCGGGAACCGGATGGCCTTGGCGTTGCCGGTGCGCGCGAGTTTGTCGATCGCCGGACCGCCCGGGTAGCCCAGGCCCAGGAGCCGCGCCACCTTGTCATACGCTTCGCCGGCTGCGTCGTCGATCGTGGAGCCCAGCAGCTCGACGTCGTCCGTAATGCTCCGGATCCGCAGGATCTCGGTGTGGCCGCCGGACACCAGCAGCGCGCCCATGTTCTCCGGCAGGGCGTGCGGCGGGGTTTGCGGCGACGGCGCGCCGGACGGCGTCGCGTTGCCGGACAGCGTCATTGTGCCGGCGCGCTGTTGCAGGAGTCCGACGCCGACATGCGCGACCAGGTGGTTGATGGCGTAGAGGGGTTTTCCGGTGGCGACGGCGAGCGCCTTGGCCGCGCACACCCCCACCATGAGGGCCCCCGCCAGGCCCGGCCCGGAGGTGACGGCGATCGCGTCGATGTCCGCGAGCGTTACGTCCGCCTCGGCGAGGGCCTCCTCGAGGGTGGGGACGAACGCGTCGAGGTGGGCCCGGGAGGCGATCTCGGGAATCACCCCGCCGAAGCGGACGTGTTCGTCCATGGAGGACGAGACGGTGTTCGTCAGCAGAGCGGTCCCCCGGACGATGCCGACGCCGGTTTCGTCACAGGAGGACTCGATGCCGAGCACGAGCGGCTGGGTGCGGTTCATGGTCGGCCTGCTTCCTCTGGCTGGGGGCTAAGTGGTTCGCGGGGCAGCTGGAGCCGCATGATCAGGGCGTCGACGCCGTCGCGGTAATAGCGGGGCCGGACGTGGATCTGTTCGAAGCCGAAGCGTCGGTAGAGCTCCTGGGCGCGGGGGTTGTCCGCCCTGACCTCCAGCAGCACGTCCTGGGCGCGGCGGCGTCGGCTCTCCACGATCAGCTCGGTGAGCAGGGCAGAGCCGATGCCCTTTCCTTCCTGCTCGGGCACCACGGCGATGGTCTGGACGTCCGAGATCGGTTCGATGCACATGAGTCCGGCGTAGCCCACGATCCCTCCGTGGACCTCCGCCACGAGGTAGCGGCGGGTGTCCGTCTGCGCCAGCTCGTCGTGGAACATCTGCAGCGGCCAAGCATCCACGGGAAAGAGCCGGCGTTCCAGCGCGTGGACGGCGGGGATGTCCGCGGCGTCCATGTCCCGCAGGGTAACCCCGCCGGGCAGCCTGCGCGGCGCGGCGCGTTCCGGGCTCACAGGGCACGCTTCCTTGGTCCGGGCACCTGGGCGTCGGATTCGCGCAGGTACAGGGGGGTGGAGTCCAGGAGCTGTTCCCCCGCTGCGAGCCGGGCGAGCGCGAACTGGCCCAGCGAGAGGGCCTCCGGCTGCCGGGTGCTGAATTCGGTGACCGCCTTGACGACGTCGGAGTAGATTCCGGCCCCGGCACCGTAGACGGGCAGGTCCGGCAGATCCGCGGCGAATCCCACGTGCGGCCCGTCCGCCAGGTGCGGCAGCTGGGCATCGGAGAGGGTATACCGGGCCCAGTACACTTCCTTGCGGCGCGCATCGGTGGCGACAATGAACTCCGCGGCCGAGTCGGTGGATTCGGCTACTTCCAGGGCGATCGCGTCCAGGCTCATGACGCCGTACAGCGGCTTGCCCCAGACAAAGGCGAGGGTGCGGGCGGTGACGATCCCGGAACGCAGTCCCGTGAACGGTCCGGGGCCGACGCCGGTGACGATTGCGTCGACGTCGCGGCCGCTGACGCCGGCCTCGGCCAGGAGCTCGTCGATCCCCGGGGCCAGGACCTCCGCGTGGGTGCGCGTGTCTGCGGTGGCGAAGCTGGCGAGCACGGATTCCGGCGCGTCATCGGAGACCAGCGCGGCGCTGGCGACGGCCGAGGTGTCGATGGCGAGGATCAGCATCAGGAGTTCCGTTCCGGGGTCTGGGGCGTGGTCTCGGGCACGGGCTCGGTGGCGGGCCCGGGTGCGGTGGCGGGCCCGGGTGCGGTGACGGGTCCGGGTGCGGTGACGGGCACGGGTGCGGTGGCGGGCCCGGATCCGCTGGCGGGCACGGGCTCGACGACGCCGGGCAGCGCCGGCGCTTCGGCCCAGCGCGGGCCGAAGCCGCGGATCACCACGGACCGCGGCTCGTCGTCGTCGTCCGTGTCGAAATCCAGCACGCCGGGATCGGCAGCGGAATCGGCCGCCGCGCGCGGTGCCCCGGCGGGCTGGGCCACGGCGGGCATGCCCGCGGCGCCTATGCCCGCGGCGCCCCCGCGCGGCCGGTGGAGTTCCACCTCAAGCCGGCTGTCGCTCAGGTGCTCAACCCGGCCGCGGCCCCATTCGACCACCGTCACGGCGCTGTCCATGGTGTTTTCGAGATCGATGTCATCGATTTCGGCGGCCGACTCCAGCCGGTAGGCGTCCACATGCACCAGGTCCGGCCCGCCCGGCCGGGGTCCTCCGGGCAGATTGGGGTGGATCCGCACCAGGACAAAGGTCGGCGAAATGATGCCTGCCCGCACGCCCAGTCCTTCCCCCAGCCCCTGCGTGAAGGTGGTCTTGCCCGCACCCAGTTCGCCGGTCAGGACCAGCAGGTCGCCCGTTTCCAGCACGGCGCCGAGGGCCGCGGCGAGCGCGTGCGTCTGCGCCGCCGTCCGGACCTCAAGGCTCCGTTCCCACGCGGGCCCGCTCACGGCCGCTCTTCGCCGGCGGAGGGTTCTTCGTTGAGGTAGCGGCGCGGCACCCGGGGGCTGATCCTGGTGACGATCTCGTAGTTGTTGGTGCCGGCAGCCCTGGCCCAGTCATCGGCCGTGGGTCCGCCGTCGGCGCCGTCGCCGAACAGCACCGCCTCGGCCCCGAGGATGCTCGGGCCTCCGGCCGCCACATGGCGGGGGCCGAGGTCGATCACCATCTGGTCCATCGCGATGCGCCCTACGACCGGATAGTTCACGCCCTCGACCCGGACCGGACCGCCGGTGGCAATGCGCGGCACGCCGTCGGCGTAGCCCAGCGGGATGAGCCCGAGGGTGCTGACGCCGTCCGTGCGGTAATTCAGGCCGTAGGAAACGCCCTGCCCGGCGGGCACGTCCTTGCAGTGCGAAACCACAGTGCGGACCGTCATGGCCGGGCGCAGACCGAGCTCGGCCGGGGTTTGTCCTTCGAACGGGGACAGCCCGTACAGGCCCAGGCCCACGCGGACCAGGTCAAAGTGGGTGTCCGGCCGGGAGAGGGCGGCCGGGGTGTTGGCCAGGTGGCGGACCTCGGGGTCCACGCCGGCGTCCTGGGCAACTGCGAGGACCTGACGGAACGCGGCGAGCTGCTCGTCGGTTTCGGGCCGTTCGGGTTCGTCGGCGACGGCCAGATGGGAGAAGATCCCCACGACCCGGAGCAGGCCCTGGTCCTGGTGTTCCATGGCTTCACCCACCAGGCTGTCCCAGGCGTCGAGGGTGGCGCCGTTGCGGCCGAGCCCGGTGTCGACCTTCAGATGAACGCGGGCGGGCCGTTCCTGTTCGCGGGCGGCGGCCACGATCCGGTCCAGTTCCCAGCCCGAGCAGCCGATGTCGATTCCGGCGGCCACTGCGGCGGCGAAGTTGCTGTCCGGGGTGTGCAGCCAGGCCAGCAGCGGCGCCTCGATCCCGGCGGCGCGCAGGGCGAGGGCCTCGGAGATGTGGGCCACGCCCAGCCAACTGGCCCCCGCACCGAGGGCCGCCCGGGCCACCTGGACGGCACCGTGCCCGTAGGCGTCGGCCTTGACCACGGCCATGACCTGCGCGGGTGAGGCCACGGCTGCGAGGCGGCGGACGTTGTGCCGGATGGCGTCGAGGTCGATTACGGCCGAGCGCTCCTCAGCGTGGGCCGGCACTGCCGCCGATCCGGGCAGGAGATCGCCTGTTGCTGCTTGGTAAGTCACTTAACGATTCTAGGCGCGGCGCCGCGGGCCAAATAATCGGAGGCCCCGGCCACCACTGGACATGCCCTTCCTCCCCGCGGGACATGCCCATTCTTCACGCCCACGAATGCGCACAACGGGAACAGGCCCACGCCTCGGCCCCAGCAGAGGACATGCCCACAGGTGGCAGCAACCCGGACCGGCACCCACCGCGGGACATGCCCATTCTTCACGCCCACGAATGCACAACGGCTACAGAGCGCTCTCTCGTGAGCGTCGCAACACCTACCTGAACGTGGTGTTGATTGTGGGACGTTCACGGCGAACGAACGATTGCGTGACTGGCTGAATTAAGATTCGCAGGGCTTGCAGCGCCCCTTTGTGCTGCATCGCTGGTTTGGTGGACAGCGTTCAGCCGATCCGCTCGGCCAGGGACACGATAATCCCCTCAGGACCGCGCACGTAGGCCATGCGCCAGATGTGCTCGTACTGGCCGATGCCGCCGACCAGCCCGTAGCCGTCCGCGGCCAGCCGGTCGACGGTCCCCTGGAGGTCGTCGACCTCGAAGGCCACGTTGCGCAGCCCCAACTCATTGGCCATCGCCGCGGGCGATCCGGGCTGGTGGTCGGGCCGGACAAAGCTCGAGAGCTCCACCCGGGTACCTCCGTCGGGCGGCCGCAGCATGACGATCTCGGTGCGGGAGTCGGGGATGCCGATGACCGTGTCGAGGAACTCGCCCTCCACGAACATCCGCGTGCCCTCGACCTCGAGACCCAGCCCGACGAAGAACGCCGTCACCGCGTTGAGATCGGCAACAGTGATACCGACATGATCGAAACGTCGTACATGTGACATGAGGTCCATCCTCCGGTGCTCATCTTCTCGATCCGTCCGAAGGGACGGAGCCGACGGAGATTCCCAACACAACCATCGGCGAAATCCTTCCGGCGCCCTGATTGAACAATCCGAAGGATTGGCAGACTGCCCCTTCTCCGACAAGCACCGCGCTGCGGGCCTGAGTCCCCCGCGCCGGCGCGGGACTCAGGCCCGCAGCGGTCGCGGCGTCGCCCAAGACGCGGCGGTGAGCCCGGTCAGTACTCGCCCTTAATCACGAAGTAAGAGCCGCGGATAACGCCCGCCAGCTTCGACTTCTGGCGAGCGAACTTGAAGCGGGAGGCCAGTTCCTCCGGAATCTCCATGCCCTCGGCGAGTTTGAATCCGACCGCTCGCTTCCCGCCTTCCTCGATGCTGTACATGACGTTGATCGACAGCCCCGACTCGTAGAACACATAAGCCATCCGCAAACCGTCCACTTCGAAGGCGGTCGCTTCGAGCGGGCGGGAGCCGATGACGATGTCCCGCTCGTCCCTGAGGATGCGGCTCACCCTGTCGACCACCTCCGGAACCTCGCCTGCAGGGCTCACTGTGAAGGCGTGGTCATACTTGTTCCGGTAATAGCGGCCCTCGTTGGCGCGCAACCCGGCAAGTGCCTCGGCGACCGGAGACGATTCCAAGCCGACAGTAGAAACGTTCTCGAAGTCAACGATGTACGGCATGCGGGCCTCCTGGTCAGATGTGCTGGGACCAATCTAACGCGACGACGTGCTGCCCGGACGTCAGAACGCACGTGCGTAGCGCGCCGATCCCCGTGACGGCCGACGCGGATAGGCGCAAAGCTGGGTTCCGGTCCAGCAGCCGGTGAAGGGGCCCTATAAGCACACGATTCGGATCGTTAGAAACGTCCGATGTTGAGGCGGATCCGTGAGTGGGCACCGGCATCCGCGGGACCGCCGAGATCTTTGCGCGGCACGATGGCATCGGCGAGGATGAATGTGATCGCCCGTGCTGTGAAGAAGGAGTCGACGCGATGACCAAGTATCTGATCTCGTTTCCGAGTGCCGCCATGGTCTTTCCTGACGAAGACCTGCAGGCCGTTTCGGATGCGGCGCATGCGGTCGTTCAGGAGGCGAAGGACGCCGGCGTCTGGGTGTTCGGCGGCGGCATCGATGAGAGCATCCCGCCCGTCATGGTCGACGGCGATGGGACGGTGAGCGAGGGCACCTACCCGCAGACGACACAGCTCGAAGGCGGCTACTCGGTGCTGGAGCTGCCCTCGTACGATGCGGCCTTGGAGTGGGCCGCGAAGATCGCGGTCGCCTGCCGTTGCGCGCAGGAAGTGCGCGCTTTCCAATACGACCCCGCCAGCTAGGTCTCGGCCGGGTCTCCTCGTCGCTGGACTCGCGGTCGACATATTCGCGATCGCACGGATTTGTCGCGCTCGACGACCCACGAATGCGCACAACGGGCACGGGTCCACGCATTGGCTTGAACGGAGGACATGTCCATTGGCAACAGGAAGGCTCAGGAGGACATGTCCAGTGGTAACCCAGAGGCAACAGCAACGGCCCCGCCCAGGCGCCCCCGGCCCGTCTACGCGTCGGACAGGTGGGCGATGGTCGCCGTCGCCCGCCGCTGCGCCTCGGGCGGGACATCGCGCACGATCTCTTCCAGGAAGCGGTAGCGGCGAAGCCATTGGCTGCCCTGCCGTTCCTTCCGGGCGTTGGCCCGCTGCCACCAGTCGGCAATGTCCCCCCAGCCGGGTGCGGCAAGTGAGCCGCCAACCTCCTGGACGGCCAGGGCGGCGCACAGATTGGCGAAGCGGAGCCGGTCTCCCAGCGGCCAGCGGGCCAGGGAACCGACAATGAATGCCGCACCGAAGCAGTCACCGGCACCGGTGGGATCGTAGGCCCGGACAGGCAGGGACGGGACCCACTCTTCCTCCCCCGTTTCCGAATCCACGGCCATGGACCCCTGGGCGCCGAGGGTGACCACCGCCACCGGAACCCTCTCTGCGAGCGAGTACAGCGCGGACCAGGGGTCGTCGCGGCCGGTGAAGTTCATAGCCTCATGCTGGTTCGGCATGAAGGCGTGGAAGTACTTCAGGTTGTCCAGCCGGGTCGAGGACCACGCGCCGGTGGGGTCCCAGCCGACATCGCCAAACAGCAGGACGCCGTTCTTGTGCGCGTCGACAGCCCACGGTTCGAGTTCCTCCCCCAGCTCCGCAACGGCTGCGAGCGCCGGCGGCGGGCATCCGACCAGCTCGGTGGAGGTCACCGGTGCCGGGTGCCCGTGCGTCACCATGGACCGGTCCTTCTCCACGCTCAAGGACACCGTGACGGGCGAATGCCAGCCCGGCACACGCCGCGACAGGGACAGGTCCACATGTTCCTGGGCGGCGAGGATCTTCCAGTTGTAGTCGCCGTAGCCGTCATCGCCGAACGCGGCGGCAAGACCGGTCCGCAGTCCCAGCCGGGACGCGGCGATCGCCTGGTTGGCGACACCCCCGGGGCAGCTGCCCATCCCGTCGCTCCAGATTTCCGTTCCGGGCTGCGGCGCGTGGGGCAGCCCGGTGAAGATAATGTCCTGGAACACCGTCCCGGTCAGGAGCAGGTCGAACCCGTCCGCGGCCGGGCTGCGGACGGCAGAGAGCGGATCAAAGCGCCGCGCCGGGGTCGCGTCCATATACGGCACACTACGCTGTACCGCCGTCGAGGGAAACCGCAGGAACCGGGGCCCTGGCCTGCGGGGAATAGACTGTCCGCATGCGGCTCACGATCGCCGGCGGGGGCGGGTTCCGGGTCCCCCTGGTTTACCGGGCGCTCTCTACCGGCCCTTTCGCGGGGCTGGTGCGGGAGCTGGTGCTCTACGACGTCGATCCCGCCAGGCTGGCGGCCATCGAGGCGGTCCTGGCCTCCCTGGCCCAGCAGGGTCCGCCGGGTTCCGGCCCTCAGGTCCGTGCCGTGTCCTCGCTCCCCGAGGCCCTCGACGGCGCAGACATGGTCTTCGCCGCCATCCGGCCCGGCGGCACGGCCGGGCGGACCGCCGACGAGCGGATCGCCCTGGACCTCGGACTCCTGGGCCAGGAAACCACAGGCCCCGGCGGCATCTCTTACGCTCTGCGGTCCATTCCGCCGATGCTGCGGCTCGCGGAGGAAATGCGGAGCCGCTGCCCCGCGGCGTGGCTGCTCAATTTCACCAACCCCGCCGGCATGGTCACCGAGGCCCTGGCCCCGGTGCTCGGGCCCAAGGTGATCGGAATTTGCGACTCCGCCAGCGGCCTGGTGCACCGCGCGGCGCGGGCTGCCGGCGTCGCCCTGCCGGAAGGAACGCTCGACGGCGTGGGCTACTACGGCCTGAACCACCTCGGCTGGCTATACCGGCTGGAGGACGGAGGCCGGGACGCCCTCCCGGAGCTGCTCGCGGACCCTGCAGCGCTGTCAGGATTCGAGGAAGGCCGGTTGTTCCCGCCCGGGTTGCTGGCCGAGCTCGGCTGCCTGCCGAACGAATACCTCTTCTACTACTACGACACCGCTCGAGCGGTGGCCGGCATGCGCGCAGCAGAGCAGACCCGAGGGGAATCCATCGCCCGGCAGCAGGCCGAGCTCTATCCCCGGCTGGCTGCCGCCGGACCGGATGCTTTTGCACTTTGGGACGCCGCCCGGCTCTCACGCGAGGAAGGCTATCTCGCTGAAGCCCGCGCCTCCGGGGAACGCCGTGACGAGACCGACCTCGCGGGCGGCGGCTACGAGCGGGTGGCCCTGGCGGCCATGCGCGCCCTCTCCGGAGGCGGCGCGGCGGACCTGATCCTCAACACGCGCAACACTGTCAACGCCGCCGGGTCCGCGGCACCGGAAGCGGGCGCCGCCGGGTCAGCGGCGCAGGCGGTGCCGGCGGTGCCGGGATTGCCGGCCGACGCCGTCGTCGAAGTTCCGTGCACGGTGACGCCCGACGGCGCTGTGCCGGTCCCGCAGGATCGTCCCGCACCGGCACAACTGGAGCTGATGCGGCGCGTCAAGGAAGTCGAACGGCTCGTGGTGGAGGCGGCGACGGCCGGACGGCGGGAGGCAGCCCTCGCCGCGTTCGCCAGGCATCCGCTGGTGGATTCGGAGGTCCTCGCCGGCAAACTGCTGGCCGGTTATGAAGCCGCGTTCCCGGAGCTGGGCCGTCTCTGGCACGGCGGCCAGTAACGGCCCGGGGCAGGAACGCTCGCGGCCAGTAACGACCCGCGGCGGTAACGATCCGCGGCCAGCGGGCCAGAACCCCTACAGCTTTCGGTACATCACATGCAGGCCCACATAGCCCAGTTCCGGGTGGTTGAACGCCTCGGGAATGGTCGCGAGCACTTCGAAACCCATGGATTTCCAGGCGGCAACGGCCCGGACATTGCTCTCCACCACGGCGTTGAACTGCATGGCCCGGAAGCCGGCGTCGCGCGCGGCCTCGAGCGAATAGGCGCAGAGGGCCCGGGCCAGTCCGCGGCCGGCCTGGGCGGGATGGACCATGTAGCCCGCGTTGGCGACATGGCTGCCGCCGCCGCCCTGGTTGGGGTGCAGCTCGCCGGTGCCAAGGATGGCACCCGCAGCCCGGTCACTGTCGCTGTCGCCGGGCCCGTCGGCGACAGCGACGAACGTCTGGCCCGGCGCCTGCTTGAACCAGCGCCCGCGGGCCTCGTCCTCGGCGGTGTCCCGGTCCCAGGTAAAAGTCTCCCCGGCCCGGATGACAGGTTCCAGAATCGCCCAGATCCCCGGCCAGTCCTCCGCGCGGGCCTCCCGGATTGTCCAGCCGGCTGCACGTTCAGGTTCTGTCGTTGCGCTCACAGCGGCCACGTTAGCAGTAAGCCCCGGTCCGGGAACGGACCCGTGGCGCGATCCGGGAACGGAGCCGTGAACCAGCCGGCACTTCAGGAGTAATGTTTTATCGACATGCAGTCTGCAGAGGAAAGGGGAACCGTGTCGCTGATCCGCCGCGTCGCTTTCCTCTCCCTGCACACCTCGCCCATGGAGCAGCCCGGCTCAGGCGACGCCGGCGGAATGAACGTGTACGTCCGGGCACTGGCCGCGGCCCTGGCCGAGACCGGCGTGGAAGTGGAGATCTTCACCCGATCCACCTCGGCCACGCAGCCCGCCGTCGAACACCCGTCCCCGGGCGTGTGCGTACACAACGTCCTCGCTGGCCCGCCACGGAAGCTGCCCAAGGAGGAGCTCCCAGAGCTGCTGCACAGCATGGTCGCCGAGATCGACCGGATCCGCCAGCTCCAGCCGCACGGCCGGTATGACGTCATCCATTCCCACTACTGGGTGTCCGGGGTGGCCGGGCTGGAGCTCGCAGAGCTGTGGCGGCTGCCTCTCGTCCACACCATGCACACGATGGCGAAGGTCAAGAACCAGCTCCTCGAGTCCGGCGAGCAGCCCGAACCGCGGCGGCGTGAGGACGGCGAGCACCGGATTGTCGACGGCGCAACCCGGCTGATCGCCAATACCGGCACCGAAGCGGCCGAGCTGGTCTCGCACTATAACGCCGACATCGACCGCATCGACGTCGCGCCGCCGGGGGTGGACCTGGCGGTCTTCACGCCGTCCTTCAGGAACCGCGCCCGGGCCCAGCACGGCGTCGCCCCGGGCAAGTTCCATCTGCTCTTCGCGGGCCGGATCCAGCGGCTCAAGGGCCCGCAGATCCTGATCAAGGCGGCCGCGCTCCTGCGTTCCCGGCGTCCGGACATCGACCTGCAGCTGACCATCCTGGGGGCCGTCAGCGGCGCCAAGGACTTCAATCTCAAGGCGCTGATCACCGCCGCCGGAATGGACGACGTCGCCACCCACCATCCGCCGGTGAACGCCCCGGAGCTGGCTGGCTGGTACCGGTCGGCCGACGTCGTGGTGATGCCCTCCTACAGCGAATCCTTCGGTCTGGTGGCCTTGGAGGCGCAGGCCTGCGGGACGCCCGTCCTCGCCACGAAAGTGGGCGGCCTCTCCCGCGCCGTCCAGGACGGCCGGACGGGAATGCTGATCGAGGGCCACAAGGCCAGCGACTGGGCGGACGCCCTCGAAGAGCTCTTCGACGACCCCCAAACGCGCACCGACATGGGGCACACCGCGGCGCTCCACGCGGAGGATTTCGGCTGGCAGCACACCGCCGCCATCACGCTGGACAGCTACCACACCGCCGTGAGCCAATATTTTGGAAGCCTGACCATCCCGGTGGGCCACACGCCCTGAACCGGATCCGCCCCGCCCCCGCCCGGCAACACCGGACCGGGACCAACCCGCCGACGCCACGAGCCGAAGGACAACGATGTCTGAGACCACCACTGCCGGGAACAACGTACCCAGCGACCTGGAGATTGCCCAGCGGGCTGTCATGAAGCCGATCGGGGAGATTGCGGCGGCCGCCGGCATCAACCCGGACGCGCTGGAACTGTACGGACCCTACAAGGCCAAGATCGATCCGGCGAAGCTGACCGTTCCGGCAGGCGCCCCCATGCGGGCCCCCGGCAAGGTGGTGCTGGTCTCCGCGATGTCGCCCACCCCCGCCGGCGAGGGCAAGTCCACCACCACGGTGGGGCTCGCTGATTCCCTGGCCCGTGCCGGGCACCGCGTGATGATCGCGCTGCGCGAACCCTCGCTCGGCCCCATCCTGGGCATGAAGGGCGGCGCCACCGGCGGCGGCTACTCCCAGGTGCTGCCGATGGACCAGATCAACCTGCACTTCACCGGCGACTTCCACGCCATCACCTCGGCGAACAACGCCCTCATGGCCCTCGTGGACAACCACATCTTCCAGGGCAACGAGCTCAACATCGATCCGCGCCGGATGACGTTCAAGCGGGTCCTGGACATGAACGACCGGTCCCTCCGGGAGGTGGTGATCGGCCTGGGCGGGCCGGCCCAGGGCACCCCGCGGCAGGACGGCTTTGACATCACGGTGGCATCGGAGATCATGGCCGTGTTCTGCCTCGCCACGGACCTGAACGATTTGCGCGAACGGCTGGGCCGGATCACGTTCGGCTACACCTACGACCGGCAGCCCGTCACGGTGGCCGACCTCGGCGTCCAGGGCGCCCTGACCATGCTGCTCAAAGACGCGATCAAGCCGAACCTCGTACAGACCATCGCCGGCACCCCGGCGCTGGTGCACGGCGGGCCCTTCGCCAACATCGCCCACGGCTGCAACTCCCTGATCGCCACGCAGACGGCCCGCAGCCTCGCGGACATCGTGGTCACCGAGGCCGGCTTCGGCGCGGACCTCGGTGCCGAAAAGTACATGGACATCAAGTCGCGGATGGCCGACGTCGCCCCGTCCGCCGTCGTCCTCGTGGCCACCGTCCGGGCGCTCAAGATGCACGGCGGCGTGCCGAAAGACCGGCTCACGGAGCCCAACGTGGGGGCGCTGGCCGCCGGCGTCGCCAATCTCCAGCGCCACATCCGCAACGTCGAGAAGTTCGGCATCATCCCGGTTGTGGCGGTCAACAAATTCGCCACGGACACCGCCGAGGAGCTGGACTGGCTGCTTCAGTGGTGCGCCGCGGAGGGGGTCCAGGCTGCGGTGGCCGATGTCTGGGGCCGCGGCGGTGGCGGCGACGGCGGGGACGAGCTCGCGGCGAAGGTTGCGGCCGCGATCGACACCCCGCACAGCTTCCGGCACCTGTACCCGCTGGACATGTCCGTCGAGGACAAGATCCGGACCATTGTGCAGGAGGTCTACGGCGCCGACGGCGTGGACTTCTCGGTGCCCGCGCTCAAACGGCTGGCGGAGATCGAGAAGAACGGCTGGTCCGGGATGCCCGTGTGCATGGCGAAGACCCAGTACTCCTTCAGCGACGACGCCGCCCGGCTCGGCGCCCCCAAGGGCTTCACCATCCACGTCCGGGACCTGATCCCTAAGACCGGCGCGGGCTTTATCGTGGCCCTCACCGGCGCGGTCATGACCATGCCCGGCCTGCCCAAGGTTCCCGCAGCGATGCGGATGGACGTGGACGACGCCGGCAACCCCGTCGGCCTCTTCTAACTCCCGCCCCCGCCCCCTGTCCCCTCCCGTTGCGCTATCACTTTTGGTTGCCATTCCGGTCCTTTGACCGCTCCAAGTGATAGCGCAACCAGGGGCCTGTGGATAACCGGAGCGGGGACCATGCGTTCGGACAAGAATGGTCCGCATGCACCCACCAGCACCCCTGCCGGCTCACCTTTCCGCGGCCCCGTTCACGGTCTACGAGGCGCGGGCTGCGAGCCTGGGCAGTGCCCGGCTCCGTTCCTCCGACCTCGCCTCGGCGGGCCGGCTGATCCATGTGCCTGTGGGCTGGGAGTTTGAAATCCGGAGCCTGGCCCGTGCCCTGTCGGCCGCGACGCCGGGCGCGTGGATTTCGCACCTCACGGCCGCCGTGCTGCTGGGGCTGTGGCTCCCGACGTGGTATCGCGGCTGCCGCGAACTGCATCTCAGCAAGCGCCGGACCCTGCCGCCGGTCCGGCGAGAGGGCGTGGTGGGGCATACCGTCCTCGCGTTCGACGACGAGCTCATGGTCCTGGACGGAATCCGGATGTCAACACCTGCCCGGACCTGGCTGGACCTAGCCCGTATCCTGCCGCTGGACGATCTCGTGGCGATGGGCGACCAGCTCGTGCGGCGGCCCCGCCCTGGACTGGAGAGCCGCACGGAGCCATGGACCACCCTTCCCGAGCTGAACACAATGTTGAAGCGCCACCCAAAGCTGAAGGGAATCGTGAAAGCGCGCGAGGCGACGGCACTGATCCGGCCCGGTGCCGACTCGGCCCCCGAGACATTCCTGCGCCTAGCGCTGACCGCAGCGGGGTTGCCGGAGCCGGAGTTGCAGCTCCGGATTGTGCCGGAAGACCCCTACTCCCCCGCCGCGGACCTCGGCTACCGCGCGCAGCGGGTGGCCATCCAGTACGACGGCGGCCACCACCTGACACGCGAGCAGCAGTCCCGGGACAACCGACGCGACGAATCGTTCAACGCGGCCGGCTGGCGCTATTTCAAATTCAACGCCGACGATCTGGCAGATGACTTCCGCGGCGCGGCCCAAAGAGTCCGGTCCGCCCTTCGTCCCCGTTAAACGCCGGTTGCCCTATCACTTACAGCGGCCAAACCAGAGGTTTAGGGACCGTAAGTGATAGGGCAACCGGGGAGAGGAGAGGCGGTTAGCGCTCCAGGTCGCCGCGGATGAAGGCCTCGACCTTTTCACGGGCGAGGTCGTCGTTGAACTGCTCCGGCGGGGACTTCATGAAGTAGCTCGACGCCGACACCAGCGGGCCGCCGATGCCGCGGTCCAGGCCGATCTTGGCGGCGCGGATGGCGTCGATGATTACGCCGGCGGAGTTGGGCGAGTCCCAGACTTCGAGCTTGTATTCGAGGGACACCGGGGCATCGCCGAAGTTGCGGCCCTCGAGGCGGACGAACGCCCATTTCCGGTCATCGAGCCACTGGACGTAGTCTGACGGGCCGATGTGGACGTCCTTGGCGGCGAGCTCGGCCTCGACGTTGGAGGTCACGGCCTGGGTCTTGGAAATCTTCTTGGACTCCAGGCGGTCGCGCTCGAGCATGTTCTTGAAGTCCATGTTGCCGCCGACGTTCAGCTGGTACGTGCGGTCCAGGGTGACGCCGCGGTCCTCGAACAGCTTGGCCATGACGCGGTGCGTGATGGTGGCACCGATCTGGCTCTTGATGTCATCGCCCACGATCGGCACGCCCGCCGCGGTGAACTTGTCCGCCCACTCCTTGGTGCCGGCCAGGAACACCGGCAGGGCGTTGACGAATGCCACACCGGCATCGATCGCGCACTGGGCGTAGAACTCGGCGGCCTGCTGGGAGCCGACCGGCAGGTAGCAGACCATGACGTCAACCTTGGCGTCCTTAAGGGCCTGGACGACGTCGACCGGCTCCTCCGGGGACTGCTCGATGGTCTCGAGGTAGTACTTGCCAAGGCCGTCCAGGGTGTGGCCGCGCTGGACGGTGACACCGGTCGGCGGGACGTCGGCGATCTTGATGGTGTTGTTTTCGCTGGCCAGAATGGCGGCGGACAGGTCCTGGCCCACCTTCTTGCCGTCGACGTCGAACGCGGCAACGAACTCGACGTCGCCGACGTGGTACTGGCCGAACTCCACGTGCATCAGGCCCGGAATCGTGGCCTTGGGGTCGGCGTCTTTGTAGTACTGGACGCCCTGGACCAGCGAAGTGGCGCAGTTACCTACGCCGACGATTGCAACACGAATCGGATGTGAAGACACGGAACTCCTTTTGAGAACAAGGGTGACCGGCGCGGCCGCACTCTGTTGTGCGGCGGCGGCAGGCGGACACGGCGCCGTGAGGCGCCCTTAGTAGTCTAGTCAACACTGCCGGGGCCGCGGTTGTTCCCCGGCGGCCCCGGCTCTTGTGTTAAGTCCGGGTTAAGTGCGGGTCCTGGCTACTTCTGGGCCCACAGGTTGATGTCGGATTCGACGGCGAACTCATCGATCGCGTCGACCTCGTCGGCCGTGAAGCCCAGGTTGTTGATCGCAGACAGGGTGTCCTCGAGCTGCCGGACGCTGGAGGCGCCGACCAGTGCGGACGTGACGGAGGAGCCCTTGCCCTGCTCGCGCAGGATCCAGGCGATGGCCATCTGCGCGAGGGACTGTCCGCGGCTCTCGGCGATCCGGTTGAGCCCGCGTACGCGGTCCAGGTTGTCCTCGGTGATCATGGATTCGTCCAGGGACTTGTCCTGGGCGGCGCGGGAGTCGGCCGGAATGCCCTTGAGGTAGCGGTCCGTGAGCATGCCCTGCGCCAGCGGCGAGAACGCGATGGATCCGGCGCCCACCTGCTCCAGCGCCTCGTAGAGGTTGGGGCTGCCGTTCTCGGTCCAGCGGTTGAGCATGGAGTAGCTGGGCTGGTGGATCAGCAGCGGCGTGCCGAGTTCCTTGAGGATCCGGGCCGCCTCGAGGGTCTGTTCCGGGGTGTAGGACGAGATGCCGGCGTACAGCGCCTTGCCGGAGCGCACGGCCTGGTCCAGGGCTCCCATGGTCTCTTCCATCGGCGTCTCGGGGTCGGGGCGGTGGCTGTAGAAGATGTCCACGTAGTCCAGGCCCATCCGGCCCAGCGACTGGTCCAGGCTGGCCAGCAGGTACTTGCGGGAGCCAAAGTTGCCGTAGGGGCCCGGCCACATGTCGTAGCCGGCCTTGGTGGAGATGATCAGTTCGTCGCGGTACGGGGCGAAGTCGTCCTTGAAGTGACGGCCAAAGTTGGTCTCGGCGCTGCCGTAGGGCGGGCCGTAGTTGTTGGCGAGGTCGAAGTGGGTGACGCCCAGGTCGAAGGCGCGGCGCAGGATGGCGCGCTGGATCTCGAACGGCTTGTCGTCGCCGAAGTTATGCCACAGGCCCAGCGAGATGGCCGGGAGGTTCAGGCCGCTGCGCCCCACGCGGCGGTAGGGCATGGAGTCGTAGCGGGTATCAGATGCCAAATATGTCATACGTCATATCCTGCCTTAGTTGGTGAGAATCGCGGCGCTGTGACCGGGGAGCTCGAGCCGGTTGGCGGACGGCTCACCGGTGGGGACCGGCTCCGCGCCGGTAGTCAGGTGCAGCCGGACGGCGTCGTCCGTGGCCAGGGCGAGAGTGGCGCCGCGGACCGGGAGCCGCCGCTCCCCGGCGGAAAAGTTCATCGCCACCTCGGTGCGGCCGCGGCGCAGCAGCAGCCAGCCCTCGTCCTCGCTGACGTCGACGACGGTGTCCTCGAAGCCGGGTTCCGTCAGGTCCGGCGTGCTGCGGCGCAGCGCGATCAGCGCCCGGTACAGCTCCAGGAGGCGGGCGTGGTCCCCTCCGGAGGCCTCGGCCCAGTCGAGCTTGGACCGGGTGAAGGTCGCCGGGTCCTGCGGATCGGGCACGACGGCGGGGTCCCAGCCCATGCGCTCGAACTCCCTGATCCGGCCCTCGGCCGTCGCCCTGCCCAGCTCCGGTTCCGGGTGGGAGGTGAAGAACTGCCACGGGGTGGTGGCCCCGTATTCCTCGCCCATGAACAGCATGGGCGTGAACGGCGCGGTCAGGGTGGCGACGGCGGCGAGCGCGAGCTGCCCGTAGCCCAGGGACTGCGACAGCCTGTCCCCGGTGGCCCGGTTGCCGATCTGGTCGTGGTTCTGGCTGCACACCACCAGCGCGGCGGGGTGGACCTGGGCCGGGTTGATGGGCCGGCCGTGGTGGCGGGCGCGGAAGCTGGAGTAGCTGCCGTCGTGGAAGAACCCGCGCTCCAGGACCTTGGCGAGGGCCCCGAGCGAGTCGAAGTCGGCGTAGTAGCCGGTGGTTTCGCCGCTGACGTTGACGTGGACGGCGTGGTGGAAGTCATCGCTCCACTGCCCGGCCAGCCCGTAGCCGTTGGTGTCCCGCGGGTAGAGCAGGCGCGGGTTGTTTAGGTCCGATTCGGCGATCATGGTCGCCGGGCGGCCCGTTTCCGCCGAGACGGCGTCCGCGAGGGCGCCGAAGTCTTCCAGCAGGTGCACGGCGCGCTCGTCCTTGAAGGCGTGCACGGCGTCCAGCCGCAGGCCGTCCACGTGGTAGTCCCGCAGCCACATGGCGGCGTTGTCCAGGATGTAGCGGCGCACCTCGTCCGACTCCGGTCCGTCCAGGTTGACGGAGTCGCCCCAGGTGTTGCCCTCCCCCGATTTCAGGTAGGGCCCGAACCGCGGAAGGTAGTTGCCGCTGGGGCCGAGGTGATTGTAGACCACGTCCTGGATGACGCCAAGGCCGGCGGCGTGGGCGGCATCGACGAAGCGCTGGTATGCGGCGGGCCCGCCGTAGCCTTCGTGGACGGCGTACCAGAGGACGCCGTCGTATCCCCAGTTGTGCGTGCCGTTGAACCCGTTGACCGGCAGCAGCTCCACGAAGTCGATGCCCAGCTCCGCCAGGTACTGCAGCTTCCCTGCCGCGGCGTCCAGGGTTCCCTCCGGCGTGAAGGTGCCCACGTGGAGTTCGTAGATGACGGCGCCCTTGAGCTCCCGTCCCGCCCACTGGCCGTCAGCCCACTGGTGGCGTCCCTCGTCGAACGTGCGGGAGAGGGCGTGGACGCCCGCGGGCTGGCGCCGGGACCGCGGGTCCGGCAGCGGGGTGGGGTCCCCGTCCACCAGGTAGCCGTAGTCCGCCTCCCCGGAGGCGGGCGCCCCGGGGGCAGTCCACCAGCCGGGCGCCTCCCCGCCGCGGCGGGTCATGTCATACTTCCGGCCGTCAGCGAGGAGCGTGACCGCCTGCGCTTCGGGAGCCCAGAGATCGAAGCGGTCGTTTCCGTGTGCAGGCAAGGTCATGGCATTCTTCCGTTCCCCAAATGTCGGTACGTCAAGGACTGCTTAGGCGGTGGGCACCAGAAGGGCCACCGGATAGTCCCGCAGGATCTCCCCCACGGCTACGGTGCCCGGACCGTGCGTGGAGCCGGTCAGTTCATCGGACATGGCCGCGGCCAGCACTACGGTCGTGTCCTGCCATCCGCCGCGCTGCTCCAGGCCGCGGGGCAGCCGGGTGGCGAGCGTCAGCGCGCCCGGGGCTGAGGGGGTTCCGCGGTCAAAGGCGAGCACGTGCGCGGCGGCGCTGCCCGTGGCCGGGACCGGCGTGTACCCGGTGAACAGCTCCGGCCGGTCCCGCCGCAGGCGCAGGGCCCGCGAGGTGACGAGGAGTTTCGCTGCCTCGTCCAGGAACGACGCCGGACGCTCACCGGCGTCGAGCGCGGCGAGGGCGCGCCGTCGGGCGCCGAAGTCGAACGGCCGCCGGTTGTCCGGGTCGGTCAGCGAGCGGTCCCAGAATTCGGTGCCCTGGTAAACGTCCGGCACGCCGGGCATGGTGAGCTGCACGAGCTTGGCGCCGAGTGAGTTGACGGCCCCGTATGGCTCCAGCAGAGCCACGAGGGACTCGAGCTCTGCCGTCACCTCCGGGGTGTCGAAGGCGGCGTCGACGGCGGATGAAAGTTTCGCCTCGAAAGCCTCGTCCGGATCGATCCAGTTGGTCGAGTTCCCGGCCTCCCGGGCGGCTTTTTGTGCATAGGACTGCAGCCGGTCGCGGTCCGCGGGCCAGGCGCCCGCGATGGCCTGCCACAGCAGGTTGGCCAGCGGTCCGTCCGGCAGGGGCGCCAGCTTCTGCAGCCGCTGCAGGGAGGCCTGCCATTCCGGCGCGAGCTCCGCGAGGACCGAGATCCGGGCGCGGGTGTCCTCGCTGCGCTTGGTGTCGTGGGTGCTGAGGGTCGTCATGGACAATGGCAGACCGGCCTGGCGGCGGGCCATCCGGGTGTGGAATTCCTCCGGCGCCACGGCAAACTCGGTGGGATCGGCGCCGACTTCAGTCAGGGTGCCCAGCCGGGTGTAGCGGAAGAACGCGGTGTCTTCCACGCCCTTGGCCATGACCATCCCGGAGGTCTGCTGGAAGCGGATGCCCAGTTCGGCCTCCGCGTCGAGCAGGAGCGGCAGGAGCACGCCGACGGCGCCTTCGAGTTCGGGGCGGCGGCGGACAGCGAGTTCGCAGGCTTCCTTGAGGACGTCTGCACCCTCCGGCAGGTAGCTGCGGTAGACCGGGAACGCGGCGATGATCTCAGACAGCGCGTCCGCCGCGGCGCCCTCAGCCAGCCCTGCCCCGGCCGGGACCAGCCGTGCCAGGCGAAGCATTTCCGAGTGCAGGATTCCGTCCGTGATCCGTCGTTTGGTGCCGCGGATCATGTCGTCGTAATCTGCCGCGCCGCCGCGCAGTTCGGCGTCGAGCGCGTCGAGCGAGCCCTGGCCGGCGGCGTCGACGAACACCCTGTCCACGTCCGCGAGCGCGTCGTAGCCGGTGGTGCCCTCGCACTCGAAGCCGGCGGGCAGGGTCTCACCCGGTTCCAGGATCTTCTCGATGAGCAGGTAACTGCCGCCCGTGACCTCGCGCAGCCGGTGCAGGTATCCCTCCGGATCGGCGAGGCCGTCCGGGTGGTCGATCCGTAGCCCGTCGACGAGTTCTTCCCGGAACCACCGCACAACCTCTGCGTGGGCTTCATCGAAGACCTCGGGAAGCTCCACCCGGATTCCGGCCAGGCTGTTGACGGCAAAGAACCGGCGGTAGTTCAGGTCCGTGTCCGCCCGGCGCCAGCCGATCAGCTCGTAGTGCTGCCGGTCGTGGACCTCACGGGGGTCATCGGCAGTGGAGTCACCGGCGGTATATGTGCCCTCTGCAAGCGGAAAGCGGTGGTCGTAGTAGCGCAGTTCCCCGTCACGGATCTCAAGCGCGTCCACGTCCGTGTCTGCGCCCAGCACGGGGATCCGCACGCGGCCGCCGCCGAAGTCCCAGTCGACGTCGAACGCCTGCGCGTAGCGGGACTGCCGCCCCTCCTTCAGGAGCGACCACCACCACGGATTCTGGACCGGGGAAGCGACGCCGACATGGTTGGGCACGATGTCAACGAGCACGCCCATGCCGGCTTCCCGCGCGGCCGTCGACACCGCCAGCAGGCCTTCCGCGCCGCCCCGGTCCGGATCAATGACAGAGGGATCGGTGACGTCGTAACCGTGGTCCGAACCCCGCTCCGCCGTCAGGATCGGCGAAAGATAGATCCAGTCCACGCCCAGCGACTTCAGGTACGGAACGGTCTGCGCGGCGTCCTGCAGCGTAAAGCCGGGACGGATCTGCAGCCGGTACGTCGAAACGGGGGTCCTCATGAGGCGGGGCCCTTTTTGGACCGCGGCTTCTTGCCAGCCTTGGCCGGGGCGCGTTTGCCCGGGGCGCGCTTCGCCGGAGCGGGCTCAGGCTCAGTCTGAGGCTCAGCCGCAGGGGCTGCCTCCGCAGGGGCTGCCTCCGCGGGAGCCTCCTCCGCCGGAGCCTCCTCCGCCGGCTCGGCCGGAGCGGCAGGAACCTCGGTAACCTTGGCAACCTGCTCAGCCGGCGCAGCGGTGACCGCTTCCGCGGGAGCTTCGGCCCGGGCCGCCAGGGAGGCTGCGGCGGAGTAGTCCACCTCCACCTCCGGGCCCGAGTAGGCGCGCAGCACCACGAGGGACTTTGCCGCCAGCTTCAGGACACTCCCGGCCTTGAGCGGCTGGCCGGTGTCCGCCGAGTCGGCGGTGTCCACGAGGAGATCCCAAAACGGCGTATATTCCTCGGCCGGGAGCAGGAAATCGACGCTGTCGTCATGGGCGTTGAACGCCAGCAGAAAACTGTCGTCGGTGATACGGCGTCCGCGCGAATCCTGTTCCTGGATGCCGTGGCCGTTATAGAACACGCCGATGGTCCGGCCGAATCCGCTGCCCCAGTCCTCCGGCAGCATTTCCTTGCCGTCGGTATTGAGCCAGACGATATCCGGCAGCTTCTCGCCCTCGCCGCGGCGTACCGGGCGGCCGTCGAAGAAGCGGCTGCGCCGGAAGGTGGGGT
The DNA here is from genome assembly GCF_040676555.1 of Arthrobacter sp. LAR12-1-1.1. NCBI lineage: Bacteria > Bacillati > Actinomycetota > Actinomycetes > Micrococcales > Micrococcaceae > Arthrobacter > Arthrobacter sp. LAR12-1-1.1. The sequence continues at coordinate 373,657 of NZ_JBEGIG010000012.1, read as the reverse complement.
GGTCGCGGCGGATCTTGTTGACCACCGCTGTGAACTCCACGAGCGGCTGGTCTATGGCGTCCCAGTGCACCCAGCTGAGTTCGGAGTCCTGGCAGTACGTGTTGTTGTTGCCCTGCTGGGTGCGGCCCAGCTCGTCGCCGTGCAGCAGCATCGGAACGCCCTGCGAAAGCAGCAGGGTGGCAATGAAGTTCCGCTGCTGGCGGGCGCGCAGCGTCAGCACGGCGTCGTCCTCGGTATCGCCTTCCGCGCCGCAGTTCCAGGAGCGGTTGTGCGATTCGCCGTCGTTGTTGCCTTCACCGTTGGCGTCGTTGTGCTTCTCGTTGTAAGACACGAGGTCGCGCATGGTGAAGCCGTCGTGGGCGGTGACGAAGTTGATGGATGCCACCGGACGCCGGGCAGAGCTCTCGTAGAGGTCGGCCGATCCGGTCAGGCGCGAGGCGAATTCGCCGAGCGTGGACGGTTCGCCGCGCCAGAAGTCACGGACGGTGTCGCGGTACTTGCCGTTCCACTCGGTCCACTGCGGCGGGAAGTTGCCCACCTGGTAGCCGCCGGGACCCACGTCCCACGGCTCGGCAATCAGCTTGACCTGGGAGACGATCGGGTCCTGCTGGATCAGTTCGAAGAAGGTAGAGAGCTTGTCGACGTCGTAAAACTCCCGCGCCAGGGTGGAGGCGAGGTCGAAGCGGAACCCGTCCACGTGCATTTCCGTCACCCAGTAGCGCAGGGAATCCATGAGCAGTTGGAGGGAGTGCGGGTGCCGGACGTTCAGCGAGTTGCCGGTGCCGGTGTAGTCCATGTAGTGCTTCAGGTCATCGTCCACAAGCCGGTAGTAGGCGGCGTTGTCGATGCCCTTGAAGGAAAGGGTGGGGCCCAGGTGGTTGCCCTCGGCCGTGTGGTTGTAGACCACGTCCAGGATCACTTCCATGCCGGCCTTGTGCAGCTCGCGGACCATGGCCTTGAATTCCTGGACCTGGTGCCCGACGTCTCCGGAGGAGCTGTAGGTGTTCTGTGGGGCGAAGAAGCCGATGGTGTTGTAGCCCCAGTAGTTGTTGAGGCCCTTCTCCACGAGGGTGCCGTCGTTGACGAACTGGTGCACGGGCATCAGTTCCACAGCGGTAACGCCGAGTTTCTTGAGGTGCTCCACGACGGCGGGGTGTGACACGCCCGCGTAGGTGCCGCGCTGCTCCTCCGGGACCTCCGGGTGCAGCTCGGTCAGGCCCTTGACATGGGCTTCATAGATGACGGACTCGTGGTACGGGATGCGCAGCTGGCGGTCGCCGTCCCAGTCAAAGAACGGGTTGATGACCACGCCGTGCATGGTGTGCGGAGCTGAATCGGCGTCATTGCGGGACGCGGGGTCTCCGAAGTTATAGGAGAAGAGCGCGGGGTCCCAGTCGATCTGGCCCTGGATAGCTTTGGCATACGGGTCCATCAGCAGCTTGTTCGCATTGAACCGGTTGCCTTTGTCCGGCGCGTAGGGTCCGTGGACACGGTAGCCGTACTTCTGGCCGGGCTGGACCTGCGGCAGGTAGCAGTGCCAGACATAGCCGTCCACCTCGGTCAGTTCGATCCGGGTTTCGGACAGGTCGTCAGCCAGGAGGCACAGTTCCACACGCTCGGCGCGTTCGCTGAACAGGGCAAAGTTGGTGCCAGTGCCGTCAAAAGTGGCTCCCAGCGGGTAAGCCGTTCCGGGCCAGACTTCCATGTGTACTCCTCGTGCGTGACGAATTATTCTCTAGACAGACTACTTGTAAGTAGGGTTAGCATTTGTTCGGGCGCACTGAGCGCGGCCGTTTATTACAGTTCCCGCATCACCTCCGGAACGGCACCGGCGATGGCCGTTGCGGTCACCGGTCCCCCTTGGGAGGCCAGGACTCCGGCGCGGCCGTGGATGCTGGCTGCCATCGCCGCGATCGCCGCCCATCTGGCGTCGGGATCGATGTCGTGTCCACCGAAGCGCCCGACGTCGGCACCCACCTGGGCCAGCAGCCCACCGATAACTCCTGCCAGGACATCGCCGCTGCCTGCTGTGGCGAGCCAGGGCGTGCCCTCGGCCTGGCTGAAGAAGTCCTGGAAGGGGGAGGCTACGAGGGTCGTGGCGCCCTTGAGCAGCACCGTGGCTTCGGTCAGGCCCGCAGCCACCCGCACCGCGCTGAGCGTGGATGCTTCTACCGCGGAGCGCTCTGATGCGACCCCGAGGCGCTGAAGCAACGCCGACAGTTCGCCAGCGTGGGGTGTCAGGATCACTTGCGGGGCCAGCACGTCAGGCAGGGCGGGCAGCGCGCCGGCGTCGGCGATCGTCGGCAGGCCCGAGTCTGCGGCGTCGCGGGCGCGCTGCAACTGCTGCTCATTGGAGTCATCCAGCCCGCAGCCCACGAGCCAGGCCTGAACGTGCGTCTCGGCCACGGTGCCGTCGCTGCACACGACTTCGGGGCAGGCCTGCCGGACGAGGTCGGCGACGTCCGGCGGCCCAAGGTAACGCACCATGCCGACGCCGGCGGCCAGGGCACCCTTGCAGGCCAGCACGGCGGCGCCGGGATATGCGCCGGAGCCTGCGACCACCCCAAGCACCCCCCTGGAGTATTTGTGCGCCCGCCGCTCCGGGCGTGGCAGCAGTGCGGAAAGGTCTCCGGCCTCAAGCCGTCGCAGGGCCGGCCATGGCAGCGCTCCTTCGATGCCAATCGGAATGATCTGCACGCGGCCCGCGAAGTCGGCCCCGGGGTCTGCCAGCAGGCCTGCCTTGGCGGCACCAAAGGTCACCGTCATATCCGCGGTCAGCACCGGCGCGTGCGCCTCCCCGGTGTCCGCGTCGACGCCGCTGGGGATGTCGCAGGCCACCACGAGGGCCGGCCGGGACCGCTCCAGCGCCGCGACCAGTTCTGCGGCCGGTCCCCGCAGCCCACCCTGCGCTCCGGTCCCGAGGACCGCGTCGATCACGACGTCGGCGTCGCCGGCCATCGCGGCGAGTTCGGCCACGTTGTCCCCGGTGAGGGCCACGGCATGCCCGCCCGCTTTCCGGAACGCCGCCAGCCCGGCGTCGTGGGCCGCGCCGGCGGTGAGCACCGCCGTCGTCCGCATGCCGCGGCGGGCCAGCAGCGCTGCGGCGAAGAGCCCGTCCCCGCCGTTGTTGCCCTTGCCCGCCAGCACGGCCACGCTGGAGCCGTACAGCCGCTTCCCGCCCCCTTGCAGGCCGCTGATGACAGCGTTGGCGAGGCCGTAGGCGGCCCGCTGCATGAGAACAGCGCCCGCACCGGAGCCCAAGGTGTCGTCGAGAAATGGCTTCTCGGCGTCTCGTACCTGGGTTCCGGTGTAGGCGCTGATCATGGTTTCAGTCCATTCGCGGTCGCTGGGAAATGCCTGGCGCTCAGGCCGGTTCGGCCTGGACGGCTCTCTCAGCCTTCGGCGACAACTGTCGCGGTGGCAATCCCGCCGTCGTGGCTCATGGACAAGTGCCAGCGCCTGACGCCCTTCGACTCCGCCACAGCCAGCACGGTGCCTTTGACCTGCACGGTGGGACCGTTCTGGTCCAGCCCGATCCAGCAGTCCTGCCAGTTCATGCCGGCCGGCGCCCCCAGCACCTTGGCCACGGCCTCCTTGGCCGCAAACCGCGCGGCGAGGGAGCGTGTGTTCAGTTCCCGTTCGGCGGGGACGAACAGCCTGTCGCGCAGCCCGGGGGTGCGCTCGAGCTGCCGGCCGAACCGCTCAATGTCTACGACGTCTACGCCTATGCCAACGATCATGGCGTTATTCTACGGTCACGCTCTTGGCCAGGTTGCGCGGCTGGTCCACGTCATAGCCCTTGGCCGAGGCGAGTGCGAGGGCGAAGATCTGCAGCGGAACCGTTGCGAGCAGCGGCGCCAGGAGCGTGGGGGTCTCCGGGATGTAGAAGACGTGCTCGGCGTAGGCCTTCACAGCCTCGTCCCCTTCCTCCGCGATCACGATGGTCCGGGCGCCGCGGGCGCGGACTTCCTGGATGTTGGAGACCACCTTGGCGTGCAGCGAGTCGCGGCCACGCGGAGACGGGACCACCACGAAGACGGGCTGGCCTTCCTCGATCAGGGCGATCGGGCCGTGCTTGAGCTCGCCGGCGGCGAAGCCCTCGGCGTGGATGTACGCGAGCTCCTTGAGCTTCAGCGCACCTTCCATCGCCACCGGGAACCCGACGTGGCGGCCCAGGAACAGCACGGACTTGGCGTCAGCCATGGACCGGCCGAGTTCCTTGATCTCGGCCTCGTTGTCGAGGATGCGCTGGATCTTGGCGGGAATCTTGCCCAGGTCAGCCAGGATGTCCTTGATCTCTCCCTGGAACTTGTTGCCGCGCAGCTGTGCCAAATAAAGGCCCAGCAGGTAGGCAGCCGTGATCTGGGCCAGGAACGCCTTGGTCGAGGCCACGGCGATCTCCGGTCCGGCGTGCGTGTAGAGCACGGCGTCCGATTCCCGCGGGATGGTGGACCCGTTGGTGTTGCAGATGGAGACCGTCTTGGCGCCCTGCTCCTTGGCGTAGCGGACCGCCATGAGGGTGTCCATGGTCTCGCCGGACTGGGAGATGGAGACAATCAGGGTGTTCTCGTCCACGATCGGATCCCGGTAGCGGAATTCGTGCGAGAGTTCGACCTCGGTGGGGATCCGGCACCAGTGCTCAATGGCGTATTTCGCAACCTGGCCGGCGTAGGCGGAGGTGCCGCAGGCCAGGACGATGATTTTGTCGACGTTCTTGAGCAGCTGCGGATCGACACGGAGCTCATCAAGCGTCAGCTTGCCGTGGATGTCGGAGCGCCCCAGCAAGGTCTGCAGCACGGCGTCCGGCTGGTCGTGGATTTCCTTTTCCATGAAGGACGGGAAGCCGCCCTTCTCGGCAGAGGCAGGGTCCCAGTTGACGTGGTATTCCTTACCCTCGGCGGGGGCGCCGTAGAAGTCCGTGATGTCCACGGAGTCGGCGGTGATCGTGACGATCTGGTCCTGGCCGAGTTCCACGGCGCGCCTGGTGTAGTCGATAAAGCCGGAGACGTCGGAGCCGAGGAAGTTCTCGCCTTCGCCGAGGCCGACGACGAGCGGGGAGTTCCGGCGGGCCGCGACCACCACGTCAGGCTGGTCGGCATGGACGGCGAGGAGCGTGAACGCGCCCTCGAGCCGCTGGCAGGCGAGCTGCATGGCCAGGGTGAGGCCGCCATTGGTGGCGTCACCGCCCAGCTGGTTCCGGTAGATGTCCCCGAGCAGGGCAGCCGCTACTTCGGTGTCGGTCTCGGACTCGAATATGACGCCCTTGCGCTGGAGTTCCAGTTTGAGCTCGGCGAAGTTCTCGATGATGCCGTTGTGGATCAGGGCCAGCTTGCCGCCGTCGGACAGGTGCGGGTGCGCGTTCTGGTCCGTCGGGCCGCCGTGCGTGGCCCAGCGCGTGTGGCCGATTCCCGTGAGAGATTCCGGCAGCGGGCGGGTGTCCAGTTCCGCGATGAGGTTGCTCAGTTTGCCCGACTTCTTCCGGGACGAAATGGTGCCGTCGGCAACCACCGCAATGCCCGCGGAGTCGTAGCCCCGGTACTCCAAACGCCGCAATCCTTCAAGGACAACGTCCAGGGCATTGTGTCCAGCATTTACCCGGCCATCTGAGTGGCCCACATATCCAACGATTCCACACATGGTCATAAGCCTAGCGGGTTTCCGGGAGGGAGGACGTGGGCCAGCGGCGCGCGGGCGCCCCGGCGCGGGTGCTGGTGAGGGCCTGCCCGGCCTCCCACCGGCCGGTCCATTTCGCTCTCGGCGCTGGGAAGGGCAGAATCTCTAGGGTGACTTTGCAACGCAATGAAGCGAACGGGGAAGGTGTCTCCCCATTCGTGGAGCTGGACCGGCAGACCTGGTCCCGGCTCGCTGCCCAGATGGAACAGCCCCTTAATGAAGAGGATGTGTTCCGCCTTCGCGGCCTCGGGGACCCCCTCGACATCAAGGAAGTGCGCGAGGTCTATCTGCCGCTGTCCCGGCTCCTGCACCTTTACGTGGAAGCCGCGGGCCAGCTTCACTCGGCCACCACTACCTTCCTCGGCGAAACCACCCAGCGCACGCCCTTCGTCATCGGCGTGGCCGGTTCGGTGGCCGTGGGCAAGTCCACCATCGCCCGCGTCCTGCGGGAGATGCTCCGCCGCTGGCCGGGCACCCCCAACGTGGAGCTCATCACCACGGATGGATTCCTCTACCCGCTCGCCGAGCTCAAGCGCCGGCAACTGCTGGAACGCAAGGGTTTCCCGGAGTCGTACGACCGCCGCGCCCTGCTGCGCTTTGTGAGCGAGATCAAGGGCGGCGCCGAGGAAGTCCGTGCCCCCTGGTATTCCCACGTCACCTACGACATCGTCCCCGGCAAGGAAGTGGTGGTGCGCCGGCCGGACGTGCTGATCGTCGAGGGACTGAACGTCCTGGCGCCGGCCCGGCCGCGGCAGGACGGCAGGCAGGGCCTGGCCCTGAGCGACTTCTTCGACTTCTCCATCTACGTCGACGCGAAAACCTCATATATCGAGGAGTGGTACGTGGACCGGTTCCGCAAACTGCGGACCACGGCCTTCGCCCAGCCGGAATCGTACTTCCACCGCTACGCAACACTCTCCGATACCGAGGCCGAACAAACCGCGCGTGAGATCTGGAAGCGCATCAACGAGCCCAACCTCGAGGAGAACGTCCTCCCGACCCGGGGCCGCGCGCAACTGGTCCTGACCAAGGACGCCGACCACTCCATCCGCCGGATGCTGCTGAGGAAGGTCTAGCACAGATGTGCTACGACAACGCGGACGGAGCGTTCGGGCGGCAGCCTGCCAGCCCGGATTCGCCGAGCCGCCGGGCCTTCAGCCGCCTCCTGCTGGCAGGCACCGGCCTCGCGGCGCTCTCAGCCTGCACCCCGGCCCAGTCCTTCACGCCGTCCGGCACGCCGGGGCCGACGCCGGACCCGACCCCGGGCATGGGCAGTGCGACGCCGACCGCAGCCGCCGCGGCGTCTAGCCCGCCGGCCAGCTCACCATCTGCGACCCCGGCGCCCGCGGCGGCGGCGGCTGTCCCGCCGTCGGCCGCGGCGCCCCCTCCCCCTCCCTCGGCCGCGGCGCCGGGGCCGCAGCATTCACTCACGGACCCCACCAGTGCCTGGGTGATCGTCAACAAGCACCGGCCGCTGGCCCCCGCCACCTTTGTGCCGCCGGATCTGGTCCGGCCGGCCGTCCGCCTGGCCACCTCCGGCGAGGCGGCACTGCTGAACAGCACGACGGCGGCCGCGGCGGAGAAGATGTTCGCGGCGGCGGCAGCGGAGGGCGTCATCATCACGCTGGCCAGCGGTTACCGTTCATTCGCGACGCAGACGGCGACCTACGGCAGTTGGGTTCGCGCGCAAGGGCAGGCCGGGGCCGACACTGCCTCCGCACGGCCGGGCTATTCCGAGCACCAGACGGGCTGGGCGTTCGACATTGGCGATGGCAGCGGCGCAGACGCTTTTACCCCACAGTTCAAGGACCGGCCGGCGGCAATCTGGGCGAAGGCGAACGCCCACCGCTTCGGCTTCGTGGTCCGCTACCCGTGGATGCTGCACGAAATCACCGGCTATTTCTACGAGCCATGGCATCTGCGCTACATCGGTACCGCGGCGGCCACGGACATGTCCGCCCGCGGGATCGGCACGCTGGAACAGTACTTCGGTCTGGAGCCGGCGCCGGCGTACTTGTAAGGCGTCAGCGGCCTGCGCGGATTTTCCCCACCTTTGCCACCACGACGACGGGACACCCCGGCGCAATCGGCCGACACGCCGTCGGGCGCCCTCGTAGGTGGGGAAAACCGGCGGCGCCGGCCACAGGGACCGGCCGACGGAACCGTTTGAGTCTGGCTATTCGGCCACAAGCTCCAGGGCCAGTTCGGTCCGTACCACTTGAGCCAGCCGCTCGGCGACGCCCTGGGCGGTCTTGTGGTCTCCGGCCTCCACCATCACACGTACCACTGGCTCGGTGCCGGAGGGACGCAACAGGACGCGTCCGGTGTCGCCGAGTTCGGCTTCGGCGATCGACACGGCCGCAGCCACCACTTCATCGCCCTTCACCCGGCTACGGTCCACGCCCTTGACGTTGATGAGGACCTGGGGCAGCTTGGTCATCACCGTGGACAGTTCCTTGAGGGGGCGCCCGGTGAGGGCCACCTGGGCCGCAATCTGCAGCCCGGTCAGCACGCCGTCGCCGGTGGTGGCGTGGTCGGCAAAAATCACATGCCCGGACTGCTCGCCGCCAAGGCTGAAGCCTCCGTTGCGCATTTCCTCGAGGACGTAGCGGTCCCCCACTCCGGTTTCACGCAGGCTGATCCCGGCGTCGCGCAGGGCGAGCTTCAGGCCGAGGTTGCTCATGACTGTGGCCACCAGGACATCGTCCTTGAGCTTTCCGGAGGCCTTGAGGGCTACGGCCAGGATGGCCATGATCTGGTCGCCGTCCACCTCGTTGCCTTCGTGGTCCACCGCGAGGCAACGGTCGGCGTCGCCGTCGTGGGCGATACCGAGGTCCGCCCCGTGGTCCAGCACGGCCCGCTTGAGCGGGCCAAGGTGGGTGGAGCCCACCCCCTCGTTGATGTTGAGTCCGTCCGGTTCGGCGCCAATGACGATCACGTTGGCGCCGGCGTCCTTGAACACCTGCGGGGAACAGCCGCTGGCTGCGCCGTGGGCGCAGTCGAGCACCACTTTCAGGCCGTCCAGACGGTGCGGGAGCGTGCCGAGCAGGTGCACGATGTAGCGGTCCTCGGCGTCGGAGAAGCGCTGGATCCGTCCTACCTCACCGCCCACTGGTCGGAAGGGCTCCTTGGCGAGCTGCACTTCGATGGCGTCCTCGACGTCGTCGGGCAGCTTCTGGCCGCCACGGGCGAAGAATTTGATGCCGTTGTCAGGCGCAGGGTTGTGGGAGGCCGAGATCATGACGCCGAAGTCGGCGCCGAGGTCCGCCACGAGGTAGGCGGCAGCCGGGGTGGGGAGAACTCCGGCGTCGTAGACGTCGATTCCCGAGCTTGAGAGGCCGGCCTCCACGGCGGCCGCGAGGAACTCGCCACTGGCCCTCGGGTCGCGTGCAACCACGGCGATCGGCCGCTTCCCGGTCGTGTTGCGCTCATGGCCAAGCACGACGGCGGCGGCCTGGGCCAGCTGCAACGCGAGCTCGGCGGTCAGCAACCCGTTCGCCAGGCCGCGGACTCCATCGGTTCCAAATAATCTAGACATCGGACCAAGTTTAGTCGATGGCCGGAGCAAGTCCGGCCTTAACGGCGAAAGCCCGCCCCGCCGAGTGGCGGAACGGGCTTTCGTGCAAGCGCCAAAAGCGCTTGGAAGCGGGATTAACGCTTCTGGATCCGAGCGCTAAAAAGCGCCAAGGGCCCCAATCGCCGGTCGCGCCAGCGGCCGACGATTGGGTAGGCGCATTTTTAGCGCTTGGAGTACTGCTGAGCCTTACGGGCCTTCTTGAGACCGGCCTTCTTACGCTCGATGACGCGGGCGTCACGGCGCAGGTAACCGGCCTTCTTCAGGGTGGCGCGGTTGTTCTCGGTGTCGATCTCGTTCAGTGAACGGGCGATGCCGAGGCGCAGGGCACCGGCCTGGCCGGAGATGCCGCCACCGTGGATGCGGGCGATGACGTCGTAGGCGCCGTCAAGATCGAGGATCTTGAAGGGCTCGTTGACGTCCTGCTGGTGCAGCTTGTTCGGGAAGTAGTTCGCCAGCTCGCGGCCGTTGATGGTCCACTTGCCGGAGCCCGGCACAACGCGAACGCGTGCAACGGCTTCCTTACGACGGCCAACTGCAGCGCCGGCAACGGTCAGTGCCGGGCGTTCCTTCTTCGGCGCAGCTGCTTCCGCAGCACCGCTCTCCGAGGTGTAGCTGGTCAGGTTTTCCTCAGCCTCAACGGCTTCGGTGGTCAGTTCTTCGTTCTGAGCCACGATTCTCCTTGATAAAAAGTTGGTTGGTGGCCAGGACTACTGGGCGACCTGGGTGATTTCGAAAGTCTTGGGCTGCTGGGCGGCGTGGGGGTGCTCTGCACCGCGGTACACCTTCAGCTTGCCCAGCTGCTGTGCAGCGAGGGAGTTCTTCGGGAGCATGCCTTTGATAGCCTTCTCCACGGCGCGAACCGGGTTGGACTCAAGCAGCTCCGCGTAGTTGACGGAGGTCAGGCCGCCCGGGTAACCGGAGTGGCGGTATGCGCGCTTCTGCTCCAGCTTGGCGCCGGTGAGGGCAACCTTTTCAGCGTTGATGATGATGACGAAGTCGCCCATGTCCATGTGGGACGCAAAGGTGGCCTTGTGCTTGCCGCGCAGCAGGATTGCGGTCTGGCTGGCAAGACGACCAAGGACAACGTCGGTGGCGTCAATGACGTGCCACTGGCGGTTGATATCGCCGGGCTTCGGGGTGTACGTACGCACGGTGTTTGCCTCGTTCTTGTTCTGGCGTTCTTGTTTTAGGCGTCACTCTTACGGTGCACCTACTATCTATGCGCTACCGGAACAGAGGTGAGGGCTCTATGTAACCAGTCATCCTGAAGTCTCGAATGTGCACGTTGAGTAGCTATCCTGCAACCGGATTCTCAAGCGGGCACGCACCATCGAGATAGGACACGCACAACGACTACCAAGAATAGCCGATCGCGGCCTCTTGGGTCAAAATGGGGTGTCCGGATGCATCCTGTCTGCTCTCTGTTTCGCAGACCGCCCCGTGCCGGCCCGTCGCATCCCTGGAGGAACAGTGCCCGATCCCGCCGCCGCCGGCCCCATCTCCCTGCTGCTTGCGCAGCCGGCCGGGTCACTGACCGGGGTTCTGTTCATAGCCGGCGTTGGCCTCGCGGGCGCATGCCTGTCCCTGTTGGCCGAGCTCCTCATCCGGCGCGCACTCCCCCGCCTGGGCGGACCACTGACAGTACGCATGAGACTTACGACGGCGGCGGCCACCTTCGCGTTGTCCGCCCTGCTGGCCTGGCGCTTTGGGCTCTCCCCCGAACTCCCCGCGTACGTCCTGCTGGCCGTGGCCGGCGTGCAGCTGGCGCGGATCGACCTGCAGCACCACTTGCTGCCTAACCGGATGGTCCTCCCCCTGCTAGGGGCCGGAATTGTGCTACTCGGGGCCGCAGCAGGAGTGTCCGGCGAGGCAGGTAGCCTGCTACGCGGGGTCGCCGGCGCCTCAATAATGTTCGTTTTGTACCTTTTTCTCGCCCTGACCAGCCGAAACGGTCTCGGAATGGGCGATGTGAAGCTCGCGGCACCACTTGGCCTGTACTTGGGCTACTTAGGCTGGTCCCACTTGTTCTACGGCGGTGCCCTGGGGTTCGTCGCAGGTGGTGTCGCCTCCCTGCTCCTGGTCCTCAAAAACCGCGGAAACAAGCCGAAAGAAGTGCCCTACGGCCCCTCGATGCTTGCTGCCGGCCTGGCCATCATCCTGTTGCTCCCCTAAGTGGTCTCCGCCTTCACCCGGGCGCGCATTAAGTAAGACGGCTTATCAAACCAAGTAGTGGAAGCCCCACCCCAACTTAGAAACTGAGTACACCCCCGTTTGAGGGCAGGTGATACCCAATTTTTCCCTCCAAAAGTCGAGTATCGAACATCATTGCCGCGCCGTTTGTGGCCGTGCAAATGTTGTCCCAACGAAGCTCCAGCAAATAAGCAATCGGGGATTTGCCGGAAATTCGTTCATTACTCAATCTCTGGAAAAGGAAAAACTAAAATGACTGGTCTCATGGTCTCAATGCTCGCTTTTGTTGCCGGCGTCAAGGACAAGTTCGAATCTGAAAAGGGCGCGACCGCGACTGAGTATGGTCTGCTCGTTGGCCTCATCGCCCTCATCATCGTCGGCGGCGTCACCGCTTTCGGCGGCGCCCTGGATGCATTCTTCGACCGGCTCGCCCTTCAGGTTGGCGGCTGGTAAAAAGCTCTCCGTATCAGGTCTCAACACCAAAGGTGCCGCGTCCGCCTAGCGCGGACGCGGCACTCTCCATTAGATCCAGCGTCACATTCCTCGGGGGGAACCTGTGAAACGCAGCAAAGTTATGCCGGGGCGGGAGCGCGGCGCGGTCGCCGTCGAGTTCGCCCTTATCGCGCCCGTGCTCCTGCTAATCGTCGTCGGGATCCTGGAGTTCTCGAACTTCTACAATCTCCAGATCTCGGTGACCCAGGCAGCCCGCGAAGCGGCCCGTGAGATGGCAGTCAGCAACGATGTCGGCCTGGCCGCCGCCGCTGGCGTGGCTGGAGCTCCGGGAGTCGCCATTGCCCCGGGGAATTTCGCCTTCTCTGGGGCCTGCACGCCGGGCGCCACGGTCACGGCCACCGTCACCTTCACACGGCCGGCCCTCACCGGATTTTTCAGTCCGACTGTCACGGTAACCGGAGAAGGAGCCATGCGATGCGAACGTTTGCCCGACTAACTTCAGTTACGGAGAACTCTGAGCGGGGCGCCGCCGGCGTACTGGTCGCCGTGATGATGCTTGTCCTCATCGGCGTCGGCGCCATCGCCGTCGATGTCGGCCAGATCTACGCAGAACGCGCGGAACTCCAAAACGCCGCCGACGCCGGAGCGCTGGCGGGCGCACAGATCTGCTCCGAAACAGCAGGATGCACCCAAGCAGACGCCAACGCCGTCGCAGCACTCCTGGCGAATCAGAACTCGAAGGACGGAGTCTCCAGGGTCCGGTTCGTTGACCTTAGCGTTCCCTTCGAAGTCACCGTCAGCACGGCAACAGTGAACGGCACCAATGGGTCAGGGTTCCTGAGCAAGCTATTCGCCAACGCCCTCGATACGCCCGACATCGGAGTCGGCGCTACTGCTACCGCCAAATGGGAATTTCCGACGCGGGGCCGCAGCATCCTTCCACTGACCTTTGCGCCGTGCGAGTTCATCGATGATGGACTCCCGCACAAAATCCTGACACAGGGTGGCGGTGCCGGTGCAGTGGACTGCACTGGTCGAAACCCCTCCAACCAGATCATCCCCGGTGGTTTCGCCTGGCTGGACCCGGACGGCTCCACGGGGTGCCAGGTGACCGCGGAAGTTGGTCAGTGGAGCAAAACAAGCGCCGGCGCAGCTATGCCATCCGGCTGTGACGCGGTGTTCAGCAGCGGCCTCGTCGGTCAGACGGTCGCAATTCCGGTCTTCAAATACACCTGCAAGGACATGTTCTCGCCCTGCACCGGAAGCAACGTTAAGTACATGATCGAAAAGTGGGCGGGTTTCGAAGTCCAGGGCTGGAAATTTCCTGGTAACTCCTACGATCCCACGAACGTTTTTACCACAAGCCAAAAGGGTCTTTACGGGACATTTGTCGGCTATTTCGCCGATCCAGACCTATTTACGGGTGGTTCTTCCACCCCTACCGGAAATATTAAAGTTCTCGGTCTCATCAAATAACAACTGATTCATTTCTAAGGGGTGGAAGAATTGAAAGCTCGCCTACTGGGAGGCATCGCCGCACTCGTTGTGGCCATCATCGGGACAGTTCTACTTGTGTCCTACGTCCAGGGCGCCGATCGGCGCGCCCTGGCAAACACCGAGACCGCCGAAGTCTATGTCGTCCAAAAAGAAATTGCAGCCGGAACGGCCGCGGCAAACTTCGGTGATTCGGTCGTCAAAAAAACTGTACCCAAGTCAGCGGTGGCAAGTGACAGCGTCACCACCTTGGCTGAACTCGGCCAGAAGGTCTCTGCCGTCGGACTCGTACCCGGCGAACAACTCCTGGCCACACGAATGGTGGAGCCGGCACAGTTGCTCGGCCCGAACCGGGCGCCGGTCCCCAGCGGACTTCAGGAAGTCACGGTCAAGCTCACGATCGACAGAATCGTCGGCGGCACCCTGAAGGCCGGCGACACCGTCGGCGTGATTCTGTCCTATGCGGCGAACGACAAGCTGAACCTCCCTGACCAGTCTCAGCTGGTCTTCCACAAGGTGCTGGTGACGGCGGTCCAGAACTCCACAGGCGCCGTAGCACAGGATCAGTCGGCGACGACGACGACCACGGAAAGTTCCTCCGACGGGGCCCTGAGCGCCAAGTCAAGCGCCGCGCAGGCTAACGGTGGATACTTGGTCACCCTCGCCCGGCCCTCGATTGACGTGGAAAAGATCGTCCACGCCACCGAGTTCGGCAAGGTGTACCTGAGCAAGGAATCGGAAAGCTCGACGGCGGACACCACCGGAGTCATGGAACGCATCAGGGTCTTCAAATGAGCCGCTTCGTACTGATCACGCCCAGCGTCGACTTCGAACGACTGGTCCGCTCCGCCACGGCCGGCATGAGCGGCAGTCTGCAATGGTTCCAGGCAGACCACCTCCCGGACGGACCGGATGAATTCCTCAGCAAACTGCTGGGAGAGCCGCCGGAAGTCCTCATCCTGGGCCCGGGACTGGACTTGGACGACACCCTGAAGCACGCTGCGGTCCTGGACCTGCAGTATCCGGAGATCAGCGTCCTCCTGGGTGCGGAGCAGACCCCGGAGCTTGTCCTGGCCGCGATGCGCTCGGGTGTGAGGGATATCCTTTCGCCCACAGCGGACACCAACGGCATCCGGGCGATGGTCGAGCGTTCCAGCCTGGCCGCAGCAGGTCGTCGGAGGGGCCTGAACTCCAGTGCCGCCGAGTCTCCAGTTGGAGCTTCCGGAGGTCGGGTCATCGCCGTAATGTCACCGAAGGGCGGCGTAGGCAAGACAACCATCGCGACAAACATCGCGGTCGGACTGGGAAAGGTCGCGCCGATGGGGGTCGTCGTCGTCGACCTGGACCTGCAGTTCGGGGACATCGCCAGTGGCCTGTTGCTGGACCCGGAACATACGATCACGGACGCGGTTACGGGTGCGGCCAGCCAGGACTCTATGGTGCTCAAGACGTACCTGGCGCTGCACTCGGCCAATATCTACGCGTTGTGTGGGCCGAGGAATCCCGTGGAATCGGAGATGATTACCGCCGCCCATGTCACCAATCTGCTGAAGCAGTTGCGGCATGAGTTCCAGTACGTGGTCATCGACACCGCTCCAGGACTCGGCGAGCATGTCCTTGCCGCTCTGGAGCAGGCAACGGATGCTGTTTGGGTGTGCGGCATGGACGTGCCGAGCATCCGCGGACTCCGCACCGGTTTCCACATCCTCAACGAGCTCGGCCTCATGCCGGAAAGCCGGCACGTTGTGCTGAACATGGCTGACGGAAGGAGCGGGCTCTCTGTCCCCGATGTGGAGGCAACGATCGGTGTGCCGGTCGACGTCGCCATACCGCGCTCCCGGACCCTGCCGTTTTCGACCAACAAGGGTGTTCCCATCCTTCAGGACGGCCGCCGGGACGTGGCAGGGAAAGGTCTTCGTCAACTCGTGGACCGTTTCCAGCCGAATTGGCAGGACCGAACACATCGCAAGCTCCACCGAAGGGCGGTAGTCCAGTGAGTCTCACACGCAGGTTTGAACAATTGCGGCACGGCAGCCAGGATGGCGCGACGGCCACGCCGCCGGAAGCCCAAACAAGCCCAGACGTCCCTTCGACCCTGGGTCGAATTCAGGAAGCCCAAGCCGCCGATGCCGCCAGCGCAGCACTCGTGGTCGAGGAAGTGGGTCCCAACGCCGGAATGGCCAGCGAAGCCCTCCGCGGCCTCAAGGAACGGGCCAGCCAGGCCCTCTACGAGCGGCTCGGCTCCAGGATCTCCGACTCTTCGATGGATGAAACCGAGCTGCACCAGCATGTCAAGGATGAACTCAAGGAAGTGGTAGACGCGGAGCAAGTTCCGCTGACTTCGGCCGAACGGCAGCGACTAACCCGCGAAATCATCGACGACGTCCTGGGGCACGGTCCGATCCAGCGTTTCCTCGACGACCCTGAAGTCACGGAAGTTATGGTCAACCGCCACGACAGCATTTACGTGGAACGGTATGGCCACCTGCAAAAAACAGATGCCAAGTTCAGTTCGGACGAGGCGCTCCGCCGGGTCATTGAAAGGATCGTCTCCAGGGTGGGTCGACGGATCGATGAGTCCTCGCCGTTGGTTGACGCGCGGCTTGCCGATGGCTCGCGTGTCAACGCCATCATTCCGCCCTTGGCCGTCAATGGTCCTTCGCTGACCATCCGAAAGTTTGCCCGCGAAGCCCTCACCGTGAACAAGCTCATCGAGTTCGGCAGCCTCTCCCCGGAAATGGCTGAACTCCTGCAGGCATGTGTCCTGGCGCGAATGAACATCATCGTCTCCGGTGGTACCGGCACCGGCAAGACCACCTTGCTCAATGTCCTGTCTTCCTTCATCCCGGAGACAGACCGCATTGTGACTATCGAGGACGCCGTGGAGCTCCAGTTGCAGCAGGAACATGTAGTGCGGCTGGAAAGTCGGCCGGCCAACATCGAGGGCCGCGGCGAGGTTTCAATTCGCGAACTCGTCCGCAACTCGCTCCGCATGCGGCCGGATCGCATCGTCGTCGGCGAGGTCCGCGGCGGCGAATCGTTGGACATGCTCCAGGCCATGAACACCGGTCATGACGGGTCAATCTCCACCGTTCACGCCAACTCCCCCAGGGATGCAGTGGCCCGGCTGGAAACGCTGGTGCTAATGGCGGGGATGGACCTGCCGCTGCGGGCCATTCGCGAACAAGTCGCCTCTGCGGTGAACCTCATCGTGCACATCACAAGGCTCCGTGACGGTAGCCGCCGTGTCACGCACATCACCGAGGTGCAAGGCATGGAAGGCGACATTGTCACCCTCCAGGACGCCTTTGTCTTCGACTATTCCGCCGGCGTGGACGCCAATGGCAGGTTCCTCGGCAAGCCGATACCCACCGGCGTCCGTCCGCGGTTCACCGACAGGTTCGTGGAACTCGGCATTCAAATCTCGCCTGCCGTTTTCGGGGCGAATGTTGGGAGTGTCCGATGATCCCCGACGATGCTTCTCCTGTGGTCATGGTGCTGGGCCTGGCGCTGGTCTATTTGGCCCTCGTTATCGTTTTCTGGGTCATCCTGAAGTCTCGAAACGTCATTTCGGCGGAACGGCGCCGGCCGGACAGCGTCGCTCACTCATCCACCCTGTCAAAGCTGACAGACGCGACGCTGGGCGTGATCGATGCCCGACTCAAGCCCCAGCCTTCGGGCATCCTGTCCCGGCGCCGGCTGGACAGCGCCGGCCTCAAGAAACAGCCCGCGGACTACTTGCTCCTGGCTGGCATCATCACCGTGCTGGCAGGGGTCGTCGGATTTCTGCTGGGAGGTATGTTCCCGGCGATTTTCCTGATCATTGCCGCGCCAATTGGGCTCGCGTTGAGTTTGAATTTGCTCGTCTCGCGCCGCCGGGCAAAGTTCGATGACCAGGTTCCGGACACGCTCCGGATGCTCTCCGGCGGCATGCGAGCCGGGCATAGCCTGCTTCGCTCGCTTGATGCTGCAGGCCAGGAAAACGACGCTCCAATGGCGGATGAACTAAGCCGCGTTGTCAATGAGACGCGTATCGGCCGCGACCTGGGCGAGTCCCTCCTCGATGTCGCCGACCGGACCAAGAACGAGGATTTCGCTTGGATCGCCCAGGCCATAGAAATCCACCGCGAGGTTGGCGGGGATCTGGCCGAGGTCCTCGACCACGTGGGCGAGACGATCCGCGATCGGAACCAGGTCAGGCGCCAAGTGAGGGCACTCAGCGCCGAAGGACGCGTGTCAGCCATGGTCCTGATCGCATTACCGATCTTGTTGTTCATCGCCCTGCAGTTCATCAATCCGGTCTATGCCAAGACGTTTTCCTCAACGGTTCCCGGCTACTTCATGATGGCGGCCGCCGCCCTCATGCTCAGTGTCGGGGCCTTTTGGCTCAGCCGTCTCATCAAACCGAAGTATTAAGGAGTCACCATCATGCAACCCATCGCAATGGCCGCCGTTTTGGCCATCATTGGACCCATCTCTGGCATGGTCTGGCTGGCTTTCACCGGTGATCGCAGCGGGCTGCGGAATATCCGAACCAACCTTGGGGCGAAATCTTCGGGGGCCGCCGCCGGGCGATCAGTCGCAGGAGAGCAACTTGCAGCTCTCAGCAAGAAGCTGGCCCCGGTTGGTTACGTTGCCTGGCTGGATAAGCAGTTGGCCGGGGCGGGACGACCCAAAGAATTTCCGCTTGGGCGGCTGCTCATGGTCAAGCCACTGTTGGCGCTGGCCGGCGCCGGCTTGGGACTTGCAGGCTTCCTTGGCGAGCCCTCTCCGCAGCGTATTCTCATCGCCTTGGCCTTCGTGGTTTTCCTCTACTTTGCTCCCGACTTACTGATTCGGACGAAGGCGGAGAAGCGACGCGAAGCCATCCGGCTTGAGCTTCCTAACGCACTAGACCAGATGCTTATCTCCGTTCAGGCTGGACTCGGCTTTGAAGCAGCTATGGCACGGAGCGCTCAGAACGGCACTGGCCCACTTGCGGACGAATTCACTCGCACCCTGCAAGACATGCAAGTGGGCCGCAGCCGAAAGGATGCCTACCTGGCGTTCGCAGGACGAGTCGATTCACCTGACCTTCGCAGCTTCATCCGGGCCGTCGTCCAGGCCGATACGTACGGCATCGCAATCGCAAAGGTTCTCAAAGCGCAAGCCCAGGAACTGCGGACAAAGCGTCGCCAACTCGCCGAGGAACATGCGATGAAGATTCCCGTGAAGATTCTCTTCCCGCTAATCTTCTGCATATTCCCGACGCTCTTCATCATCCTGATGGGGCCGGCTGTAATGGGCATCATCGCTGCGTTCTCCTAGGACACCGCAGGCAGGAAGTATCGGTGAGGCTCACAACCACGCCTAAATGGACCGGACCCCCTTGGACCCCAGAGCCTAGGGGGTCCTTTCGTGTGCCATCCCTCTGAGTCCCGGAGCAGTTTGAGCACAGATTACGCGCAGGAAATCCTCAGGAAATGTGCAGTTAGGGAAGTCTTACCGCAGGATGTGGCAAGCAGCGTAACTTCTGACGAATCGCGTTGCTAGCTTTCTGGCAGAGCTGGCATCTGACCAGCTTCCCTTCGCTCGCTCAGGAGTCTCAAATGAATGCCTTCTTCTCAAACATCGTTGCTCGCATTCGTCGCAACGAGAAGGGCGCCACAGCCGTTGAATACGGCATTATG
The DNA here is from genome assembly GCF_040676555.1 of Arthrobacter sp. LAR12-1-1.1. Classification (NCBI taxonomy): domain Bacteria; kingdom Bacillati; phylum Actinomycetota; class Actinomycetes; order Micrococcales; family Micrococcaceae; genus Arthrobacter; species Arthrobacter sp. LAR12-1-1.1. The sequence goes on along the minus strand of NZ_JBEGIG010000012.1, from coordinate 354,601 downwards.
GTCGCCCTTATCGCCGTCGCGATCATCATTGCCGTTACTGCTCTTGGTGGCACCCTGGCTTCCACGTTCGAGGGTGTGGGCTGCACAGTAAAGGGTGGATCGATGGCAGTGGCCGCGGGTTCACCGGCCGGCACCGCCGCCACCTGCACAAAGTAACCGGTCGCGAAGCCGGGTAGCGGGGAAATTTCCTGAGCTGCCCGGCTTCGCTGTCACAATTAAGCGCTGATCTACCACGCGTCTGTTGCACGAAAGGCATTCATTGGCTAAGGCATCCGAACGTGGCGCCGTGGCAGTTGAGTTCGCGATACTGGCTCCCGTCCTGATCATGCTGTTGCTCGGCATCATGGAGTTCGGCCGTGCCTACAGCGCGCAAATTACCCTCTCCAACGCCGCCCGTGAAGGTGTGAGGGTGATGGCCATCAACAACAGTGCCACAGCGGCAGCCACTGCCACAGCCAAAGCTGCGGCGAAGAACGCGGCCACGACACTCAACCCCGTCCTCCAAGACGACAAGATAGTTTTCACTTATCAAGCGACGCCGGCTGCTACGCCCATCCCGACAGCCTGCGCAGCGAACGTCCAGGTCAAAGTGACGATTGACTACACCCTCAAAACAATGACCGGAATCGCCGGCCCGTTTGCCATGAAAGGCGTAGGGACGATGCAATGCGGCGGATAGCAGCACCGGCTGACAGTGAACGAGGCGGAATCGCGGTTATTGTTGCCCTTCTCATGGTGGTTCTGCTCGGGTTCGCGGCCATCGCCATCGATGTCGGAAAGCTCTACTCCGAGCGGGCGCAGCTGCAGAACGGCTCTGATTCGGTGGCCCTTATGCTGGCCCAGAAGTGTGCCAAGAATGTAAACGATTCGGACTGTTCTTCCACTTCTGCGTTGGCCGGTGATCTCGCAAATAAGAACGCCGTGGACGGACAAAGCAACGTGAAGTCCATTGGCCTGGACAAGGTGAACCGCAAGGCCACGGTAACCATAGGTGCCAAAGAAACGGGCGGCGCGCCCAACTCCGTGTCGAACTTTTTCGCGCGCGCACTTGGTTTTCCCGGTTCTGAAGTCACGGCCATCTCGAATGTCCAGTGGGGGACACCATCCAAGGGCACTGTGATTGTGCCGTTGACAATCGCTGAGTGCAAATTTTCCTCGGACCCCACAGTCGTTCAAGTCCTTTATATAGACGCCGGGGGATGTGGCGGGATTCCTGGTGGATTTGGCTGGATCACCGATCCTGATACAACTGACAGCAAATGCAGCGTTAAGATGAGCGCCGGCGCATCGAGTGATTCAGGAATCTGGTTCAGTAGCGATACGGGCGCCAGTGCCCCGACCGTCTGCTCTTCCGCGGACATTAGCGCCATCCAAGATCAAACGGTCCTGCTTCCGCTATACGCTGTCGCCACCGGCACAGGCTCCGGCGGCAAGTATTACGTCAAAGGGTTTGCCGCCTTTCACGTCACCGGGTACCACTTCTCCGATGAAGAATGGCCAAAGTCCGACAAGCTTGCCAACAAGACGATCCGAGGCTCTTTCGTCAAGTTTGTTTCCCTGTCTCAAGCCCTCGAACTCGGCAGCGCATCAGACTACGGTACTTCCGTTGTCCGTCTCACAATTGGAGCCCCATAACTGTGAAGTCACGACTTCTGGCCGGAATAGCAGCGGTCGTCCTCGCCATCGTGGGTGCCATGCTCGTGATTTCCTACGCCCAGGGCGCGGACCAGCGGGCTGTCAAGAACCTTGAACCTGTAAGCGTGCTGGTCGTGAAGACGGCGATCCCCGCGGGAACGCCGGTGGAAGCCATGAGCGCTTCCCTCGCTACTGAACAGCTCCCTGCAGCGGCCGTGCCCGCTTCCTCCCTCAAGTCCCTGGACGAGTCCAAGGGCAAGGTTGCCGCCGTCGACCTCATTCCCGGCGAGCAGCTTGTGACAGAACGCCTGGTCGAACCCGAAAACCTCAAAATCCAAGGGTCGGTAGACATCCCGGCCGGCCTGCAGGAAGTCTCCTTCCAGCTGGAACCTCAGCGCGTAGTCGGCGGACGTATCGCTCCGGGTGACCACGTCGGAATCTTCATTAACCTGAAAGATGGCGGCATCGAGGCCAAACCGGAAAAGCAGACGACTCAGCTGTCAATACACAAAGTCTTGGTCACGGCCGTACAGCGGGCTCCGGTGGCCACTCCCTCGCCGCAGCCGTCAGCGGAGGGTTCGGCTCCAGCCGAGGATACGTCGCTCCCCACCGGCCTACTGCTCTTGACGGTTGCCGTCAACGATGTCGACGCCACAAAGATTATCTATGCCTCGGAGTTCAAGGACTTCGCCAGCCTCTGGTTGAGCAAAGAACCACTCAACGCCACAGAGAGCGGAAAGCCCGGGATCATGACGAAACCTGAGGTCTACAAATGAGCCGCTTCGTCCTGATCACACCGAACGCGGACTTTGACAACCGTTTGCGGCAGGCGGTTGCCGGCGGGCTTCAGGGCGGCGTGCAGACATTCCTGACCCACGTTTTGCCCGCCGGTCCCTACGACCTGTTCGCCCAGCTGAACCAGGAGCAGCCGGAGGTTCTTGTGCTGGGGCCCGACGTGCCGATCGACGAGGCCCTGCGCCTCGCCACCGTGCTTGACGTCCAAGTCCCTGACCTGACGGTTCTCCTGGTCAGCGAGCCGGATCCCGCTTTCATCCTGCAGGCCATGCGGGCCGGCGTCCGGGATATCCTCAGCCCTTCGGCCGATCCGGCGCAGATGCGGGTGCTTTTGGAGCGGGCGTGCCAGTCCTTCGCCAGTCGTCACCGGACGGATCAGCCTCAGCAGGCGGAAGGAGGCAAGGGCACAGTCATCGGCGTGTTCTCTCCCAAAGGTGGCGTCGGCAAGACCACCATCGCCACCAACATCGCCGTGGGGCTGGGGAAAATTGCACCCATGAGCGTGGTGATCGTGGATCTGGACCTGCAGTTCGGCGACGTCGCCTCCGGGCTGTACCTGAATCCCGAGCACACAGTCACGGATGCCGTCTCCCCTGCTGCTAGCCAGGACACGCTAGTGCTGAAGGCTTTTCTCACCGTTCACCCGTCCAGCATCTACGCCCTCTGCGCCCCCGTCAGCCCGGTTGAGGCCGATTACATCACCCCCGAGCAGATCACCCGTCTGTTGGAGCAGTTGGCGGACGAGTTCCAATACGTGGTGGTGGACACCGCACCCGGATTGCCTGAAATCGGGTTGGCCGCCATGGAGGCCTGCACCGACGTGGTCTGGGTGAGCGCTATGGACATCCCCAGCGTCCGCGGCCTCCGCTCCGGACTGGACATTCTCCGTCAGCTGGACATCATGCCGGAAAGCCGGCACGTGGTGCTCAACATGGCCGATCCCAAGTGCGGTCTCTCGGTCCAGGATGTCGAATCCACCCTGGGCGCCCCCGTGGATGTCAGTGTCCCGCGTTCCCGTGCTGTCGCGTTCTCCACCAACCGTGGCGTTCCCGTCCTACAGGAAGCCCGAAAAGACCCTGCCGTCAAAGGCCTCAACCAGCTCGTGGAACGGTTCAGCCCGGCCGGGCGGACGAAATCCCAGCGTAAGAGTCACCGGCGGGTTGTGGTCTAGCTGAAACTTTCAGAACGCATCCAGGCCGCGCAGGAGAAGACCCAGCCTGCCGCCACGCCGGCCATGGCTGTGGCTTCCGTTGCCGCCAACACCGCTCCCCCGCCGGTTCCGCGCCCGCCGGTCCCCACTTCCGTAGCTGCAACACGCCGGGAACGGCCGGCGGCGCCCGCCAAGCCGGTACAGTCGCCGGGCGCGTCCGTCCAGCACGAAGGTTTCCAGGCCAAAGGCCACCAGCCCGTGGACGCTTTTGCCGCGATCAAGCAGCGCGCCGCGACCGCCCTGTTCGAAAAGATGGGGGCCCGGTTCAACGACTCTGCCATCACGGAGGCCGAGCTGCGCAGCACGGCCCGGGAGGAGCTCACCCGCATCATCGATTCGGAGCAGGTCCCGCTGACGGCGGATGAGCGCTCCCGGTTGGTCCGGGACGTGGCCGACGACGTGCTCGGCTACGGACCGCTGCAGCGGCTCCTCGACGATCCGGACGTCACGGAAATCATGGTGAACCGGATGGACCAGATCTATGTGGAACGCAAGGGCCAGCTGACGCTCACCGAATCGATGTTCAGCTCCGAGGACCACCTGCGCAAAGTCATCGAACGCATCGTGTCCAAGGTGGGCCGTCGTATCGATGAATCCTCGCCTCTGGTCGACGCGCGACTGGAAGACGGCTCCCGCGTCAACGCTGTGATCCCCCCGCTCGCCGTCGGCGGCTCATCGCTGACCATCCGTAAGTTCAGCAAGGTGCCGCTGACCGTCCGGAACCTGATCGAATTCGGCACCCTCACCCCGGAGATGGCCGAGCTGCTCAACGCCTGCGTCAAGGCCAAGCTGAACATCATCGTTTCCGGCGGTACGGGCACAGGCAAGACCACGCTTCTCAATGTGCTTTCGTCTTTCCTTCCGGCCAACGAGCGCATCGTGACCATCGAGGATGCCGTTGAACTCCAGATCCAGCAGGCCCATGTGGTGCGGTTGGAAAGCCGGCCGCCAAACACTGAGGGCAAGGGCGAAGTCACCATCCGCGAGCTGCTGCGCAACTCCCTGCGCATGCGTCCGGACCGCATCGTGGTGGGTGAGGTCCGCGGCGGCGAATCGTTGGACATGCTCCAGGCCATGAACACCGGCCACGACGGTTCGCTCTCCACGGTCCACTCCAACTCGCCGCGCGACGCCGTCGCCCGTCTGGAAACGCTGGTGCTCATGGCGGGCATGGATCTGCCGCTGCGGGCCATCCGCGAACAGATCGCGTCCGCCGTCAACCTGATCATCCAGATTTCCCGGCTCCGGGACGGCACCCGCCGCATCACGCACGTCACGGAAGTCCAGGGCATGGAAGGTGACATCGTCACCCTCCAGGATGCCTTTGTCTTCGACTATTCCGCAGGTGTTGACCAGCACGGACGTTTCCTTGGGACTCCGGTTCCCACCGGAATCCGTCCACGGTTTATCGACCGCTTCGAAGATCTGGGCATCCACGTTTCGGCCGGCGTCTTCGGGGCGCCCGTGGCCTCCAGCGGAAGGCACTGACGCTCATGGTCCTGATAATAAGCGTCATACTCGTGGTCGCGGCAGCCGCCCTGGCCGGAGCGACAGTACTCATCCCCCGCACCCCCACCGTACCGCTGGATCGCCGTCGGCCCTACCGGACCGAATCGGACTCGCAACTGACCCGTTTCGCGGGTTCCGCCGTCGAGCTGATCGAGCGCTTCCTGGCAAAGCGGAACGTCCGGTTCTTCAACCGGGAAGCCCTCGAGAACGCAGGCCTGCGCCTGAGCCAGGCGGATTTCCTGTTCCTGGTGATCATCGGTTCCTTCGTGGGCGGACTCGTGGGCCTCGTGGTGGCAGGCCCCCTTCTGGCGATACTCCTGATGCTCGCTGCGCCTTTCCTGGGGCACCTCGTCCTGGGTTTCCTGGCGGGTAAGAGGCGCGCCAAATTCGATGCCCAGCTGGGCGATACTTTGCAGCTGCTCTCCGGCAGCCTCCGCGCCGGGCACAGTATTCTTCGCGCCATCGACGCCGCCGCCAATGAATCCCAGGCCCCCACCTCCGAGGAGATGCGCCGGGTCATCTCGGAGACGAGCCTGGGGCGTGACCTGCTGGCCTCGCTCAACGACACGGCGGAGCGGATGAAGAACGAGGACTTCGTCTGGATCTCCCAGGCCATCCAGATCAACCGCGAAGTGGGCGGCAACCTGGCCGAGGTGATGGACCAGGTGAACGAAACCATCCGCGAACGCAGCGAGATCAAGGGCCACATCAAGTCCCTGGCCGCGGAGGGCAAGTTCTCTGCCTACATCCTGATGGCCCTCCCGCTCGGCATTGTGGCCATGCTGATGTTGGTCAGCCCCGGGTACATGGACAAGATGTTCACCACACTTCTTGGCGGAATCATGGTTGTGGCGTCCGTCATCCTGATGACCATTGGCGGTCTCTGGATGCGCAAGATTATCGACCTGAAGTTCTGACCGGCCATGGATCCCTTGATTGTCCTCGCCCTCCTCCTGATCTGTCTGCCGCTCGGCTACCTGGTGTGGACCCTGCTGTCCGCCGACAGGAAGGGCGAGAGGGTGGCCCGGGACATCCTGTCCAGGGGAACCCACCGTGCGGAGGAGGAGAAGAAGTCCAGTACAGGCTTCGTCGAGAAGATCGGCTACCGCCTCACGCCAGCCGCCTACGTGCTCAAACTCGATCATCTGCTGTCCCTGGCTGGCCGCCCTGCAAACATGCCCCTGGGCCGGCTGCTGGCAGCCAAACCTGCCCTGGGTGTTGTGGGCGGATTGCTCGGATTGTTCCTCAGTTCCATTGGGTCGACGCCGATCATCAAGCTGGTCGGGGTGTTCGTAGTGTTCCTGGGCTACTTCATCCCCGATCTGATGCTCTACAGCAAGGGGCAGGAACGGCAGAAGGCCATGCAGCTGGAGCTCGCCAACACCCTGGACCAGATGCTGATCTCTGTGGAAGCCGGCCTCGGCTTCGAGGGTGCCATGGCCCGCGCCGGCGAGAACGGCAAAGGGCCGCTGGCGGAGGAACTCGTGCGCACCCTGCAGGACATGCAGGTGGGACGCAGCCGCCGCGAGTCCTACCTCGCCCTCGCAGAACGCACCAACATCCCCGAACTCCGGAGCTTCGTCCAGGCAGTGGTGCAGGCGGATACGTACGGCATCGCCATTAGCCGCGTCCTGCGCGTCCAGGCCAAGGTGATGCGCGTCAAGCGCCGGCAGCGGGCAGAAGAGAAGGCCATGAAGCTGCCCGTGATGATCCTGTTTCCGCTCCTATTCTTCATCTTTCCGGTCCTCTTCATTGCCATCCTGGGTCCCGCCGTCATCAACACGATCGAGACGTTCAGCGGCCAGTAACGCCGGCCCATGGCGCCTTCACGGCAAACCCTCAGGAAGCCATCGGGATAGCCGAAAGGTTTCCGCAGGATCACACGGTGCGCCGGGCATCGGCCAGACCAGGCAGTAGCGTGGGCACATGTCCTTCCAAGGTGCGCCAGACGACGGCGATGCAAACACTGGCTCCTCCGCCGACAGCTCCCCGTCCGGTCCAGGCGTGGCCGCAACGGCGGCCGAAGACGTCGCGAGCCCGATCGTGGACCCCTCCGCCCTCAAGGAACTCGGATCACAGCTGGACAGCCCTGCAGTGGCCAAAGTATTCGCGAGGGACTATGCAAGGATGTGGGACCATCGCTATCAATCCCTCGCGACGTCCCTTGATAGCGGTGACGAGACGGCCGCGCTGGACGCAGTCCTGAGCCTGAAGACGTCCTCAGCGATGGTCGGCGGCGTCCGTCTGGCCGAGCTCGCCAGAGAGCTTGAGGACGCCATCCGCGTCCGCGACGCTCGCCTGGCGCGGTTGCTCCTGCGTGAAGTTGCAGAGAGTGGAAACGACACAGTGGACGAACTGCAGCTCAGGCATAACCTCGGGGACAGCTAGTCCGAGGCCGGCGTGAGCCGGTACCCAACGCCACGGACGGTCTGGAGCCAACGAGGGTGCAGCGGATCCTCCCGCAGCTTGCGACGCATGTTGCCGATGTGCACTTCGACGGCACGCTCGTCGGATTCACTGATGTAGGCATCCGCGCTGTAGTGCTCACCCCGCACCACCCGCACCAGATCGGTCTTCGACCGGACGGCACCTGCCCCTTTCAACAGGGCATGCAGGAGATCGAACTCACTGCGCGTGAGACTGGCAGCAATGCCGTCAACGGTGACCGAACGGGTGTGCGGGTTCAATACCAGGCCGTTGTGCCGGAATTCCGAATCGTGGGACAGGACAACGGCCTTCGACGGAGCCGTTCCCGGGTCCACGGACGTGGCATCGGGGCCGTCCTGCCGGGGCCGGCGCATCATCGCAGAGACCCGGGCTCGGAGCTCGCGCGGCCGGAACGGTTTGGTCATGAAATCGTCGGCACCGGTATGCAGTGCGGTCAATGTGTCCAACTCGTCCGTCCTCGCCGTCAGCATGACCACGTAGGCATCGCTGAACTGCCGAATTCGACGCAGGACTTCAAAGCCGTCAATATCGTTGAGGCCAACGTCCAAGGTGACAACATTGGCCTTCTCATTCCGTACGACCTCGACCCCCTCGCGACCGCTCGCTGCGCCGTGGACGTCAAATCCCGCCTGGCTCAACACGGCTTCGACGAGATGACGCACATCGTCGTCGTCTTCCACAACGACGGCGACTCCCAAGTCAGTCATGGCCCCCCCTCACATCTGATGCGGCACCTACCCCCATAGCTGCCGCGTCGGTACTGCTGTGCAATGATGATTCGCCAGCATTGCTAGATTACCTACGCTATAGCGCCAATGACCGTTTAGGCACAGCCACCGCAATATAATTTCGTAACTTGTCAAGTTAGCGTGACGAATGCCGTTAAATTGGAGCAGTGAGGAAGGGGCGCGGCTGCATTGAGTAAACAGCAACTGGTCCGGAACCAGGAAGGTACCTTTGCGGGGTTCCCGCGGCGTGTGCGGGTGGCCCTATGCCAGCTCCCGCTCACGCTGGCGATGACTGCTGTGGTGCTTGCTGCGCCCTGGGGCTGGCCCGGCCTCTTCGAGAGCGGCCTGTGGCGGGCTGCCTTGGCGCTCCAACTGGCACTCTTTATCGCCTGCCTTCTGTTGCCCTGGCAGCGATTCGGGCTGCTCGCTCCGCTAGCAATCCCCGTGCTCGACTTGGCCGCGATCTGCCTCATCCGCACTGACAGCGTCGAAGGCCTGCCGGACCTCGGCATCCTGGCCGTTCTTCCGGTCCTCTGGATCACAGTCTCACGTTTGTCCGGTCCGGCCATCCTCTCGATCAGCTTCTTCGGGCCGTTGCTGACCGGCCTGCCGTGGCTGCTCCACGCCGGCTCCCCCCCGGACCGAATCGCGGCCGCCGTCCTCCTGCCGTTCATCACATTGGCCGTCTCCGTTGTCCTGCGATTCGCGCGGCAGGAGTTGGCTGGGCCCTTGGCAACCCAGCTCCACGCCGGCCGTGAACGCGAACGGCTGCTCAATGACGAGGTGTCCGGTCTGATCGATGCCCTGGCGGCCAAGGACGACGTGGTCTCCACCGTCTCCCATGAGTTCCGGACCCCCCTCACATCGATCATCGGCAATCTGGATCTAGCCCTCAGCGACTCGGAACAGTTGTCCGCCCAGGCCCTCCGCCGCCTCGAGGTTGCGCAACGAAACGCCGAACGGCTCCTCGCCCTTGTCTCGGATCTGCTGATGTCCGCCAACTCGGCTGTCCACATCCATCCGCTGAGGACCGATCTGGCGAGCCTTGTGGAGGCGAGCCTCGGTTCGGCCCACGCCCACGCCGAGGCTTCCCAGGTCACGCTCTCGATGGAAGTGCCGGCGCCGCTATGGGCGCACGTGGACCCGCTCCGGATCAGCCAGGCACTGGATAACCTCATTTCCAACGCCATCAAATATTCCCCCAACGGGGGCAGTGTGCGCGTCTCCGCCAGCACGGAGGGAGACCGGGTGCTGCTGCACGTGGAAGATGACGGATTGGGGATGACAGCCACCGACGCCGAACAAGTCTTCACGCGGTTCTTCCGAAGCCCGGCGGTGCGGGACGGTTCCATCCCGGGGGCCGGGCTCGGGTTGTCGATCACGAAGGCGATCGTGGAGCGCCATGGCGGCTCCATCTCTTGCAACACGCACCTGGGATCCGGAAGCACCTTCACGCTGGAGCTCCCCGCGGAAGGCGCCGCGCCGGCTTACTCGCAGCAGGCATTCCCGTAGCCGCACTCCCGCTCTGGATCTACGCGCGCATGGCCCGGGTCAGTTCGGCCCTGGCCAGCATGCCGCTCTCAGTTGGGTAAGCCACTTCCTCAAGCACCAGCGGATGCGGGGCTGCCAGCACGGAGCGGGCGTCGCGCTGCCGGGCGAGGAGCCGCTCATAGAGCCAGCCCGGGGCCTCCACGCCCTCCCCCACGTACAACGCCGAGCCCACCAGGGAGCGGACCATGTTGTGGCAGAACGCGTCGGCCTGGACGGTGGCGACAATTACCCCATCGCTGCCGCGGGCGAATTCGAAGCGCTGCAGTTCGCGGATGGTCGTGGCGCCCTCGCGTGGCTTGCAGTACGAGCGGAAATCCTGCAGCCCGAGCAACGGTGCCGCGCCCTCGTTGAGGAGCCCGACATCGAGCCGTTCCTTATGCCACAAGGTCGAGGCGCGTCCCAGCGGATCCCACAACGCCGGGCCGTCCGCGATCCGGTAGGAATATCGGCGCCAGAGAGCGGAGAAGCGGGCGTCGAAGCCAACGGGGGCCACACTCACGCTGTGCACCTCGATCGCCCCGCTTAGCTCGCCCAGGCCCCGGCTCAAGGCGCCACGGATGCGGCGCAGCAGGGCAACGGCGGGATCCAATTCAGCGCCCCGGTTCAAGCCCAGCCACTCCGCCTCGCGGAGGTCGAGGTGGACCACCTGGCCGCGGGCATGCACGCCGGCATCGGTGCGGCCGGCGACCGTGACTCGGATGGGGCGGCGGATCAGCAGTTCCAGGGCCTCCTCCAGGACGCCCTGGACGGTGCGCAGTCCCGGCTGGACAGCCCACCCGCTAAACGGTCCGCCGTCGTAGGCCACATCCATCCGGATACGCAAAAACCCGCCGCCCCCCAAGACGGGGGCAGCGGGTTTGAGCTCGTTCATAGACTTAAGTCTATAAGAAGGTTTTAGCGAATTACTTCGCGTCCTTCTCGGACTCAGCGGCTGCTTCCTCAGCGGCCGGAGCCTCTTCGGTAGCTGCAGCTTCAGTCTCAGTGACCTCAGCCTCGGGAGCCTCTTCGGTCTCGGCAACCGGAGCTGCTTCGGCCTTCTCGGCGTCCTTCTTGTCAGCGTCGCGCTTGGCGGCGGAGGTAGCCTCGGCTACGACTGCCTGCTTGGCGGAAACCGGCTCGAGAACCAGTTCGATGACGGCCATGGGAGCGTTGTCGCCCTTGCGGTTGCCGATCTTGGTGATGCGGGTGTAGCCGCCATCGCGGTTCTCCACTGCCTGTGCAATGTCGGTGAACAGCTCGTGGACGACGCCCTTGTTGCTGATCAGGCCGAGTACACGACGGCGGGAAGCGAGGTCGCCACGCTTGGCGAAAGTCACCAGGCGCTCGGCGTACGGCTTCAGGCGCTTGGCCTTGGTCACCGTGGTGGTGATCCGCTTGTGCTCGAAAAGTGCGGCGGACAGGTTCGCGAGCATAAGACGCTCGTGAGCCGCTCCGCCTCCGAGGCGCGGACCCTTAGCGGGGGTAGGCATTATAGTTTCTCCTCATATGGAAGCCGTTGGGCTGCGCACACCAGGGTGCATCCAGCCAGCCGGCCAAGATCTGTTGGTTAGAGCTCGTCGTCGCTGAACGCGGCGTCGTCCTCTTCGATGGCTGCGGCACGTGCTGCGAGGTCGAAACCGGGAGGGGAGTCCTTGAGGGACAGGCCCAGTTCGACCAGCTTGGCCTTGACCTCATCGATGGACTTCGCACCGAAGTTGCGGATGTCCATGAGGTCAGCCTCGGAGCGGGCAACGAGTTCACCCACGGTGTGGATGCCCTCACGCTTGAGGCAGTTGTAGGAACGGACCGTCAGGTCCAGATCCTCGATCGGCAGGGCCATGTCGGCTGCCAGGGCAGCGTCCGTCGGCGACGGGCCGATCTCGATACCTTCAGCTGCGGTGTTCAGCTCGCGGGCCAGACCGAACAGTTCCACCAGGGTGGTACCTGCCGAAGCAACGGCGTCGCGCGGGGCGATTGCCTGCTTGGTCTCGACGTCGACAATGAGCTTGTCGAAGTCAGTGCGCTGCTCAACACGGGTAGCTTCCACGCGGAAAGTAACCTTCAGGACCGGCGAGTAGATCGAGTCGACCGGGATGCGGCCGATCTCGGAGTCGCCGGACTTGTTCTGAGCTGCCGAAACGTAGCCGCGACCGCGCTCGATGGTCAGTTCGAGTTCGAACTTGCCCTTCGAGTTCAGCGTGGCAATGTGCAGATCCGGGTTGTGGAATTCGACGCCGGCCGGCGGAGCGATGTCCGCGGCGGTGACGACTCCCGGGCCCTGCTTGCGCAGGTAAGCAACAACCGGCTCGTCGTGCTCGGAGGAAACCGACAGGTTCTTGATGTTCAGGATGATCTCGGTGACATCTTCCTTGACACCCGGAACCGTGGTGAACTCGTGCAGCACGCCATCGATCCGGATGCTCGTTACAGAGGCACCGGGGATGGAGGAGAGCAGGGTACGGCGGAGGGAGTTTCCGAGGGTGTAACCAAAGCCCGGCTCCAGCGGTTCGATGATGAACCGGGAGCGGTTTTCGGAGACGACCTCTTCGGAGAGGGTGGGGCGCTGTGCAATGAGCACTTAGGTTTCCTTTCGGCGAGCATCCGCTATATGACGCAACACAGGTGGTGGAAAGATCGGTCTGAAGACTTAACGCGGCCGGGCTTGCCCGGACCGGTGAGGGTCCGGGCAAGCTCCTGGGCGCTGGAAAGCCTTAGACGCGGCGGCGCTTCGGCGGACGGCAGCCGTTGTGGGCGCTGGGGGTGACGTCCTGGATGGAGCCAACCTCGAGGCCAGCGGCCTGCAGCGAGCGGATGGCGGTTTCGCGTCCGGAACCCGGTCCCTTGACGAACACGTCAACCTTGCGCATGCCGTGCTCCTGTGCACGCTTTGCGGCGGCTTCGGCGGCCATCTGGGCAGCGAACGGGGTGGACTTACGCGAGCCCTTGAAGCCAACCTCACCGGACGAAGCCCAGGAGATGACAGCACCGTTCGGGTCCGTGATGGACACGATGGTGTTGTTAAAGGTGCTCTTGATGTGCGCCTGGCCCAGCGCGATATTCTTCTTGTCCTTCTTACGCGGCTTGCGAACCGCGCCACGAGTCTTCGGGGGCATTTTTTCTCCTACAGAAAGTTATTGGGGGAAAGCCTCGTTAATCCCTCAGGGATTAACGGGCCTTCTTCTTGCCTGCGACGGTGCGCTTCGGACCCTTGCGGGTACGTGCGTTCGTCTTCGTACGCTGTCCGCGCACTGGCAGGCCCTTGCGGTGGCGAATACCTTCGTAGCTGCCGATTTCAACCTTGCGGCGGATATCAGCGGCCACTTCGCGGCGAAGGTCACCCTCAACCTTGTAGTTGCCTTCAATGTAGTCACGCAGCTCAACCAGCTGTGCGTCGGTCAGGTCCTTGACCCGAACGTCAGCACTGATGCCGGTGGCAGTCAGGGTTTCGTGTGCACGGGTCTTGCCCACGCCGTAGATGTAAGTAAGCGCAATTTCCAACCGCTTTTCGCGGGGAATGTCTACGCCAGCGAGACGAGCCATATTGGCAGTACTCCTTGTATAAACCGGAGGTCGTAGGCAGTACACCCGCAGTTTCACTGCGGCCCCAGCCTCCGACCGGGGGTTAGCTGTCCGGGCTCAATACGTCCCAGTTCAGCTTGTGCTGCCTTTATTTACTTGCGTGGGTTAGCAACCCAGGGTTTCCCGTGAGGGAAATTAGCCCTGGCGTTGCTTGTGGCGCGGGTTCTCGCAGATCACCATGACCCGGCCATTACGGCGGATCACTTTGCACTTTTCGCAGATCTGCTTGACGCTCGGCTTGACCTTCATGGCGTTCCTTTGCGTGTTGCAGTTGGTCAGCTGGACCGGCCCTCGGCTGTTGCTCTGGCCGCCCAGTGTTTATTTGTAGCGGTAGACGATACGACCACGTGTCAGGTCGTAAGGGCTCAGCTCCACCACTACGCGGTCCTCGGGGAGGATCCTGATGTAGTGCTGGCGCATCTTTCCAGAGATGTGTGCCAGAACGATGTGCTTGTTGGTGAGCTCAACGCGAAACATCGCGTTAGGCAGCGCCTCGGTCACAACGCCCTCGATCTCAATGACCCCGTCCTTCTTGGCCATACCCTCCGCTAACTGTTGTTGCCGCAGCCTCCCGGTTTGCACCGGTCATGACCGCGGACGTTTTTGATTGGTTGGTTGGTGCCACCCGACCACAAAAGGGCACAACGGGGCAGACAACCAACAGACAACACTACGCCATTGCGGTCCGATTGTTAAATCCGGAGTTAAATCCGCCTATCGTAGCGCACTCAGCGCCCGTACGCACCTAACGTCCCGGCCGCCGTCGTCACTGCCTCCGCCCGCGAGATCCCGTCAAGGATGGCAAGCCGGACGACGTCGGCGGCCGCGCTCTGCAGTGTAATGAGGCTGATCTGCCGGGCCGTCTGGGTGCTGCGGTCCAGCGCGACGGCGCCCGTCGCCAGGGCGAACACGGTGTCGCCGTCGGCGAGGGTGTGGCTAGGCGCCAGCGCCCGGGCCAGTCCGGCATGGGCCGCCGAGGCCGTCCGCTTACAGTCCGCCTTGTCCAGGACGGCATCGGTGGCGACGACGACGAGGGTGGTGTTGAGCGGGGGCGGTGCTTGCGACGGCGCCGGCTCGGAGACTTGCGCGGCTTTCGCCGCATCAGGCGAAGTGCCAAATGGGAGTCCCAGCGCATTGACTACCGCAATGGCGCCAACGGTCACCCCGTTTTCCAGGGTGATGGCTGCGGTGCCTACTCCCCCTTTGTAGGTTCCCCGGCCGATTGCTGCTCCCGTGCCGGCGCCGACATTGCCGCGTTCGACGTCGTGCCCTTCCGGCTGCGCGGCGGCGGCGGCGGTCGCCGCGTAGCCCATCGCCTCGTCGGGGCGGGCGGAGAAATCACCGCCGCGGCCCAGATCGAAAATTGCGGCCGCCGGCACGATCGGAACGAGCCCGCCGGGGACGGGAAAGCCGCGGCCGTTCTCCTCGCACCAGCGCTGGGCACCGTGCGCCGCGGCGAGGCCAAAGGCGCTGCCCCCGGTCAGGACGACGGCGTCCACTCTCGAGGACAGCGTGGTGGGATCCAGCGCGTCCGTCTCATGCGTCGCGGGCCCGCCGCCCCGGACGTCGACCGAGCCCACCGTGCCCGGCGGCGGGAGGACCACCGTCACGCCGCTCAGCCAGCCGTCGCCGGATTTCTGGACATGTCCTATCCGGATCCCGGCGACGTCGGTGATCGCTCCTGTTGCTCCCATGGCTCTATTGTGCGCCCGGGTGCGGGCCACTGCCCGCATCCCTGTCAGCAAGGAAGTCCAGCTCGCAGCCGCCACGTTCCTGAGCTTTGCTGGCGACACGCAAAATCCCTGGCGCTACCGGTATTCCGGTGTCGCCAGGGATTTTTCGTGTCTCCAGAAAACTTGCGAGTCGCCGTGTGCAATGGGCCTAGGGGATCGGGACGGGCACGACGCCGAGGGGCGCCAGTTTCGCCGCTCCCCCGTCCGGCGCCGAGAGGACCCAGATCCCCTTCTCGTGCACGGCGACGGAGTGCTCCCACTGGCAGGAGCGCTTGCCGTCAGTGGTGACAACGGTCCAGTCGTCGTCGAGGACGGCGGTGTCGATGCTCCCGCGGACCAGCATGGGCTCGATTGCAAGGCACAGCCCCGGGCGGATTTTCGGTCCGCGGTGGCTGGTGCGGTAGTTCAGCACGTCCGGGGCCATGTGCATCTCGGAGCCGATGCCGTGGCCCACGTAGTCCTCCAGGATGCCCAGCGGCTTGCCGGGAACGGAGGAGACGTAGTCGTCCACCGCGTTGCCGACGTCGCCCACGAATTTTCCGGTGGCCAGGGCTGCGATGCCTCGCCACATGGCTTCCTCGGTGACCTCGGACAGGCGCACGTCCTCGGGATCGGCGGTGCCGACAATCACGGTCCGCGCAGAATCGGAGTGCCAGCCGTCCACGATCGCGCCGCCGTCGATCGAGATGATGTCGCCGTCCTGCAGCACCCGGCCGCCGGGGATGCCGTGGACCACTTCTTCATTCACCGAGGTGCAGATCGTGGCCGGGAATCCGTGGTAGCCGAGGAAGTTGGACTTGGCGCCGGCGTCCTGGAGCACGGCGGCGAAGACCTCGTCCAGCCGGGCCGTGGTGACGCCCGGGGCCGCGGCGGCCACCGCTGCGTCCAGTGCCCGGCTCAGGACAAGCCCGGCCTCGTGCATCGTGCGCATCTGGGCGTTGGTCTTGTATTCAATGCGTGCCTGGCCGAATGCCATCTGTACCTCAATGTTTTCTCTCGCGGTCCGGTGGCGCTTCAACCCGGGCCTCCACCATGGGTCATCAACCCAAGTCTTCAAGCTCTATTCTCCCGCACCGGCACAGTGGCCAGGAACGGGCTGTTGGGCGGGCCCGCCCAACAGCGAAGGGCGCGTCCCGTACACGATGGTACGGAACACGCCCTTCTGTACTGCTTCAGTTGCAGTGCACAAGCGTGGTTCAGGCGGCCTGGGCCGACTTGATCGCTTCCATGACACGCTCGGTGACTTCGTCGATGCCGCCGATGCCGTCCACCTGGGTCAGGATGCCGCGCTCGGCATACTTGGCCACGACGGGTTCGGTCTGCTCGTGGTACAGGTCCAGCCGGTGACGGATAACGCCTTCGTTGTCGTCGCTGCGCCCGGTTTCCTTGGCACGGCCCAGGAGGCGGGTGACCAGTTCCTCGTCGTCCGCGGTGAGCTGAAGCACGACGTCGAGCTTCTGGTCGGCGCCGGCGAGGATCTCATCGAGGTAATCCACCTGTGCGGTGGTGCGGGGGTAGCCGTCCAGCAGGAAGCCTGCCTCGACGTCGTCTTCGCTGAGCCGGTCGCGCACCATCTTGTTGGTGACGCTGTCCGGGACGAAGTCGCCCGCGTCCATGTACTTCTTGGCTTCGACGCCGAGCGGAGTCTCACCCTTGACGTTGGCGCGGAAGATATCTCCGGTGGAGATCGCAACGACGCCGAGGCGTTCCGAAATGCGTTCCGCCTGCGTTCCCTTGCCGGAGCCGGGAGGTCCGATAATCAACATTCTCGTCATCGCAAAAGCCCTTCGTAGTGACGTTGCTGTAGTTGCGCATCAATCTGCTTCACGGTCTCCAGACCGACGCCCACCATGATCAGGATCGAGGTGCCGCCGAACGGGAAGTTCTGGTTCGCGTTGATCAGGACAAGTGCAACCAGCGGGATCAATGCCACGAAGCCGAGGTAGAAGGCTCCGGGCAGGGTGATCCGGGATAGGACGTACTGAAGATAATCCGCGGTCGGCTTGCCGGCGCGGATGCCCGGAATGAAGCCGCCGTACTTCTTCATGTTGTCCGAGACCTCTTCGGGGTTGAATGTAATCGCAACATAGAAGTAGGTGAAAAACACAATCATGGCGAAATACAGTGCCATATAGATCGGGTGGTCGCCCTTGGTCAGGTTGTTGTTGATCCACTCAACCCAGGGCTGCATCGGCTCGCCGGCCTTCGGCTGGTTGAACTGAGAGATCAGCCCCGGCAGGTACAGCATGGATGAGGCAAAGATGACGGGCACTACGCCGGCCATGTTCACCTTGATCGGGATGTACGTGCTGGTCCCGCCGACGGTGCGGCGGCCGATCATGCGCTTGGCGTACTGCACCGGGATACGGCGCTGGGACTGCTCCACGAAGACCACGAGGGCCACGGTGAGCAGGCCGATAACCAGGACCAGGAAGAAGGTACCGGGGCCCTGGGCCTTCCAGATCGCACCGAGCGAGCCCGGGAAGCCTGCCGCGATGGACGTGAAGATGAGCAGGGACATGCCGTTGCCGACGCCCTTCTCCGTCACGAGCTCGCCCATCCACATGATCAGGCCGGTACCGGCCGTGAGCGTGATGATGATCAGGACCGTGGTGACGATGGAGGTGTCCGGGATGATCGGCAGCTGGCAGTTTGGCAGCAGCTGGCCGGACCGTGCCAGCGACACCAGTGTCGTGGCGTTGAGCAGGCCGAGCGCGATCGTGAGGTACCGGGTGTACTGGGTCAGCTTCGACTGCCCGGATGCGCCCTCCTCATACAGCTGCTGGAAGCGGGGAATGACCACCCGGAGCAGCTGGACGATGATGCTGGCGGTGATGTAGGGCATGATGCCCAGGGCAAAGATGGATACCTGCAGCAATGCACCGCCGCTGAACAGGTTGACGAGCTGGTAGATCCCGCCCGAGGTCTGACCGTTCTGCAAGCATTGCTGGACATTCTGGTAGCTCACACCAGGCGAGGGGATGAAGGCACCCAAGCGGAAGATTGTGATGATTCCCAGCGTGAACAACAACTTGCGTCGCAGATCAGGCGTGCGAAAGGCCCGGCCAAATGCGCTAAGCAAGCGTCCTCCTGAGTAATAAGTAAAGTCGTGTGAGACAGGTCAAATAAACCCAACAACCGAGTCTAACGGGTGGATGCGCCCGGCGAACAATCGGCAGGGCCAGGAAAATGAAAAAAACTCCCGGCACCGGGGGCCTGGGCCCCTGGTACCGGGAGTTTTCAACAACGGGCAACTGCCCCGCCGCCTCGTTAGAGGGCGGTGGTGCTTCCGCCTGCTGCGGCAATCTTTTCAGCGGCACTGGCCGAGAATGCGTGGACGGTGACGTCAACCTTGACGGTGATGTCGCCGGTGCCCAGCACCTTGACGGGCTGGTTCTTGCGAACGGCACCCTTTTCGACCAGGTTCTCCACGGTGACTGCGCCACCTTCCGGGAACAGCTCGTTGAGCTTGTCCAGGTTTACAACCTGGTACTCAACCCGGAACGGGTTCTTGAAGCCGCGCAGCTTCGGCAGGCGCATGTGCAGCGGCAGCTGGCCGCCGGCAAAGCCAGCCTTGATCTGGTAGCGGGCCTTCGTACCCTTGGTACCGCGGCCAGCGGTCTTACCCTTGGAACCTTCACCACGACCAACACGGGTCTTGGCGGTCTTGGCACCCGGGGCGGGACGCAGGTGGTGAACCTTCAGTGCGTTCTGCTTTTCAGCGGCGCCCTGTGCCTTTTCGGCGGTGTTCTTCTCTGCCATTTACTTCGCCTCCTCTACCTTTACCAGGTGCGGAACCGTGTTGAGCATCCCGACGGTCACGGCGTCGGCGGTGCGGACAACGGTGTGTCCAATCCGCTTCAGGCCGAGGGACCGCAGGGTGTCGCGCTGGTTCTGCTTGCCGCCAATGGCGGACTTGATCTGAGTGATCTCCAACTTTGCATCGGAGACAAGCACGTTCTTAGCCATGACTCAGACACCTGCCTTCTGGTTCAGGAGAGCCTTCACCATTGCCGGCGGAGCGATCTCATCGAGCGGGAGGCCGCGGCGTGCTGCCACTGCTGCCGGCTCTTCGAGGCGCTTCAGGGCATCAACGGTCGCGTGAACGATGTTGATGGCGTTGGAGGAACCGAGCGACTTGGAGAGGATGTCGTGGATGCCCACGCACTCCAGTACTGCACGGACCGGGCCACCGGCGATAACACCGGTACCGGCGGAAGCCGGACGCAGCATGACGACGCCTGCGGCGGCCTCACCCTGAACGCGGTGCGGGATGGTGCTGCCGATGCGGGGAACGCGGAAGAAGGACTTCTTGGCCTCTTCAACGCCCTTCGCGATGGCGGCGGGAACTTCCTTGGCCTTGCCGTAGCCGACGCCGACCATGCCGTTGCCGTCACCGACGACGACGAGGGCGGTGAAGCTGAAGCGACGACCACCCTTGACGACCTTGGAAACACGGTTGATGGTTACAACGCGCTCTACGAACTGGCTCTTCTCGGCTTCGCGGCCGCCGTCACGGCCACCACGGCCGCCACGGTCGCCACGGCCCTGGCCGCGGTCGCCACGCTCGCCACGACGGGCGCCACCACGGCGGTCGTCAGTGGTAGCAGGCGCAGCGGTCTCAGTTGCCGGAGCAGCTACAGCTTCAGTCACCTGAATGTCCTTTTCGTTATTTTCGGTCACAGTGCCAGCCCACCTTCACGTGCGCCGTCAGCGACGGCGGCGATCCGGCCGTGGTACTTGTTACCACCGCGGTCGAAGACAACTGCTTCGATACCGGCAGCCTTGGCACGCTCGGCGACCAGTTCGCCAACGCGCTTGGCCTTGGCGGTCTTGTCACCGTCGAATGCACGAAGGTCGGCTTCCAGTGTGGAGGCGCTTGCCACGGTCAGGCCCTTGGTGTCATCGACAACCTGGACGAATACGTGACGTGCGGAGCGGTTGACGACCAGACGCGGGCGTACAGCCGTACCGGAGATGCGCTTGCGGATACGAAGCTGGCGGCGGCTGCGCTGGGCAGACTTGCTCTTGTTCGTACGCTTCTTGTTAATTGCGATCGCCATGGTTACTTACCAGCCTTTCCGACCTTGCGGCGGATGACTTCGCCTGCGTAACGGATGCCCTTGCCCTTGTAGGGGTCCGGCTTCCGCAGCTTGCGAATGTTGGCAGCAACCTCGCCGACCTGCTGCTTGGAGATACCTGAAACAGAGAGCTTGGTCGGGGTCTCAACTGCAAAGGTGATGCCGTTCGGTGCCGAGACGTTGACCGGGTGGCTGTAGCCCAGAGCGAACTCCAGGTCAGATCCCTTGGCCTGGACGCGGTAACCAGTACCGACAATCTCAAGCTTCTTCTCGTAGCCTGCGGTGACACCCTGGATCATGTTGGCGATCAGGGTGCGGGTCAGGCCGTGCAGCGAACGTGAGGCGCGCTCATCGTTCGGGCGGGCGACAGTCAGGGTGCCATCTTCCAGGGAAACCTCGATCGGGCTGGCCACAGTGTGGCTCAGCTCGCCTTTGGAACCCTTGACGCTGACGACAGAGCCGTCAACCTTGACCTCAACGCCGGCAGGAACGGTGATGGGGAGACGTCCAATACGTGACATTATTCTCTTCCTTTCCCGTTACCAGACGTAAGCGAGGACTTCGCCGCCCACGCCCTTCTTGCCGGCCTGCTTGTCAGTCAAGAGGCCGGAAGAGGTGGACAGGATTGCGACACCCAGGCCACCGAGCACGTGCGGCAGGTTGGTGGACTTTGCGTAAACGCGCAGTCCCGGCTTGGAAATACGACGAACGCCAGCGATTGAACGCTCGCGGTTCGGACCGAACTTGAGCTCGAGGGTCAGCTTCTTGCCAACCTCAGCGTCTTCTTCTTTCCAGGAGGCGATGTAACCTTCAGCCTTCAGGATGTCGGCAACGCGTGCCTTGAGCTTGCTGTACGGCATGGTCACGGAGTCGTGGTATGCCGAGTTAGCGTTGCGCAGACGCGTAAGCATGTCTGCGACGGGATCTGTCATTGTCATGTGGGCTCTTGCCCTTCCTCATAACGGTTTCCGCCGTGCCGGTTGTCCCGAACAGAATTCGGAACCAGCGGGCGGACCTTTTACGTAGCTAGATTAGTCTTCGGTCTTGAACGGGAAGCCAAGCGCCTTGAGCAGCGCACGGCCTTCGTCGTCGGTCTTGGCAGTGGTCACGACGGTGATGTCCATACCGCGAACGCGGTCGATGGAATCCTGGTCGATCTCGTGGAACATAACCTGCTCGGTCAGACCGAAGGTGTAGTTGCCGTTGCCGTCGAACTGCTTGCCGCTGAGGCCACGGAAGTCACGGATACGCGGCAGAGCCAGCGTGACCAGACGGTCCAGGAATTCCCACATGCGGTCCCCACGCAGAGTTGCGTGTGCACCGATCGGCATGCCTTCGCGCAGCTTGAACTGTGCGATCGACTTGCGGGCCTTGGTTACCTGCGGCTTCTGGCCGGTGATCAGGGTCAGATCGCGGACAGCGCCGTCGATCAGCTTGGAGTCCTTGGCGGCATCTCCAACACCCATGTTCACAACGACCTTGACCAGGCGGGGAACCTGGTTGACGTTCTGGTACTTGAATTCCTCAGTCAGCGAGTTCTTGATGGAATCGGCGTACTTGGTCTTCAGACGAGGAACGATCTTGCTTGCCGGAGTCTCGAGAGTCTCAGTCATTAGATGTCCTTCCCTGAGCTCTTGGCCACGCGGACGCGCACTTCACGCTTCACGCCATCGCGCTCAACGGTCTCGGTGCGGAAACCGACGCGGGTGGGCTTCTTGGTGGACGGGTCAACCAGGGCCACGTTGGAGATGTGGATCGAAGCCTCGACGACCTCGATGCCACCGGTCTTGGTGCCGCGCTGCGACTGACCGACCTTGGTGTGCTTGGTTACGCGGTTAATGCCTTCAACCAACACGCGGTTGGTCTCCGGGAATACGCGCAGAACCTTGCCCTGCTTGCCTTTGTCGCCGCCGCGCTCAGCCTTGGCGCCAGTGATGACCTGAACGAGGTCACCCTTTTTGATCTTAGCCATGGACTAGAGCACCTCCGGAGCCAGAGAAACGATCTTCATGAACTTCTTGTCACGAAGTTCACGACCAACCGGTCCGAAGATACGGGTACCGCGGGGGTCACCGTCGTTCTTCAGGATGACGGCTGCGTTCTCGTCAAACTTGATGTAGGAACCATCCGCACGGCGGCGTTCCTTCTTGGTACGGACGATGACAGCCTTGACGACGTCGCCCTTCTTTACGTTGCCGCCCGGAATTGCGTCCTTGACGGTAGCGACGATTACGTCGCCAATGCCTGCGTAGCGACGGCCAGATCCACCGAGAACGCGAATGGTAAGGATTTCCTTAGCACCCGTGTTGTCGGCGACCTTGAGTCGCGACTCCTGCTGAATCACTATTTACTCCTTGCGTCGCGCTGGTTCTCAGACCGAAAATCTTCCTACGGAATGAGCCTTGCGGAACGGTTGATCGGGGTGTCTCTTGACCTGCCTGGATTTTGCCAGACCAGGCCTAAACGCCCGTGCCAAAAACATTTGCTTCCCAGGCGGTTCCCGACGGGTCGGGGCGCAAGGGGGCACTATGCCGTGGCACGATTGTTTACGAGGTTGATGACGGCGCGCTAAAGGCGCCATACAAACTCAAAATCTTAGCACGTTTTGGGCGTATCCCCATATCACAGCCCTGGCGCCAGCACACGTCAGCCCGCGCCCGCGGTGGCATCACACGGCGGCGCCACGCACCACTGCACCGCATCTCCCGGCGGCGGCGTCACTCAGGACAGGCTGTGGGCCCGCCTGCCGCCGGGCACCTGCGGAAACCCGGCCGGCCGACGTCGAAGGACTCCCCAAAGCCTGCTCCGCGTGACGGGCGACGCCGCTGGTACGGCTGCCGGCAACGCGGAAGCCCCCGCTCCCCCAAAGGGGAACGAGGGCTTCTGCTGTATCACCAGGCAACAAGTGCAGGTGTTACTTGGCCTTCTCGAGGATCTCGACCAGACGCCACCGCTTGGTAGCGGAGAGCGGGCGGGTCTCGGCGAGGAGCACGAGGTCGCCGATGCCGGCGCTGTTCTCTTCGTCGTGAGCCTTGATCTTGGCGTTGCGGCGGATGACCTTGCCGTAGAGGGCGTGCTTCACGCGGTCTTCGACCTGGACAACGATGGTCTTTTCCATCTTGTCCGAGACGACGTAGCCGCGCTTCGTCTTACGGTAACCGCGCTCGTCAGCCTTGGCTGCGTCGGAAACAGTTTCCGTCACGTTCTCGTCCTTTTCACTCACTTGGCATCCTCCTCGGTTTCAACCGTTTCAGCCTTCTCGGCCTTCTTGGTTGCAGCCTTCTTGGACTTCTTCTCTTCCTTGGCTTCCACAACCGGTGCGGCAACCTCGGCACGAATGCCCAGCTCGCGCTCACGGAGAACGGTGTAGATGCGGGCGATGTCCTTCTTTACCGCGCGCAGACGACCGTGGTTCTCCAGCTGACCGGTGGCGGACTGGAAACGCAGGTTGAACAGCTCTTCCTTGGCCTTGCGGAGTTCTTCAACGAGACGCTCGTTGTCGAAACCGTCCAGCTGTGCGGATGCAAGTTCCTTGGATCCTACTGCCATTTCTACTCACCACCTTCGCGACGCACAATGCGTGCCTTCAACGGCAGCTTGTGGATTGCCAGGCGCAGGGCCTCGCGAGCTACCTCTTCACTGACACCGGAGAGTTCGAAGAGAACCCGGCCCGGCTTGACGTTTGAGACCCACCATTCCGGAGAACCCTTACCGGAACCCATGCGGGTTTCGGCCGGCTTCTTCGTCAGCGGACGGTCCGGGTAAATGTTGATCCAGACCTTTCCGCCACGCTTGATGTGGCGGGTCATCGCGATACGGGCAGATTCGATCTGACGGTTCGTGACGTAGGCCGGGCTCAGAGCCTGGATGCCCCACTCACCGAAGGAGACCTGGGTGCCGCCCGTAGCAGCGCCGGAACGACCCGGGTGGTGCTGCTTACGGTGCTTGACTCGACGTGGGATAAGCATTTAAGCCTGTCCTCCTTCTACTGCCGGTGCAGCTGCTTCGACAGCCGGAGCTTCGGCAGCAGCAGGTGCTGCCTCAGCTGCGGGGCGGTCGGTACGACGGCGGCGGTCACCACGGTCGGCGCCACCCGGGCGGCCCGGGCGGTCGCCGGCACGGCCGCGGGACGGAGCAGCAGCTGCCTGCTGAGCCAGTTCCTTGGCAGTGACGTCGCCCTTGTAGATCCAGACCTTCACGCCGATGCGGCCGAAGGTGGTCTTGGCCTCGTAGAAGCCGTAGTCGATGTTCGCACGCAGGGTGTGCAGGGGCACACGGCCTTCGCGGTAGAACTCCGAGCGGGACATTTCTGCGCCGCCCAGTCGACCCGAGCAAGCGATCCGGATGCCCTTGGCACCGGCACGCTGTGCGGACTGCATGGCCTTCTTCATCGCGCGGCGGAACGCCACGCGGGAAGTCAGCTGCTCTGCAACGCCCTGGGCAACAAGCTGGGCTTCCATCTCGGGGTTCTTGACCTCGAGGATGTTCAGCTGGACCTGCTTGCCCGTGAGCTTCTCAAGCTCGCCGCGGATGCGGTCTGCTTCAGCGCCGCGGCGGCCGATGACGATGCCCGGACGTGCCGTGTGGATATCCACACGGACACGGTCGCGGGTGCGCTCGATTTCGACCTTGGCGATACCGGCGCGCTCCATGCCCGTGGACATGAGCTGGCGGATACGGATGTCTTCGCGAACGAAGTCCTTGTACCGCTGGCCGGCCTTGGTGCTGTCAGCAAACCAGTGCGATACGTGATCGGTGGTGATGCCGAGTCGGAACCCGTGCGGGTTAACTTTCTGTCCCACTTAGCGAGCCTCCTCTTTCTCCGGGGTAGCGACTACCACGGTGATGTGGCTCGTGCGCTTCTTGATCTGAAATGCACGACCCTGGGCTCGCGGCTGGAACCGCTTCATGGTCGGGCCTTCATCAACAAACGCTTCGCTGATGATGAGGTCACCTTCGTCAAACGCCACGCCGTCGCGGTCCGCGAGGACCCGGGCGTTGGAGATTGCCGACTGAACTACCTTGAATACCGGCTCCGAAGCTGCCTGGGGGGCAAACTTCAGAATTGCCAGAGCCTCATTCGCTTGCTTACCACGAACAAGGTTGACGACGCGCCGGGCCTTCATAGGCGTTACGCGGATGTGACGCGCAATTGCCTTGGCTTCCATTGCTTTCCTTCTCTCGTCTTTGACGTAAGTGCAGGCGCCTAGCGGCGCTTGCCCTTACGGTCGTCCTTGACATGGCCGCGGAATGTCCGCGTGGGAGCGAATTCGCCGAGCTTGTGCCCGACCATCGACTCAGTGACAAACACGGGGATGTGCTTGCGTCCGTCGTGTACGGCGATCGTGTGGCCGAGCATGTCGGGGACGATCATCGAACGGCGGGACCAGGTCTTGATGACGTTCTTGGTGCCCTTTTCGTTTTCCCTGGCTACCTTTACAAAGAGGTGCTGGTCAACGAAAGGACCTTTTTTCAGGCTGCGTGGCATGTGTCCAGGCTCCTATCGCTTGTTCTTGCCAGTACGACGGCGACGAACAATAAGCTTGTCGCTCTCTTTGTTGGGACGGCGGGTGCGGCCTTCGCGCTTACCGTTCGGGTTGACGGGGTGACGTCCACCGGACGTCTTACCCTCGCCACCACCGTGGGGGTGGTCAACCGGGTTCATGGCGACACCACGGACAGTCGGGCGAACGCCCTTCCAGCGCATACGGCCGGCCTTGCCCCAGTTGATGTTCGACTGCTCGGCGTTGCCGACCTCGCCGACGGTTGCGCGGCAGCGCACGTCAACGTTGCGGATTTCGCCGGAAGGCAGACGCAGCTGGGCGAAACGGCCTTCCTTTGCAACGAGCTGGATCGATGCGCCGGCGGAGCGGCCCATCTTGGCGCCGCCACCCGGACGCAGTTCGACTGCGTGGATTACGGTACCGACCGGGATGTTGCGCAGCGGAAGGTTGTTGCCGGGCTTGATGTCAGCGTCGGCGCCGGCCTCTACGAAGTCGCCCTGGGACAGCTTGTTCGGGGCGATGATGTAACGCTTGGTGCCATCAACGTAGTGCAGGAGCGCGATCCGAGCCGTACGGTTCGGGTCATACTCGATTTCGGCAACGCGGGCGTTGACGCCGTCCTTGTCGTGGCGACGGAAGTCGATCAGACGGTACTGGCGCTTGTGTCCACCACCCTTGTGACGGGTCGTGATCTTACCGGAGTTGTTACGGCCACCCTTTTTTGGGAGGGGACGTACCAACGACTTTTCCGGCGTCGACCGCGTGATTTCAGTGAAGTCCGCTACGCTCGAGCCGCGACGGCCCGGGGTAGTCGGCTTGTATTTACGGATTCCCATAATTTATTTCCTCGTTAAAGTGGTCTCCGCTTATGAAAGCGGACCGCCGAAGATGTCGATAGTGCCTTCTTTGAGGCTCACAATGGCACGCTTGGTGTTCTTGCGGGTACCCCAGCCGAATTTGGTGCGCTTGCGCTTACCGGCACGGTTGATGGTGTTGATCGATTCGACCTTGACGGAGAAAATCTTCTCCACGGCCAGCTTGATCTCGGTCTTGTTCGAGCGGGGGTCCACCAGGAAGGTGTACTTGCCCTCATCGATCAGGCCGTAGCTCTTTTCCGAGACGACAGGTGCAAGCACGACGTCGCGCGGGTCTTTGATGGTGGCTGCACTCACTTGGCATCCTCCTCGTTCTTTGCAACCTTGTCAGCAACGAATGCTTCGTAGGCAGCCTTGGTGAAGACTACGTCGTCGGAAACGAGAACGTCGTAGGTGTTCAGCTGGTCTGCGTACAGAACGTGAACTTCCTCGAGGTTGCGCACGGACAGTGCAGCAACATCGTTGGCGCGCTCAATGACAACGAGCAGGTTCTTGCGCTCGGAGACTCCGCGCAGGGTTGCCAGTGCTTCCTTGGAGGACGGCTTGGAGCCGGCAACCAGGTCAGCAATGACGTGGACGCGGCCGTTGCGGGCGCGGTCCGAGAGTGCGCCGCGCAGTGCAGCAGCAATCATCTTCTTGGGGGTGCGCTGGCTGTAGTCACGCGGCGTGGGGCCGTGGACAACGCCACCACCGGTCATGTGAGGAGCACGGATGGAACCCTGACGGGCGCGGCCGGTGCCCTTCTGCTTGAACGGCTTGCGACCTGCACCGGAAACCTCGGCGCGGGTCTTGGTCTTGTGGGTACCCTGGCGAGCAGCAGCGAGCTGGGCAACGACAACCTGGTGCAGCAGCGGCACGTTGGTCTGTACGTCGAAGATCTCTGCAGGCAGGTCAACCTTGACAGTGCTAGTCATTGAACTAGGCTCCCTTCACGGCGGTGCGTACGAGTACGACCTGGCCGCGGGCGCCGGGGACGGCGCCCTTGATCAGGAGCAGCGACTTCTCGACGTCAACCGCGTGGACCGTGAGGTTCAGCGTGGTGTGACGAACGGCGCCCATGCGGCCGGCCATTTTCATGCCCTTGAAGACGCGGCTCGGGGTGGATGCGCCACCGATTGAACCGGGCTTACGGTGGTTCTTGTGGGCACCGTGGGAAGCTCCAACGCCGTGGAAGCCGTGACGCTTCATAACACCGGCGAAGCCCTTACCCTTGGTGGTGCCAACGACGTCGATCTTCTGGCCGGCTTCGAAGAGCTCTACGGAGAGCTCCTGGCCCAGCTCGTAAGAGTCAGCATCTGCAGTGCGCAGTTCTACGACGTGGCGGCGAGGCGTAACGCCTGCCTTTTCAAAGTGACCAGCCAGCGGCTTGGTGACCTTGCGGGGATCGATCTGGCCGTAGCCGATCTGAACGGCGACATAGCCATCAGTTTCTGCGTTGCGCAGCTGCGTGATGACGTTCGAGTCAGCCTGGACCACAGTGACGGGGATGAGCTTGTTGTTCTCGTCCCAGACCTGGGTCATGCCGAGCTTCGTGCCCAGCAGGCCCTTTACGTTACGGGTTGCGGTCATAGTCTCTCAGCACCTCCCTACAGCTTGATTTCGATGTTCACGTCGGCCGGCAGGTCGAGACGCATGAGCGAATCAACAGCCTTGGGCGTGGGATCGATGATGTCGATAAGACGCTTGTGCGTGCGCATTTCGAAGTGCTCGCGGCTGTCCTTGTACTTGTGCGGAGAGCGGATAACGCAGTAAACGTTCTTCTCCGTCGGCAGCGGCACGGGGCCAACTACAGTTGCGCCTGCGCGCGTGACCGTCTCAACGATCTTCCGTGCTGAAACGTCAATGACCTCGTGGTCGTATGACTTCAGCCGGATGCGGATTTTTTGTCCCGCCATGTCGCCTGACTCTCTTTCAGTAAATGCTGCTCTGTTTACTTGCCTGTTGTATGTGGCTGCCGAAGCATTTGAAGTCGTGACTACCACCCGCCGCACAAGCTGAATCCGGAAGGATCCGGGTTCCTCAACCTGCCGGCGTAACCGACCCCCGCGGTCGGGCGTGTCGTACGTTTTCACACGTACGCGTCCGCAATTCCATGGGGAGTGGGTTATGTTTGGTCTCTCACTTGGACCCTGGCACCCGGCATTATCCGGATCGGGACGCGAAAGAGCGCTTGAACAACTCATCTAGTATGCCGGAATTTGCGGGCAGAAGCGAATCAGCCCACCGAAGGGGCCGGTGGGCCCATTGTCCTGAATCGCCGTCGAATGGATGATTAGGGCATGACTGTGCAGGACTCTGTAGCAGTTCAGGCCCTCGCCGCACGCCTGAGCCCCGGATTCACCCTCGGCGTGGCCTCCGCGGCGTTCCAGATCGAGGGGAACCTCGCGGCCGGCGGCCGTGGGCCCTCCGGCTGGGACGCGTTCGCCGAAAAGCCGGGCAACATCCTGCACGGACACTCCCCCGCAGTGGCCTGCGACCACTACAACCGCGCGGAGGAAGACATCGCGCTCATGCGCGAGCTCGGGATCGATTCCTACCGGTTCTCGATCTCGTGGCCGCGGGTCCAGCCTGAGGGCACCGGCCGCTTCAACGGGGCGGGGCTGGACTTCTACGACCGCCTGATCGACCGGCTGCTCGCCGCCGGCATCTCGCCCATGGCCACCCTCTACCACTGGGACACGCCGCTCCCCCTCGAGCAGCGCGGCGGCTGGATGAACCGTTCGACGGCGGAACGGTTTGCCGAGTACAGCGCGGCCGCCGGCAAGAGGTTCGGCGATCGCGTGGCGCAGTGGGTGACGCTGAACGAGCCCGCCTCGGTCACCCTCAACGGCTACGCCCTGGGCGTCCACGCGCCCGGCCATGGCCTGCTCTTCGACGCCCTGCCGTCGGTGCGCCACCAGCTCCTGGGTCACGGCCTGGCGGTGCAGGCGCTGCGGGCGGAGGGCGTGTCCGGCGCCGTTGGCGTCTCGAACCTGCATTCCCCCGTCCGCCCGGCGTCCGGCTCGCTAACCGACAGGCTGCTGGCCGGGGTTTTCGACCTCGTGCTGAACCGGCTCTACGCGGACCCGATCCTCCTGGGCCGCTTTCCCCGGCCGCCTCTGATCGCCCGGCCATGGTTTCGTTCGCTGGGCAGGATCACCGACGCGGACCTGGCCACGATCCACCAGCCGCTGGATTTCTACGGCCTGAACTATTACTACCCCGTGAAGGTGGCCACGGGGGGCGGCATCGACAGCCCTGCCGCAACCGCGGCGGCGATGCTGAAAGTCCCGTTCCACATGGCCGCGTTCCCGGAGTACGAACTCACGGGATTCGGCTGGCCGGTTGCCCCGGACCATCTGGGGATCCTGCTCCGGGAACTGAAGGACAGGTACGGCGAGTCACTGCCCCCGCTCTACATCACCGAGAGCGGGGCGAGCTTCCCCGAACCGGACCACGTCAGCGGTCCCATTCCCGACGCCGGGCGGATCAGCTACCTCGCCGCCCACCTCAGCCAGGCGGTGGAGGCCACCTCCCCTGGGGGCGTGGCCCACGACGTCGATCTGCTCGGCTACTACGTCTGGACGCTCATGGACAACTTTGAATGGGCGGCCGGTTACTCCCAGCGCTTCGGCCTGGTACATGTGGATTTCACGACCCTCCAGCGCACGCCGAAAGACTCGTACTACTGGTACCAGGCCCTCGCGCGTGCCCGGCGGGCCTGAGTCCCGCCCGGGCCGGGCCTACTGGTTCCGGTTTGCCCGATTGATGCGCTTGGCGCGCTCGATCTCCTGGCGGAAGTGCCTCTTCGCCCAAAAGAATGCGACGACAACCGCCACGACGATCAGTAGAAAAATGAACCAGCCCATGGTGAGCTCCTTTCCCTTCCTGCAAAGGTATCAGGAACTTAAAAAGAACAGCCCCGCTGCAAGTGCAGCGGGGCTGTTCCCGATCCTCTGAACAGCTGCCAGACGGCCGGCCGATCAGTGGTCAAGCATCAGATCAGCAAGTAATTACTTGACGATCTTGGTGACGCGTCCTGAACCAACGGTGCGGCCGCCTTCGCGGATAGCGAAGCCGAGGCCCTCTTCCATTGCGATCGGCTGGATGAGCGCAACGGTCATCTCAGTGTTGTCGCCGGGCATAACCATTTCCGTGCCTTCCGGCAGGGTGATAACGCCGGTTACGTCCGTGGTGCGGAAGTAGAACTGCGGGCGGTAGTTGGAGTAGAACGGGTTGTGACGTCCGCCTTCGTCCTTGGAGAGGATGTAGACGTTAGCCTCGAAGTCGGTGTGCGGGGTGATGGAACCCGGCTTGACGACAACCTGGCCACGCTCGACATCGTCGCGCTTCAGACCGCGGAGCAGGAGGCCACAGTTCTCGCCGGCCCATGCTTCGTCGAGCTGCTTGTGGAACATCTCGATACCGGTAACCGTGGTCTTCTGGACCGGACGGATGCCGACGATCTCGACCTCGGAGTTGATGGCGAGGGTTCCACGCTCGGCGCGGCCCGTAACAACGGTGCCACGGCCGGTGATCGTGAAGACGTCTTCGATCGGCATCAGGAAGGGCTTGTCACGGTCACGTACGGGGTCCGGAACCGAGTTGTCGACAGCTTCCATGAGGTCCTCGATGGACTTGACCCACTCCGGGTCGCCTTCCAGAGCCTTCAGGCCCGAAACGCGGATGACCGGTGCTTCGTCGCCATCGAAGCCCTGCGAGCTGAGCAGCTCGCGAACTTCCATTTCGACGAGGTCGAGGAGTTCCTCGTCATCGACCATGTCAGCCTTGTTCAGCGCGACCAGCAGGTAGGGAACGCCAACCTGGCGGGCGAGCAGAACGTGCTCGCGGGTCTGAGCCATCGGGCCGTCAGTGGCGGCAACCACGAGGATTGCACCGTCCATCTGAGCAGCGCCGGTGATCATGTTCTTGATGTAGTCAGCGTGACCCGGAGCGTCTACGTGTGCGTAGTGGCGCTTCTCGGTCTGGTACTCAACGTGGGAGATGTTGATGGTAATGCCGCGCTGACGCTCTTCGGGAGCAGAGTCAATCGACGCGAAGTCACGCTTCTCGTTGAGAGTCGGGTACTTGTCGTACAGCACCTTGGAAATGGCGGCCGTCAGCGTCGTCTTACCGTGGTCAACGTGACCAATGGTACCGATGTTAACGTGCGGCTTAGTCCGCTCGAACTTTGCCTTTGCCACAGGTTCCTCCTAGAACGTTTTCAAATGACTTACCCTTCGGCCGCGCTTGTCGCGGCAGAAACTCCAGTAAGTCTACTTGGGGGGCTTTGGATTGGTGAAATTGCAGATTCAGGTACTAATGCTAGTGCCTAGAGCCTGTTCGTGCAGGCGGCCGGACTTCGGTCTGGACCGGAGCCCGGCCACTTGCACCAGATGAATCTCCGTTGGCGGAGACGCATCCGAGTTCTTGCTGCTGCGATGCGTCCTAGGGACTACTCGCCGCGGTTCTTCTGGATGATCTCGTCGGCAACTGCCTTCGGGACCTCGGCGTAGCTGTTGAACGTCATGGAGTACACAGCGCGGCCCTGGGTCTTCGAGCGCAGGTCGCCGATGTAGCCGAACATGCCGGACAGCGGGACGTGTGCGCGAATAACCTTGACGCCCTGGGCATCTTCCATGGACTGCATCTGGCCACGGCGGGAGTTGAGGTCACCGATAACTTCACCCATGTATTCCTCAGGGGTGCGGACCTCGACATCCATCAGCGGTTCGAGCAGGACAGGGTTCGCCTTGCGTGCGGCTTCCTTGAAAGCCATACGGCCGGCGATCTTGAACGCCATTTCCGAGGAGTCAACATCGTGGTAGGCGCCGTCAATCAGCGTTGCCTTGATGCCGACAACCGGGTAGCCGGCCAGGACGCCGTCGTTCAGCGCATCCTGGATGCCGGCGTCAACCGACGGGATGTACTCGCGCGGAACGCGGCCACCGGTGACCTTGTTCTCGAACTCGTACAGCTCGCCTTCCGCAGTGTCCAGCGGCTCGATCGCGATCTGGATCTTTGCGAACTGGCCGGAACCACCGGTCTGCTTCTTGTGCGTGTAGTCGTGACGCTCTACAGCACGCTTGATGGTTTCGCGGTAAGCAACCTGCGGTTTGCCAACGTTCGCCTCAACCTTGAATTCGCGGCGCATGCGGTCCACCAGGATGTCCAGGTGGAGCTCGCCCATGCCGGCGATGATGGTCTGGCCGGTGTCTTCGTTGAGGGAGACCTGGAAGGTCGGGTCCTCAGCGGAGAGCTTCTGGATGGCCGTGGAGAGCTTCTCCTGGTCACCCTTCGTGTTCGGCTCGATCGCAACCGAGATCACGGGCTCCGGGAAGCTCATGGACTCGAGGACAATCTGGTTGGCCGGATCGCACAGGGTGTCACCGGTAGTGGTGTCCTTCAGGCCGATCGCTGCGTAGATGTGGCCGGCGGTAGCGCCCTCGACGGGCATTTCCTTGTTGGCGTGCATCTGGAACAGCTTGCCGATGCGCTCCTTCTTGCCCTTGGTGGAGTTGACCACCTGCGAGCCTGCTTCCACGTGACCGGAGTACACGCGGATGAAGGTGAGCTGGCCGAAGAAGGGGTGCGCGGCGATCTTGAAGGCCAGTGCGGAGAAGGGCTCTTCAGAGGAGGGCTTACGGGTAAGTTCCTTCTCTTCGTCGCGGGGATCGTGACCGATCATCGGCGGGACGTCGAGCGGGTTCGGCAGGTAGTCCACGACTGCGTCGAGCATCGGCTGGACGCCGCGGTTCTTGAATGCGGAACCACAGAAGACCGGGTACAGCTCAGAGTTGATCGTCATCTTGCGGATGCCGGCCTTGAGCTCATCGATGCTGATCTCTTCGCCTTCGAGGTACTTCTCCATGAGTTCTTCGGAGGCCTCGGCAACAGTCTCAACGAGAGTTGCGCGGTACTCTTCGGCCTTCGCCTGGAGGTCAGCCGGGATCTCGCGGATCTCGTACTTCGCACCCATGGTGACGTCACCCTTGGCGTCGCCGGGCCAGACCAGCGCGCGCATGTAGAGAAGGTCGACTACGCCGATGAAGTCGTTCTCGGCGCCGATCGGCAGCTGCATGACCAGCGGCTTGGCACCGAGGCGGCCGATGATGGTGTCGACGGTGAAGTAGAAGTCAGCGCCGAGCTTGTCCATCTTGTTGACGAAGCAGATGCGCGGAACGTTGTACTTGTCGGCCTGGCGCCAAACAGTCTCGGACTGCGGCTCCACGCCTTCCTTGCCGTCGAACACTGCGACTGCGCCGTCGAGGACGCGCAGGGAGCGCTCAACCTCGACCGTGAAGTCAACGTGGCCGGGGGTGTCGATGATGTTGATCTGGTTGTTTTCCCAGAAGCAGGTCACGGCGGCAGACGTGATGGTGATGCCGCGTTCCTTTTCCTGTTCCATCCAGTCAGTCGTCGAAGCGCCGTCGTGCGTTTCGCCGATCTTGTGGTTCACACCCGTGTAGAAGAGGATGCGCTCGGTAGTAGTGGTCTTGCCGGCATCGATGTGGGCCATGATGCCGATATTGCGGACCTTGCTAAGGTCGGTAAGCACGTCCTGTGCCACGGTGTCTCCCTTTCGGATGGACTGCACGTTCGCCGCCGGCTCAGTCGAGCCGGCGGCGTCCGGGAAGTATTACCAGCGGTAGTGTGCGAAGGCCTTGTTGGACTCGGCCATCTTGTGGGTGTCTTCGCGACGCTTCACAGCGGCACCGAGACCGTTCGAGGCATCCAGGATTTCGTTCTGGAGGCGCTCGGTCATGGTCTTTTCGCGGCGGGCCTTGGAGTAGCCAACCAGCCAGCGGAGGGCGAGGGCCGTGGAACGGCCCGGCTTGACCTCAACGGGAACCTGGTAGGTGGCGCCACCAACGCGGCGGGAGCGGACCTCAAGCGAAGGCTTGACGTTCTCCATGGCCTTCTTGAGGGCTGCAACGGGGTCGCCGCCGGACTTGGCGCGAGCACCCTCGAGTGCACCGTAAACGATGCGCTCTGCGGTGGACTTCTTGCCGTCAACCAGCACCTTGTTGATGAGCTGGGTGACCAGCGGGGAGCCGTAAACGGGATCTAGAACTAGCGGCCGCTTGGGGGCCGGACCCTTGCGAGGCATATTACTTCTTCTCCATCTTTGCGCCGTAGCGGCTGCGAGCCTGCTTACGGTTCTTGACACCCTGGGTATCGAGGGCGCCACGGACGATCTTGTAGCGGACACCCGGAAGGTCCTTCACGCGGCCGCCGCGGACGAGCACAATGGAGTGCTCCTGCAGGTTGTGGCCTACACCGGGGATGTATGCGGTGACTTCAATGCCGCCGTTGAGGCGCACGCGAGCAACCTTACGCAGAGCCGAGTTCGGCTTCTTCGGGGTCGTCGTGTAAACGCGGGTGCAAACACCGCGGCGCATCGGGCTGCCGTTAAGCGCGGGAGCCTTGGTCTTTTTGACCTTAGGCGTGCGGCCCTTGCGGACCAGCTGGTTAATCGTAGGCACTCTCGTGTTCTCCGTTTTATCCGGAGCGGCCGTTGGCGGCCGCTCTCTTGTCGCTGCGCCTCGCCGCCCGAGCTTTGAAGTTCTCTCCAGAGCAGCTGAGGCGAAGCCTTAATAGTCGGACCGCACGCCGGGGTCCAAGGACTTTCGACCTGAATTGCCCCTAGGCATGCGAAAATGTGGCATACGTTGCACAAGAACCCTGCAAACCGGAAACGTCGTCCTGGTTGAACCTTTCAGCTGCAACCGGCGCACTCATCCACTGCCACAATAACAATTAGTCTCAAGTCTAACACGGACGGCTCCCAGCCCTTAATCGGCGGGGTTTACCACTGGAAAGGCCCCGCCCCCACCGAGGTGGGAACGGGGCCTGTCAGTCACTCAGTTCAGCGGAAGTCGCTGCCGAGATCGTAGTCATCCAGCGGGATGGCGTGGAACTCGGGAGCTCCGTCGCCGCCCAGCGTGTCGTAGGAGAAGTCACTGAATGCGCTGGGGCCGGTGAACAGGTTGGCCTTTGCTTCTTCAGTGGGTTCCACGGTGACCTCGGTGTAGCGCGGGAGACCCGTGCCGGCCGGGATGAGCTTACCGATGATGACGTTTTCCTTGAGGCCGAGCAGCGGATCGCTCTTGCCTTCCATGGCCGCCTGCGTCAGGACGCGGGTGGTTTCCTGGAAGGAAGCTGCGGACAGCCAGGACTCGGTCGCCAGGGACGCCTTGGTGATGCCCATGAGCTCGGGACGGCCGGAGGCCGGCGTCTTGCCCTCGGACACAACGCGGCGGTTGGCCTCTTCGAAGCGGCTGCGTTCGGCGAGCTCGCCGGGCAGCAGATCCGATTCGCCGGACTCGATGACCGTGACGCGGCGCAGCATCTGGCGGACGATAACCTCGACGTGCTTGTCGTGGATACCGATGCCCTGGCTGCGGTACACGCCCTGGACTTCGTCCACCAGGAACTTCTGCGCGGCACGGGGGCCCATGATGCGCAGCACCTGCTTGGGGTCGACCGGGCCGTTGATGAGCTTCTGGCCGACGCTGACGTGATCGCCGTCTTCGATGAGGAGACGTGAACGGCGCAGCACCGGGTAAGCGATCTCTTCGGATCCGTCATCCGGGGTGATGACCAGGCGCATCTGGCGCTCGGACTCTTCGATGGTGATGCGGCCGGCTGCTTCAGCAATCGGTGCGACACCCTTCGGAGTACGGGCTTCGAAGAGCTCCTGGATACGGGGCAGACCCTGGGTGATGTCGTCGCCGCCGCTGGCGGAAACAGCACCACC
The DNA here is from genome assembly GCF_040676555.1 of Arthrobacter sp. LAR12-1-1.1. Taxonomy (NCBI): domain Bacteria; kingdom Bacillati; phylum Actinomycetota; class Actinomycetes; order Micrococcales; family Micrococcaceae; genus Arthrobacter; species Arthrobacter sp. LAR12-1-1.1. The sequence continues at coordinate 318,235 of NZ_JBEGIG010000012.1, read as the reverse complement.
GGTGTGGAACGTACGCATGGTCAGCTGGGTGCCCGGCTCACCGATGGACTGCGCGGCAATGATGCCCACGGCCTCACCGATGTCGACGGTCTTGCCAGTGGCCAGCGAACGGCCGTAGCACAGGGCGCAGGTGCCGACGCTGGACTCACAGGTGAGTACGGAGCGGACCTTGACCTCGGTGATGCCGGCTGCGAACAGTTCGGCAATGACGACGTCGCCGCAGTCGGTGCCGGCCGCTGCCAGGACCTTGCCCTTGGAGTCGACGACGTCCACGGCCAGGGTGCGGGCGTAGGCGCTGTTCTCGACGTTCTCGTCCAGGACGAGGACGCCGTTGGCGTCGGCCACCGCGATGGCGGTCATCAGGCCGCGTTCGGTGCCGCAGTCCTCTTCGCGGACAATGACGTCCTGCGAAACGTCCACCAGACGACGGGTCAGGTAACCCGAGTTGGCGGTACGCAGGGCGGTGTCAGCCAGACCCTTACGGGCACCGTGCGTGGCGATGAAGTATTCCAGCACCGAGAGGCCCTCACGGTAGGAGGACTTGATCGGACGCGGGATGATTTCACCCTTAGGGTTGGCCACCAGGCCACGGATACCCGCGATCTGACGGACCTGCATCCAGTTACCACGTGCGCCCGAGGACACCATGCGGTTGATGGTGTTCATCGGGGAGAGGCTGTCACGCATCGCCTGGGCGATCTCGTTGGTTGCCTTGTTCCAGATCTCGATCAGTTCCTGGCGACGCTCGTCGTCGTCGATCAGGCCCTTGTCGTACTGGCCCTGGATCTTGGCGGCCATGGTCTCGTAACCGGCGAGGATCCGCGGCTTGTCCGTGGGCACCTCGATGTCGGAGATGGCAACGGTGACGCCGGACCGGGTGGCCCAGTAGAAACCGGCATCCTTCAGGTTGTCCAGCGTTGCCGCCGTGATCACCTTCGGGTAGCGCTCGGCGAGGTCGTTGACGATCCGGGACAGCTCGCCCTTGTCGGCAACATCCTCAACCCACGGGTAGTCCGCGGGCAGCGTCTGGTTGAAGATGACCTGGCCGAGGGAGGTCTCGACCAGTGCGGTCTGACCGGGCTCCCAGCCCTCCGGGGCTTCCCAGCCTGCGTAGGGCACGAAGCCCTCGAGGCGGATCTTGACCTTGGAGTTCAGGTGCAGCTCGTGGAGGTCGTAGGCCATGATGGCTTCCGCGACCGAGGAGAAGATCCGGCCTTCGCCAGCTGAACCGACACGCTTGGTGGTCAGGTGGTAAAGACCGATGATCATATCCTGCGACGGCAGGGTCACCGGGCGGCCGTCGGACGGCTTCAGGATGTTGTTCGAGGACAGCATCAGGATGCGGGCCTCGGCCTGGGCTTCGGGGCTCAGCGGCAGGTGAACTGCCATCTGGTCGCCGTCGAAGTCGGCGTTGAACGCGCCACAAACCAGCGGGTGCAGCTGGATTGCCTTGCCTTCAACGAGCTGCGGCTCGAACGCCTGGATGCCGAGACGGTGCAGAGTAGGTGCACGGTTCAGCAGCACCGGGTGCTCGGTGATGATCTCTTCGAGGACATCCCAGACCTGCGGACGGTAACGCTCCACCATGCGCTTGGCCGACTTGATGTTCTGGGCGTGGTTGAGGTCAACCAGGCGCTTCATCACGAACGGCTTGAAGAGCTCCAGGGCCATCTGCTTCGGCAGACCACACTGGTGCAGCTTCAGCTGCGGGCCGACGACGATGACCGAACGGCCGGAGTAGTCGACGCGCTTGCCAAGGAGGTTCTGGCGGAAACGGCCTTGCTTGCCCTTGAGCATGTCGCTCAGGGACTTCAGCGGACGGTTGCCCGGTCCGGTGACCGGACGGCCGCGGCGGCCGTTGTCGAAGAGGCTGTCAACAGCTTCCTGAAGCATGCGCTTCTCGTTGTTGACGATGATCTCCGGAGCACCGAGATCAAGCAGGCGCTTGAGGCGGTTGTTGCGGTTGATCACGCGGCGGTAGAGGTCGTTGAGGTCGGAGGTCGCGAAGCGGCCACCGTCCAGCTGGACCATCGGGCGCAGTTCCGGCGGGATCACCGGGACGGCGTCCAGCACCATGCCGAGCGGGCTGTTGTTGGTCGTCAGGAACGCGTTGACCACCTTGAGCCGCTTCAGGGCGCGGGTCTTGCGCTGGCCCTTGCCGTTGGCGATGATGTCGCGCAGCATGTCCGACTCGGCCTGCATGTCGAAGTTCTCAAGACGCTTCTTGATGGCCTCGGCACCCATGGAGCCTTCGAAGTACATGCCGTAACGGTCGCGCAGTTCGCGGTACAGGCCTTCGTCACCTTCGAGGTCAGCGACCTTGAGGTTCTTGAAACGGTCCCAGACCTGCTCGAGGCGCTCGATTTCGGCGTCGGCGCGCTTGCGGACGTTCGCCATCTGGCGGTCAGCGGAGTCGCGGGCCTTCTTCTTGTCGGCAGCCTTGGCGCCTTCGCCTTCGAGACGGGCGAGCTCGTTCTCAAGGTCGCGGGCGATCGTGGCGATGTCGGAGTCGCGGTTGTCGATCAGCTGCTTCTTCTCGATGTCGTGCTCAACCTGGAGGTTGGGCAGTTCTTCGTGGCGGCTGTCGGCGTCGACGCTCGTGATCATGTAGGCGGCGAAGTAGATGACCTTTTCGAGGTCCTTCGGTGCCAGGTCAAGGAGGTAGCCCAGGCGGGAGGGAACACCCTTGAAGTACCAGATGTGCGTAACGGGGGCGGCGAGCTCGATGTGGCCCATGCGCTCACGGCGGACCTTGGCGCGGGTGACCTCAACGCCACACCGCTCGCAGATGATGCCCTTGAAGCGCACGCGCTTGTACTTACCGCAGTAGCATTCCCAGTCGCGGGACGGGCCGAAGATCTTCTCGCAGAAGAGGCCGTCCTTCTCGGGCTTGAGCGTGCGGTAGTTGATGGTTTCCGGCTTCTTAACCTCGCCGTACGACCAGCCACGGATGTCTTCCGCGGTGGCGAGGCCGATCTGCATGAGGCCGAAGGAGGATTCGCTGGACATATGGTCCCTGTTCTCTCTTGTTCTCTAAATTCTGAAGTCTTGGGTTACGGGAAGAGGGAGGAGCCGGAGAAAAGCAGGTTGGGCCGGTGGGCCGCCTGCTTCTCTCCGGGCCCCTGCTAAACCTCTTCTACGGAACTGGGCTCTGCACGAGACAGATCGATGCCCAGTTCTTCCGCAGCCGTGAAGACTGCGTCATCAGAGTCACGCATTTCAATTGTGGTTCCGTCCGTGGAAAGCACTTCCACGTTCAGGCACAGCGACTGCATTTCCTTGATCAAGACCTTGAAGGACTCAGGAACGCCCGGCTCGGGGATGTTCTCGCCCTTGACGATGGCTTCGTAGACCTTCACACGACCGTGGATATCATCCGACTTGATCGTCAGCAGTTCCTGGAGCGTGTAAGCGGCGCCGTAAGCCTCGAGCGCCCACACTTCCATTTCACCGAAGCGCTGGCCACCGAACTGTGCCTTACCACCCAGCGGCTGCTGCGTGATCATGGAGTACGGGCCGGTGGAGCGGGCGTGGATCTTGTCGTCCACCAGGTGGTGGAGCTTCAGGATGTACATGTAGCCGACCGAGATCGGATCCGGGAACGGCTCGCCGGAGCGGCCGTCGAACAGACGGGTCTTGCCGGAGGAGTTGATCAGGCGGTCGCCGTCGCGGGTGACGTTGGTGGAATCGAGCAGGCCCGTGATTTCCTCTTCACGCGCACCGTCGAAGACCGGCGTCGCCACAGTGGTCTGGCCACTCTCGCGCGGCAGGTTCGGCAGCTGCTTGACCCACTCGGGCTCGCCCTCGATCTTCCAGCCGGTCTTGGCAACCCAGCCGAGGTGCGTTTCCAGCACCTGGCCGACGTTCATACGGCCCGGAACACCCAGCGGGTTCAGGACGATATCAACGGGGGTACCGTCGGCAAGGAAGGGCATGTCCTCAATCGGAAGGATCTTGGAGATAACACCCTTGTTGCCGTGACGGCCGGCGAGCTTGTCGCCGTCGGTGATCTTGCGCTTGGCAGCCACGTAAACGCGCACCAGCTGGTTGACGCCCGGGGGCAGCTCGTCGTCGTTGTCGCGGTCGAAGACGCGGACACCGATCACGGTGCCGGACTCGCCGTGCGGCACCTTCAGGGAGGTGTCGCGCACTTCGCGGGACTTCTCACCGAAAATGGCGCGCAGCAGGCGCTCTTCCGGGGTCAGTTCGGTCTCGCCCTTGGGGGTGACCTTGCCGACCAGGATGTCACCGGCTTCAACCTCGGCACCAATGTGGATGATGCCGCGCTCGTCCAGGCCTGCCAGGACTTCCTCAGACACGTTGGGGATGTCACGGGTGATTTCCTCGGCACCAAGCTTGGTGTCGCGGGCATCGATCTCGTGCTCCTCGATGTGGATGGAGGACAGGACGTCCTCGGCCACGATGCGCTGGGACAGGATGATGGCATCCTCGAAGTTGTGGCCTTCCCATGACATGAATGCCACGAGGAGGTTCTTACCGAGGGCGAGCTCGCCCTGGTCCGTTGCCGGGCCGTCAGCGATGATGCCGCCGACCTCCAGGCGCTGGCCTTCGTTCACCAGGACACGGTTGTTGTAGCAGTTGCCCTGGTTGGAGCGGGCGAACTTGTTGATGCGGTAGTTGGTTTCCGTACCGTCGTCGTTAAGCATGATGACGAGCTCAGCGGAGACCTCGGTGACCACACCGGCCTTCTTGGCGATGGTGACGTCACCGGCGTCGACAGCAGCGGCGCGCTCCATGCCGGTACCGACGAACGGTGCCTCGGAACGGACCAGCGGCACGGCCTGGCGCTGCATGTTGGCACCCATGAGTGCACGGTTGGCATCGTCATGCTCGAGGAACGGGATCAGGGCGGTAGCCACGGACACCATCTGGCGCGGGGAAACGTCCATGAACTCGACGTCGGCGGCGGGAACCAGCACGGGCTCGCCTCCACCACCGCGGGCACGGACCAGGACGGTCTCTTCCGCGAAACGCTTGTTCTCGTCGAGCGGGGCGTTGGCCTGAGCGATCAGGACCTCGGCCTCGTCGTCGGCCGTGAGGTACTTGACCTCATCGGAGACGACACCCTCGGCGACCAGGCGGTACGGGGTCTCGATGAAACCGAACGGGTTGATGCGTCCGTAGGAAGCCAGCGAACCGATCAGACCAATGTTCGGGCCTTCAGGAGTTTCGATGGGGCACATACGTCCGTAGTGGGACGGGTGCACGTCACGAACTTCCATGCCGGCACGGTCACGGGACAGACCACCCGGACCAAGCGCGGACAGGCGGCGCTTGTGGGTCAGACCCGAGAGCGGGTTGTTCTGGTCCATGAACTGGGACAGCTGGGAAGTTCCGAAGAACTCCTTGATGGCTGCCACGACGGGACGGATGTTGATCAGGGTCTGCGGCGTGATGGCCTCGACGTCCTGGGTCGTCATGCGTTCGCGGACAACGCGCTCCATGCGGGACAGGCCGGTGCGGACCTGGTTCTCGATGAGCTCGCCGACGGCGCGGATGCGACGGTTGCCGAAGTGGTCGATGTCATCGATCTCGACGCGCAGCTCGTGGTCCTGGCCGTCGCGCTTGCCCGTGAGGGTCTTCTCGCCGGCGTGCAGTGCAACCAGGAACTTGATCATGGCCACGATGTCTTCAACGTGCAGGACCGAAGCTTCCTTGTCGCCAAGGGAGCGATCGATGCCAAGCTTGCGGTTGATCTTGTAACGGCCAACCTTGGCCAGATCGTAGCGCTTGGAGTTGAAGTACAGGTTGTCCAGCAGGGACTGGGCAGCCTCAACCGTGGGCGGCTCGCCCGGTCGCAGCTTCCGGTAGATGTCTAGCAACGCGTCTTCGCGGGTCTCGGTGGCGTCCTTCTCCAGCGTGGCGCGCATGGAGTCGTACTGGCCGAATTCCTCGAGGATCTGGCCTTCGGTCCAGCCGAGGGCCTTCAGCAGCACGGTGACGGACTGCTTGCGCTTACGGTCAAGACGGACGCCGACCTGGTCGCGCTTGTCGATTTCGAGTTCGAACCAGGCGCCGCGGGACGGGATGATCTTCGCGGTGAAGATGTCCTTGTCGCTGGTCTTGTCGGCGGTGCGCTCAAAGTAGGCGCCCGGCGAGCGGACCAGCTGGGAGACGACGACACGCTCGGTGCCGTTGACGACGAAGGTGCCCTTCTCGGTCATCAGCGGGAAGTCACCCATGAACACGGTCTGCTGCTTGATTTCGCCCGTGTTGTTGTTCATGAACTCGGCCTTGACGTACAGCGGAGCGGAGTACGTTGCGTCCCGGTCCTTGCACTCGGCCATGGTGTATTTGGGGTCAGCGAACTCCGGCTCGGAGAAGCTCAGGGACATGGTGCCCTGGAAGTCTTCGATCGGGGAGATCTCTTCGAAGATGTCGGACAGACCCGAGGAGGTGGCGACGCTGAGGTCGCCTTCTTCGACGGCCTTCGCAACGCGCGCCTGCCAGCGTTCGTTTCCGACCAGCCAGTCAAAGCTGTCGGTTTGCAGGGCGAGCAGATTCGGAACATCAAGAGGTTCGTGAATCTTTGCGAATGAGAGCCGGCGGGTTGCACCGTCGGTGCTGTCGGCATTGATAGCGGTAGCGTTGTTTACATTAGAGGTGCTCGAGGCGACCAAGAGGGATCCTTCCACAGACCTTCAGGCGTTGTCAGATCTCCCCCGTTATGCACTCTGCAGAATGACTCCGCAGCGCTACCAGTCCGGTTCCGCTATATGACCCGGGACCCGCGCTGTCCATGCTGGTGCACGTTGTAGACGGCACATTGATGGAACAGCTGTCAGGCTAAGCCCACCGCTATATGAAGGCTGAAGGTAAACAGGGAAGACGCAAATATCTACGATACGGCAAAGCAACCTACTTGTCTACCCCACTTCCGGCGGGATTGCAAGCACGAAGTTCTGCCGGGGTTTTTCTGGAGTTCTGCCGGAGTTCTGCTGGACTACTGGCGAAGTCCCGCCGGACGGCGCCCGAGACAGTGGGCGGAACCTGACCGAGACCGTGACCGGGGCCGTCGAATGGATAGGTGACGGGGCTCACGATAACGTAGACATAAGTCGAAAGTAGATCGGAAGAAAACACCATGAGCAATCCCGCGGACAACAACGATGTTGTCATCCTCGCAGCCGCCCGCACCCCCCAGGGGCGCCTGAACGGACAGCTGGCCAGCTTCACCGCCGTCGAACTCGGCACCCACGCCATCCGGGCGGCCCTTGCCGCCAGCGGCGTCAAAGCCGACCAGGTGGACAGCGTAATCATGGGCCAGGTCCTGCAGGCCGGAGCGGGCCAGAACCCGGCGCGCCAGAGCGCCATCGGCGCCGGCATCGGCTGGAACGTTCCCACGGTGACCATCAACAAGGTCTGCCTCTCCGGCCTCACCGCGGTGATCGACGCCGCCCGGATGATCCGCAGCGGCGACGCCACGGTGGTGGTCGCCGGCGGCCAGGAGTCCATGACCCGCGCACCGCACGTGCTGCCCGGTTCCCGGCAGGGCTGGGCGTACGGCACGGTCCAGGCCCTCGACGTGGCCGCGCACGACGGCCTGACCGACGCCTTCGACGGGCAGTCCATGGGACTGTCGACCGAGACCAAAAACCTGACCCTCGGCATCGACCGGGCCTCCCAGGACGAGGTGGCGGCCCAGTCGCACCAGCGTGCCGCCCGGGCTGCCAAGGACGGCGTCTTCGACGGCGAGATCGCCGCAATGAGCGTCAAGCAGCGCAAGGGCGATCCGATCGCCGTCACCTCCGACGAGGGCATCCGGCCGGACACGACAGTCGAATCGCTGGCCGGTTTGCGAGCCGCGTTCGTCACGGACGGAACCATCACCGCGGGCAACTCCTCTCCCCTGTCCGACGGCGCCGCCGCCCTGGTGCTGGCCAGCCGGCAGTTCGCCGAGGACAACGGCCTCGAGTACCTGGCGGTTGTCGGCAAGCCGGGCCAGGTCGCCGGGCCGGACAACTCACTGCACTCCCAGCCGTCGAACGCCATCAAGAACGCCCTGGACAAGGCCGGCTGGTCCGCCGCGGACCTGGACTTCATCGAAATCAACGAGGCTTTCGGCTCCGTCGCGGTGCAGTCCCTGAAGGACCTCAACTATCCGCTGGAGCAGTGCAACATCCATGGCGGGGCCATCGCCCTGGGCCACCCGATCGGGGCCTCGGGCGCCCGCCTGGCCCTGCACGCGGCCCACGAACTCAAACGCCGGGGCACCGGCAAGGCGGCCGTGTCCCTGTGCGGCGGCGGCGGCCAGGGCGAGGCACTGCTGCTGTACCGCGACTGAACCGGCACCCGGCGAACCGGGAAACCGCGGAACCCGCGCGACACAGGAAATCGGGGGGACCGCGCGACACAGGGAACGAGGAGCTGCCACGAGGAGCCAGGGAAAGGTTTGACGGGGATGACGGAGCAGGGAGCAACCAGCGGCGGCCGCGAGAGGTTCCTGGCCGACGCCGCGGCCCGCGGCCTGGACGTCGAGATCGTGGAACGCCTCGCCGCCCGCAGCCTGGAGGAGGCGGCCGGAATCCTGGGGATCCGGCCCGCGGACATCGTGAAGTCGCTCGTGGTCAAGCACAAGGACGGCAGTTTCCTGTTCGCCCTGGTCCCGGGCGACCGTCAGATCTCCTGGCCCAAGCTGCGGGCGCTGCTGGGCGTCAACAAGCTCTCGCTGCCCGCGGCGGATACCGCCTTCGAGGCCACCGGGTACGAGCGCGGGACCATCACGCCGCTCGGCAGCACCCGCCCCTGGCCTGTCTACGCCGACCAGACCATCACAGGCCGGCGGATCTCCATGGGCGCCGGGGAACATGGCTACAGCGCGTTCGTGGACGCGGACGCCCTGACGGCGGCCCTGGGCGCCGTCGTCGCCGACATCACCGAACCAAACTAGCCCGCCCGGGTTAAAAGCAACGCGGACTCACTCCCCGGCCCATCCCGACGGCCGGGATGGGCCCTGAGTGACCCCGTCTTTGTTGTTGCCCGCGTTGTTGTTGGAGTTGGGTTAGGCGGTGACCGTCAGTGGCGTCCCGTTGACGGTGAGCCGCCAGTTGGCCTGGCTGAACACGGCGACGTCCAGGGTTCCGCGGTCCACGACATAGTCGATGATGCGCTGCCGGATCTCCTGCTGGCTGTTCGAGAGCACCGGCGCGCTCTTCACGGCCGGGAAGTTGCCTCCGCCGCTCTGCCGGTAGTTGTTGATGGCCAAAGCGAATTCCTGCTCGGGCGCCAGCGGCTGGCCGCCGTAGCTGAGCTTGGCGATCCGGTCCCCCGCCGGCCGGGCGAGGTCGATCTCATAGTTCAGCGGCGCGTCGAGTCCGTAGACGACGTCGTAGTTGTAGTCGGGCGTGCCGTTCGGGGCCGTGGCCGTCACAGCGTTGGTGACGTCCTGGGCCCTGGCCGTCGTGGCGGTCACCGGCTTGAAGTACTGGGCGGACCACTCCAGGTATGCCTTGACCTGCGCGCCGGTGACCTTGATGGCGAGCAGGGTGTTGTCGAAGATGTACAGTCCTGCGACATCGCGGATGGTCAGCGGTCCGGCCTTGACGTCCACAGCACGGGAGAACGCCGCCGCAATGGACAATACGGGCAGCCCTGCCGCGGGAGTGTTGGCCAGCTCGGCCTTGACGGTGCTGGCCTGGATGTAGTTGATGGCGTCGATCGCGGCGGAGTCCTCCCAGCAGGCGGTGGCCGTGCTGAGCGGCGCCGTGGAAGTTCCGATGACCTCGTTGACGTAGTTCACCGTGGCCTCGTGCCCGGCCTGAACGGCCCGGACGACGGCGGGATCGGGGTCGACGGTCTTGGCGTCCAAAAGGAGCGAATGCGCCGCGGTGACGGTCCACTGCCCCTTTTCCTTGACGAGATCGAGGTCCATGACGGAGACGCGCATGCCCCACTTGAGCGGCTCGGTCAGGAGCACCTGCTTGCCCGTGGCCTTGTTCGTGACGAAGCGCTCGGGGATCTCCAGGTGGGCGTGCCCGACCAGGATGGCGTCGATGCCCGGGACTTCCTCTGCCAGCTGGGTGGACGCGTTCTCGGGGAAGGGCAGGGCGTCACCGTAGGAGGACCCGGGAGTCGCCCCCGAATGGCTCGTGACGATTACGACGTCTGCCCCGGCCGCTTTCACCTGAGGGATGACGGTTTTGGCCTCTTCTACGATGCCGTTGAAATCGAGCTTGCCCTGGACGTTGTCCCGGTCCCAGAGTGCGCAGCCCGGCGTCACCAGGCCGACCAGGCCGACCGTCAGCCAGCCGTTGTCCGTCTTGATCCGCTTCAGGACGTAGGGGGTGAAGGCGCGCCCGCCCGACACGGCGTCGTGCACGTTGGCGCCCAACAGCGGGAAGTCCAGTTGCCGCTCCCAGGTGCGCAGGAGCCCAATGCCGTAGTTGAACTCGTGGTTGCCCAGCCCCACGGCGTCGTAGCCGATCGCGTTCATGGCCAGCGCCATGGGGTGTTTCACGGTTGCCGAGATGGGGTTGATCTTGGCGAAGTAGTAGGCCAGGGGCGTGCCCTGGATGGTGTCCCCGGCGTCGATGGTCAGGGTGCTGGCCGCGCCGCGCTCGGCCCGCATGGCGTTGATCAGGGTCGCGGCCTGGGCAATCCCGATCTTGTTCCCGGCGGCGTCGGCATAGGGGACGTTCTTGAAGTAGTCCCAGTTGAAGACGTTGTTGTGCAGATCCGTGGTGCCGAGCACCGTCAGGGTGAACTGTTTCTTGGCGGTTGCCCTGCCACTGGCTTCGCCGGGGATGGCCTGCGCCGCCGGGGCTCCGGCCAGCGCGGCGGCGGCCGCGCCGCCGCCCACGAGGGCTGCCGCGAGCATGGCGCGGCGGGAGGGGGAAGTGTTTGGGTCCATCATTGTGGGTGAACTCCTGAACGTTGGGGGCCGGTGGGCACAAATCCAAAGTCTAGGGTCGCGCCATCAAGTGCGACAGGGGTATCAGAAAAACTTTGCCGAATCCTTGGGTACCGTTCACCGGCGCCGGCTTCCGGTCCGGGGGTTTCGGGTTTCCGGTCCCGGGAACGCAGGAAACCCCGCCCACCTGAGTGGACGGGGTTTCCTTCGAGCAGTGCGGATCGCGATGGATCCGGACGGCGAGAGTTACTTGAGGGTAACGCGGGCGCCAGCTTCTTCGAGCTGAGCCTTTGCCTTCTCGGCGGCTTCCTTGGTGGCGCCTTCGAGAACAGCCTTGGGTGCGCTGTCAACCAGGTCCTTGGCTTCCTTGAGGCCCAGGGAGGTGATGGCGCGAACTTCCTTGATCACTGCGATCTTCTTGTCGCCAGCAGCTTCGAGGATGACGTCGAAGTCAGTCTTCTCTTCAGCTTCTTCTGCGGCAGCGGCGGGGCCGGCAACGGCAACAGCAGCAGCAGTAACTTCGAAGGTCTCTTCGAAGAGCTTGACGAACTCGGAGAGCTCGATGATGGTCAGTTCCTTGAAAGCTTCAATGAGCTCTTCGTTGGTGAGCTTCGCCATGGTGTGGCGTCCTTCCTATAGTGGTGCGCGGCGGCCCTGAGGCTCGCTGTCGCACCGGAGTCTTATGGAGAAGAGGACTAGTTCTCTTCGGGGGCTGCGGCTTCGGCCGGTGCTTCGGCCTCGGCTGCTGCATCTGCTGCGGGAGCTTCTTCAGCGGCGGGTGCTTCGGCTGCTGCCGGGGCACCGTTCTCTTCTTCAAGCTTGAGGCGCAGTGCGTCGATGATGCGTACAGCAGCGGCAGCAGGAGCCTTGAGGATACCTGCAACCTTAGCGAGCTGCAGCTCACGGGACTCGAGTGCTGCCAGGGCAGCAACTTCGCTGGCGTTCAGTGCCTTGCCTTCGAAGTAACCGGTCTTGATGACCAGCTGCTTGTTAGCCTTGGCAAAATCCGTCAGGCTCTTGGCAGCGGCAACTGCGTCACCCTTGATGAACGCGATTGCAGTGGGGCCGGCGAGCTGACCGTCGAATGCTTCGACACCAGCTTCCTTGGCTGCAATAGCGGTCAGGGTGTTCTTGACGACCGAGAACTTGGTTTCCTGGCCGAGAGAAACACGCAGCTGCTTGAGCTGTGCAACGGTGAGCCCACGGTATTCGGTCAGGACAGCGGCGTTCGATTCCTTGAAATCGTTAGTGATCTCAGCTACTGCTGAAACCTTGCTAGGCGTTGCCATAACCCTCCTTCCGGGGATAGTGCCGGTGTGTCCGGGTCCCCGCTCAAAAAGAGCTAAAACTAAAAAACGCCCCGCGCAGATGCACGGGGCTTGTCTCGACGCGGTCCATGACCACGGAGCTTTGCTTCGTTCACCTGCGCCGGCCGCCCTATGTTCAGGGTCCTTCGTCCGGAAATCCACTGCGCTCTCCCGGCGCGACTGCAGAAGTGAGTCTTGCTTGGGAGAGTGGATTTCCAACAACCGACGGTCTTTGGTCCTTCAAGCTTACGGGACGCGGCGCGCCTGTTCCAAATCGGGCCCAGCGGGCAGGGTTACGCGAACAGCCCTCAGCTGACCGCCGGGCCGAAGTTGGGGAGTTCTTTCTGCCAGAGACCCGTCACGCCCGCTGTGGTGAATCCGAGCTGCTGGTTGACCTTCAGGAGGTAGCGGTTCTCAGGGGCGTTCCAGGTGTACAGGACGCGGGCGTCCGGGAACTGTTCGCTCAGCCGTTCCATGTTGGCGACCTTGATCAGCAGCCCGAGTTTGTTGCCGCGGTGTTCCTGCAGCACCACGGTGTCGTCCTGGAAGACGACGTCCGGGCGCAGGGCAAGGACACTGATGGTGGTCAGGCCCGCGAGCGTTCCGCTGGCGATGTGCTCGACGGCGGTGACCACCGTGCGCCGGCCCTGGGCAATGGTGACCTCCTCCGCCTCCCGGAGGATGCCGCCGTCGAACACCATTTCCTGGGCATCCGGCCCCGGCACTTCGTCCTCGCCTGCCTGATTCTCCAGGGCGGCGACGGCCTCCAGCCACCGGTCAGGGCACCGGTCCGTCCAGTGGTGCAGACGGTAGCGGCCGGCATTGGCTTCCTCGGCCTCGGCCTCAAGTTCGGCGACGAGTTTGGTGTCCAGCGGCAGTGCGCAGGAACTGAACTGTTCGATGTGCTGGAGCGTGTAGCCGGCGTGGCGGGCAAATTCCACGTCACGGCTTCCCATCGGAACAAACCCGACGCCGCTGCCGGGCACGAGCTGTTCGGCATCCGGGTCCGTCAGGGTTGATCCCGGATGGTTGGTGTCGATCAGGATGGTGTGGCGGCCCTCGTCCCGGGCGAAGTGCTCCGCGGCCTCCAGCAGATGCCTGCCCACGCCCTGGCGCCGGAATTCCGGAAGGATGTCGAGCGTGAATTCGGCGAGGTCGAGGTTGTCCACGAGCGGTAAGGCAATGTCTGCCGTCCCGACAATCACGCCGTCGATCTTGGCCACCAGGATCACCTGGCGTTCGTAGGGGTCCGCCATCTCTAGTAGCTTCTCCTGCGGCGCGTAGGCAAGGTCGTCCGTGCCCCAGGTCTGCATCCGGACCCGTCGCCCCACTTCGATGGCGGCGAGGAAATCGGCGGCGTCGGGCGCGTCAAGGGAATCGGGGATCCACACCTGCTCAATCCGTACATCGTTTGCCATAGAGGGCATCATTTCAGCCGTTGTGCCACCCACCGTCGGTACGGCCCGGCTCAAACCGGGCTTTCAACCGCCAGCATATGCTGGTTTGGGCCGCTGTTCCATTGGTGACGCCGGGCAGTTTCCGCCCCGTCCGGCGCCCTGGCGCCGCAGGCGCCTGTTCACACGGTCGCCAGTTCACAGGGCCGTCAGTTCACGGTGCCGTCAGTTCACAGTGCCGTCACTCACGGTGCCGTCACCGGCCGCGGTCCGCTGCCACTCGCCGTCGTAGCCCGCCGGCTTGAAGCCCAGCGCGATGTTGATGCTGAGCATGTGATCGTTTTCGGCGGCGTTATAGGTCAGGACGCGCCGCACAGCCGGGTAAGCCTCCTGCAGCAGGCGCAGGTTGAGGATCTTGATAAGCATGCCGAGCCGGTGGCCGCGGTGGCCCGCCGCGACGAGGGTGTCGTCCTGGCTGGCCAACCATGGTTTGTCGGCTGTTGTCTGGAGGACGGTATAGGCGGCAAGTTCACCGGTGGCCAGGTGCCGTGCCGCGACCACCAGGGCGGACAGGCCGGCCCGACGCCAGGTGTCCTCGACGTGACGGACCCGGGCGACGTCCCAGATCTCCGGCTCATAGCTCAGGGCACCAGCGGGGGCATCGGTGCTCATGCGCGACATCAGCACCGCGAGCTGGGCGGCAAGGTCCTCCGGGCATGAATCGGTCCAGTGCAGCAGTTCGTACTCCCCCGCCTTGGCCAGGGCGTCCCGTTCCAGGCTGTCGAGGTCGGCAACGGGCGGGATGTCGAGCGAACTAAACCGTTCGACCTGCTCCAGCCGGTAGCCGGCCAGACCGGCGAAGCGGACGCCGCGCGCGCCGGCTGGCAGCGCTCCGGTTCCCGTGGCGGGCTTGATGAGAAACGGGGCGTCGACGTCGAAGCCGGCCGGGTGCTCAGTGAAGGTCTGCAGTATGGTCCGCCCGTCGGCGGCGGCCAGCGCCTCGGCGTGCTCCAGCAGGGCCCGGCCGATCCCTGCGCCGGTGAAGGAATCCAAGACGCTTACGTGCAGGAGCGCACTGCCCCGATTCTCCTGCAATTCGCAGCGGACCCAGGATCTGGCCGCCATGCGCCCGTCGACACGGACGAAGAAGAGCCGCGTGCGGGTGTAGGCAGTGTCCCGCCAGTACTGAAGGCGTGCCGCCGCGGACGAAGCCCGGTCAAGGTTGCCCCAGGTCTGCAACTCGAGTTCGTCGCAGAGTTCCATGAATTCCAGGAACTCCGCTGCGTCAGCATCAAGGCTGGCGGGCAGGGAGAGTTGCTCGATGAGGTACGACGGCGTAGTCACCGGCACAGCCTAACCGGCAAGTCCGGCGGCTCCAAGGCTTCGGGACTTTGGGGCTTTGGGGCGTCGGGACGCCGATGATGTACGGGCATCCGCTATTCAGGCGCCAAGAATGTCAGGCGCAGAGACGACGAAAAGGCCGTCCCGCGGTTGCGGGACGGCCTTTCGCTGGAAACCGGTGACGCCCGTGTTGCTGGCGACGCCGAGGATCCGTGGATCCGGTGTGGACTAGACCTCGGTCAGGACCTTGGTGACGTTGGGGTCAACCGAGATGCCCGGGCCAAACGTGGTGGCGACGGTGGCCTTCTGGATGTAGCGGCCCTTGGAAGCGGACGGCTTGAGGCGAAGGACCTCTTCCAGTGCTGCCGCGTAGTTCTCGGCCAGCTTGATGGCGTCGAACGAAACCTTGCCGATGATGAAGTGCAGGTTGGAGTGCTTGTCGACGCGGAAGTCGATCTTGCCGCCCTTGATGTCGTTGACAGCCTTCGCGACGTCAGCGGTCACGGTGCCGGTCTTCGGGTTCGGCATCAGGTTACGCGGACCCAGGACCTTACCGAGGCGGCCAACCTTGCCCATGAGGTCAGGGGTGGCAACGGCGGCGTCGAAGTCGGTCCAGCCGGCTGCGATCTTTTCGATCAGGTCATCGGAACCAACGAAGTCGGCGCCGGCTGCGATTGCAGCCTCAGCCTTGTCGCCCGTTGCGAAGACGAGGACGCGGGCGACCTTACCGGTGCCGTGGGGCAGGTTGACGGTGCCGCGGACCATCTGGTCAGCCTTGCGAGGGTCAACGCCCAGGCGGAAAGCGACCTCAACGGTGGCGTCGAACTTGGACGGGTTGGTGTCCTTGGCGAGCGTCACTGCCTCGAACGGCGCGTAGAACTTCTCCGCGTCGATCTTGGCCGCGGCTGCCTCATATGCTTTGCTGCGCTTTGCCATGCTGCTTATTTCTCCTTGTGCAGTTGTGGTCTGCGGACCGCGCTGGGCCCTGCCACAGTCGGGATTCCGAACGGTTTGTCCGTGCCGGGTTCCCAACATCTCAATGTTTAGGTGGTGCCGGTTGCCCGGCGGGGAAGGCTATTAGCCTTCGACGGTGATACCCATGGAGCGGGCGGTGCCGGCGATGATCTTCGCTGCGCCTTCGAGGCTCGTGGCGTTGAGGTCTTCCATCTTGGTGGTGGCGATCTCGTTGACCTGGGCCTGGGTCAGCTTGGCAACCTTGACGGTGTGCGGGGTAGCCGAACCCTTGGCGACGCCTGCAGCCTTTTTGATGAGCTCTGCAGCCGGCGGGGTCTTGGTGATGAACGTGAAGGAACGGTCTTCGTAGACCGTGATCTCCACGGGGATAACGTTGCCGCGCTGGGCTTCCGTCGCAGCGTTGTACGCCTTGCAGAATTCCATGATGTTGACACCGTGCTGGCCGAGCGCAGGACCGATCGGCGGGGCCGGGTTAGCGGCACCTGCCTGGATCTGCAGCTTGATGAGGCCGGTGACCTTCTTCTTGGGAGCCAATGTAGGTCCTTCTCTCAAATACGTCCTGGGGCACAGGAGCGTGCCTCAGGTTGGTGGCCGCCATGGCAAGGCGGCCTGCCGCTCCGTGGCTGCTAAGCGGGCAGCCCGGGGCGAATTCTTAGGGAAAAGCTAGATCTTGCTGACCTGGTTGAACGCCAGGGTGACCGGAGTCTCGCGTTCGAAGATGGACACCAGCACCACGAGGGTCTGGGAATCGATCTTGATCTCGGAGATCGTGGCGGGGAGGGTCTCGAACGGGCCCTCCTTGACGATGACCGACTCGCCAACCTCGAAGTCGACGTCGACCTGCGCTGCGGCGTGCTTGACCGGCTTGCCCTTCTCGGCCTGCTCTTCTTCGAAGACCGGCGCGAGCATGGAGAAGACCTCATCGAGGCGCAGCGGGACCGGGTTGTGGGCATTGCCCACGAAGCCGGTGACGCCGGGGGTGTGGCGGACGGCGCCCCAGGAAGCGTCCGTCAGGTCCATGCGGACCAGGACGTAACCGGGGATGCGGACGCGGTTGATGACCTTGCGCTGAGCGTTCTTGATCTCAACGACTTCCTCCATCGGAACCTGGATTTCGAAGATGTAATCTTCCATGTCCAGGGTCTGGATGCGGGTCTCAAGGTTGGCCTTGACGCGGTTCTCGTAGCCTGCGTAGGAGTGGATGACGTACCAGTCACCCTCCTGGCGGCGCAGCTTGGCCTTGAACTCGTCGGCGGGGTCGACGTCGGCCTTGGCGGCCGCCGCTGCCAGCGCGTCGGCTTCTTCAGCGTCGGCGTCTTCAGCGTCGGATTCTTCAGCGTCGGATTCTTCAGCGTCGGATTCTTCAGCGTCGGATTCTTCAGCGTCGGATTCTTCGGCGTCGACGGCTTCGGCAACTGCTGCCTCTGCGTCTTCTTCCAAGGCTACTTCTTCTGTGGCTTCGGCCTCGTCAGTGACGTCGGATTCGGGCGCAGCAGACACAGCCTCGGACTCTTCCGCGGCTTCCACCGCGGCGCCCTGGCTGTTATCCAGCTCAGTCTCAGTTACCTCGAGCTCCTGCTCAGACACTTGGTCTCCTGCTTCCTCATTGCCTAACATGCCTATTTAAATGACTCAATTCCGCACACCCCGCGGAATCTCCGGTTTCCCGGGGCATCCACGCAGTCTGCGGACCGGTCGCCTTAGTTGTCCGTGGGGCCGCTGCCGCCGAAGACCCAGCTGACCGCGGTCCCGAAGGCCAAGTCCAGCAGGGTGACGATCACCATCATGATGGACACGAACACCAGCACCACGAGCGTGTAATTGATCAGTTCTTTACGGGTCGGTGCGACGACCTTCTTCAGTTCGCCAATGACCTGGCGGATGAAGATCGCGATGCGAGCGAAGAAGCCGGGCTTGGCGGCATTCTTGGCGGGGCGGCCTTTGGAGCTGCTGGCAGCTGTTTCGGTCACCTGGTCCTCACTCATCCTCGCAATGATCGGATACCCGGCTCTGAACTGAACCATGGTTGCTGCGCTTGTTCCGGATGACCCGGAACAGCATGCGCAGGGCAGACAGGACTCGAACCTGCAACCTGCGGTTTTGGAGACCGCTGCGCTACCAATTGCGCCACTACCCTTCGGGGAGAAAATCCGCTCCGGCCGACGCAACCCCAGGCTTCCCTGAGGCGCAGGCCATCATCGTGTTTTCAACACCGGAGAACCAGTCTACGCAACAACTGCGCCTACGTCGAACCGGCCCTCTTCCGGACCCCTGCGTGCCTTCGCAAATCAACTGACAGCCGTCAGTCATATTCGCGTTCAGGCACCCCGGGGGATCCGCTGAACAGCATAGAGTAGATTTCGTCGAATCCCACATCCAGCCTTCCAGCTGCCAGCGAAGAACGGACCCGCCCATGTCTGCTGCCCGCATTTCCCAGCGCATTTCCGCCATAGCCGAATCCGCCACTCTGGCCGTCGATGCCAAGGCGAAGGCGCTGAAGGCAGCCGGCCGCCCGGTCATCGGCTTCGGTGCCGGGGAACCCGATTTCCCGACGCCCGGCTACATTGTGCAGGCCGCCATCGAGGCCGCCAGCCAGCCGAAGTACCACCGCTACTCCCCCGCCGGCGGGCTGCCCGAGCTGAAGCAGGCCATCGCGGACAAGACCTTCCGGGATTCCGGCTACAAGGCCGAGGCATCCCAGGTGCTGGTGACCAACGGCGGCAAACAGGCCGTCTACAACACCTTCGCCACCCTCCTGGACCCGGGCGACGAGGTCATTGTTCCCACCCCGTTCTGGACCACCTACCCCGAGGCCATCCGGCTGGGCGGCGGCGTGCCGGTGGAGGTCTTCGCGGGCCCGGAGCAGGGCTACCTGGTCACCGTGGACCAGCTGGAAGCGGCCCTCACGGAGCGCACCAAGATCCTCCTCTTCGTCTCCCCCTCGAACCCCACCGGTGCCGTGTACTCGCCCGAGCAGGTCAAGGAGATCGGCCAGTGGGCAGCGTCCAAGGGCCTGTGGGTTGTCACCGACGAGATCTACGAACACCTGACCTACGACGGCGTGCCGTTCACTTCTATCGCCACCGCAGTTCCCGAGCTCGGCGACAAGGTGGTCATCCTCAACGGCGTCGCCAAGACCTATGCCATGACCGGCTGGCGGGTGGGCTGGATGATCGGGCCGGCGGACGTCATCAAGGCCGCCACCAACCTGCAGTCCCACGCGACGTCGAACGTCTCCAACATCCCCCAGGTCGCCGCCCTCGCGGCCGTCTCCGGGCCGTTGACCGCCGTCGATGAGATGAAGGTGGCATTCGACCGCCGCCGCAAGGCAATCGTCGCGGGCCTGAACGCGATTGAGGGCGTTGACTGCCCGACGCCGAAGGGCGCCTTCTACGTGTACGCGGACGTCCGCGCGCTGCTGGGCAAGGAGTTCCCGTCAGCAAACGGACCGGTGCGGCCGGCCACCTCTGCCGAACTCGCGGCGCTGATCCTGGACGAGGTCGAGGTCGCTGTGGTTCCGGGCGAGGCGTTCGGCCCGTCCGGCTACCTGCGCCTGTCCTATGCGCTGGGCGACGACGACCTGGCCACGGGCGTCGCCCGCCTGCAGGACTTCCTCGGCAAGGCGAAGTAGCACCCCCAACCCCCGATGCGCTATCACTTAGGGTCCTTATTCCAGTGCGATAAGGACCCTAAGTGATAGCGCATCCTTGGCTAGAGGAGGCGGCGTTCGGCGGCCCAGCGGGTCAGCTCGTGGCGGCTGGAGAGCTGGAGCTTGCGCAGCACGGCCGAGACGTGGGTTTCAACGGTCTTGATCGAGATGAACAGTTCCTTCGCCACCTCCTTGTAGCTGTAGCCGCGGGCGATCAGGCGCATCACTTCGAGCTCCCGCGCCGATAGCTTGTCCAGCTCGTCGTCGGCGATGTCCGCGGGGGCCGTTCCGAACGCGTCCAGGACGAAGCCCGCCAGCCGCGGCGAGAAGACGGCGTCGCCGCCGGCCACGCGGCGGACGGCACCGCTGATCTCCGCGCCGGAAATTGTCTTCGTGACGTAGCCGCGCGCGCCCGCCCGGATCACGGACACGACATCTTCCGCCGCGTCGGAGACGCTCAGCGCCAGGAACCGTGTGGTGCCCAGCAGCGGCGCCGAGCCGGCCAGGACCTCGCGTCCGCCACCTCCCCGGCCGCCTGGGAGGTGGACGTCAAGCAGCACGACGTCAGGCAGCTGGGCCGCGATGACGGCGATTGCCTCCTCCACGGTTCCGGCCTCCCCCGCGACGACGATGTCCGCGTCCAGGTCCGCCTTCAACCCGGAACGGAAGATGGCGTGGTCGTCCACGATCACCACCCGAACCGGGGCAGGGTTTCCTGGTGTGTGGCTTCCTGGTGACTGGTTTCCTGGTGCTGGGCTGGTCACGGCTTGGCCTCTCCGTTGGCGTGGTTGGCGGCAGCCGCCGCAGTTCCGGCAGATGCGGCGGCGGGCAGCCGGAGCCGCACTTCGGTGCCGTCCGGGCTGCTGATGATGGCGGCGGTGCCGCCGTGGCGGTTCATCCGGCCGATGATCGATTCCCGGACACCGAGCCGGTCCGGGGGGACCGAATCCGGATCGAAGCCCGGGCCCCGGTCCTTGACGAAAACTTCTGCGGCGGCGTCCGTGACTTCCAGGTACACGGACACGGCACCGCCGCCGTGCCGGGCGGCGTTGAGCATGGCCTCGCGGGCTGCCTGGACGAGGGCCTCGTGGCGTTGGGTCATGACGCAGTCCCCCACGCTGACCACTTCGACCGCGTGGCCCAGTGCGTCCTCGACCTCTGCGGCGGCGGCCGTGATGCCTTCGGACAGCTGCCCGGATTCCTTGTCGGCGTCCCGGTACAGCCAGCCCCGAAGTTCGCGCTCCTGCGCGCGGGCCAGCCGGATGACGTCGTGCTCGTTGCCGGCGCGGCGCTGGATCAGGGCGAGGGTCTGCAGCACGGAGTCATGCAGGTGGGCTGCGATCTCGGCACGCTCGGTGGCGCGCACCCGCCCCGCTCGCTCCGTTTCCAGGTCGCGCCAGAACTTCAGCCCCCAAGGCAGCAGCACCAGGGCCACGCCGCCGAGCACGGCCACCGAGGCCAGGAGGGCCAGCCAGGTCTGTTCCCAGGACCCCGAGCCGGACACCATGACCAGGACGCCGGCCACGACGAGGGCGAGCCCGGCTGCGAGGCGCGCCCAGCCGCCGGCCTGGTCCGCTTTGGTCTTGTCCACCAGCCCCGCCCGGCGGGTCTCGTCCAGTTGCATCCAGGCGATCGCCGCACCGCCCAGGATCGCCGCAACCGGGATCAGCGTGCCGAGGGGCACGTCGACGCCGAGAAGCCGGGCGATCAGAATCCCGGCGGCCAGCAACAGGCCTGCGCCCAGCAGGATCTCCTTGCCGAAGGGCATGCCCGGCACCTTGGACCACCAGGACCCCGGGGCTGGGGTCCCGGACGCGCCAAGGGTTCCGGGGCCTCCCGGAACGCCGGGGGCTGCCGGGGTGCCGGGGACTCCAAGGATGTCCGGGGAGCTGACTGCCGGAGCGATGGGCGACGCCGGGCGGCGGGCGTTGCGCCGGGCGCTTTCATCCGCCGTGGGGACCATGATCCAGAGCCAGGCGTAAAAGGCCACTCCGGCGCCGCCCGCGAGCGCAGCCACCACCATGCCGATCCTGACCATGCGCACCGGCCAGCCCAGATGGTTGGCGAGGCCCGCGCAAACGCCGGCAATCACGCGATCGCTGCTGCGGACCAGCGGCGGGCGGGCGGGCACGGTTGTCATGCATCAATCCAAGCACGGATCGGGGTTCCCCGGACGCGTTTGGGGGCCCAACCGGGGGCCACTCAGGGGCCGTTCAGGGTATTCCCCAGTAGAGCCCGGCGCCTGGAACGGGAAGGATCGAAGTATGAACCCGCACACTCCGCACCCCGATGAAGGCCAGGCCTCCGCAGACCGGCCGGCCACGGATCGACCCTCCGCAGAATTTCCGGACACAGAACGTCCAGACCCTGAACTTCCGGACTCAAAAGCTCCGGACTCAGAACTTGACACCGAGCTTCCGGACACAGAACTTCCAGGCACAGGCCAGTCCGATGCCTCTCCGGCCGGCTCCGGGCCGGCAGGAGCGCCGCCGACGGAGCCGCTGCCGACGGAGCCGCCGCCGCTTTACGCGCCGGGCGACCCGAATGGACCGCTGCCCGGCCGACAGGGGCAAAATTTCTTCGACTGGATCCGCAGCCAGGGCATCTACCGCGGACGCGACCGCTGGATCGGTGGCGTGGCCAGTGGCATAGCGCACCGACTCGGCGTCGACCCCCTGATCATTCGCGGCGTCCTGATCGTCCTGACCGTTTTCGCCGGAATTGGCGTTCTCGCCTATGGCCTGGCCTGGGCACTGCTGCCCGAGCCTGACGGCCGCATTCACGTTCAGGAGGCCGCCGCAGGGCGGTGGACGGCCGGCATGACCGGCGCCCTCATCACCTCGGTTATCGGTTTCCCCAGCCTGGGCAACGGTGTCTGGGGCTGGGACCGGTTCGGCTTTGGCGCCTTCGTCTGGACCGTCTTCTGGGTGGGCGGCGCCATCTACCTCGTCTACTACCTGACCCAACGCAATAAGATCCGGAACGGAGCCACTCCCATGCCACCGCGTTACGAGTCCAGCAGCCCGGCCGGCGCCGCGGCATTCGCGGGTAGCTCCCGCACCGGTGACGGGCAGCAGTCCACCGAAAGCTTCCCGCAGAGCGGCGGGCCGGCCTATGGCCACCCCGACGACGGCTTCGGAACCGGCCCGGTCTGGGGTCCGCCCCCGCCGTCCGGCCCCATCCCGCCCGGCCCTGTTCCCCCCGGCGGCTATGGCCCGGGATCCGGGGCCACCCCGCCCCCTCCCGCTGCGCCCCGCAACCTTGGCCCTGGCACTCCGGCTGTCCTCGTCACCGTCGGCTCCGCCCTCCTGGTGGGCGGCGGCATCAAGGCCCTCGACGCCGCCAATGTGATCGATCTCGGCGACGCCGGCAACGCGCTGGTCTGGGCCTTCGGCGCGGCCATCCTGGGTCTCGGGATCCTGTTCGTAGGGTTGCGGGGCCGGACTTCCGGAATCCTGGGCTTCTTCGCGGTCGTCGCGCTGCTGATCGGCGCAATCTTCAGCGTGGTCCCGCATGGGGACCGGTTCCGCTTCCAGAACGCCGATTGGACGCCGACGAGCATTGAACAGGCCAATGGCGGCTTCGAGATCACCGGCGGCGCCGGAACCGTGGACCTGACCAAGCTGGCGCTGAATCCGCCCCTGGGCTCCGACGTCGTCGTTCCGATCGACGCGACGGCCAGCAACCTCACCGTCGTCATCCCCGCCACCGTCCCGGTCCAGGTCCAGGCGGACATGACCATGGGCAACATCCACGACGGCAACCAGGACCGCGGCGGCATCACGAAGCAGCAAAGCGACTACAACACCTCGATGCCAGGCGCCCGGCTGGTCCTGAAGATCTCCGGCACCGTCAGCAACGTGACCATTAAGGAAGGCAACTGACATGAGCAGCTATGACGACTCGCGGCCTGCCGCGGCCTGGCAGGACCCCGAGGCGGGTTCCCCCGCCCGGGTGGGCACAGTGGTCTGGGGGCTGACAGTGGTGGCATTGGCCGCGCTGATCATCATTTCCGGGCTCGGCATCGTGGCCCTCAACGGCACCTACGTCCTGATCGGCCTGATGATCGGGGCCGGGGCCGCCCTGATAGTGGGCGGACTGGTCTCGGCGCGCAGGCGTGACAATACGTCAACTACAGGGAAGTCTTGAACCATGGATAAATTCTTCGACACCATCCGTGGCTTCGGCCTGAAACGTGGTCCGCAGCGCTGGCTTGGCGGCGTCTGCGGCGGAATTGCCGCCAAACTGAATGTTGATGTGGCGTATGTCCGGATCGCCTACCTGCTCCTGAGCCTGCTCCCCGGGCCGGCGTTCGTGTTCTACGTCGTGGCGTGGCTGCTCCTCCCGGACCAGCGCAACGCAATCGTCCTCGAAAGCTTCCTCTCGAAGCGTTCCTCCCGGCCCTGACCTCGATCACAGAAGCCGGCCATCACAGGCCGTCCCGGCCGGGCGGCATTCGGCGCCCGGTAGTAGCGCCACACCACGAAAAGGGTGCCCCTGCCTTCACGGCGGGGGCACCCTTTTGTAACCGTTTGTGTCCTGCCCCACACGCGCCACTAGACTCTAGGTGAGCTCAGCGTGGCGCTCTGCCTGTACCCCTTCAAACCAGGATTTGAGCCGAGATATGAAAATTGGAATCCTCACCAGCGGCGGAGACTGCCCCGGCCTGAACGCCGTCATCCGTGGCGCCGTCCTCAAGGGAATCGCGGTCCACGGCCAGCAGTTCGTAGGATTCAGGGATGGCTGGCGCGGCGTTGTCGAGGGCGACATCGTGGAAATTCCCCGCACCATGGTCCGCGGCATCGCCAAGCAGGGCGGCACCATCCTCGGCACGTCCCGCACCAACCCGTTCGAGAACGGCGGCGGTCCCGAGGTCATCAAGGCCAACATGGACCGGCTCGGGATCGACGCCATCATCGCGATCGGCGGCGAAGGCACCCTGGCCGCCGCAAAGCGACTTACCGACGCCGGCCTCAAGATCGTGGGCGTGCCCAAGACGGTCGACAACGATCTAGACGCCACGGACTACACCTTCGGCTTCGACACCGCCGTGGAAATCGCCACCGAGGCAATCGACCGGCTGCGCACCACTGGAGAGTCCCACCACCGCTGCATGATTGCGGAGGTCATGGGACGGCACGTGGGTTGGATCGCCTTGCACGCGGGCATGGCCTCGGGCGCCCACGCCATCCTGATCCCCGAGCAGAAGGCCTCCATGGATCAGATCGCCGAGTGGGTGGTCTCCGCCCACGACCGTGGCCGCGCCCCGCTGCTTGTCGTCGCCGAGGGGTTTGTGCCCGAAGGCCAGGAGTCCCCGCATTCGGAGCGCGGCCTCGATACGTTTGGCCGCCCGCGCCTCGGCGGCATCGCCGAAATGCTGGCGCCCGAGTTGGAGGCACGCACCGGCATCGAGACCCGCGCCACGGTCCTTGGCCACATCCAGCGCGGCGGCGTCCCGACTGCGTTTGACCGTGTCCTGGCCACCCGCCTGGGCATGGCGGCCATCGATTCGGTGGTGGAGAAGCGCTGGGGCACGATGGTCTCGCTGCACGGCACGGACATTGTGCACGTCGGTTTCGACGCCGCGCTCGGCAACCTCAAATCCGTACCGCAGAGCCGCTATGACGAGGCCGCTGTACTCTTCGGCTAAGCGGCCTCTTCGGCTAAGCGGCCCGTGGGCCGCGCGGTGGGTAGGGTTGATTCATGACTCTTGAGCCCGGTTCCGCTGAAATAGTCCAGCTTGCCTGGGCGCGCCGCTTGGGGTTCGACGACGGCGCCTTCGCGGCCGCCGCCGGCGTGCGGCTCACCCGGGCGGACGAGACTGCCCGGGCGGTGCAGTTCGTCCGCCTGTTCGGCAACTCCGCCCTGGTGGGCCCGCAATGGGCGCTGGACGCCGCCGTCGGGCTCTCCGACGAGGAACTGGCCCAGCACGTGACACTGCTGACCATCACCCGCGGGCACGGTGGCCACGGCCTGGGCGCAGCCGCACTCTTCTTCGCCGACGACCTCCCCCTGCAGCAGCCTTCCGAGGAGCTGACCGTCTCGCATGGGAACCCGGAAGCGATCGAGCTGGAAACGTTCTGCCCGCCCGATGACGTCAACGAGGTGGGCCTCGCCGGCCTGGCACACCGCTTCACTGTCCTGCATCTGGAAGACGGCCGCCGGACCCCCGTGGCCTGCGGGGCCTACGCCGAATGGGAAGGGCTCCTGGCCCATCTTGGCGTGCTGGTTGCGCCCGAATGGCGGCGCCGCGGCCTGGGCAAGCTGGCCGCATCGATAGCCGCCCACGAGGCCCTCGCCGCCGGGCTGACGCTGCAGTGGCGTTCAGAGGTCAGCAACAAGGGTTCGCTGGCCCTGGCCCGGAGCCTGGGCTTCTCCGCGGGCGGCATCCAGACCAGCGTGCTGCTGGGCTGATCCGGATGCCCGCCAGGCTAGCCACGCTCCGCGGCGGCCTTGTCCAGGTCCGCGCCGGCAGCTGCGGCGGGGCCCGGTTCTCCCCAGCCCTGGACCGGCTTGGGTTTGGCGAAGAAGAGCGCCACGGCAGCACCGATCAGGATGACCGCCGCCGGCAGCAGGATGGATTGGCCCATCGCCGTCGAGAACCCCTCATGAAGTGCCTCGGGCAGGGCGCCGCCGAAGCCCATCGGGCTGGCCTCCGCGCCTTCTCCGGGCCGGGCGGGGAGCTCTGCCGCCAGCCGCGCCTGGATGAGCACGGCGATGGCGGCGCTGCCGAGCACGGCGCCGATCTGGCGGGTCGTGTTGTAGACGCCCGAGCCGGCTCCGGCCTGCCGCGGCGGCAGGTTGCGCGTGACGGTGGAGCTCAACGGCGCCCAAATGCCCGCATTGGCGAAGCCCAGCACTGCGCTCGGCAGCAGGAACAGCCAGATGGGGGTGTCCGGGTGCATGAGCAGGGCGTTCCAGAACAGCGCCACAGACATCAGGACCAGGCCGGTCGCTGTGATGAACTTCGGGTTGACTTTGTCAATGATCCGGCCGACCACGGGCGCGAGGCCGCCTGAGATCAGCGCCATGGGCACCATCATGAGCGCAGACTGGGTCGGGGTCAGGCCGCGGACGATCTGGTAGTAGAAGATCAGCGGCAGGCTGAACGCTGTGACGGTGAAGCCCACCGTGGTGATCGCAATGTTGGCGAGCGAGAAGTTACGGTCCTTGAAAAGGGACAGGGGCAGCAGCGGTTCACCCTTGTTGAATTTCTGCCACAGGACAAAGACCACCAGCACGGCGATGCCGCTGATGATCAGGCCCCAGACGGTGATGGGGCCGGCGATGGTGCCCCAGTCGTACGTCTCGCCCTCCTGGATGCCGAAGACCAGGAGGAACAGGCCGAGGGCGCTGAGCAGAACCCCGGGAATATCGAACTTGTGCGGGTGGGTGGTCAGCGAGGGGACGAAACGCTGGGCGAGGATGAAGCCGGCAATCCCGACGGGGACGTTGATGAAGAAGATCCACTCCCAGCCGAGGCCGTCCACCAGCACGCCTCCGAGGATCGGGCCGACCAGGGTGGCGACGCCGGCAGTAGCGCCCCAGATGCCCATGGCCGCCCCGCGGCGGTCCGGGGGGAAGATCCGGGTAATGACGGCCATGGTCTGCGGCGTCATCATGGCCGCACCGAGGCCCTGGACCACGCGGGCCGCAATGAGGGTCTGGACGTCGCCGGAGAGGCCGCACCACAGCGATGCCATGGTGAAGACGACGAGTCCGGAGAGGTAGAGCTTCTTCGGTCCGAAGCGGTCACCGAGCCGGCCGGTAATAAGCAGCGGCACGGCATAGGCGAGCAGGTAGGCACTGGTCACCCAGATCACCGAGTTGATGTCGGTGTTGAGGCCCTCCATGATGCTCGGGTTGGCCACCGAGACGATGGTGGTGTCGATCAGGATCATGAAGAAGCCGATCACCAGGGACCAGAGTGCCGGCCATGGCCGGGCTACGTTTTCCATGGGGTTCCTTAGGGGCTGGTGTGAACGTTGGACGGGCTAAGTGTTGGGGCGGCCGGGTCCCGGCCGGGGGCGCAAGGGCTCACCACGGCAGTTCGCCGGAGCGGAGCTGGTCCTGAAGGCCGCGGATCCAGGCGATTTCGGCCTGCAGCGTGCACTGCTGGTACTGGACATCGATCCAGTACTTGCGCTCCACGCCCTTCTTCTTGAGCAGTTCCTCGCCGGAGACCAGGAAGTCGAGCTGCTCCTGCAGCACCTGAAGCCGGCGGTCGAGGAGTTCGACGACGACGCCGGCGGGCAGGTTGTAGGCCTCGGAGATGGCCAGCGGGAAGGACGGGTATTCGTTGACCGGGGCCGCGAGCATGTCCTGCAGCCACTTCGTGAACGCCTCGCGGCCGGCCGCCGAGATCGTGTACGTGGTGCGCTCCGGGCGGTTGCCTCCCCGGTCCGTTCCCGTTGCTGCGACGAGACCCTGCTCTTCGAGCCGCCCGATGGCGTGATAGAGAGTTCCTGGCCGGACCTTGACCAGGCGGTCCTCGTGCCGGGCGATCAGGAGTTGGTACATCTCGTAGGGATGCATCGGCTCTTCAACGAGCAGGGAGAGTGCGGCGACACCCAGCGGTGTCAGTGCGATTGCCCGGGCCATGGCGCTGTCCTCTTCGGTCTAGAACTGTCCTCTTCGGTCTGGACTGCGATTACTCCACTATAGATTATTCCACGTGGAGTATTTGGCGGCAATCGTCCCGGATCCGCGCCGGCCGGGCCTCCAGCGGGCCCGAACCGGGTCTCGTCAGCCGAGGAGGGCCAGGATCTCCGTGCGGGCGAACATTTCCGCGGCGGCCCGCGCGGTGGGGGTGCCGGCGTCGGGGTCGGCCCCGGCCTCCAACAGCTCCCGGGCGACGTCCGTGTAGCCCTTGAAGACAGCGCCGGCCAGCGGCGTCTGGCCGCGGTCATTAGGCGCGTTAACGTCGCCGCCGTGCTCCAGGATCAGCCGGACAGTGCCGGCGTGACCGTGGTAGGCCGCCAACATGAGCAGTGAGTCGCCGGAGGACGTGGTCAGCGTGGCCGGCGCGCCGGCGGCGAGATAGCCGCCCAGCAGCGCGGAGTTGCCCTCGCGGGCGGCGTCGAAGAGCGCGTGGGCAAGCGCCAGGGTCTCGTCGTCGGGCGCGGCTGCACCTTCCAGCGGGGACGAACCCAGCGGCGACTCGCCGCTCATCGGGTGCCCCGCAGGAAGCCGGTCTGGCGGCCCACTACCTGGCCGGCGTCGGGAGCCACAATGACTTCCTGGGCCGCGGCATAGGGCTCGTCACCGTCCACCACGGTCAGGACATCGTCCGGGGCGACGGAGCGCTTGATCACGGCCAGGGCCACGGGGCCCATTTCGTAATGCTGCGCCACGGACGTCACAGTGCCCACCTTACGGTCGCCGGCACGCACCTCGCTGCCGGGCGCGGGCAGGGTGTGCTGGGAGCCGTCGAGCTGGAGGAACACGAGCCGCCGCGGCGGGTGGCCCAGGTTGTGGACGCGGGCGATCGTCTCCTGGCCCTTGTAGCAGCCCTTGGCCAGGTGCACGGCGGTGCGGAGGAGGTCGAGCTCGTGCGGGATGGTCTTGTCGTCGGTTTCCGCGCCCCACCGGGGCCGCCACGCGGCAATCCGCAGCGCCTCGGACGCCATGGTGCCGGCGAGGGCACGCTCGCCCACCGTTGCGACCAGCTCAGGCGCGGGAACAAGGTACTCGAACCACGGCCGTTCCAGTCCGGGGTGGGCGTCCTCGCCCACCACCGCGTAGGAGTAGCCGCCGGCACCGACATGCGGCCACGGGTCTTCCCAGACGTGCAGCGCCGACCATTCCGGGATGGGCTGGGTGGAGCCGAGCACGGCCCAGTCCGCGGAGACATCGGCGATCTCGACCCGGAGCATGAACTTCATCTTGTTCAGCCATTCGGCGAGCGGGCCGGCTTCGGCTCCCTCAACAATCAGCCAGGTCGTGGCGCCGTCGTCCACCACCCGGGCGTCGAACTCGATCCGGCCCTGAACGCTCAGCAACAGCAGTTCGGTGGACTGGCCCGGGGCCAGGGAAGTGAGCTGCTGGGAGGACAGGGTGTTCAGCCAGCTGAGGCGGTCCGGTCCGCTGACCGTGACCACGCCGCGGTTTGAGAGATCGACGACGGCGGTGCCTGCGGCCAGCGCCCGCTGCTCCCGAAGCGGCTCGCCGTAGTGGGCGGCGACGCCGGCGTCGGCACCGCTGGCCTCAACCGCGGCCGGGCGCGACAACAGGGGGCTTTTGATAGTCATATTGAAAGGAACGTCCTTAGCTCTGCGCGTATTCCGGCCCCGGCATCGAGTGCCGGTGCCGGCCGGCCTTTGTCGGACCGTGGGGCCGGCCGGCCCTAGCGGTATTCCGGATTTTCAAAATCGAAGCGGGTGCCCGCTTTCCAGGCGTCGGGGAGGTTTCCGTAGGCGGGAATGCCGCCGGAGTCCTTGAGCATCCGGGCCAGGTGCAGCATGTTCCAGGTCATGAAGGTTGTGTTGCGGTTGGTGAAATCACTGTCCGGACCCCCGGACCCCTCGTCGAGATAGCTCGGCCCGGGACCCACGGGGCCGATCCATCCGGCGTCGGCCTGCGGCGGGATGGTGAAGCCGACGTGCTGGAGGCTGTACAGGACGTTCATGGCGCAATGCTTGATCCCGTCCTCATTGCCGGTGATGAGGCAGCCGCCCACCTTGGGATAGTAAGCCCACTGGCCCTTCGCGTTCAGCTGCCCGGAGTGGGCATAGAGGCGCTCGATGAGCTTCTTGGTCTGCGAGGAGTTGTCCCCCAGCCAGATGGGCCCGGCGACGACGACGATGTCCGCTTCCTGGACGACCGGGTAGATTTCCGGCCATTCATCGGTCGCCCAGCCGTGGTCGCGCATGTCCGGGTAGACGCCGCTGGCGATGTCGTGGTCCACCGTGCGGATCACGCGGGTGGTGACGCCCTGCTTTTCCATGATCCGGCGGCTGACCTCGATCAAGCCCTGGGTGTTGGACACGTCCGGGGACTTCTTGAGGGTGCCGTTGAAGTACACGGCCTTGAGGTCGGCGTAGCTGGTGCTACCGGGGGCTTGGCTGGGGGCTGAGCTGACTTCGTCGGTCACGGCGTTTCTCCTAGGTCGATGCTGACAACGGAAAAAATCAGTGAGACCGCGCCTTTAGCCTACTTTGGCGAGGATGGCCGATGCGTGGGCTTCCAGGCCGCCCCCGGACGCCGAATCCTTGCCGGTGGCCACGTCCCAGCGCCACAGCAGGTTCCCTTCCACGAGTCCGAAGATCCGGGTGGCCGCCGTGTACTCCTTGGAGTGGCTGCCGCGCATCACCATGTCGGTGCTGAGCTGGATCTGGGGTCCCTTGATCTGACCGTAGTACAGCTCCGAGATCCCGCCGGGGTGGGCAATGGAGACCGAGATGTCGAAGCCGCCGTCGCTGTTACGCAGGGCCTCCACCTCGTCGGCGCTCCTAAGCACGGGGACGATGTCCGCCGGGATCAGGCCGGGGCCACCGTCCTCCTCGCGCTGCTTGCGCTCGAGGGCCCAGAAGCCGGTCTCGACGGTCAGGGGACGCAGCTTGGTGCCCTCGTCGTCCGTCAGCCAGCTCTCGGCACGGTACTGCAGGTACGGCAGGCCGTTGTGCGTAAACGACACGTGCTGCAGGAAGTGCTCGGAGTCCTCGTCCCCGGCCCCCAACCGGCCGCTGCCCTCCCACTCACCAATGAGCCAGGACAGCGGAACGATTTCGGGGGTCAGATCAGTAGGGATTTCAATCGGCACAGCATCTACCTCTGGAAGCTACGGGGTCTGGAACGTGTTACTTCTGGCCTTTGAAGAGGCGGTACACGACAAAGCCGGCAAACCACGCCATGGACAGGCTGGCCACGCCAAGCAGGACAAGGAAAAAGATCTCATATGCAAGTACGGACATGATGCCATCCTAACCCTTAGTAGATGAGTAGTTTGTCTATGAAGTAGGCCAGGGAACCGACCGCCGACACCGGCCCCAGCCCCATGCCCACGGCCGCCAAAACGTTCAGGCTCTCACCGCTGAGGATGACGAGGCGGCGGAAACTCACCAGCACCGCCCCCACTACGACGCCGGCGAGGGCGGCCGGAAGCACGGCAATGTCGGAGAACACCAGGCCGGCGAGCGGCCCGGCGAGCCCCGCGCTGACGATGCCCAGCGGCGCAACGATCCGGTCAGGTAAACGGATCAGCCCCGCCATCAGGGCGATGGCTGCACTGACGGCGGCCACGAGGATCATTTCGCGGACTCCGTTGAAGCGCGAGCTCGCAATCCAGCCGGCGCCCAGGCAGGACAGCAGGACACCCGCGCAGGAGCCCAGGGTGGATTCGAGGCGCTGGGCCTGCCCGGTGCCCCGGATCAGCTGCATGACGAAGATGGCCATGACCCCGACCGCCATGAACGACGGCGTCCAGTCCAGGAAGCCGGGAGCCGGAAGATAGGTTGCGGCCACCGCCGACCCCACACCTGGCAGGCCAATCAAGGCTGCGAGGGTCTTCTTGGCGGGGATGCCGAGAAAGTAGGGCCAGCCGATGCCGATGCCGGCCGCGAAGAGGGCCGCGACGGCCAGGAGGACCTCGGGCGAGGAATAGGCGCCGGCAACAATGGCCGCCAGGCCGGCCAGGCCAATGATCCCGACGCTCCACGGCTTCACGGTCTACTCGCCATCGGCAGACCCACCATGGCCGTATCTTCGCTCACTGCGGACCCCAATTCGACTCGGCTCAATTTCAACGGGCCGCGGGCCCTGACGGTTCAATCCTGCCTTATATGAACGATTTGTGTCGCAAAAGCAGTGGGCGGAGGTGACGGGACCATGGCCGGAATGGGGCCTTTAGGTATACTCGGGATCAGCAACAAGACGCCCAACGATGCGCGGACACCCCTTGGAGGAACAATGTCGCACATCCTGCTATTGACGAACAGCACCGGAACATCCGTGGACGTCCTGCCTGCTCTGGAACTGCTGAACCACCGGGTGCATATCCTGCCGGCCGAGCCCACCGCACTGCTCGAGACCGACCCCTGCGACATCGTCCTGCTGGATGCCCGCAAGGACCTGGTCGGCGCACGTTCCCTCACCCAGCTGCTCAAGGCCACCGGCCTCAGCGCCCCCTTGATGCTCATCCTCACCGAAGGCGGCATGGCCGCCGTCTCCTCGGCGTGGGCCGTCGACGACATCCTCCTGGAATCCGCGGGCCCGGCAGAAGTCGAAGCCAGGATCCGCCTCGGCGTCGCGCGCGCCGTTCCGGAGAAGGAGGACGTGCCGACCGAAATCCGGGCCGCCGGCGTCGTAATTGACGAGGCCAGCTACACCGCACGGGTCAACGGCGCCGCGCTCAACCTGACCTTCAAGGAATTTGAACTGCTGAAATACCTCGCCCAGCACCCCGGCCGGGTCTTCACCCGCCAGCAGCTGCTGACCGAAGTCTGGGGCTACGACTACTACGGCGGCACCCGCACCGTGGACGTCCACGTCCGGCGGCTGCGCGCCAAACTGGGCGCCGACCACGAGAACCTGATCAGCACCGTCCGCAACGTCGGCTACCGCCTGACCCTGGTCCGCCAGCCCGAGGACGAACTCACCGAGGCCTGAGCACCAAGGCCGCCCGAACCCAGCAGCACTGAAACCCAAATAGCACTAAACACAGAAGGCCCCGGACTCTGGAGTCCGGGGCCTTCGTGGTGCACCAATCCATCGGCGCAAATACTCTCAGTAAATATTCTCAGTGGAGGACATACGGGTCGAACGTATCGAGGCCACCCCAGCGGTGGATCCCCCTCGCATCTGGCTCAACGCCGGACGAGATAACGACTATACGCCGCCGTCCGGAGTTCAACAAAATCGGCCGCTGACAGCCATGCACCCGATAGCCTTGCACCATGAGCCCTGCGCACCCGGAAAACTGGCCCGTACTTGCCGTCAAAGGAACCGTGGGCGGCAGGCTGCTGCGGGACGTCGCCGCCCTGGTCGCCGCGGCGGAGGAGTCCGACGGCAATCCGCCGCTGTCCGAACAGACCCTTGTCACGCTGCGCGCCGCCGACGCGGGCGAGCATTCGGTATTGGCCCTGGCCCTCTACGCCCCGGACGACAAGTTGGATCCCGCGACGGCGCAGGACCTCGCCGGCGTCGCCGTCGTCATCGAGGAGCCCGACGGCACAGGGGTCCTTGAGATTGCCGTCCACCCCAGCTACCGCAACCAGGGCGTGGGCGACCGCCTGGTGAGCGAACTTAAAAGCGTCCGCGGCTTTACAGGCCTGAAAGCCTGGTCCCACGGAAACCACGAGGCCGCGGCGGACCTCGCGGCCCGCTACGGCTACGGCGCCGTCCGCGAGTTGTGGAAGATGCGGCTGATGACGGCGGCAGCGGCATTGCCGGAGGTCCAACTCCCGGAGGGCGTACAGCTCCGCACTTTCGTGGCGGGCCGGGACGAGGACGCCTGGCTGGCCGCAAACAAGGCCGCCTTCGCCCACCACCCGGAACAGGGCAACATGACGCGCGCCGATCTGGACGCCCGGATGGCCGAACCCTGGTTTGATCCTGCGGGTTTCCTGCTGGCCGTGGACCCGGCGGACCGGCTCCTGGGGTTCCATTGGACCAAGGTGCACCCCCGGCACGGCGATCACCCCGCGATCGGCGAGGTCTACGTGGTGGGCGTGACCCCGGATGCCCAGGGCGCCGGGCTGGGCAAGGTCCTCACGGTCGCCGGCATCAGGCACCTGCAGGACCTCGGGCTCCGCGCCGTGATGCTCTACGTCGATGCCGACAACGCGCCCGCCGTCGCCCTCTACCGCCGCCTCGGATTCACGCGCTGGGATGTCGATGTCATGTACGCGCCGCTGGCGCAGCAGCAACCACCGGCCGTGACTCCCGCGCCGGACGGCGTTAGTCAAGTCGGCGGATGACCACCGCGGCCGGGCCGAAATCTGGGGTCATCCGGCCATGATTGCTTGTAAGGTTGAAGCTACATCGCGCCAGCATTGAGGAGACCCCATGCCACGGGATACTGCCCGGACATCCACGTCTGAACCAGCTACGTCGGAAAAGGGGGCGCGTCCGGTACGAGCCCGCTTTGGCTCCTCCGAAGTGCCGGCCTCACGCGCCACCCAGGACCGGATCGACATTCCGGAGTTCGCGCCGAACCTGGAACCTGAAGGCGACATCCGCCCCGACCGGTTCCTGGACCGTGAGCTGAGCTGGCTATCCTTCAACGCCAGGGTCCTGGAACTGGCCGAGGACCCCAACCTGTACCTGCTGGAGCGGGTCAGCTTCCTGTCCATCTTCGCCTCCAACCTGGACGAGTTCTTCATGGTCCGGGTGGCCGGCCTGAAGCGACGGATCGCCACAGGCCTCGCGGTCCCCTCCCCCGCCGGGCTAAGCCCCATGCAGGTGTTGGAGCAGATCGGCGAGGAGGCCCACCGGCTCCAGCAGCGCCACGCCCGCGTCTACGCCGAGCAGATCCGTCCCGCCCTGGCGTACGAGCACATCCACCTCATGCACTGGGAGGAACTCGACTCGCAGGCCAAGGACCAGCTCAGCGCCATGTTCGCGGAAAAGGTCTTCCCGATCCTGACGCCGCTGGCCGTGGATCCGGCGCACCCGTTCCCCTACATTTCCGGGCTGTCCCTGAACCTCGCCGTGGTGGTCCGCAACCCGGTCAGCGACAAGGAACTCTTCGCCCGTGTCAAGGTCCCTGACCAGCTCCCCCGCCTGATCTCCATCGACGGCGCCCGCGCCGGCTCCGTCCCAGGGCGTGTGGCCCGGTTCATCGCGCTCGAAGAAGTCATCGCCGTGCACCTGGACCAGCTGTTCGCCGGCATGGAGGTCCTGGAGCACCACACTTTCCGCGTGACCCGCAACGAGGACGTCGAGGTCGAAGAGGACGACGCCGAGAACCTCCTGCAGGCGTTGGAGAAGGAACTCCTGCGCCGCCGGTTCGGCCCGCCGGTCCGGCTGGAGGTCACCAACGACATCAACCCGAACATCCGTGCCCTGCTGATCCGCGAGCTCGGCGTCGAGGAATCCGAGGTCTACTCCGTTCCGGCACCGCTGGACCTGCGCGGGCTCTCGGTGATTGCCGGGATCGACCGGGCAGACCTGCACTACCCCAAGCACGTCCCGCACACCTCGCGGTACCTCAACGAATCGGAAACCTCCAAGGCGGCCAACGTCTTTGCCGCCATGCGGCGACGGGACATCCTCCTGCACCACCCGTATGATTCCTTCTCCACGTCCGTCCAGGCGTTCCTGGAACAGGCGGCCGCGGACCCCAAAGTCCAGGCCATCAAGCAGACCCTGTACCGCACCTCCGGGGACTCCCCGATTGTCGATGCACTGATCGACGCCGCTGAGGCCGGCAAGCAGGTCCTGGCCCTCGTGGAGATCAAGGCCCGCTTCGACGAGCAGGCCAACATCTCCTGGGCCCGGAAACTGGAACAGGCCGGGGTCCATGTGGTGTACGGCATCGTGGGCCTCAAGACCCACTGCAAGCTCTCCCTCGTGGTCCGCCAGGAAGTGGACGGCCTGCGCCGCTACTGCCACATCGGCACCGGCAACTACCACCCGCGCACGGCCCGCTACTACGAGGACCTGGGCCTGCTGACGGCGAACGAACAGGTCGGCGAAGACCTTTCGAAGCTGTTCAACCAGCTCTCCGGCTACGCACCGAAGTCCACGTTCAAGAGGCTGCTCGTAGCGCCGCGCTCGGTCCGGTCCGGTCTGATCGACAGGATCGAAACCGAGATCAGGAACGCCCGGGCCGGCATCGCCGCCCGCGTCCAGATCAAGGTCAATTCGATGGTGGACGAGGCCATCATCGATTCCCTGTACCGCGCGTCCCAGGCCGGGGTGCAGGTGGACGTCATTGTCCGCGGCATCTGCTCCCTGCGGCCCGGCGTTCCCGGCCTGAGCGAGAACATCACGGTCCGCTCCGTGCTGGGCCGTTTCCTGGAGCACTCCCGCGTCTTCGCCTTCGCCAATGCCGGCGACCCGGTGGTCTACATCGGCTCTGCCGACATGATGCACCGCAACCTCGACCGCCGGGTGGAGGCCCTGGTACAGCTGACCAGCGGCGACGACACGAGCTATGTCCTGGACCTGCTCAACCGCTACATGGTGCCCGAAACCGCCAGCTGGCACCTGGACAAGCAGGGCGAATGGACCCGCCACCACCTGGCAGAAGACGGCGAGAACCTCAAGGACGTCCAGTCCTGGCTGCTCGCTTCCCGCTCCCGCCAGCGCTCGACCAGCCTGCGGTAGGGACCGTGAGTGTGAGCAGCGATGAACTGGTTGAGGACCAGGCCGACCAGCCCGGCGAAGAGGTTGCCGTCACGGCGGCAGGCGCCATCCCGTGGCGCCTCAATTCGGCAACCAAGGACCAGCTCGAGGTCCTGCTGATTCACCGCCCGCGGTATGACGACTGGTCCTGGCCGAAGGGCAAGATCGACCCGGGCGAGACCATCCCGGAGTGCGCCGTCCGCGAGGTGGAGGAGGAGATCGGGCTCATCGCGCCCCTGGGGATCCCGCTTCCGCCCATCCACTACCATGTGCCGGCCGGGCTGAAGGTGGTCCACTACTGGGCGGTCGACGTCGACGGCGCTGCCTTGTTGCCGGACGGCACTGAAGTCGACAGCGTCATGTGGTGCCCGCCCGAGAAAGCCGCCCGCCTCCTGAGCAACCCGGGCGACATCGAACCACTCCAGCACCTCGTGAACGCCCACGACCGCGGGGAACTGGAGACCTGGCCGCTGCTGATCGTGCGCCATGCGAAGGCCAAGCCCCGCTCTTCGTGGTCCAAGGCCGAGGGTGACCGCCCGCTGGCTGCTACCGGCATGCGGCAGGCGCAGTCGGTGGGGCGGCTCCTGCAGGCGTGGAAGCCCGGGCGGATCGTTTCAAGCCCCTGGCGGCGGTGCGTGGCAACCATCGCCCCGTACGCAAAGGCGGCCGACGCCAAGGTAAAGCTCAACGAGGCCCTCACCGAGCACCGGCACGGCCGCAGCCCTCAGAAGACGGCCGCCGTCGTCGAGGCGCTGTTCGACAAGCAGCGCGCCGTGGCCGTGTGTACGCACCGCCCGGCCCTGCCGACCGTCCTGAAGCAACTCGCAAAGCACATGAACTCCCGCCTCCGGGATCTGCTGCCGTCCTCGGACCCGTTTCTGGCGCCGGGCGAGATCATCGTGTGCCACGTGGCGCACCACAGCAAGAACAAAATAGTTGCGGTGGAGCGGTTTAAGCCGTTCGACGACTGAAGTCCTTGACCCCCGGGGCCCCCGAGCCTAGTTTGTATCAATAGCTTGGTACATTACTGCTGAATCTTGGGGGATTCCATGCCGGCCCTGTTCTACCTGCCGCCGATGCTGCTGCTCGGCCCGGCGATCGCAGCAATGCTCGTCTATGCCGTGCTGCGATGGGTGATCTGGGCCCCCGGGGCCGGAACCTCGCCGCAGAGCGTGTCGGAGCACGGGCTGTGGGTGGGTGTGATCGGCTGGCTGGCGAGCTCGCTCCAGGGCGCCATGACTCTAGGCATCATCCCCGCCAATCCGTCAGCGGCCGTCTCCTTGGTGAGCGCCGAGTCGATCGTCCCGGCCCTGGCGTGGCCGGTCCTGGGCTGCCTGGCCGTGCACGCCTTGGGCCAGGTCAGCTACCCGGGACCGCGGCGAATGCGGCGGGAGGCCATGCTGTCTGTGCGGCGTATCAAGGACTTCCTGCCCCGCAGGCTGGCATTGACCACGGCCGCGATCTTCGTCTCGGCCGCCGCGGCCATCGCCCGGGTTGCCACGCTGCCCGGATTCGCGGCCGTGGCCCCCACCACGGTCAGCGACGGTCAATATAACTATTACAACGGCGGAGGCGACGGCCGCATCCCCGGACCGGAAGCGGCCGCCTGGCTCGGCGGCGCCCTGCTGGTGCTGGCCGCCGGGACGTGGCTGGTCTTGTGGCTGATCGCCCGCCGCCGCCAACTGGAGTCCCTCGACCCGGCGGACAACGCTTTGCTGCGGACCATCGCGATGAACCGGCTGCTGCGCACAGTGTCCACGGTGGCTGCCGGGCTGACAGTCATCGCGGGGAACTTCGCGTCCCGTCCCGATCCCGCCCACGGGATGACGTCGTGGACGAACTTCGCCGGCCTCGCGGCAACCGTGGTCCTCCTCGTCATGTGGTGGTGGCGGCCCCCGCGGCTCGCGGCCGCCAGGCTGGGCGTCCGGAACCGACCGGAATCAGGGCTCGCCACCGGCCGCCAACACCCGGCCGCCAGACTGGTCTCCTCCCTCGGGGCGCTGCTGGGGCTGGCGGCCGCTGTGCCGCTGGTCGCCGGCGCCTTCCTTTCCCAGCTCCTCATGGCTACCGCCAGTTACGGTTTTGCAGGCTTCGTGACGCTGACGGCCACTTCCGTACTGCTGGTCATTGCCGCCGGCGAGTTCCTGTTGCAGCGCAACTACGGAAGTCCCGAAGCGCCGCGCGGCTGGCCCCGGCAACCGGCCAGCCCCGCCCTGCTGACCACGGCTGTCCTGGCGCTCCTCGTATTCCTTGCCGTCCTGGGCGTCACGGCGGCGGGGCAGGCGCGCCTCGCCGAAGGACCGGGCTGGGTTCCGGCCGGGCTGCTGACGGCCGGGGCCTGCGCTGCCTCCCTGCCGGCGTTCCTCACCGTCTGGTTCCGCCGGGGCGTCCGCGACGCCCCGCGCGGCCTGGACGCCGCCCTGCGCGCCATCACCCTGCACCGTGTCGTGCGGA
Organism: Arthrobacter sp. LAR12-1-1.1; assembly: GCF_040676555.1. Lineage (NCBI taxonomy): Bacteria > Bacillati > Actinomycetota > Actinomycetes > Micrococcales > Micrococcaceae > Arthrobacter > Arthrobacter sp. LAR12-1-1.1. Next base: position 278,959 of record NZ_JBEGIG010000012.1, on the reverse strand, counting down.
CCATCGCGGCCACCCTCACCGCCCAGGCCGCAGTCCTGCTGCTGACCCAGAGCCAGGCGTGGGCGGCCGTGTTCGGGCCGGACGCGTTCGGTGAAGCCGTCGATCCGGCCGCCGGATCGTGGTGGCCGGCAACCCTGGCCGGCTCTGCGCTGGGCGCCGCTGCCATAGTCATCGCCGTCATCCCTTTCCGTACGCCGGCCCGGGCACCGTCCGCTCCAGCTCCGCGGCCGGACAAGGAGCCCGCCACGTGAGCGTGGGGATCTCCGTCAACCTGCGGTCGCCGGTTCCCCCCTTCGAACAGATCCGGGCGCAGATCACCTCCCTCATCACGGTCGGGACCCTGGCACCGGGAACCCGGCTGCCGACAGTCCGCAGCCTTGCGTCGGACCTGGGCCTGGCCGCCGGCACCGTCGCGCGGGCGTACAAGGAACTCGAACTGGCCGGACTGATCGAAACCCGGCGGCGCAACGGCACGGTGGTCGCGGGCAAGCCAGCCCTGCCGGCCCCCGCGGGCACCCAAGGGCAAGGCGAGGCCCCCGCGGCCGTGATCGCCGCCGTCGACCGCTATATTGCGGAAGGCCGCAGTGCCGGGCTGGACGACGCCGCCCTGCTGGAGATCCTCCGCGCTAAGCTCAGCCAGCAAGACAAATAAGGAGAGAAAGCCAGTTCTCAGTAGACTGGAACCGTGAGCATCCCTACGCCCTATGAAGACCTCCTGCGCGACGTCCTCGAGCACGGCACGCACAAATCAGACCGTACCGGAACCGGCACCCTCAGCGTTTTTGGTCGCCAACTCCGCTTTGACCTGAGCAAGAGCTTCCCGCTCGTCACCACCAAGCGGGTGCACTTCAAGTCCGTGGCGGTGGAGCTGCTCTGGTTCCTCCGCGGCGACACGAACGTCAAATGGATGCAGGACCAGGGCGTCACCATCTGGGACGAATGGGCCGACGCCGACGGCGAACTCGGCCCCGTTTACGGCGTCCAGTGGCGTTCCTGGCCCACGCCCGACGGCGGCCACATCGACCAGATCGCCGAACTCATCGAGAACCTGAAGTCCAACCCGGACTCGCGCCGGCACATCGTCTCGGCCTGGAACGTCTCCGAACTCAAGGACATGGCACTGCCCCCGTGCCACGCGTTCTTCCAGTTCTACGTGGCCGACGGCAAGCTCTCCTGCCAGCTGTACCAGCGCTCCGCGGACACCTTCCTGGGCGTGCCGTTCAACATCGCATCCTACGCCTTGCTGACGCTCATGGTTGCGCAGCAGACCGGCCTGGAACCGGGCGAATTCGTCTGGACCGGCGGGGATGTCCACATCTATGACAACCACATGGACCAGGTCCTCAAGCAGCTCGCCCGCGAGCCCTACGACTACCCCCAACTGAACATCACCCGCAAGCCGGACTCCATCCTCGACTACACCCTCGAGGACTTCGAGGTGGTCGGCTACCAGCACCACCCGACGATTAAGGCCCCGATAGCCGTATGAGCAACGAAGCCACCCCGGGCGTGCAGCCCGGCGATTTCACTGAGCAACTCCGCGCGTCCACCACTGGCCTGGGGCTGGTCTGGGCCCAGACCAGCACCGGGGTCATCGGCCAGGCCGGCGCCATGCCGTGGCACCTGCCCGAGGACATGAGGCACTTCAGCAGCCTCACCTCCGGGCACCCGGTCATCATGGGCCGCAAGACCTGGGAGTCGTTCCCGGACAAGTACCGCCCGCTGCCCGCCCGGACAAACATTGTCATCACCCGCCAGGCCGCCTGGCGGGACACCCCCGGCGCGGAAGGCGCCGTCGCGGTCGCGTCGCTCGACGACGCTTTGCTCGAATCCCAGTTCGTACCCGGCCATGAGACGGTCTGGATCATTGGCGGCGGCGAGATCTTTGCGCAGGCGCTGGACCTCGCCGACGTCGCCGTCGTCACCACAATCGACACCACCGCCGAAGGGGATACCTTCGCTCCCGACCTCGGCTACGACTGGACCGCCTCCGCCAGCCTCCCCGCCAACGGCTGGCTGACCTCGGCCAACGGCACCCGCTACCGGATCACGCTGTGGCGCCGGACGGAGGCCAAGTAATGCTGCGCAAGCCCGAGACACTCTTTGTCCTGGGGTACATGCTCCTGCCCCTGCTCGCGCTCCTCTCGGCCATCGTGGGGCTCACCATGATCCTGGGCGGCAACAAGATCCTCGGGGCGATCGTGCTGGTGGTGGTGACCCAGGTCTTCACGTTCGGGGCGGTCTTTGCGCTGCGCCGGCGCAAGGCGGCGCTGCTGGAAGAGCCGCGCGGCGAATAGATCCCGTGACGTAACCGACTGCGCCAGGCGGGCGGTGAAGTCTAAACTGGGCCCATGACTACAGCAGCTACCCCGTCCGTCGGCCTGGTCGGTTGGCGTGGCATGGTCGGTTCCGTCCTGATGCAGCGCATGCAGGACGAGGGCGACTTCGCCACCATCAACCCCGTCTTCTTCTCCACCTCGAACGCGGGCGGCGCCGCCCCGGCCATTGCCGGCGCTGGCGCGGCCGGCAAGCTCGAGGACGCATTCGACCTCGAGACGCTGGCGAAGCTGCCCATTATTGTCACCGCCCAGGGCGGGGACTACACCAAGCAGGTCCACGGCGAGCTCCGCGGCCGCGGCTGGGACGGCCTCTGGATCGATGCCGCCTCCACGCTGCGCATGAATGAGGACTCCATCATCGTGTTGGACCCCATCAACCGGGACGTCATCGACGCCGGCCTCTCCGGCGGGGTGAAGGACTACATCGGCGGCAACTGCACTGTGTCCTGCATGCTGATGGGACTGGGCGGGCTGTTCAAGAACGACCTCGTCGAGTGGGGCACGTCCATGACGTACCAGGCGGCCTCCGGCGGCGGGGCACGCCACATGCGTGAGCTGCTGAGCCAGTTCGGCAGCCTCAACGCCGAGGTGAGCACCGAACTGGACGACCCGGCGTCGGCGATCCTGGAGATCGACCGGAAGGTCCTGGCGCACCAGCGCTCCGGCATCGACGCCACCCAGTTCGGCGTCCCGCTGGCCGGTTCCCTGATCCCCTGGATCGACGCGGACCTCGGCAACGGCCAGTCCAAAGAGGAATGGAAGGCCGGGGTGGAGACGAACAAGATCCTTGGCACCTCCGCCGGGAACCGGATCATCATGGACGGCCTGTGCGTCCGGATCGGTGCGATGCGCTCGCACTCCCAGGCCCTGACACTGAAGCTGCGCGAAGACCTCTCGGTGGCCGAGATCGAGAAACTCGTGGACGCGGACAACCAGTGGGCCCGCGTGGTGCCGAACACCAAGGAAGCCTCGATGGCCGATCTCACGCCCGTGGCGGCATCCGGCACCCTGGACATTCCGGTGGGCCGCATCCGCAAGCTGGAGATGGGCCCGGAGTACATCAGCGCGTTCACGGTGGGCGACCAGCTGCTCTGGGGCGCCGCCGAGCCGCTGCGGCGCATGCTCCGCATCGCCACCGGAAACCTTTAGGGATTTCAGGCGCCCGTTCAGGCACCAAGGAATCTGCGGTACTTCGCGGCCTGCAGCTCAAAGGACTTTTGAGCGGCAGGCCGCAGCCCGTTAACAGCATCGAAGGGTTCGGGCACGACGCCGGCGCCCCGGCCGCCCGGCGGCCCCGCCCAGGTGCCGATCACCGTGCCGCCCGCCACAATGGTCTTCTTGAACATGCCGTTGCCGCCGGGGACGATCTTGTCAGCGTGCTCCGGCGCCAGCACCACGGACCGGTCCGCGTAGCCGAGCAGGAATTCATCAAACCCCGGCAGCGCCAGCACGGTGCGCCGCCCCGGCACGCCGTCGTCCAGCAGCGCGGCCGTTGCCGGCGCGAGCCAGTAGCTGGTCCCCACGAACTCCAGCTCCACCAGGCGGTCCTTGACGCGGGCCAGGGCCGCGCGGGTTTCCGTCAGGGGGATGCCGGACCACCAGGAAAAATCACGTTCCGTTGCGGGGCCGTGGCTGCGCAGGTAGCGCAGCAGCCACTCGGCGATGCCATCCGGGCGGTCCAGGGTCCGAGACTCGGTGATCCAGTCGCCGAACGCCACCACCAGCTGCTGGTTTCCTGCCAGCGGACCCTGCACCAGCAATCCCCGCTGGCACAGGATCCCCAGCAGATGGATGCCGCGCTGGCCCGCGGTGGACTGGCCCGCCCGTTCGAAGGCCTGGAACAATTCCGCCCGGCTGGCTGCTCCTGCGGAGACCAGCCGCAACGCGGACTCCGCTGCTGCGTCCACGTCCGCGTCACCGATGCCGAGGTCCCGGTGGCGTCCGGCCATGCCACGGATCAGCCTTTCCGAGGTAATGGCCAGCATCCATTTCAAATCCTCGGGTGCCAGCACGTGCAAGGTGCCGCGCATGGGCCAGGAACGGACGATCTCCGCCCGGTCCAGCGCCCCGCGGACGTCATCGACGCGGGAACCGGGCACCCGCTGGCCGACGGCCCAGAGCACGGCCTGCAGGTCCTGGGCCTGCATTGCCGTCATCGCGCGGACGGCTTCCGGGACGGACTGGAACCCTGGTCCCAGCAGTCCCTGCGCGGCCAGCCGCAGCCTGCCCATGATCCCGGGGCTGAGCCGACCCATGCCCGTCACTGCTGCCATGGGTCTATGGTAGGTCGGCTGTCGGGCTGTTGCCCGGCTCTTCCCAGCCGCCGTCCAGCGGACCTCTTTAGCCTTGATGCATGACTATGAGTGAGGTGTGGCCGCTGCTGCGGCCCCTGTGTCGGAAGCTGGCCCTGCTGGGCTGGGCCTCCAGCGCCGCCGGCATGGCTGCCGGGCTCGCCGTCGCGATCGCCAGCGGCACCCGGCTTTCGCCCATGATGAGCACCCTGCAGCTGGTGGCAGGGCTGTGCATGGCAGTGTCCGTGGGCAGCTTCGTCACGGCCGCTGCGCTGCAGCCGCGGGCACGGTCTCAGGCACGGACGCCGGCAGGCATGAAGAGCGGCAGCATTACCCCGCGGGGCCGGGAGCTCCAGTTCGACTACGCCGGCGAATTTCCGGCCACCGTACAGGCCTTCCTGCTCGGCTCCCTGGCGTTTCTCGCCGGCGCCGTGGCGTTTGCGTGCGCCGGACTGGTGCTGCAAAGTGGGCCCAGCGTTCAGTCCGTGGCGTTCTGCCAGGTCTTCCTGCTCGGGGCCGCGGCCTCCGGTTTCACCTTCATGCTCTTCAGCAAGGTGGCCCCCCGCCACACGGACCGGTAGGCGGCCCGGCCTTCCTGGAGAACCGGCCTTCCGCCAGAGCAACCTTAGAGAGCGACGCCGATCAGCAGCGGTTCCGGGTGCAGTTCAATGCCGAAACGTTCGACGACGCCGTGGCGCACCTCGCGCGCAACAGCCAGCATGTCGGCCGTGCTCGCCCCGCCCCGGTTGGTGATGGCGAGTGTGTGCTTGGTGGACAGCGATGCCCGGCCACCCGAGACGCTGTCCGGGTCCAGCCCGAAGCCCTTGACGAACCCGGCCTGATCGATCAGCCAGGCCGCCGAAAGCTTGGTCAGCCCATCCGCACCGGCCGGGTAACGCGGGGCCTCCTGCGGCAGCCGTGCCGCGATGTCTTCGGACACGATCGGGTTCGTGAAAAAGGACCCCGTGGAGTAGGTGTCACGGTCGTTCGCATCCCAGACCATGCCCTTGGACGCCCGGAGCCGCAGCACTTCGCGCCGCACGTCGTTGGAGTAGGCCCGCCGGCCCTGCTCGACGCCGAGCGCCCAGGCGAGTTCGGCGTAGCGGACCGGGGCGCTCATCCGGCCGAGCGGGAGCTGGAATTCCACGGTGAGCACCACAAAGCGCGGCGATCCGTTGACGGTGGTCCGCTTCAGGATGGAGTCACGGTAGCCGAATTTGAGTTCGGAATTCGTGAAGGTCTTCACCGCGTTGCGTTCCCGGTCCCAGGTCCGTACCGCGGCGATCGTCTGCGAGACGTCGGACCCGTAGGCGCCGACGTTCTGCACGGGAGTCGCGCCCGTGGCGCCGGGGATGCCGGAGAGCGCCTCGACGCCGGACCAGGCATGCTTCACGGCGTGGTCAACGAAGGCGTCCCAGTTGTGACCGGCCTGGACCACCACCGCCACGCCGCCGCAGGAGTCCTCGGCGTTGACGGTGAACCCTTCCGAGGCGATCTTGAGCACAGTACCGGGGAATCCGTCGTCGGACACCAGCAGGTTGGAGCCGCCGCCGATGATCAGCAAGGGCTGGCCGGCGGCGTCCGCCGTGCGCACGGCGTCGATGATGCCGGCCTCGCTGCGGGCTTCGATGTAGCTGCCGGCGGGGCCGCCGACGGCGGACGTGGTTAGGGCGGAGAGCTGGATCTGGGTCACCTGACCAGCCTAGCCGGGATCATCCGTTGGCCCCTAAGCGGGCGCTAGCTGTACTGAGCTAGCTGGCTATAGGTCGTGTCAAGTGCATGCCCCGGGCGTGAAGGTTCGCCCCGTGTGTCTGGCGGGCGTTCTGAAGTGTTGTGGAGGGGCGGTTTGGCGGCTGGACCGGCGTTGGTCTGTGGGCGCCCACGCTGACTTATGCGACCTCAGCTATTTCACCCGGGTCATCTGGCGTCGTTCGGGTTGCCCGCGGGGCGAAGGGCCGGGCGCCAAGCTAGAGACGGCGTAACGCGGAAGGCGTCCGCCATAGCTGTATCGGCGTCTGGTCCGGCCCTTCGTCGGTTCCAGCGTCTCACCGCCGCTCCGGGTTGTGAAGGGATGCTGCGTGCACCTCCTTTGGCTCCGGGAAGGGGATGTCTGGTTGGCCTCATGGTGTGCCGCGGTTTGTCACTTCCAGCGGCCGGGGTCGTAGATGGTCTGGTCCCGGACCATGGCGTAGGCGATCCGTGATGCGCGGTGCGCCATCGCGCAGGCGATGACGCCGCCGTGCTTGCCTCTGGTCCTGAGCGCCGCGGCGTAGGTCCGGCTGGGCGCGTCGTTGAACCAGAGCCCCATGCCGAGATCGATCAGGGCCCGGCGTAGTGCCACGTTGCCTTCCCTGCTGATGGATCCGTCGCGTCGTTTGCCTGCCGATTCGTACTGGGTGGGGGACAGACCCGATGCCCGGTAGATCTGTGACGGTCCGGGCCAGCGGTGCGGGTCGCCCAGGGCGCCGCCGTAGTTGCCGGCGCGGACCACGCCCCAGCCCGGGGTGGTGGTGAGGGTCGCGAAGGGGCTCAGCGGCAGCAGCCGGGCGAGTTCGGCCTCGGATGCGTCGATCTGTGTGCAGAGTTCCGCCAGAAGGGCCAGATCGGCGGCCAGAACGCGGCGGGCCACCGTCCACCGTGGTCAGCGCGTCGCGGGCGGCATCCACGAGCCGTTCGGCCAGCGGCTGGCGCACCTGGAGCCCCCGGGCGGCCGCGAACCGGATGAACCGGGCGGTGCCCAGTGCGGCGAGCCGCTTCGGGTCGGCGAATTCAGCGGCAACGAGCCTTCCCACTTTCGTGCCGAGCACGTCCGGCAGGACCAGGGCCAGCCCGGGGAAGGCCCGGTCCAGCTGACCCAGCAACTGGTTCTTCGTCGCGGTCCGCGCCTGGACCCTGCGGGTCCGGTGCGCCGCCCACGCGCCGAGCTCGCCGATCACAGCCTCGCGCGCAGTCACAGGAACGCCGCGGCCGCTGAGGACCAGCTCTGTGATCGCTTCCAGATCCAGGGCGTCGGTCTTGATCCGCCGGCGTCCCTGGACCCTGCGCTGCTCGGCCACGTGCGCGGGATTCAGTTCCAGCACCTGCCAGCCTGCGGGCCACACGGACGCGGTGAGCAGCGGCCGGTGGTAATGCCCGGCAGCTTCGATCCCGACTCTCACGGGGGCATCAATGCCGACCAGCCTGGTCCTGATCAAAGCCAGGACCCCGTCCAGTCCCCGCCCCGACATCTCAAAGTCCAGCGGACCCAACAAGCGGTGCCGGGCCGCATCAGTGACCGACAACGCGACCACCCTCTTGCCAACATCGACAGCAACAACAACGGGTGAATCACCGGCCGCCGCGGCCTGAACAGACATGACAAACACCTCCGAAGGCGTCGGGAGGACCCCGCGGATCAGCCCCGGGTCCTCAAGGGAATCTGATACATCCCGTCCTGACATCTCCGGAGGTGTTTGTGAAGGACAGACTCAACTCATATCAGCTGTACTGTCCCGGCACGGGCGCGGGCACGGGGAGTTTGCGCGCCACCGGGGAGAGCAGGAAGCTCACGATCAGCATCACCATGACGGCAAGCAGGGAGTGGAGAATCCCGACGTGCTCGGCCAGCAGGCCCAGCAGCGGCGGCCCGCACAGGAAGGCTCCGTAGCCGATCGTGGACACCACGGACACCCGGGCAGCGGCCTTGACGGGATCGTCGGCCGCGGCGGACATGCCCACCGGGAAACCGAGCGAGGCTCCGAGTCCCCAGATGGCCAAGGCCACGTAGGCCAGCCACGGCGCGGGGGCGAAGACGAACAAGCCGAGGCCCAGCACCGCGAGCGCGGCGCACCAGCGCATCACCGGGACCCGGCCGAAGCGGTCAAGGACCAGGGTGCCGGCGAAGCGGCCGATGGTCATGAAGGTGACGAACAGCCCGTAGCCTGCGGCTCCGGCGGCGTCGGTCTGGCCGTGGCCGTCTGACAATGCCAGGGCCACCCAGTCCCCCGCCGCCCCTTCGGCGAGGGCCAGCCCAAGGACCAGCACGCCCAGGAGCAGAGTGCGCCGGTCACGCCAGGCCTGCGCGATCTGGCGTTTGTTGTCCAGCGGCTGCTCCGGGACGGCGTCCGTCTGCCGGACGATCGGGATGGGCCCGGTGGAGGGATCCTCGAACGTATCTGTCCCGGATACCTTGAAGGGGCGCTCCCCCTCGACCGGCGTGATGTCCGCCCGGAACCACGCCGCAGCGGTGGTCACCGAGCCGGCCACCAGCAGGCCCACCGCGGCCAGGTGCCAGAAGACGGGGATCCCGGCGGCGGCTGCCCAGGCACCCAGCCCGGCTCCAGCCACCGTGCCCAGGCTGAAGGAGCCGTGCAGCCGGGGCATGATGTGCCGCCGGACCGCGCGTTCCACCGCGGCGCCTTCGACGTTCGACGCGGTGTTCCAGCTGGCGGTGCCCAGCCCGATGATCGCCAGTCCGGCGGCGACCGCCACCGGACTGGCGAGCACGGAGGTGCCGAAGCCTGCCAGCATCAGCCCGAAGCCCACCATGATGCTGCCGATCCGGATGGTGAGCTTGGAGCCGAGGCGAAGGACAATCAGGCCCGATGCGGACACGGACAGGAAGGACCCCGCCGTCATGCAGAGCAGGAGCAGCCCGACGGTGCCCGGAGTCAGGTCCAGGCCGTCGCGGATGGCCGGCAGCCGGGACACCCACGTGGAAAACGCGATTCCGCTCGCTCCGTAGGCCACCACCACAGCGTTGCGCCAGTGCGTGATCTCGGCGGCCGGGACGAAGACATCCTTGGTCACAGCAGTCCGATTCACTGCAATGCCATGGGCTAGGCCAGCCTGACTACGGCCTGGGCCTTGACGAGGACCTTTTGGGCGGACGAGAGGACCGTGAGGTCGACGCGGGCGGTGCCGGCGTCGGCGTCGAGCGCTCCGATGGCCCCGCTGACCTCGATCACGGCACCGGCCTCCGGCGTCCCCGTGGTGTCGGCGACCGGCACCGGCTTGGTGAAGCGGGTCTGGAAGTCGACGACGGCGGCGGGGTCGCCGGCCCAGTCAGTGACGAGCTGGACAGCGGCGCCCATGGTAAACATGCCGTGGGCGATCACGCCGGGCAGGCCGACGCCCGTGGCGAAAGCCTCGTTCCAGTGGATCGGATTGAAGTCACCGGAGGCGCCTGCGTACTTGACGAGATCGGTACGGGTGACGGTAATGCTGCGGCTGCCGATGTCCTGGCCGACGGTGAGTTCTGCGATGTTGACGCTCATGGCTACTGTCCCTCTCCGCGGACCAGGATGGACGAGGTGGTGGTGGCGACCGGCTCGCGGACGCCGGCGGCATCGGCGGCATCGCCGGGGGCCAGGGCGAAGATTTCCGAGCGGGTGGTGATCATGGCTCCGCCGCCCATGGCGCGGACGCCGTCGACGTGCAGTTCGGCGACCAGCCGGTCGCCTGCGATGATCGGGCGGTGGTGGGTGAACCGCTGGTCGGCGTGGACCACGCGGGAGAAGTCGATCCCGGAATCCGGGTCCTCGATCAGCTGCGCGTCAGCGCGCTGCGCGACGATGATGGCGAAGGTCGGCGGCGCCACGAGGTCGCTGTGCCCCAGGGCCTTGGCGGCATCGACGTCGAAGTGGGCCGCGTGCGTGGCCTTGACCGCGCGCGCGAACTCGCGGATCTTCTCGCGGCCGACGTCATACACCTCTGCGGCAGGGTAGCTGCGGCCCTGCAGGTCCGGATTGATAGTCATGGTTCCAGCCTATCGCCACGCCCGGGACCGTCCGGCTTCGTGACAGGGTGCGCGCCGGGATCGGACGGGCATTGACGGGAGGGTATTGACTCGCGCGATATGATGAAAACATCAATCCATCAATCCAGACAGCGGCGCTGTCCCGCCGGGCCGCGCCGCGAACGGATGCGAGAAGGTGTCCTCCTGCCATGATCTCCGCCGCGCAGACCCCGTTGTACGAAATCAAGGCCAACCTGTTCAAGGCCCTGGCCCACCCGGCCCGCATCCGGATCCTCGAGCTTCTGGCCGCGGCACCGGACACTGCGGCGCCGGTCAGTTACCTGCTCGCCGAGACGGGACTGGAGCCCTCGCATCTGTCCCAGCATCTGGGGACGCTGCGCCGGCACGGCGTGGTGACGTCTGTCCGGACGGCGAATGTGGTGACCTACCGGCTGGCTCATCCTAAGATCAAGGAGCTTCTCGCGATCGCCCGGGTCTTCCTGCTGGACACCCTGGCCGGTTCCACCGAACAGCTCCGGATAGCTCAGGAGCTGCCGGCAGGCCACCTCGACAGCACTGGCCACCTCGACGACACTGGCCATCTCGACAACACAGCGCCGTGAGCGCGGACGCGGCATCAAGTCCGGTCGGGACACCCGACACGCTCCGGAGACGCCTTACCCGGTTTGTGCCCTCCCGGCGCGACTACGGGCTCTTGCGGTCCGCCTGGAAGACGGACCTGTTCGCCGGAATCACAGTAGGCATTGTGGCCCTCCCCCTGGCCCTGGCCTTCGGGGTGAGCTCCGGCGTCGGGGCGGAGGCCGGACTCATCACCGCGGTGGTGGCCGGACTGGTCGCCGCCGTCATGGGCGGATCCAACGTCCAGGTCTCCGGCCCCACCGGCGCCATGGTGGTGGTCCTGGCCCCGGTGGTCGCCGCCCACGGCGTCGGCAGCGTCGCGCTGGTCTCGGTGCTGGCCGGACTGCTCGTCATGGTCCTGGGAGTGAGCGGACTGGGCCGCGCCGTCGCGTTCATCCCCTGGCCGGTCGTGGAGGGTTTCACGCTCGGCATCGCCGCCATCATCTTCCTCCAGCAGGTGCCCCTGGCCACGGGCACGGCGGGAACGCCCGGCCACAACACTCTCATGGCGGCCATCGAGAGTGCGTCACAGGCAACCATGCCAACCGTGCTGCAGACGCTCGCTGTGGTGGCGGGCGTCGCGGCCCTGATGTACCTGCTGCCCAGGCTCAACAAGTCCCTGCCTGCGAGCCTGATCGCGGTATTGCTCACCACCGTGGCGGCAGAGCTGCTGGCGCTGGACATACCCCGGATCGGCGCACTTCCGCACTCCCTGCCGGCGCCCTCCATGCCCTCTGTGGATCCGGCCGCACTGGGCGGCCTGCTGATGCCTGCCGTCTCCATCGCGACGCTCGCCGCCATTGAATCTTTGCTCTCGGCCCGGGTGGCCGCCGGCATGGTGGGGCCGGACGGCCGTCCGTCCGGCCCATACAGCCCGGACCGGGAACTCACCGGGCAGGGGCTGGCCTCGATCGCCGCCGGATTCTTCGGCGGCATGCCCGCCACGGGCGCGATCGCCCGGACGGCCGTGAACGTCCGTTCCGGCGCCAAGACCAGGCTCTCCGCGGTAGTGCACGCCCTGGTGCTGCTGGCCATCATCTATTTGGCGGCCGGACTCGTCGGACGGATCCCGCTGGCGGCGCTGGCCGGCATCCTCATGGTCACGGCCACACGCATGGTCTCGCGGCACACGGTAACGGCGATCCTCCGGTCCACCCGCGCCGACGCGGCGGTGTTCGTGATCACGGCCCTCATCACCGTCGCCTTCGACCTCATTGTGGCAATCCAGATCGGACTCGCCGCGGCAGCCGTGTTCACGCTGCGGGCATTCGCGTCCCTGAGCGGAGTCCGGCGCGAGGACATCCCCGGGCCGACGGTTCCGGGAGACGAGCACATCGCCATTTTCCGGCTGGACGGGGCCATGTTCTTCGGCGCCGCGGAACGGGTCCTGCAGGAGATCAGCCAGGTCAAGGACGTCCAGGTGGCCATCATCCGGCTGTCGCAGCTGCGGATGCTGGACGCCACGGGTGCCCATGCGCTCGTCGAGGTGATTTCGGCGCTGGAGCTGCGCGGCGTCACGGTCCTGCTGAAGGGTGTCCAGCCGCAGCATCTGGAGCTCGTGACCAATGTGGGGGTCATCCGCTCACTGCGGCATCACAAGCACCTGTTCACGTCCCTTCCGGACGCTGTGGAGCATGCCCGGAGCCATGTGGTGCGGAACGCGGCTGCTAGCGTTTGAGGTTCTTCCGGATTGCCTGGCCGCGGACCACGAGCCCGGCAATGTGCAGGATCAGGCCCAGCCCAATCACCGCCAGCGAGGCGAGGGCAAGGGCCTGGTTGCCGGTGCTGTTGCCGACCACACTGAGGGTGATGCCGAGGGCGATCAGGCCCATGGCACTGAAGACGAGCACCTTGTAGGCGGTTGACGCGGTGGCCCAGAATTCGTTCAGCACCGTGCCAGTCTACCGGGGCGCGCCGGCGCCGCCGCGATCCGCAAAATTCCTGGCGACACTCAGAATGCCTGGCGACGCGGGAATACGGGCGCGTCCGGTAATTTGCGCGTCGCGGGGCAATTTCAGCGTCAGAACAATGTTTCCTGCACGGCCGGGACGTCCGAGCCGTGGTCCCCGAGTTCGATCATCCGGGCCTTGAGCTGCCCCAGGTTCACCACGAATTCCAGTTCGCTGCCATCCAGCGCCGCCAGCGCAATGCTGCCGCTCAGCGAATCGACCCGGAACCCGTGCGTTCCGGTCCCCAGGTCGTGGGGGTAGGCATGCCGGGCGGCCGGGGCGCAGGCGTTGGCAGAGAGCTCCGGCCGGACCCACCGCTCATCCACCACTTCAAAGCCCTCCCCGCCGGCACCGGCGAGCAATGTCCGGACCACCCCTGCCAGCCGCCCGTTCACGGCATCGAGTTCGACGGCGGCTGCCGGTGCCACGAGCGCAGCCGCTTTGGCGGCGGCGCGGACCTGCTGCGGCAGCCCGGTGTCGCGCGTGACCATGTCCTCAAGGATGCGGACCACGCGGCCGTCCTCGGCTCGGGCGACGTACCGGGCGACCACAGCGCCCTGCTCGGCGAGCCGGTTCCATTTGCGCGGGTGGGACACGGTGCCGACCTTGCTGGCCCCGTTGGCGAAGGTGGCGACGTAGAGCCAGTGCGGCTGCATCAGGTACGCGCGCAGGCCCGGCGGGACCCTGCCGCCGCGGTGGAAGTCGTGGATAAGCCGGGAGTCGTCCAGCACGAAGCACCGTTCGCACTGGCTGCCCTTGGTGGCGGCAGCCCGGGCGGGGCAGAGGACGTGGTCCCGGTCCGCCGGGCCGTGGACCACGTGACGCCCGAGGCAGTGCTTCCCGTTGGCGGCGAGCCGGAAACCGAGCCGGGTGCCGGCGTCGAGCGCCAGTTCGGTGAGGGTGCCGTCAGGGTCCTGCAGGCGCATCACCGGGAGCCCTCCGCCGGGCTGTCCAGGTCCGGGCGCGGGAACCGGCGCCGGACCATCCCAAAAGACCCCGTGAACCAGATAGCGGGTATCGGTCACGGGGGCTCCTTGAGTGGTGTGTGGCTACAGAGCCGGCTGCACGCCAAAGGCTACCGCGAGCTTCATGATCTTCTCGGCGCGGCCCAGGCGCGGCAGGTCGGAGCCGTCGCGGATGACGCGGCCGCTGGCCTCGAAGTCGGCCATGAAGTCCGTGGCCCACGCGACGTCGGACGGCGTGGGGCTGATGACCTCGTTGATGACCGGCGTCTGGTCGATCGCGAGGCAGAGCTTCCCGGTCATCCCCATCATCACGGTGATGCCGGTCTGTTCGCGCAGGATCGGGTGGTTCGTGCCGACGGTGGGGCCGTCGATGGGGCCGGGCAGGTTGCCGACACGGCTGGCCACCACCAGCTTGGCGCGGGGGTAGGCCATGGCTTCGGCGGTGGCCGCCATGCCGGTGTCGCGGCGGAAGTCGCCCGAACCGAAGGCCAGGCGGAAGGCGCCCTGGGCCTTCGCGATGTTGTTGGCTTCCTCGATGCCGACGGCGGACTCGACCAGGGGGATGACCGGGGTCTTGCCGTCCATCCGGTGGAAGCTCTCCGTGACCTGGTCGGCCGATTCGGTTTTGGCCAGCATGATGCCCAGCAGGCCGGGAGTGCCGCGCAGCCCGGCAAGGTCGTCGGCCCAGAACGGGCTGGTGGCGTCGTTGATCCGGACCCACGCGCTGCCGCCGGCGGTCAGCCAGTTCACGACGTTGGCGCGGGCGATGTCCTTCTGGGAGGGGTCCACCGCGTCTTCGATGTCGAGGATGATGGCATCGGCCCGGGAGACGGCGGACTGGTCGAAGAGATCGGTCTTCATCGCGTTCACCAGCAGCCAGGAGCGGGCGATGTCGGCCGGGATGTTGCGCTGGGGCCGAAGTGATTCGGCGGTGGTGGTAGAAGTCATGCATCTACGCTAGCCGCCCGGGGGCACTTGCCGCTAAGCGATCCGGCCCTCAGGGGCGACCATTACGACCAAAATCACGTCCCTGTCCAACCAGCTGGCAGCAGAAGCCGTTTTCAGGACTCCAAACGGCCTCGCCTGCCAGCTAGTCGGGTGGGTTACGGCGGGACTGGCTAGGGGATGTTGCTTCCCCTGGCCGCGACCCAGAGGCCGTACCACTCGGCGCGGGTCATCGCCGCGGCGGCCTCGGCGGCACCGGCGCAGGCGAGGATCCTGTCCGGGTTGGCGGTGCCGATCACGGGCGCAATCCCGGCTGGGTGCTTCATGAGCCAGCCCAGCACGATCGCCTCCCCCGTGGTCCCCTTCGCGGCGGCCAGGGCGGCCACACGGGCGCTGGTGGCCTCCTCTGCCGGCGTCGGCACGGCCGCCGGCGCCCCGGTGTACAGGCCGCGGGCCAGCGACCCGTATGCCTGCAGCCGGATACCGTTCCGGGCGCAATGCTCCACGGTGCCGTGCGGGAAGCTGTAGTCCGTGCCCTCAGCGTGGTTGACCAGCACCGTGCTTTCGAGCCAGGCCCGCTTCAGCAGGCTCATTTCGAGCTGGTTGCCCACCACGGGCACCTCGAGCCGGTCCTGCAGCATCTCGATCTGCGGGCCCGACATGTTGGACACGCCCACTGCCCGCACTTTGCCCTCGGCCATGAGCTGCCCGACGGCGGATGCCACCTCCGCCGGATCC
This sequence comes from Arthrobacter sp. LAR12-1-1.1, assembly GCF_040676555.1. Taxonomy (NCBI): domain Bacteria; kingdom Bacillati; phylum Actinomycetota; class Actinomycetes; order Micrococcales; family Micrococcaceae; genus Arthrobacter; species Arthrobacter sp. LAR12-1-1.1. The sequence goes on along the minus strand of NZ_JBEGIG010000012.1, from coordinate 263,377 downwards.
ATCAGGGGATCGGGGCGGTGCAGCATGAGCACGTCGACGTAGTCCGTGCGGAGCCGGGCCAGGCTTTCGTTGACCCGCGCCAGGATGCCGTCCCGGCTGAGGTCGTAGTAGGCCTCCAGGCCCTGCTCGCCCAGCCGGATGCCGCATTTGGTCTGCAGCCGGATCTTCTCCCGCAGCCCGGGGGTCCGGGCCAGGACCTCGCCGAAGACGGCTTCGGCTTTGCCCTTGGTGTAGATGTCAGCGTGGTCAAAGAGCGTGATGCCCGCGCTCATGGCGGCGTCGACGGCGGCGGCCGCCTCGTCCACGTGCGCGGACGAGTACGGCTCCGCCGACCAGTTCCCGCCCAGGCCCATGCAGCCGTAGACGAGTTCCTGGGGAAGGGTCCCGTCGAGGGCGGCCGCGCCGGACGAATCCTTCGGTGCGGGCCTCACCGCAGCCAGACGGTGGTGTTGGCCGGCAGCTGTCCATCTTCCAGCGGGCCGCTGCTGACCAGCACCTCGCCGGCAGGCAGGTCAACCGGTGCGTCGCCGAAGTTGGTCACCGTCTGCCAGCCGCCGGGACGGCTGAAGCGCAGGACGTCGGCGCTGCCGGCTTCCTGCCATTGCAGTTCCTCCGAGGTCTGCAGTTCGCGGCGCAGCTTCAGGGCCTTGCGGTAGAGCTCGAGGGTGGAGCCTTCCACGCCGTCCTGGGCTGCCACGGCGTAGCGGCCGAACCAGGCCGGCTGGGGCAGGTGCGCCCCGCCGGCGCCGAAGCCGAACGAAGTGCCCTCCGGAGCCCACGGCAGCGGCACGCGGCAGCCGTCGCGGCCGATCTCTACGCCCTTGTTCCGGAAAAAGGTGGGGTCCTGGCGCTCGGCGTCGGGGATCTCGGTGACTTCCTGCAGGCCCAGTTCCTCGCCCTGGTACAGGTAGGCCGAACCCGGCAGGGCCAGCATCAGCAAGGTGGCGGCGCGGGCCCGGCGCAGGCCGAGTTCGACGTCGAGCTCTTCGACAGGGGCGCCGGCCAGCAGCCAGCCCTTGCCGTCCTGGCCCTGGGCGTGCTTGCCGCCGCCCTGGGGCAGGCCGTAGCGGGTGGCGTGGCGGACGACGTCGTGGTTGGAGAAGACCCAGGTGGAGGAGGCCCCGGATTCCGTGGCCTCGGCGAGGTTCCGGGCGATGATTTCGCGGAACTCGCCGGCGTCGAAGTCGGCCTGCAGGAGGTCGAAGTTGAACGCCTGGCCCAGGCCCTCCGGGCTGGCGTAGCGGGCGCGGCGGGTGGCGTGCACCCAGGCCTCGGCGACGGCCGTGCGCGGCGGGTTGTACTCGTTGAACACCTCGCGCCATTCGGCGTAGATCTCGTGGACTTCGTCGCGGTCCCAGAACGGGTGCGAGCCGTCCGGGAATCCGTCCGTGCCCGTGTTCGCGGCGCTGAGCTCCACCTTGGAGATCAGCGGCTCGGTGAGGTCCTTGGTCAGCGCGTGGGCGACGTCGACGCGGAAGCCGTCCACGCCGCGGTCGGACCAGAAGCGGAGTGTCTTGAGGAAGTCGTCACGGATTTCGCGGTTGGCCCAGTTCAGGTCCGGCTGTTCCTTGGCGAAGATGTGCATGTACCACTGGCCGGGTGTGCCGTCGGGCTCGGTGATGCGCTCCCAGGCGGGGCCGCCGAAGACGGACTCCCAGTCCGAGGGCGGGAGCTCGCCGTTTTCGCCGAGGCCGTCGCGGAAGATGTAGCGTTCGCGGGCGGCGGATCCGCGCGGGGAGGCCAAGGCCTCCTGGAACCATTCGTGCCGGTTCGAGGAGTGGTTGGGGACGATGTCGGCGATCAGCTTGATGCCGGCGGCGTGCAGCGCGGCGGACATCTCGTCGAAGTCCGCCAGGGTGCCGAGCTTGGGGTCCACGTCACGGTAGTGGTCGACGTCGTAGCCGCCGTCGGCAAGCGCCGAGGGGTAGAACGGGGAGAGCCAGACGGCGTCGATCCCGAGTTCCTTCAGGTACGGCACCTTGGCGGTGATGCCCTTGATATCGCCCAGGCCGTCACCGTTGGAATCGGAAAAGCTCCGCGGGTAGATCTGGTACACCGATGCCTGGCGCCACCAGTTGGGGTCGGCGGCGAGGTCGGAACCGGACAGGGTTGCCAGCGTGGCGGTGTTGGTCAAAGGAGATTCCTTCGGGTCTGGGAGGGCTTCTGGTAATTTAGATACAAGCTAAATATATTGCCTGAACAATTATGGGTCCGGGGACAGAAGAGGTCAAGAAGTGATGCCGCACGCAGCCGCCGCCACGCCGCAACTGCTGCGCCGCGTCAACGCCCAGGCCGTGCTGCGCCACATCCGCGGCGCCGACGTTGCCACCGGAACCGAGCTCATGGCCCTGACCGGGCTTACCCGGGCCTCGGTGATTGCCGTCTGCGAGGACCTGATCGGCCGGGGCTGGATCGTGGAGCTGGACCAGCCCCGCAATGAACCCCATGCTGGCCGGGGCATGCCCCCAGTTCCGCGAAAGGGCCGCCCTGCCCGGCGCTTTGCCTTCAACCGGGAGGCGGGCTTCGTGCTGGGCCTCGACATTGGCGCCGCGACCACCACCGCCGCCGTGGCCGACCTCCGCGGCAGGGTGATCGGCCGCTCCAGCGGGAGCTTCCGCGCGGCGGACATCCCCGCCCTTGAGCGGATCGGCGTCGTCGATCTCGCCTGCCGCAAGGCGCTGGAAGCGGCGGGAGCAGACCCGGGCAGGGTTCTGGCCGTCGGCGCCGGGATCGCCGCACCGGTGGACCGGGACGGCAACGTCCTCGTGACGCAGCGGTTTTGGAGCCTGTTCGACGTCGGGCTCCGCTCAGCGCTGAAGGAGCTGCACGGCTGGACCGTGCTCCTGGAAAACGACGCCAATCTGGCCGCGCTCGGTGAGCGCTGGCGCGGGTCCGGCGTGGGCGTGGACGATCTGGTGGTGCTTTTGGCGGGCGAACGGCTGGGCGCCGGAGTGATGGAGTCCGGGCGCCTGCTCCACGGCCGCGGCGGGGCCGCCGGCGAGATGGGCTATCTGGACATGGTGGAGGGCGTCGGCTCCAGCGACGGCATCGCGGCCCTGGTGAGGCAGTGGTCCGCGGCAGACGGTGGGCCATCCGCGGGCGGTCCGGCCAGCGCGCCGCGCGTCTTCGCGGACGCGGCCGCCGGGGACGCGGCGGCGCTGGCAATCCTGGACCGGATTTCGGAGCGCATGGCGCGCGTCATCGCCTCGATCGCGAGCCTGATCAACCCCGAGCAGGTGGTGATCGGCGGTGCCGTCGCCGAGTCCGCCGGCGTGCTCCTGCCGGGCATCACAGCGCTGCTCCCCCGCTTCACGGCGACTCCCCCGCGAGTGACGGTCTCGCCTCTGGGCGACGCGATCGTCACGGCAGGCGCGGTCCGGCATGCCCTGGACTACGTCGAGGCGAATGCCCTGGAGCTGGCCCTGCCCGCGCCGGCCTGATCCGGCGTGATCCCCCAGGTCCGGCCTGATCCTTAGTCCGGCATGATCATGGTGCGCAGGTCCAGCTGCCGCAACACCCGGTCCGCGACTTCCGGGTCCATGCCCGGTTCGTGCCGGGCCGCCACGACTTCCTGGCGGGCCGCGTCGAGGGCGATTGTCTGCACGGCAATCGCCAGTTCGCGGCCGCGTTGGCGCTGCTCCCCCGCGCTTTCATTCTTTAGGCTCCCGTCCAGCAGCTCGGCATGCAGCCGGGTCATTTTCTCCTTCACCAGCGCCACCTTCTCCGCCGGCAGTTCCTTCATCAGCTCGTTGTCCTTGAGCGCGGCGATCGCTGCCTGTTGCGCTCGGCGGGCCAGCATGCGGGCGGCGTCGCGTTCTTCCGAGCCGTCCTCGGACGCTTTCAGGACTCGCATGAGCCACGGCAGCGTCAGCCCGGGCAGCACCAGGGTGGCCAGCAGGACCGCGCAGGCGATCACCAGCAGCTCGCTCCGGGCCGGGAACGGCGTGCCGTCCGAAATCGTCAGCGGAAGGGCCAGCGCCAGCGCCAGCGCCAGGGTGGCCAGGCCGCGCATGCCGCACCAGGTCAGGATCAGCACGTCCTTGGCCGAGGCAGGGCGCAGGACGTCCATCCTGGCCCTGGACAATCCGGACATCATAGCCAACCAGGCGAAACGGGCGGCGAACACGAGGACGCACACAACCGCGGCCGTCCCGATCATGCCGAAAACGGCGCTGCCTTCCTCATGGATGACCTGCCGTACTTCCAGCCCCACCAGCCCAAATGCCAGGCCGGTGATCAGCAGTTCCACGACGTCCCAGAACGCGGTGCGGGTGACTCTCTCCGCGGCGTCCCCGGGCCTGGAGTGGCGTTGGATTTCCAGGGCGGTGACGACGACGGCGATCACCCCGGAGGCGTGCAGCTCCTCGGCCAGGATGTAGGCGGCAAACGGCACCACGAGGGTGACGGCGCTGCGGGCCACCATGGAGGTCACGAGGCGGGTGATCAGGCTCGTGAACCAGCCCATGCCGATCCCCAGGACCACCGCGATCGCGGCTCCGAGGACAAACTGGGGGACGACGTCGGAGGCGATCTTGGTGCCGGCTACGGCGGCGGCCACGGCTGCCTGGAAGATGACGATGGCGGCGGCGTCGTTGAAGAGGCCCTCGCTCTGGAGCACGTTGATGAGCCGCCGCGGCATATGGACTCGGCTGGCGATGGAGTCCACGGCCACGGGATCGGGCGGAGCCACCATGGCGCCCAGGGCGATCGCGGCCGGAATGCCGATGCCCGGGATCATGAGCCAGGCCGCGCCGGCCACCACCGCCGTCGAGACCACAACGAGTGCGACGGCGAGCACGAGCAAGGTGCGCCAGCGGACCTGGAAAACGGCCCAGGAACTGCGCTGGGCCGTCGCGAACAGCAGCGGCGGCAGGAAGATGGGCAGGATCAGCTCGGGCGAGATCTGGATCTCCGGGAAGCCCTATCGAGGTCAGCGGTGCCGGGATTCCGGTGCTGGGCCTAGGGTTGCAGGGCTGCCGCGAGCGGGAGGGTGCCGTCCCGGAACTCGATGGTGCGCCCGATCGTGCCGGGCAGCCCGAGGACCGCCGCCGCCACCAGGGCGACGTTGGCGCGGGCGGTTGCGGTGCCGTCCGACGTATCGGCGGGGTCGACGTCGATCATCCCGTTGCCGGGTCCGGCGGTCAGCGTGCCGGGCCCCAGAATGGTCCAGTCAAGGCCTGAGCCGCGCAGGTAGGCATCCGCCGCGGCCTTGGCCTCGGCGTAGGCGAAGAAGCCGTTGTCGGCGGGGACCCCGTGGTCCGGCCCGGCGCCGAAGTAGGAGACCATGACGTACCTGCTGACGCCGGCTTCGGCAGCGGCGTCCATCGAACGGATCGCGGCGTCCCGGTCCACGGCGTAGGTCCGTTCGGGGCTGCCGCCGCCGGCCCCGGCAGAGAACACCAGGGCGTCGTGGTTCCGCAGGGCATCGGCGATCTGCGCCGTCGTCGCGTTCTCTACGTCCAGAAGCGTCGGCGTGGCCCCGGTGGCCGCGACGTCGGCCGCATGGTCCGGGTTGCGGATGAAGGAGGTGACCTCCTGCCCGTCCGCCGTCAGGATCCTGGACAGTTCCAAAGCCACCTTGCCGTGGCCGCCGATGATTGCGATTCGCGTCATGGACCCATTCTGTCCCACCTGCTGGCGAACTGCTGCCCCATGGTCCAGAGGTTGGTGGTGGTCCAGTAGATCAGGACGCCGATGGGGAACACGATGCCGCCCAGGCCGAAGACGATCGGCAGGCCGTACAGAAGCACCTTTTGCTGGCGCAGGAAGGGGCTCTCCAGGGCCTCGTCGGACAAGGTCCTGGCCATGATCTTCTTCTGCGTGATGAACTGCGCGGCCGTCATGGCCAGGATCATCACGATGGAAAGGACCCACACCGAAAGTTGGCTGGTGCCGCTGCCGTGCAGCAGGGATGCGGACAGCGGGGCGCCGAAAATGGTGGACTGGTCGAACTGATTGACCTGCTCGGCGCTCATGGCACCGATTCCTTCGCCCTGGCCGGCCGCGGTGCTGATGCCGGAGAGCACCTGGAACAGCGCGAAGAAAAAGGGCAGCTGAATCAGCATGGGCAGGCAGGCCGAGAACGGGTTGGTGCCGTGCTTCTTGTACAGGGCCATCTGTTCCTGCGCCATGGCCTGGCGGGACGGCGGATCGGTCTTGCCCTTGTACTTCTCCTGCAGCTTCCTCAGGTCCGGCTGCAGCAGTCCCATGCGCTGCTGGGCATTGACCTGCTTGAGGAACACCGGGATCAGGGCGGCACGGATCACCAGCACCAGCCCGATGATGGACAGGGTCCACGTCCAGCCACTGGCCGCCGGCAGGCCGATGGCGCTGAGTCCGTCATGGAAGCCCGCCAACATGGCCGAGACCAGCCATCTGAACGGGCCCATGATGGTACCGAAGAAGTCCACTGGTATCCCCAACCGTCAGGTGCTGCAAAACTACGGTGAAACGGGCCGCTTGTCACGGGCTCAAGCTGCGTGAGGGCATGAGACCGGGAAACTCAGCCGGACCCGAACCGCCGGGTGGTGGCATGATGGGCGCATGAGCCAAGTCACATGCGATCTGACTATCTCCCTCGACGGATTCGTCGCCGGCCCGAACCAAAGCCTGGCGGACCCCCTGGGCGAGGGCGGAGAGCTCCTGCACAGGTGGCAGTTCGAGGAACCCGAGTCCAACGCAGCCGAGCGCGAAGGCATCCTCGCGGCAGGCGCCTACATCATGGGACGGAACATGTTCGCAGGCCCTGGGGCATGGGACGAGGGATGGCGGGGATGGTGGGGTGAGGATCCGCCCTATCACGCACCCGTGTTCGTGCTCACCCATCATGCACGAGAGCCCCTGGAGATGCAGGGCGGCACCACGTTCAACTTCGTGACCGATGGGATCGAATCGGCGCTGGCCCAGGCGCGGAAGGCCGCCGGCAGCAAGGATGTGGCCATTGCCGGAGGAGCGCAGACCGTCCGCGAATACCTTTCGGCGGGGCTGATCGACGAGCTGCGGCTCCACATCTCGCCCATCCTCCTGGGAGCGGGCGAGCGGCTGCTGGACGGCGTCGCGAACCTCAAGCTTGAGCCGACGGAAGTGAGCGGTACCCGCCTCGTCACCCACGTGCGTTATCGGGTAATCCGCTGACAAGCTGACCGGGGAAACCAAGAGGCGGCGTTCGGAAAACCTCAATCCCATGGAGACAGAAAGACCCCCGGAATCTCAAGGATTCCGGGGGTCTCGGTTCATCCGCAGGAGGCATCCCAGGCGTCAGCGGCCTGTGTCATTGTGCGATGCGCGCCCCGCTGGTCCGGGAGACGGTGGTGTATCCGAACCGGGAGCCCGTGACGCGGACGGTGATCTTGTTACCCTTGTCTGCGGTCCGGACCTTGTAGGTCGAATACCAGGCTCCGGAGATCGGGACGCCGTTGCGCAGCCAGCGGTACGTGAAGGCAGTGCCCCAGCTCCAGGTTCCCCGCTTCACGGTCAGGACATTCCCGGCCGTGAGGGTGCCGGCAATCGTCGGCGTGGCCGAAATCAGGGGCAGACCAGCCACCCTCGCCGAAGCGTTGATCGTCTGGTACATGCCGCCCGTTGCAGTCGGGTTCACGTAGGCCGAGAGCTTCGTGCCGGCGTCGGCCTTCGTCAGGACGTAACTCCAGCCGTAGGCCCCGGCGATCTGGACGCCGTCGCGCAGCCACATTACGTCCGAAGTGATCCCCGCCCGGTCATACCAGGGGTCGGGAGTCACGGTCACCTTCGACCCGACGGTCAGGGTCCCGCTAATGGCCCGCGTCGACTCACGGGCGGTCACGGGCTTGGGGGCGGTGACTTTTACCCAGGCGGTGGTGTAGCCCGGGGCGGAGGCGGTCACAAGGACGGAGAGGGTACTGCCAATTTGGGGCTGGTCCGGGGTGAAAGTCGGGCCGCTGACCGGTTTCTCCCGGCCTGGGACCACCCAGTCGTAGGTGACGGTCAGTTTATCGGCCGGTGCGGACCAGGTGCCGGCCGATACCTTCATCACAGAGCCGGTCACGGCGTCCCCGCTCACGACCGGTTTGGTGACGTTCGTCAGCTGCTTCAGCTCCACCCCCGCGGCCGCCGGCACAGCCACCCGGTTGGAGTAGGGATGGGTGCCGTCGTATGCAAGTTCCTCGGTCCTCAGGACCAGGGTGTGGCCCTGGTCCTTGGCCGTGATCGTGTAGGTCAGCGCGGTGGCTCCGGCAATCGCGACGCCGTCGCGCAGCCACCTGTAGTGATGTTCGAACGGTCTGAAAGCCCAGGGAACATCATCAGCGCCGGTGAGGACGTCCCCCAGGCCGGTGCCGCCGGTGACCACGGTGGCGGGAGTTGGGTTGTAGTTGGAAACGTTTTCCGCTTTGGAGGTCCCGGTGCCCGGATTGAACCCGGGAGCGTGACCGGTGACCCGGACGCTGAGCAGCCCCGTCGGACCCCAGCCCGTCGCGTCGAACATGCGCGCGGTGGCATCCGGGATGGGCTTGCCGTCACGGAGCCACTGGTACTGGAAGTGGATGACCGGAGCGCCCCTAAAAGTCCCCGAACCGTACACGAGCACGCCGGGCATATCCGGGTTGGTGCTCGGTGTACCGAAACTAACGTTCTCCGCAACGAGAGACGGGACGGCGCCGCCGGCGTTCGTGACGGGGGCGGTTTTAGCGGACTGCAGGGTCGTCTTTGCATAGCCCGGGGCTGCCGCCGTGGTCTTGACCCGGATGCCCTTGCCGAGATCCGCCGTGGTGAGCAGATAGGTGGGGCCGGTGGCGCCCGGGACGGGCACATCGTTGCGCAGCCACTGGTGCGCGAGCGTCGCGTCGGCGGGATCCCAGTCACCGTCAACAACGGTCAAGGTGCTGCCGACCTGGAGGGCACCGCCGATGCCGGGGGTTCCGTTTTTGCTGGTCACTACGGCGCCACTGACCTCCACCGGGTACGGATGCCCGTCCGGTGCCGTGCAGAATCTGACGGAGTCGACGACCGGGCCGCAGGGATCGGCGGGGGCCGGCGGAATGGCATGCATCAACTCATCGGCCTGGGCCGGAACGGCGAGGCCGGCAAGCGAGAGCGCGGCGAGTGCCCCGGCGATGCCGAGGCGGATGGCCTTCTTGTTCAATTTTCCCCCAGTCTTTGAGCCGGTTCCCGGCTCCCCCGTCGCCGAGTGTACTGCCCAGTAACCGTTTTCGGCAATGTTTGCGCAGGTCAGGGCCCCGGGATCTCGGTATCACGCGATTTGGGTCACGCGACATTTGCTGGCACAGCGGATACTCCTGCAGGAACGGAGCCAGCCTCTCCTGCATGGCCTTGAAATTCCATCCGTACATATATAGCGCTGTTTCCTGAGGTCCTTGCCAGTGACTGCTCACGATCCCCAACCCCTCCAGCAATCGACCGCATTCTCGTAGACATGATTGGAGTCGCAGTCCCGATACACATCGTCTGGAAGGTCGGTGCCGTTGAGGTAGAGGGCCAATCCTTCATGTGCGCCGAAATCGATTCGACGGTCTTGGTCTGACACGTACAGGGTGGAACCTTGGGCGCGAGCATTGTGGCAAGGGTTCCGGATACGGCATCGACCGTCACATCGGACAGTTCGTCAATTTCGATATCGCACTCAGTAACCTCACCGTTGGCCGCCATTTGGGTTCCCCCGCCAACGACGCGGATTCCGAACGAGACCTGCTCCGGGAACGCACCAATGTTGGGCTTGCAGCGGCGCGTGCACGCGGCCGCAACGGAGGCCGACCCAAACTATTGGACAGCGCCAAGGTCAGCAGGGCGAAGCAGTTGCACGCGGCTGGCGTCAGGAGCCCCCGAGAGACCGCGGACGCGGTAGGCGTCTCGGTTGCTACGCTGTACCGCCACCTAGCCAAGTGAAGCCCTGACACGAGAAAGCCCCCGGTTTATGCCGGGGGCTTTCTCGTACACGGGCAACGGTGTCGGTGAAGTAGCATGCCCGTGGGCCGCAGGCGCACCATCCGACCCGCCGCCTGCCAACGAGGCCAGGACCCCATCGGGACGCGCACGTGACAGGCCCCTTCTTGCAGCGATGACGGTTCCGCCCGGCGGGCGGGCTTTCGACAACTTCGTTGATGCTAACGCCGCGACGAGCGAGGCGGCCGCAGTCGCTACCCGGGAACTGCACCCTCGTACAGGGTGAGCTGGTTGCCCTGCTCCGCGAAGGCGTGGCCGACAATCGGCCCGTCGACCGAGCCGGTACGGACCCACATCGCGGCTTCGACAAAGCTATATGGATTGCTCCCGTAGGGCGGATAGCCCCAGGGCATCTCGTAGTTGTCGAAGACGTTCGTGAGGTACCAGGTCCCGAAGGTGCTGGTCAGTTGTACCTGAGTGGCGATGTTGCGCCCGCTCACCGGTGATTTCCAGGTCTTCAACGCTTTCCACTCCGCGTTGTTCCCCACGTGGAAGGTAAGGCTGCCCTCCGGTGTGCCGTTGGGCGTCCCAAACGAGTTGCGGCCGATCTCCAGAATCGGCTGGAGGGGAGCCGATCCGTTGGGCGCGCCGTACCACTGGCGCCAGGTGAAAACGGTGCCATCGTTGAACGTCAGCGCCCCCCAGGTATACGCAGTCGTCCACGGCTCCTTCCCGGAGTTGTAGTTCCCCCACTGGTGCTCAAACCAGATCGTGCCTGTGAGATGGCGGGTCTTACCGCCGATGGTGACGGTGCCCTTGCTGCTCGAAATCGGACCGGTGTAGTAGTAGGACAGTGAGTACAGGTTGGCCGGATCCAGGTTCTGCCCGTTCCAGGGGATGTTCTGATTCTCAAAGCCGGCAAGCCCTACCGGCATGTAGCCGTATGGTGACTGGGCCGTGTTCTCCATGTCCATGGCGAGGGGTGAGTTCCCGTTGTTTGCGGCAACACCCGTGAACTGGAAGCGCCACGTGTCCGGCTCGGCACGGTACACCGTGGTGAATTCCACGTTCTCGCCCTTGGCGTTGTACTGGAAGTCGTCCGGCGAGGTCGAGTCCGGCGGCCGTGTCGCCTGCAATGAGCCAACAGCAGTCGGCTGGTGTGACCAGACCAACTCCTGCTTGGCGAAGTCCCCGAACGAGAAGCTGACGCCTTGCTGCCACAGCGAGGGCCCCCCGGGAGCACTCGGGTTGTTCGTGATGTTGTAGAAAATGCCGAACTCTTCCCCGGTGTCGTCATCGGTGAAGAAGCCGGTCCAGTAGTGCCACTCCTGGACCTGGCCGGTGTCGAAGATTCCGCCCGTGTGCCATTTGTGGTCCTGCGGCAGGAGGTACAGGGCATGGCCGGAGACTTCCTGGAACGGGCCAGGCTCCCCGGGGGCTGCCGCGCTTGCCCGAGGAGCGACACCCGCCAACAGACCCGCCGTGGCGGCCATAGCCAGACCCGATCCCAAGACCCTGCGACGGTCGATTCCTGTTCCTGACGCGCGGGCGACGTCCGCACTTCCGCCCTCGATCACCGGGCGATGGTTCTGCTCTTTACTCTCATACATGGCTAAACCTCCTGGGGAAACCCCCACGGGCCTTCGTAGTCCGCGGTCGACTAATCGCGGATCCGTCGCGGGTCCGCGGCGCTGGTTGGCCGATCCGAACGCCGCGCATCAAGCGCTCCAAACGAGAGAATGCGGCTCCGGCCATCCGGTTCGAGCATTTCCCGCGAAACTTGGTGCGGCTACTGAACGGCCGCCGTTCACCATCCCGTACCGGCCTGCGATTGTGGTCAACGTCGGGATGAACACTTAGGAATCCAAGACTCAATCCTGCCTGGTGCGGCCGGGACCGGTACGGCCACGTTCGCAACCGTCACGTCAAGGTTCGCCCCGACCACCATCAATCCAGTAACACCTGCGGCGGCGCGCGGGCCGGCGCTTCGCGATTCACGTCGACCTCGGCCACGCCACGCTTCCACATGGCAACCTCCCGGGAAACCGTCAGCTCGAAGCATGCTCGGATCCCCCTCATCCAGCATTACGCCGGATGATATTGCAGGGCAAGACCCGCAAATTTCGAGTGGACCAGCTCAGCACAGATCAGGCGTCTCCGACCCGGGAGCTCATCGGCCCGGTGCGTGCTTTGGGTGCCGGATGCCGGATGCCGGATGCCGGATGCCGGATGCCGGATGCCGGATGCCGGATGCCGGAGACATTTTGCGGGATCTGGCCGACAATGACCGCGCCTCCGGGGTCGTCCTGAACGACGGACGTCCCGTCATGACCGATGCGAGGGAAACCGCAGCGCAGATCGCCCGCCCAAAGTTGTATTACGCCGCCAGTCGGCCCGTGACATGCCAACTCAGCCTTCCAACAGACAAGCCCGACGCTCAAGGGACGCCAGCCCCGTCCACTGACCTCGGTGGACCCCAGCGCCGCTCCATATAATTGTTGACCCGCCCTTGCACCCGTCCGGCGTATCCATTTTGTATCCATCGGTGAGAGAAGATGGTGGCTTTCTGGAGAAAGGGAGAGAAATCCCCATATCCGGCAGAGACTCCGGAAGACAGAAAGACCCCCGGAATCTCAAGGATTCCGGGGGTCTTGCCTGTAGCGGTGGGGAGGCTCGATCTCCCGACCTCACGATTATGAGTCGTGCGCTCTAACCAACTGAGCTACACCGCCATAAATGAGGAAAACCTGCGCTAAGCCGGTCAAAAACCGCCTTGACACAGGCCCTCATCCAGAGCCCCCCACCGGAATCGATCCGGTGACCTCGTTCTTACCAAGAACGCGCTCTACCACTGAGCTAGGGGGGCAACGAGTAAATACTCTACCGGAAGATTCGCCCACCAACAAATCGGCGGCCGGACGGCGTCGGACGGGCCGAAACCGACGGAAATCCGGGCTCCCAGCACGGTCCTGAGAGCCTAAAACGGCACCCCGGACCGGTCGGCCGCCGCGGCTGTGACGAAGCGAACACGGGGCGGAATGCTTAAAGCAAGAACGGGCCGGCTCAGGGAGCCGGCCCGTTCTCAGATAGTGCTAGTGGTTACCACTTGTTGCGGGGCTTGAAGCCGCCTTCGGTGCGAGGCTTGCGGGTGTCGGCACCGAAGGTGCGCTGCTCGGAGCGCTCGCTGAAGGAGCGGCCGCCACGGTCAGCGGAGGACCGCTCGCCGTCGCCCTTGCGGAATTCGCGCTTGAAGCCGCCGTTGCCCTTGAAGTTGCCGCTGCCACCGGAGTAGCCACCACGGTCCCCGCCGCGGTCGCCGCCACGGTTGCCCTGGTAGGCGCCGCGGTCCCCGGAGGGCTTGCGGCCGTTGTCGAGCTCGAGGTGGATCAGCTCGCCGCCGATCCGGGTGCGGGACAGGGCCTTCAGCTGATCGGCGCTGAGGTCCGCCGGGAGCTCCACGAGGGAGTGATCCGAGCGGATGTCGATGCCGCCGATCTGGGCCGAGGAGATGCCGCCTTCATTGGCAATGGCGCCAACGATGGAACCCGGCATGACGCGCTGGCGGCGTCCGACGGCGATCCGGTAGGTGGCGTTGCCCTCGGTCAGGGTGCGGGTCGGGCCGCGTGAGCCGAAGCCGTCCTTGGAGCGCTCGCGCTTCTGGAACTCGGGCGCTGCCGGCAGTTCCTTGACCAGGAGCGGCTGTCCGCCCTGGGCCATGACGGCCAGTGCGGCGGCGATCTCCGAGGCCGGCACGTTGTGCTCTTCCTCGTAGGAGGAGATGAGGTCGCGGAACGCGGCTACGTCCTCGGACTCGAGGGTCTCCGTGATGCGCTCGGCGAACTTGCCCAGGCGCAGCGTGTTGACGGTCTCGGCCGTGGGCAGGTGCATCTGCTCCACCGGCTGGCGGGTTGCCTTCTCGATGGAACGCAGCAGGTACTTCTCGCGCGGCGTCATGAACAGGATCGCGTCGCCGGAACGGCCTGCGCGGCCGGTGCGGCCGATGCGGTGGACGTAGGACTCGGTGTCGTGCGGGATGTCGTAGTTGACCACGTGGCTGACGCGCTCGACGTCCAGGCCGCGGGCGGCGACGTCGGTGGCGACAAGGATGTCGATCTTGCCGTCGCGCAGGGCCTCGACCGTGCGCTCACGCTGCTGCTGCGGGATGTCGCCGTTGATGGCGGCAGCCTGGAATCCGCGGGAGCGCAGCTTGTCGGCGAGGTCCTCGGTGGCCATCTTGGTCCGCACGAAGGCGATGACGCCCTCGAACTCTTCGACCTCGAGGATGCGGGTCAGCGCGTCGAGCTTGTGCGGGCCCATGACCTGCAGGTAGCGCTGGCGGGTGTTGGCGCCCGTGGTGGTCTTGGACTTGACCTGCACCTCGGCCGGGTTGTTCAGGTACTGCTTGGAGAGCCGGCGGATCTGGCTCGGCATCGTGGCGGAGAACAGCGCAACCTGGCGGCCCGCGGGGGTCTGCTGGAAGATCTGCTCCACGTCTTCGGCGAAGCCCATGCGGAGCATCTCGTCGGCCTCATCCAGCACGAGGTACTGGAGTTCGGACAGATCGAGGGAACCCTTGGAGATGTGGTCGATGACACGGCCGGGGGTACCGACGACAACCTGGGCGCCGCGGCGCAGGCCGGCGAGCTGGGGGCCGTAGGCGGAGCCGCCGTACACCGGGAGGACGGTGAAGTCGTCGATGTGCTTGGCGTAGGAGGTGAAGGCCTCGGCAACCTGGAGGGCGAGCTCGCGGGTGGGAGCCAGCACCAGGGCCTGGGTCTTGCGGGAGGGGCCGTTGAGGTCGTGGAGCTCGGCCAGACGGGACAGTGCCGGTACTGCGAAAGCTGCAGTCTTACCGGTACCGGTCTGGGCCAGGCCCACGACGTCGCGGCCTTCGAGCAGCAGCGGGATGGTTGCTGCCTGGATCGGGGACGGCTTCTCGTAGCCGACGTCCTGCAGGGCAGCGAGGACACGGCCGTCGATGCCGAGGTCTACGAACTTGACGCCTTCTTCCTCGGCGTCCTCATCCTTGGCCGGGGCGGAAGTGGCCTCGGTCTTGGTGTCAGCCTGCGGGGCAGCCTCGGCGGCCGGTGCTACAAAGTTCGCAGGAGCCTCGGTGAATTCCGGGGCGGAGCCGGCTGCGGGTGCAGCCGTTTCAGAAGTCTCGACGTCGCTCTGAACGGTTTCGGTGTCGACGGAGTTGTTCTGATTTTCGGGCATAGGTGAAATTTCCTCATCCATAGGGGCCAAGCGGCACAACCCGAGGTGAGCGGAGCCGCAGTACGCGTGACACGAATTGCCGGGCGTACGTTGACCGGCGGGTCACATAGAAGTCCGGCGCTTTCGCAATCCCGTGGCAGGACTTCCCGCTGCATCTCTTGGCTGCTATCCCAGCAGTCTGTACAGCGTTTTCTTTTGCCGGCTCTCCCTATGAAAATGCCCGCATCACATTTGCGGGCCCCAACACTTGCCAGTCCTGCCTCAAGAATTGGGCAGGAATAAGGGATTTCCGGAGTGGGGGATATTTCAAGTGTAGGGCATGGATCAGAACAGTGGAAATTGAGAGGCCGACGGCGGACGGTGAGCTTGCGCACACCGGCGCACCAGTCCTAGACCCCGAGGCGGCGCTGCAGCTGCTCGAAGCCCTGGTGGTACTCGGGCTGCAGGCGGATCTGGCCGTCGGCGTCGGCGTCGCGCAGGGCCTCCATGTCCTCCAGGGTGGGATCGGTGAACCACTTGGCGATCGTCACCCCGTGCGCGGGGACAAAGAGCCGGTGGATGTGGTTCCCGGCTTCGATGTTGCCGGTCCGGACCACCCGGAGGTAGGTGCCCACCCGGCCCGCCTCGGTGAACCGCTTGACCCAGTGCGGCTCGCCCATCCGGCGCTGGAAGGTGGCGCAGGGGATGCGCGGGGAGGTGACCTCCACCTCGACGTCCAGTCCGATCTTCCAGCGTTCGCCGATCACGGCGTTGGAGGCGTTGAGGCCCGTGATCCGCAGGTTTTCGCCGAAGGTGCCCGGCGGCAGGTCCCGCCCGAGCTCGCCGGCCCAGTAGTCGGCGTCGTCCTGCGAATACGCGTAGAGTGCCTGGTCCTCGCCGCCGTGATGGATCCTGCTGGCCTGGACATCACCGCGCAGGCCGAGCTTGTGGACCCGCACCGGACCGTCCACGGGGCGCTTGTCGATCGCGGTGACCCCGACGCTGCCGGGATCATCGAGCAGCTGGTGAACCCTGCAGACAGCAAGCACAGATGCGGTTTCCATGGCACCAGTGTAGGCCTGCGCACGGCCGGGCACCGGACTCGGCTCGGGCACGCTGGCCCGGCCGGCACCGCAGACACGTGGAGCCCATCCATCGTCCGGGATCCGGAGGCCGGTTAGGCTGGCGTCGGGAAACGCACGCAAGCCTTCCGCGGGACAAACACGTCCCGCGGCCATACGTGAGGGGACGCATTTGGGCCGCAACGACGAGCACCCGGATAAGCACCCGGATAAGCAACGGCAGGACCGGAAGCAGCCTCCGTGGCAGGTTCCACAGCCCGAGCTGCGGCCCGAGCTGCAGAACCAGTCCGGCCAGCCCGCGCCGCCGGGGCTTCCGGCAGACACCGCTGCCCCCGGCGCCGTCTTTGACCCCTTCGCCCGGGAACGCGAGCGCGAACTGGCGAGCGCGGCCGCGCGGAGGAAACGCTCGCAGCGCCGCACCGTCGTCGTCGGGCTGGGCGTCACGGCGCTCCTGGCCGGCACTATCACCGCCATGGTGGCCAGCAACGAGGACGAGGCCGACTACGCCCAGGTGTGTTTCAACGACGGCACCGGCGAGCGCGTCGAGGACGCCCAGTGCAATAACAGCAGCACAGACGGCCGCAGCTCCGGCGTCTATGCCTGGTACTTCTACTCCCGCGGCGCCAGCGTGCCCGGGGTGGGCCAGAACCGGTCAGGCTACCCCAGCTACAGCAGGACTGTTCCCACCGGGGCCAAGGCGTCCACGGGATACAGCCGCACGGGCGGCACGGTCAGCAGGGGCGGCTTTGGCGGCAGCGCCAAGGGCGGAAGCACGGGAGGCTAGGGATGATACGACTGGGATCCGTGCCGAGGCCGGACTGGAAAGAGCACATCGAATCACAAGGCCTCGTCTTCTCCACCACCGCCCTGCCCGACGGCACGAACGTCGAGTACTGGCACGAGGGCGCCTACTACGAATTCACCATGGACGAAGTGGAGACTCTCGAACAGACGGCGGAGGACATGCACCGCATGTGCCTCGAGGCCGCAAAGTTCCTGGCCACCGGCGCCATGGGCGGGATCGGGATCGGGCCGCAGGCACTGGAGCTCGCGGCCGAATCGCTGCAGGCCGGCGATGTGGACGTCTACGGCCGCTTCGACTTCGTCTACGACGGCCGGGGTGGGCCGGCCAAGATGCTCGAATACAACGCCGACACCCCCACCGGGCTCATCGAGGCAGCCGTCGCCCAGTGGTTTTGGCTGCAGGACGTCTTTCCCGAAAAGGACCAGTGGAACGGCATCCATGAAGCCCTCATCAGGCAGTGGAAGAGAGTGCAGTACCGCACCGGCATGAGCACGCTCCACATCGCCCATTCCGAGGAGGAACAATCCGGCGAGGACTGGATGACGGCAGCCTATATGCGGGACGTCGCGGGCCAGGCCGGCTGGACCACGATCGGGATCAACATGTCCGACATCGGCTGGGACCCGAACCTCAACCGCTTCGTGGACCTGGACAACTTCATGATCAGCACCATGTTCAAGCTCTACCCCTGGGAACTGATGATGACGGAGCCGTTCGGGCACCGGCTGCTCCAGCGCGCCCACAATCCGCGCTGGGTGGAGCCCGCCTGGAAGATGCTCCTGTCCAACAAGGCCCTGCTCGCGGCGCTATGGCACCTGTACCCGGACCACCCCAACCTGCTACCGGCCTATCTCGACGGCCCGGGACCGCTCAAGGAGTGGGTGGCCAAGCCGCTGCACGGCCGCGAAGGGGACAACATCAAGATCCACGCCGCCGGCATCGACCTGGAACAGCCCGGCGACTATGGCCGGGAAGGCTGGTGTTACCAGCAGTTCCACGCCCTTCCCGATTTCGACGGCAACCGCCCGGTGCTCGGGCTCTGGGTGGTCGACGGCGAATCAGTCGGCTGTGGCATCCGCGAATCGGACGGGCCCATCACGGACTACTTCTGCCGCTTCGTTCCCAACACAATTGACGCGCCGGCCCCGCCGGTTCCGACCTCGAACCAGGCCCACTCCAGCAAGGCAGGTATCGCCCTATGAGCACCGAGACGACGACGGCCGGCGGCCCCGGGGCCCCCGCGGCAGTTCCCGCCAAGGGACTGCGGGCCGGGATCCTGGACCTCGGAGACTCCGTGATGCTGGGGTTGGCCTCCACCGCGCCGGTCTATTCGCTCGCGGCGACCCTGGGCCTGATCGTGGCGGTCAACGGCAATTACACTCCATTAATCCTGCTGCTGGGCTTCGTGCCCGTGCTCTTCATCGCCTTCGCCTTCCGTGAGCTCAACAGCGCCATGCCGGACTGCGGGACCACCTTCATCTGGGCCCGCCGGGCCTTCGGTCCATGGGCCGGCTGGCTGGGCGGGTGGGGCGTTGCCCTGGCGGGCGTCGTGGTCCTGGCCAACCTCGCACAGGTCGCCGGGCAGTACCTGTGGCTGCTGATCGGCGACGGTTCCCTGGCCGGGAACAGCCTGGTGGTCACCGCCACCGGCGTGCTGTTCATCGTGTTCATGACCCTGGTGAACTACCGCGGCATACGCCTCGGGGAACATGTCCAGCGGGTCCTGACCTACGTGCAGTACCTCTCGCTGGGCATCTTCGCCGTGGCGATTATTTTCAGGATCACGGGCGGAGTTCCCGGCGGGGCCGCAACCGGTCAGGCGTTCGATTTTGAGTGGTTCAACCCCGCCGGCGCCTTCGCCGATCCCGGCGCGGTGGTGCATGGTGCCCTGCTGGCACTGTTCATCTACTGGGGCTGGGACACCTGCCTCGCGGTGAACGAGGAGACCGAGAACCCCGGCACCACCCCCGGCCGCGGCGCCGTCATTTCGGCGCTTGTCCTCGTCGTAATCTACGTCTCCGTGGCCCTCCTGGTGATGATGTACGCCACAGTGGGCACGGACGGGATCGGGCTGGCCAACGAGGCCAACCAGAACGACGTCTTCCTCGCCATGAAGGACGTGGTGCTGGGCCCCTGGGGCTGGCTGATCGTCGTCGCCGTCCTGGCATCGGTGCTGTCCTCGACCCAGACCACCATCCTCCCTACCGCCCGCGGTACATTGTCCATGGGCGTGCACGGCGCCTTGCCTCCCAGGTTCGGCGAGGTCCACCCGCGCAATCAGACGCCGGGATATTCCACCCAGGTCATGGGCGCCGCGGCCGTTGCCTACTACGTCCTGATGAGCCTGGTGAGCGAGAACCTGCTCGCCGACTCGATCAGTTCAATCAGCTTGTTCATCGCTTTCTATTACGCCCTGACCGGCTTTGCCTGCGTCTGGTACTTCCGCGCGACCCTGCGCGGCTCGGCCCGGAACTTCTGGTTCCGTGGCGTCATGCCCCTGCTCGGCGCTTTCATGCTGACTGCGGCATTCTTCGTCTCGGCGGTGCAGATGTGGGATCCGGACTACGGTGATACGCAGATCTTCGGCGTCGGCGGGGCCTTCGTCAGCGGCGTGCTGCTCCTGGTACTGGGCGTGGCGCTGGCCGCCGTCTGCCGTTTCGCGCCGTCCACGCGGGGCTATTTCCTGCGGCACCAGCCCGCCGCGGCACGGACTCAGCCCGAGAGTACGGTGCGGCCGTAGGATGCTGGCATGAGCAACGAAGCTGGCATTCCCCACGATTCCGACGTTTCCGATGTCCTGGCGATCGATTCCCTGCTGAGCGCGGAGGAGCGCACCGTGCGCGAGCGCGTCCGCGATTTCACGAACCAGCGGATCCGTCCCGATATCGCCGGCTGGTACGAGGACGCCGTGTTCCCCCTGGAACTCGCCCCGGAACTTGGCGAGCTCGGCGTGCTTGGCATGCACCTGGAGGGCTACGGCTGCCCCGGCCGCTCCGCCGTCGAATATGGCCTCGCGGCCATGGAACTCGAGGCCGGCGATTCCGGCGTCCGCACGTTCGTCTCAGTGCAGGGCTCCCTCGCCATGACAGCCATCCACAAGTGGGGCTCCGAGGACCAAAAGCAGGAGTGGCTCCCCCGGATGGCCGCCGGCGAGCTGATCGGCGCGTTTGCCCTAACCGAGCCCACAGCCGGATCGGATCCGGCATCCATGACCACCTTTGCCCGCCCCGACGGGACCGGCAGCGACGCCGGCTGGATCTTGGACGGCGCCAAACGCTGGATCGGGCTCGCGTCCGTGGCGGATGTGCTGGTGGTGTGGGCCATGACCGACGACGGCGTGCGCGGATTCCTCGTCCCGGCCGGCACCGCGGGCGTCACCGCGACGCCGATCGGGCAGAAGCTTTCGATGCGCGCCTCCATCCAGTGCGACATCACGTTCGACGCCGTCCGGCTGGGCCCGGAGGCGCTGCTGCCGGCGGCGCGGGGGCTGCGGGGCCCCTTCTCCTGCCTGAACGAGGCCCGGTACGGGATCGCGTGGGGTGCGATGGGCGCCGCCCGGGATTCCTACGAGGCCGCCCTGGCCTATGCCCAGGAGCGGCTGCAGTTCGGCAAGCCGCTGGCCGGATACCAGCTGACGCAGGAGAAGCTCGTGAACATGCTCCTGGAAATCCAGAAGGGCACCCTGCTGGCCCTGCACCTGGGCCGGCTCAAGGACGCCGGCACGCTGCGTCCGGAGCAAATCTCGCTCGGCAAGCTGAACAACGTGCGGGAAGCGATCGCTATTGCCCGGGAGGCGCGCACCATCCTGGGCGGCAACGGCATCACGCTGGACCATTCCCCGCTGCGGCACGCCGCCAACCTGGAATCCGTCCGCACCTACGAGGGCACCGACGAGGTCCACACCCTGATCCTGGGCCAGCACATCACGGGTCTGCCCGCCTTCCGCTGAGCCCGAGGGGGCCCGCGCCCGCAGGGTTCCTTGACCGGGGGCCCACGCCGGCTGGGCCATCCGGCGACGAAGAACTGGACCGTGCGGCCGCCTGGATCCCGCGAAGACGATCCCTGTCGTGCGATACGTATGAGGCCAGTGATACAAGTGGTGACTGCTGAGTTTCCGCGTAGCCAGCACTCGTGTTCTCCCTGGGGCGCATTCGTAGAGTGGTGCCATCGCAACCGATCCGACGGGTCGGCACAGGATACCGGGTGAGGGGGACATCATGGGTCTCAGGGCCAAGTCAGGCGCGTGGACGCTCGGCGTCTTTCCGGCACGTCACGCCGCGGCGGACGTGAACGACCAGGATTTTTCCAGCGCTGACCAGGGACCCCGCAAGTACCGTGCCCGCATCGCCACGGCACGCGTTCTGGACAGCAACCGACTTCAAGAGAGCGCAGGAACACCCCAATCCTGGAGGTTCCACGACTTCGTCAGTACATCCCAGCTCATGCTTCCCCACCGGGTCGAAAAGGTCCACCGAGCCTTGACCGTCGGGGACTGGGAGGAGGCGCGCCTCGCCGCCCATAGTCTGTCCTGGTCCGCATCCATGGCCGGTGCCTGCCGGCTCCAACTCATAGCCGAGCTCATTGATGCCGACCTCCAGTCCGGGCGCAACGCCCGTGCACGCGAGACGGCCTGCCTCCTCCGAAGCGCCGCCACCGAACTGGCAACAGCCCTCGCCCTGCTGACCGCCGACTGACCGGATCCGGGGCGACCGTCGGATGCCCGCATCAGCGTCCGCTGACGCGCCAGGCTGCCGGGTCCAGGCTCAGGCGGAGAAGCCGCCGTCGGCCTTGACCAGCTGCCCGGACATCCAGCGACCCTCGGGCGAGAGCAGGAACGCGACGGTGCCGGCCACGTCTGCCGGGGTGCCCAGCCGGCCGCCGGGCTGCCGCCGGGCCAGGTCGTCACGGAGCGGCTCGTCCATCCAGCCGGTGTCCACCGGTCCCGGGTTGAGTACGTTGGAGCTGATCCCGAGCGGGCCAAGTTCCCGGGCCGCTGCGATCACGATCCGGTCCAGGGCGCCCTTTGATGCCCCGTAGGGCAGGTTGAACGCGGTGTGGTCACTGGTCAGCGCCACGATGGCCCCGCCGTCGGGACCGGCCTGCCGGGCGAAGGCGGCAATCAGCTGCCAGCTGGCCCGGGTGTTGACCGCGAAGTGCCGGTCGAAGCTCGCCAGGGACGTGTCCAGGATGCCGGAGTCCACGGATTCGGCATGGCTGAGCACCAGTGCCTGCAGGGTTCCGGCCTCGGTCGCAGCGGCGGCCATCAGCCGGTCCACGGCGTCCGGGTCCTGGAAATCCGCGGGCAGAGCCACGACGGCGGCGCCGATCGCCTGCAGCTCAGCGGTGAGGCGTTCGACGTCGTCCGGCTGGACTCCCCACGGCATCCGGGCGTCGTAGTCCTGCCAGTACGTCAGTACGAGGTCCCAGCCATCCGCGGCGAGGCGGCGCGCGATGCCGGCGCCGATTCCGGCGAGCCGGCCGGCGCCGGTGACGAGGGCAGTCTTACGGGGTGACGAAGAGCTCATGCCGAACAGCCTAGCGGCGGCCGGAGGTGCAGCACCTGCTAGATCCCGCCTTCCGAAGGTCCCCGGGCGGCAGCTACGAGGAGACCGCGGAGGCCCGGAGGTCCCGTCCGGCGGCGGGCACGGCATCAAAATCGAGCCCCGGTGCCACCGAATCCCGCCGCAGGGCTACAAGCCAGCACACCAGCATGGCCACGGCGCAGAAGACGCCGGCACTGGAGGCCATGATCCACAGGCCGGGCGTCTGGACATCGAGGTTTTCCGCGCCCAGGGCTGTGCCAATGGTCTTGGGCGAGAACAGGAACACGATGATCGAGATGCCCAGCACGCCGCCCATGGTCCAGCGCATTCCGGCGTAGCGTCGGGGAGTTTCCCGCAGGGTCCAGGCGAACGCCGGAAAGACGGCCGCGACCCACACCCAGTGGTGGGACCACGAGACCGGGCTGATCAGCAGCATGGTGAGGGCCGTCGCCGACACGGCCACGACGCGGGAGCCCTGATCGCTGGCGGCCTTGATCACTGCGGCGCCGACGGCCACAACCATCAGGCTCAGCACCAGCCACGGCACCGTGACGTGCGCCTCCGGGACACCGAAGTGCAGCAGGGCACCTTTGAGGGACAGGTTGTCCACATAGCCCGCTCCCCCCATCCGGGACGTGTCCGGCAGCATCTGGAGCCAGAACTGCAGGGATTCGGCGGGACGCAGCAGCCAGCCGGCCAGCACGGTGGCGGTGAAGCCGGCGGCCATATTGCCCAGTCCGCGCCAGTCCCTGCGGACCAGGTAGTACAGCCCGAAGACCAGCGGCGTCAGCTTGATGCCGGCGGCGACGCCCACCAGGAAGCCGCTGCCGGGGAAGCCGCGGGTCCAGCGATGGTTGCGGGCCAGCAGGTCCACCGCGATCAGGCCCATCAGCAGCGCGTTGATTTGGCCGAACACCAGGGTCTCGCGCCAGGGACCCAGGTTCAGCACCGCCAGGACCAGGACGGCGGCGGCCCAGCCGTTGCCCGGAATCCGGAAGGTGGCTCGCCAGGAGGCTTTCGCGTTCCAGTACCGGACCGCGCGGACCGCGGTCAGGATCGCCACCCCGGCGCCGGCGGCGTTGAACAGGGTCAGCGCTGCCGCCTGCGGCAGCCGGGCCAAAAGGCTGAAGAGGATGGCGGCGAACGGCGGGTAGGTAAACATGAGCGTCGGTCCACCGGCCCAGTCCACGTTGCCCGCATACAGGTCTGAAGGCGCCTCGCCGGCGTCGTTGAGGATTTTGCCGCCGTACCAGTACACGCTGAAGTCCAGACCCTGCTTGGCCCAGGCACCGAGCGAGATCCAGATGAAGTAGCCCACCGCGGCGATGGCCAGGATGACAGAGAGCCGGAGCAGCTGCCGGGCGGGTGAGCGCCGCGCCGGGCTGCGGTCTGAATCGGGCACTGACATGAATTCCCCCATCGGGCTGCTGGTGTAGACGCTGGCCGTTTGGGCGGTTCCGTCCAGGGCGGCGCAAACGCGCCCTCGCTGTCGGGCCAGTCTACAGACCCAGCTACGCCGGCACCGGGACGGACTCCAGCTTCCGGGCGTCCTTGCGGATGGTGGCGCTGATGACGGCGGCGATGGTGCACATGGCGGCGGCGGCGAACCAGGCGTAGGTGTACTGGCCGGTGGCGTCGCGGACCGCCCCGGCCGCCAGGGCCGCGGCGGCCGCGCCGAGCTGGTGGGCCGCGAACACCCAGCCGAACACGACGCTCCCGTCGGCGCCGAACACCTGGCGGCAAATGGCGGCCGTCGGCGGCACCGTGGCGACCCAGTCCAGGCCGTAGATGACCACGAACACGATCATGCTGGGCTGGACGGTGGCGCTGAGCAGCAGCGGCAGGACCAGCAGCCCGATCCCGCGGAACTGGTAGTACACGGCGAGCAGGATCCGCGGGTTGAAGCGGTCCGTGAGCCAGCCGGAGGCGATGGTGCCGATGATGTCGAAGAGGCCGACGACGGCGAGCAGGCCCGCCGCGGTGGTTTCGGGCATGCCGTGGTCATGGGCGGAGGGGATGAAGTGGGTGCCGATCAGCCCGTTGGTGGTCGCGCCGCAGATCGCGAAGCCGGCCACGAGGGCCCAGAAGGTACGCACCTTGCTGGCCCGTTTGAGGACCTGCAGGGCCCGGACCGCGGCGTTCCGGCGGGGCTCCGCCGCTGCCGCCGGCCCGGGCGCTGCCTGCCCGGCCGGCCCGGTCGAGTCGGTCGATTCTGGCCCTGTGACGGCGCCGGCGGCCAGCGGCGTCGCCCCGTAGGGCAGCACGCCGACCTCGGCCGGTGAGTTCTTCAGGAACTTCAGCACGAGCGGCACCACGGCCAGCGCGCCGGCACCGATGAGGAGCGAGGCCTGCCGCCAGCCCGGGTCCTGGGCCAGGAGCGCGATGAAGGGCAGGAACACGAGTTGTCCGGCGGCACTGCCGGCGGTGAGGATGCCGATGACCAGGCCGCGGCTCTTGGCGAACCAGGTGTTGGCGATGGTGGCGGCGAAGACAAGCGCCATGGACCCGGTGCCGAGCCCGATCAGCAGCCCCCAGGTCAGCAGGATCTGCCAGGACTGGGTCACGAAGACCGTCAGGGCGCTGCCGGCGCCGATTAGCACCAGGGCCACGGCCGTGACGGCGCGGATGCCGAAGCGTTCCATCAGGGCTGCCGCGAACGGCGCCGTGAGCCCGAAGAGCACGAGGTTGATGCTGACCGCGGCCGAGAGCACGGTGGTGGACCAGCCGAACTCGTTCTGCAGCGGCACCATCAGCACCCCCGGCGCTGCCCGGAACCCGGCGGCGCCGACCAGCGCGAGGAAAGCCACGGCGGCAACAGTCCACGCCGGGTGGATGCGGCGCCGGACCGGCGCGGGGGTCATGGTTTCAGGGGCGCTCATGCGGCGGTTCCGTTCTGGTCAGGGGTCGCGGTGCCGGACGTGGCCAGGGGCACGGGGTCCGCGGTACGGGAGAGGCTGTGCCAGCTCGTGTTGGTGGCCGTCAGCGGTTCCCCGCAGGCCGTACACGTGTCCGCCGAGGAGGTCCTCTCCCCGCAGCCGGTGTGGATGACGAACATGTGCGCCTGCCCGGAAGGCGCCGGGAGGTGCTTTTCGGCCCAGATCACGACGGCGTTGAGCACCGGGAGGGCGTCCTCGCCCTTGGCGGTCAGGACGTATTCCTTGCGGGTGCGGCCGCCGTCGTCATAGGGCCGCCGGGTGAGGAGCCCGGCCTCCACGAGCCCGGCGAGCCGCTTGGTGAGGACGGAATCGGCCGCCCCGAGCCGGGCCTTCATGGCTTCGAAGCGGCCGTTGCCGAAGAACACCTCGCGCAGGACCAGCATGCTCCAGGGGTCGCCGAGGATGTCGAGGCCGCGGGCCATGCTGCAGGTCCGCTGGGACCAGTCGGATCGGAGTGCCATGCGGCCACCCTAGCTGACTCTCTTAGAGAAAGCTAGGGTGGCCGCGTTCGGCGCACCGGACTGACGCCTGCGCGGCGGTCAGCTAGGGGTGCAGTTAGCTGCCGGCGTCCAGGGAGGACAGCGCGGCGTCAAGGTCGGCGATCAGGTCCTCGACGTCCTCAATGCCGCAGGAGAGCCGGATCAGGTTGACCGGAACCGCCAGTTCGGTGCCCTTGACCGAGGCGTGCGTCATTTCCGAGGGGTAGTTCATCAGCGATTCGATCCCGCCCAGGGACTCGGCCAGGGTGAAGACGGAGGTCGATTCGGCCACCTTGCGTGCCGCGGCCTCGCCGCCCTTGAACTGCACGGAGATCATGCCGCCGAATTTCTTCATCTGCTTCTTGGCCAGCTCGTGACCCGGGTGGGAGGGCAGGCCCGGGTACAGCACGGCTTCGACCTCGGGGCGCTCCAGCAGCCATTCGGCCACGGCCTGGGCGTTGTCGCTGTGCCGGTCCATGCGCACGCCGAGGGTTTTCAGGCCGCGCGTGGTGAGGAAGGCGTCCATCGGCCCGGACACGGCACCGACGGCGAACTGGACGAAGCCGATCTTCTCGGCCAGCTCGGGGTCGTTGACCACGATCGCGCCGCCGACGACGTCCGAGTGGCCGCCGATGTACTTGGTGGTGGAGTGCACCACGATGTCGGCGCCGAGGGCGAGCGGGGTCTGCAGGTACGGCGAGGCAAAGGTGTTGTCCACCACGAGGAGCGCGCCGGCGTCGTGCGCCACCTTGGCGAGCGCCTCAATGTCGGTGATCTTCATCATCGGGTTCGACGGCGTCTCCACCCACACCAGGCGGGTCTTGCCGCCGCCGTCGGCCGCGCCTCCGGCTGCTACGGCGGACGCGACGGCGTCGAGGTCGGACATGTCCACCGGGGTGTTGCCGATGCCCCACTCCCCCAGGACCCGGCTGATGAGCCGGTAGGTTCCGCCGTAGGCGTCGTTGCCGAGCACAATGTGGTCACCGGGGCGGGTGAGGGCGCGGATCATCGAGTCCTCGGCGGCCAGGCCCGAGCTAAAGGAGAACGCGGCGCTCCCGCCTTCCAGCGCGGCCAGCTGCTCCTGCAGCGAGTCACGGGTGGGGTTGGTGCCCCGGCCGTATTCGTAGCCGTCCCGCAGCCCGCCGATGCCGTCCTGGGCATAGGTCGACGAGAAGTGCACGGGGGGCACCACCGCCCCGGTGCGGGGCTCAAACGCCTGTCCGGCGTGGATGGCACGGGTGTTGAAGCCCGGGATTTTCGAGGAAGAGCTTTCAGGCACAGACATGGGACTCCTTGAACTGGTCAGTTGCTGAGGTACGCGAGGAGGTCGTGGCGGGTCAGGATCCCCACCGGAGCGCCGACAAACGTCACCATGAGGGTGTCAGCGTCGGAGAGGAGTTCGCGGGCGGTCGAAATCGATTCGAGCGAGCCGATCACGGGGAGGCGGGCCTCCATGTGTTCGGAGATTTTGTCCGAGAGTTTTGCCTCGCCGCGGAAGAGCTTGGCCGTCAGGGTGCGCTCGTCCACGGCACCAAGGACCTCGCCCATGACGACGGGCGGTTCCTGGGACAGGACGGGGATGTGCGAGACGCCGTACTCGTTCATGATGTTGATGACATCGCGGACGGACTCGTTCGGGTGGATGTGGACGAGGTCCGGGAGTTCACCGGTTTTGGCTTTGAGGATCTCGCCCACCGAGGCCTCGTCCCCGCTGGCCAGGAAGCCGTAGGAGCGCATCCACTGGTCGTTGAAGATCTTCGCCAGGTAGCCGCGGCCGGAGTCCGGCAGGATGACCACGACGACGGCTTCCGCCGGGAGGTCCTTGGCGACCTCCATCGCGGCCACGACGGCCATGCCCGAGGACCCGCCCACCAGCAGCCCTTCCTCGCGCGCCAGCCGGCGCGTCATCGCGAAGGAATCGGCGTCGCTGACGGCAATGACGTCGTCCGGGACGGACTTGTCATAGTTGGCCGGCCACATGTCCTCCCCGACGCCTTCGACGAAGTACGGGCGGCCCGTGCCGCCGGAGTACACCGAGCCTGCGGGATCCGCGCCGATGATCTTCACGACGCCGCCCTCGGCCCCGGGCCGCCCGGCGGAAACTTCCTTGAGGTACCGGCCGGTGCCCGTGATCGTGCCCCCGGTGCCGGCGCCGATCACGCAGTGCGTGATGCGGCCGTCGGTGTCATGCCAGATCTCAGGGCCGGTGGTCTCATAGTGGCTGGCCGGTGCGGCCGGGTTGGAGAACTGGTCCGGCTTGTAGGCTCCCGGGATTTCGGTGACGAGCCGGTCCGAGACGCCGTAGTAGCTTTGCGGGCTTTCCGGCGGGACGGCGGTGGGCGTGACCACCACTTCGGCGCCGTAGGCCTGGAGCACGGCCCGCTTGTCCTCGCCGACCTTGTCCGGCACCACGAAGATGCAGCGGTAGCCCTTCTGCTGCGCCACCAGCGCCAGGCCAACGCCGGTGTTGCCCGAGGTGGGTTCCACAATGGTGCCGCCGGGCAGGAGCTTGCCCGTTCGTTCGGCCTCCGCGATCATCTTCGCCGCGATGCGGTCCTTGATCGAACCGCCGGGGTTCAGGTATTCGAGCTTTACCAGGATGGTGGCTGCGATGCCATCGGTCACGTGGTTGAGTTTGACGAGCGGCGTATGGCCGATGAGGTCCAGAACGGACTGGGCGTACTTCATAGGTACAAAGCTACCGTCTCCGGCGAGGATGCACCTCGGCGCGGCGACGCCTCCAGCAGGTGCGAGGATATGGCGGTGAAGAGGATCGCCCGGCTGAAGAAGCTCAGGAGCTACGCGCTGCCCGCGGGCATGCTGCTGGCGGGGTGCGCGGCGCTGGCCACCGGGCTGTTGCCGGTCCCCGCTTTTCAGGAGCTGGCGGCAAGGACCGTGCCCGTGCTGGCGTTCGTGGTGGCGATGTCCCTGGTCACGGAGCTGGTGGATGAGGCCGGGCTCTTCCGCGTGGTCACGGAGCGGCTGGCCGCCCTGGGCCGCGGCCGGGTCCTGTTGCTGTGGTTCCTCGTCATCGCACTCGCCACCGTTTCCACGGTGTTCTTGTCGCTGGATACGACGGCGGTGCTGGTGACTCCCGTCGTCGTGCTGCTGGCAATCCACGCCCGCATTCCGCCGCTGCCGTTCGCGCTGACCACAGTGTGGCTGGCGAACACGGCCTCGCTGCTGCTGCCGGTCTCCAACCTGACCAACCTGCTGGCGCAGGACCGGCTCAAGCTCAGCCCCGCCGCGTTCGCTTCGCTGGTGTGGGCCCCGGCCCTGGTGGGCATCCTCGTGCCGCTGGTGCTGCTGTGGCTTCCGTTCCGGAAGGATCTGCGCGGCAAGTACGGACCGCAGCCGGTCCATAGGGTGCGGGACCGGGTGCTGCTGTACGCGGCATCCGGGGTCATGGTGGTCCTGCTTCCGGCGCTGGTCTCCGGGGTTCCGGTGCAGATCCCGGCGCTCGCGGCAGCCGCGGCCCTGCTCCTGCTGTTCCTCTGGCGGCGGCGCTCCGCCCTGCGCTGGTCCATGGTTCCTTGGCGCCCGCTCATGCTCACGTCCGGACTTTTCATGGTGGTGGAGGCCCTGCACGCCAACGGGCTCACCCGGTTCCTGTCTGGGATCGCCGGCACGGGCGAGAGCCTGCCGGCGCTCCTGCAGCTCGCCGGCCTGGGTGCGGGGGCAGCCAACGCCGTGAACAACCTGCCCGCCTATTTGGCCCTGGAACCGGTGGGCGGCTCCCCGGCCCGGCTGGCGGCCCTGCTGATCGGTGTGAACCTGGGCCCGCTGGTGACCCCGTGGGCTTCCCTGGCCACGCTGCTGTGGCACGAGCGGCTCCGTGCCCTCAACGTGGAGATCCGCTGGGGAGGCTTCGCCGTGGCCGGTGTGGCGGCCGTCGTCCTCACGGTCCCGTTGGCGGTCGTGGCACTGTGGCTCACGACGGGGATGCACTGAATTGGATGTACTTCAGTGCCAGCGCGCCCGTCGGCGGCGTCAGGCGCCGATGTCATCCGCCGCTGCGCCGGCGCCGCCCTCACGCGGGGCGCTCTGCCACAGACCGACCACATTGCCTTCGGTGTCCCGGAAGTAGGCGGCCCAGCCCATAGTGCCGACTTCCTGCCGTGGGGAGACAGTGCTGCCGCCCAAGGAGTTGATCTTCTCCAGCGCCGCGTCAATGTCATCAACGTCCACGGTGACCACCGGGGACGTGAGGTCTCCCTCACGGTGGAACATGCCGCCGTTGATGGAGCCCGCAACGGAGGGCATGCCCGTTGCATCCGTCGGCGTCGTCTTGATCATGGAGTAACTCATCTCCGGCATGGAGCTGACCTCCCAGCCAAACGCCGAACTGTAGAACTCCCGTGCGCGGCCCTCGTCGTCTGCGGGGATTTCAAAATGTACAACTCCACCAGCCATCACACTCTCCCAAGAACAAGGATTCGGGCCACGAGGCAGGCGTGGACGCTCCACGCCCCAGCCGGATCTTAGTCCCGCCAGCGCTGGAGGTTTAGGGCCCTACGGCCCATGCTCCGCACAGGCAGATACGGCCGCTGTCAGGGGGACATGGGAACATGTTCGAATGACCGTTGCAGACGTCCCCGCAGGCATTGCCGCCGCGGCGGACGCCTCACTGCGGTGGCGCCCGGGCGGCCCGTTCGACTTGATGCAAACCATCGGCACGCTCCTGCGCGGCCACGGCGACCCGTCCATCCGCACCGCCCCGGACGGGGTCTGGCTCGCGTTCACCACCCCGCACGGTCCGGCCACGCTGCGCCTGGCAACCGCCGGGCCGCGGGCGGACCCGGCAGTGGACGCGCAGGCCTGGGGCCCCGGAGCGGTGGACGCCGTCGCCTCCGTTCCGCGCATGCTCGGGAGCGAGGACGACTGGTCCGGCTTCGACGAGCCCGCGTTCCACGCCACGCTCCCGCGCATGGTGGTTGAAGCCCGACGCCGGAACCTCGCGATCCGGCTGCCTGCAACCGGCCGGATGATCGACTCACTGGTGCCGACCATCCTGGAGCAGAAGGTCACGGTCATCGAGGCCCGCCGCGGCTACCGCTACCTGATGTACCGCTTCGGGACGGCGGCACCGGGTGCCGGCACGGTGGCTCCCGCCAATCTGCTGGTCCAGCCGACGGCCGCGCAGTGGCTGCACATTCCGTCCTGGGAATGGCACAAGGCCGGCGTGGGCCCGCAGCGTTCGGCAACCATCATGCGGGCGCTGCGTTCCGCCGTCGCGCTTGAACGGCTCGCCGCGCTGCCCGCTGCCGAGGCAGGGGCCAAGCTGCAGACCCTTCCCGGAATCGGGGTGTGGACGGCGGCGGAGGTGGTGCAGCGCACGCACGGCTGCCCGGATTCAATCGCGGTGGGCGATTACCACCTCGCGGCCTACGTGGGCGCCGCCCTGACCGGCCGACGCACCGACGATGCCGGCATGCTCAGGCTGTTGGCCCCTTGGGCAGGGCACCGGCAGCGTGTGGTCCGGATGATCGGACTGAGCGGCTTCCGGAAACCGACCTTCGGCCCGCGCATGACCATCCAGGACCACCGCGGCCACTGACCCCCCACCCCGCGTTGCTGTCAGAGGCCCAGCCGGGCCGCGGCCTCCTGGCGCATGTCCAGCTTGCGGATCTTGCCGGAGACTGTCATCGGGAAGCTCTCGCGGACGTCCACGTAGCGCGGAATCTTGTAGTGCGCGAGCTTGCCGCGGCAGAACTCGGCCAGGCTGGCGGCGTCCATCGGAGCGGCCCCGGGCTTCAGGATGACGCAGGCCATCAGTTCCTCGCCGTACTTGGCGTCCGGGACGCCGATCACCTGCACGTCCTGGATGTCCGGGTGGGTGTAGAGGAATTCCTCGATTTCGCGCGGATAGATGTTCTCACCGCCACGGATCACCATGTCCTTGATCCGGCCTTCAATCACGATGTAGCCGTCCGCGTCCATCCGGGCGAGGTCCCCGGTATGCATCCAGCCGTCGGCGTCGATCGCCTCGGCCGTCTTGTCCGGCTGGTTCCAGTACCCCCGCATCACGGCGTAGCCGCGCGTACAGAGTTCACCGATCCCGCCGCGCTCCAGCACTTCTCCCGTCACCGGGTCCACAATCCGGCTCTCCAGGTTCGGCATGGTCCGGCCCACGGTCTCGGTCCGCTGGGCCATGGTGTCCACGCTCCGCGTCATTGTGGACACTGGCGAGGTCTCCGTCATGCCGTAGCAAATGGCGACGTCTGTCATGTTCATTTCGGTAATGACCCGGTTCATCACCTCGATCGGGCACAGCGATCCGGCCATCACGCCCGTGCGCAGTGTCGCGAGGTCGTAGGAGGCGAACTCCGGCAGGGCGAGCTCGGCGATGAACATAGTCGGCACCCCGTACAGCGAGGTTCCGCCGAAGTCCTGCACGGCCTCCAGCGCCGAGGCCGGCGTGAACGCCCGGCCGGGGATGATGGTGGCGGCGCCGTGGCTGAGGGCCGCCAGGTTGCCGATCACCATGCCGAAGCAGTGATAGAAGGGCACCGGGATCACTACGCGGTCGTGTTCTGTGTAGCCCAGCTGCTCGCCGATCGAGTAGCCGTTGTTGAGGATGTTGTGGTGCGTCAGCGTGGCGCCCTTCGGGAAACCGGTGGTGCCCGAGGTGTACTGCAGGTTGATGGGATCGTGCGGGTCCAGTTCCGCCATGCGCGCCTTCAGGGCGGAATGCCCGACGTCGTCAGCCCGCTTGAGCAACTCGGCGTACGTGCGCTCCGCGTCGTTTTCGGGTTCGCCCGCAGTCAGCCCGGCCAGGCCGGCATCCGGAAGGAAGACCAGCTCGCGCAAGTCCGGGCACGCCGCCAGCGCCTGCCGCGCCATCCCGGTGTAGCCGCTGTTCCGGTCCGACGGCGCGGAGACCAGCATCCGCATGCTGTTCTGCTTGACCACGAACTCGAGCTCGTGGCTGCGGTAGGCGGGGTTGACGTTGACCAGGATCGCCCCGATCTTCGCGGTGGCGTACTGCAGGATGGTCCATTCGGCGCAGTTGGGGCTCCAGATGCCGATCCGCTCGCCCTTCCCGACGCCCAGGGCGAGGAGCGCACGAGCCAGGCGGTCGACGTCGTCGTTCAACTTGGAATAGCTCCACCGCCGGGCCTCTTCGCCGGGCACCGCGGCCGCCTCGATCAGGGCGTCGTGGTACGGGAACCGCGCCGCAATCCGTTCGAAATTCGCGCCAATGGTGTCCTCGAGCAGCGGAACGTCAGTGTCCCCGGCTGTGTAAGCAAGCATGATGAGACGCTACCAACTGACCGGAGGCAAAAGAAGAGCAAAGCTTGGAAGTCCTATGAAATCTTGGGTCATCTTCCAGTGCCGGCGCGGCGGCCCGGTAGGGTAATTGCCATGAGTGCACCCGTTGATCTTCAGGCCATTTTCATTCCCAACGACGGCGAATTCTTCCGCGTGAAGCTCGCCTTGGAAATCGCGATTGACGAGGTGGTCAACGAGCCCGGCTGTATCCGGTACGAGCTCACCGAGGCCAGCGAGGACAAGCTCGTGCTGACCGAACGGTGGGCCAGCCAGGCGGACCTGGACAAGCACTCCAAGGGCACGGCCGTCCAGGACCTGAACGAGTCCCTCAGCGCGCTGCTGGCCGAGCCGGTCAAGCTGGAAATGCTCTAGGCACCCGCCCCTCAACAACGCCAAAATGCAGGGTCACTCCGCGCCCATCCTTGAAGGATCCATGGGCGCGGAGTGGCCCCGCATTGCTTTTAGCCGAGGAATTAAGCCGGGGGTCAGGACTCCGGAATCTGGGTCCCGTCCTGGTTGGCCGCCGCGGCGGCGGCCTCTGCCTGCGAACGGGCCACGTGGGCGTGGACTTCTTCCATGTCCAGGGCCTTGACGGCGTCGACCACCTGCTCGAGCTGCTGCGCGTTCAGGGCGCCAGGCTGCGAGAACACCAGGACCTTTTCGCGGAAGGCCATCAGCGTGGGGATCGACGTGATGCCGGCCTCGGCAGCGAGCTGCTGCTCGGCTTCAGTGTCGACCTTGGAGAAGACGACGTCCGGGTGCTTCTCGGAGATCGCTGAGTATGTGGGGCCAAACTGCTTGCACGGGCCGCACCATTCGGCCCAGAAATCGACGAGGACAATGTCGTTATCCTCGACTGTCGATGCGAACTGTTCACCTGTGATGTCTACGGTAGCCATGAGTCAACGGTACGGGAGCCGGCATGGATTGTCCCCGGCATTTCGCTGTTGGCACATCCGGGCAGGCCGGCCCGGATGCTACGCCCAGGCGTGCGGGGCCGGACGCCTGGCGCCGGGCAGGGCGTTGGTTTCACGCCATTCGTGGATCCACTCGGGCAGCTCCAGATCCGCCGGCGGAGCGCCGAATTCGCGGATGATTTCCTCCTGGCTGACGGGTTTGCCCTTGCTGAGAAGCCGGGTGGCGATGTAGGCGCGCGCGTAAACCTCGCCGTCCACCACCATCCGCTGCTCGAAGTAGATGGCCTTCGAGTCGAGGCCGATGATCCTGGATTCGATGGTGTATTTCTGCCAGAGCTGCAGCGAACGGCGGAAGGCGATGGTCTCCCCCGCCGCCACCGGGGTCCAGCCCCTGCGGCGCATCTTTTTCCAGGTTCCGCTGCGGGCCATGAGATCGAAGCGCCCGAGGTCCATGAGCGAGAAGTACATGCCGTTGTTGACGTGCATGGCGATGTCGATATCCGTGGGCAGGACCCGCAGCGGCAGCGAGGAGTTGCCCCAGATGCGCAGGGGTGAGCGGCGCGAGGACGTGAACAGCAGCAGGAGGGTCCGGAATAGGAGGTGCATGACTCAATGTTACCCGTGAGTAACAAACGTGCCAAGGGGCGGGCTCCGGGCCTAATGTTGCGCGGTCAGGACCGAGACTGTGGCCTTGGTGCCAACACCGCGAATCGTCCAGCAGTTCCCAGCGCCGATTACCTCCAACGATTCCAGGTCCCTGTGGTGTAGGACCAGGGCAGTGTTCTCATCCACGGCCGCCGCACGGTCCACGAGGCCTTTCGCCACCGCGCCAACCGCCCGGCTTAGAGTTCCGGCCTGCGCGGCGTGGACGTCGACCGCGAAAGGCACCAGTCCAAGTCCGTCGCGGATTTCCAGTTCCTCGAGTCCCTCAGACCATTCGACCGGGCAGATTTCTGTGCCCCGGATTCGGTAGCCGCCGACAATCGCCCGCGCCGGCGCCACCATCGCCCCGGCGGAGAACCCCATATACGGCACGCCCTCCGAGACCATTCGACGGATGGCCTCCGCGGACGGCCGCAGGCCATCCAGGTATCCCGGCGTCGGGCCGCCCCCGACGACGATCCCGTCGACGTCGTCAAACGCGGCAGGATCCGCCTCCTTGTTGAAGTGGAGAAGGACCGGGAGCACCTCGCAGACGACTCGGGATTCCAGCGGCTTCAGATAGGCGGGCAAAAAGTATTCCGAACTGCCCTCGTGGTCAAAGAGAACCACGGCGATGCGAGGAACCCTGCCAGGCGCCCGGTGCCGGACTTCCTTGACGAACCGGTCGAAGACGGCAGGAGTGGTCACGGTGTCGGGGCCGCCGCCGACGAGCAAGATGGTCATGGCTTCAAGGTACCCGGATCCGGGGCAATCGCGATGGGCCAGGCGCATCTGAACCAGCCTCGGCCGACACCGCACTTGCTCGCCGCCCACCCTGCGGATCGGGGCGAGGCGGGCGGCATCGCCGGATTCCGTCGGTGCGCGGACAGAACGGAGCCGACCGCCGGGGCGGCTCCGACGACCTGAACGATTGACCGGCCCGGACTGCGAGGAACATAATCGGAATCGGTACTAGCTTCACCACACGACTGCGCCGACCATGAGGCCGACGACAGAGCATTCAACGGAAAGCGGTCGACACTATGAGTACTGCCCATCACCCTGTCACTGCGACCGGCTGGACCGGTTGGGTCCGTTTCGCCGGAGTCATTCTGATCATCAACGGCGTTTTCAGCGGCCTTCAAGGCCTCGTCGCGCTCACCGGACCCGACACCTACTATTTGTCGACCCCCGGCACGCTGTTCCTCTTCGACGCGAAGGGGTGGGGCTGGTGGAATGTGGCAATCGGTGCGGGTCTGATCCTCACCGCCGTCGCGCTCTTCTCGGGTGCAGCGTGGGCTCGGATCGTTGCGGTCATCCTTGCGGGCGTCAGCGCGGTCGTTCAGTTGATGCTTATTCCGCAGCAGCCGTGGTGGTCCGTCATCGTCATCGCCGTCGACGTGCTGATCATCTACGCGATCATCGCCCACGGCGAGGAACTCAAGGCTGAACAGGCTCCTCCGCCAAGCAACCCGTAAGGCACCGAAACGGTCAGTCCGCCGCGATCAGCTCCACTTCGTAGCCGTCCGTATTCACGAGGTAGGCGGCGAAGTGGCCGGGACCGCCGGCGTGCGGATATTTCTCCGGAAATAACTCGGCCCAGCCGTGGCTGTGGCTCTCACCCGCCATGGCGTCCACATGTTCCCGCGTCCCGGCGCTGAACGCGAGATGGTTCAGGCCCGGCGCGGTGCGCTGGTGCATGGTTCCGCTCAGGTCCGGGGACTGCTCGACGACGATATACGTTGGCCCGCGGCGCCAGCTGCACCCGTGCGCCCAGTCCTGGTAGGCCTCGTAGCCCAGCCGGCCCAGCAGCCAGCCCCATTGGTCCTTGGCCCTTTGCAGGTCCGGCACCCAGAGTTCAACGTGGTGCAGGGCGCCGAAGTCCGCCGGTGCCATCGGAACAGCCGCATCCGGAACAGCCGCCATCAGAACAGGATCCGTTGGAACAGGACGTGGTCCTGCCAGGAACCGGCAATCTGAAGGTACCGGGGGGCCAACCCGATCTCCTCAAAGCCGGCCCGCTTCAGGATCCGCTGCGACGGGGAGTTGTGCGGGAGCGTGGCGGCCTGCAGCCGGTGCAGGCCGAGCTCGTTCCGCGCGGTTTGGACGGCGAACTCCAGCGCGGCCGAGCCAAGACCCCGCCCGGTCATGTCCTTGTCCACCCAGTAGCCGAGGTGGGCACTGAGGAACGGCCCCCGGACAATCCCGCTGAGGTTAATCACCCCGATGATGCGGGAACCATCCACGAGAACCCATGGCACGTCCGATCCCGCGATGAACAACCCGAGCTTGGATTCAATGCTGGCGGCCTGTCCGTTGACAGTGAAGAAGTCCTCGGACCGCACCGGCTCCCAGGGCGCCAGGTGCTCCCGGTTCCGCAGGTAGGCGTCGGCCAGCGGGCCGGCGTCGGGCCTGCGCAGCACGCGCACGCGTACAGTCTCCGTCAGGGGGATGCTGTGCTCGGTCATCCGCAGACTCTAACGGTCATCCCGAACGGCTTCAATCAGCGTGCCCGGCAGTTCGAGAATGGTCATCCTGCTTCATCTGCCCGGCTTGAGTTTTCGCCAGCCGCCGGCCCGGTTGTCCGCGATGATCTGCCGGAACATCGCAGTGAGGGCCTGCCCGGGGATGGCTTCCCCCTGGCTGAAAGCGACGGTGCGCGCGCTCTTGTTCTCGTGCCCGCCGGTGATGATGCCCTCCGGGTCCGGAACGATCCCGCCGTCGTACAGGAAGACGTTGACGTGGTCCTTGGCCGCGAGCAGGGCACAAATGTTGCCGTCCAGGACGAAGTAGGGCTGCGTGGTGCGCTTGATGGTCTCTTCGACCGCCGGGTCGGCGGCATGGACAAGTTCACGCACCTGAGCGCAGATATCCTGCTGCCAGTCCGGCAGTGCCGCGATGAACGCGTCAACCCGGGGGTCCCGCTGCGGGTCCTCAGGCGCTGGCATCATCGTCGTCCTCGTTCGGGTCGACGCCGCGAACGGTCACACTCTGCACGCCGGGCACATCCAGGAGGTAGGGGACGAGTTCCCGCAGCGGAAGATGACCATGGAAGCGGATGTCCATGAGGACGAGCGGCTTTTGTTCATCGCCCGCCTTATTGGTGCTCAGGATTGACGAGCTGAATCCCATATTGGTGGCGATCTCCAACACTTGCCGCAGCACGCCCTGGTTGTCGGCATAGCCCAGGTGCAGGACCCGGTGGGCGTCCGGGGTCGGGATCTTCCGGATTAAGGGAGAGACGACGTACAACGTGATGAGGTGGAAAACGGTCAGTGCAGCAGCTAGGGACAGCATTCCGGCCCCGCACGCCATGCCGACGGCGGCAGAAACCCAAATGCTGGCGGCCGTCGTCAGGCCGCGGACAACGTTCCGTCCCTTGAAAATCACCCCGGCGCCGAGAAAGCCGATGCCGCTGACGATTTGGGCCGCAATACGGGACGGGTCCATGGTGGCCCCAGGCGCCAGGGCGTAGACGAAGCCGTAGGCCGAGATAAGGGTGAAGGTGCAAGAGCCCAAACCGACCAGGACGTGGGTGCGGTAGCCGGCGACCTTTTGCCGGACCTGCCGCTCGGTGCCAATCAGGGAGCAGAGGACAAATGTCGCCAGCAGCAGCCCGACTTCCACCAGCGTGGTTGGGGTATATAGCCCATATGCGTCCTGCATCCCGCCCTCCGGCCCGGCCCGAGAGTGGCGCCCGGATCCGGACGCCTGCAGCTCCGGCCAACTCTGAGGTGCGCCAATGACTCTCGATGTTGATCGTACCGCCACCCCCTTATGGGGAGTAGTGGCCGGGGAGTAGTGATTGGTCTGGTCCGCTTAGAAGCCCGGGCCGACTTTGGTCCTGTCGAGGACCCCGGTGACCAGGCTGTTCCGGCGCGCCCCGGCGACGTAGCCTAGCGAGAATGGAAGACCCTTACGATCTTGAACGGTTCGTGACTGCGCAGGACTCCGGCGGGACGTACCGGCAGGCCTTGGCGGAGCTGAAGTCGGGCATGAAGCGGAGCCACTGGATGTGGTTCGTGTTCCCCCAGCTCGCAGGCCTGGGCCACAGCGAAACCGCCCGCAGATATGCCATCTCCTCCCTCGACGAGGCCCGGGCCTACATCCGGCACGACGTCCTTGGCCCCCGTCTGCGAGAGGTTGCCGCCGCCGTGGCTTCCGTTGATGGCCGGTCCGCGGTGCAGATTTTTGGCAGCATCGACGCGCGGAAGCTGCACTCGTCCATGACGCTCTTCCGGCTTGCAGCCCCCGGCGAGTCCGTGTTCCGCGACGTCTCGGACCGCTACTTCGACGGCGTGCCGGATCCCGCCACCGAACAGCTTCTGGAAGGGCAGACAGGCGATCCCGACCCGGCGGACGGTTAGCTGTCCGCGGTGGCCACCGGCCGGGCTTCGCAACCGGGAACCACCTCACCACAGGCAAACGACTTCACGAAAGCTCCTTCTTCTTCAACCGCGGACTGGACTACCCCATGTTGGCTCCGCGCCGAAAACTGAGATTTTGCTCGCAGAACAATGGAGTGTTGCCGGCCTGTGCTACCGGCCGGGCACCCCTGCTTCAGCGGCGACGGCCGCCGCCTCGATGCGGGCCCGGTGAACGGCCCACTCCTCGGGCGTGCGCACTGAAAGGTTGGGATCCCCCGGGCGCTGCCCGGCCCTGCCGTCGATGAGCTCGCGCAGGATGTCGGCGTGTCCGAGGTGGTGGGCGGTCTCCACGCACATGTGCACGAGGATCTGCTGCAGTGTCACGTGCTTGCGCTCATCCGGCCACCAGGGCACGACGCCGGGCGCGTCCAGCGGGAGTTCATCGATGGTGGCGTCGCTGTGGGCGGCCGAGAGCCGGTGCAGCTCCGTGATCTGCTCCCGTGTCTCGCCGTGGGCTGCCCACATGTCGGCGTCCGGCTCCGCGTCGTCGGCGAACCATGGCAGTTCCAGGTCGCTGGGACGGCCGAAGACCTCGCCAAAGTAGCCCAGTTCGACGCTGGCCACGTGCTTGACCAGTCCCAGCAGGCTGGTTCCGGTCGGCGTGAGGGGCCGGCGCGCGTCGTACTCGCTGAGGCCTTCGAGCTTCCCGAGGAGGTCTGCGCGCCGGGTGCGCAGATATGTGTGCAAGATCGCTTTGTCGTCCATGACCGGCACTATACCGAACGCGCGGGGGCCGTCCCGAGGGAAGCGGGTTTCATAAAACGTATGGAATAATTGCACCAACGGGCCTCGGGGGGAGGCCCCGAGCGACAGGACACCCAGGGTGAGTCTCGGTTACAGTGCAAACCGCGTTCGGCCCGCCGCCGCAGTTCTTCTGGCCGCGGTTCTCGTTGCCCTGCTGACAGCCTGCGAATCCGGCACGGATGCGGCGGGCGGAACCCCGGCGGCCGCTGCCGCCGGAACGTCTCCGACGGCCGCTGCTCCTGCATCGCCCGCGGCGCCCGTGGGCCTGCAGGGAACGACCGAAATGAACGGGTACTTCCAGCCGATGCGCTACACGGCTGTCGACGGCGACACCTGGGAAGGAATCGCCGCCCACTTCCGGATGACTCCCGAGATCCTCAGGAGCTTCAACGAACCGGTATCCGTTGCCGAGGGAGAGGTCATCGACCTCAGAGGCGTGGACGTGCCGCAGCTTGGGGCCAGCGGAAGCGTGACCGGCCAGGACGGGCAAGGGCGGCTCCTGTATACGGCGAATGCAGGAGACACGCCCGCTGGCATCGCGAGCCGCTACGGCGTCCCGCTCTATGCGCTGCGGATAGCCAATCTGAACCTGCTGAACGGCGGCGAATGGATTCCGCCCGCAGGCACAACTGTAACCATCCCAAATCCGCCGCTCGACTGAGCCGCGGACTTTCGCGGGCGGGCCCGAACTTGGGTGGGCCCCGAAAGCCGAAGGCAAAGAAAAAGCCTCCGAAACCAAATGGTTCCGGAGGCTTTTCCAAGGGTGGCAGATGAGGGATTCGAACCCCCGTAGGCGTTGCCAGCTGATTTACAGTCAGCCCCCTTTGGCCGCTCGGGTAATCTGCCGAACTTCAAAAGAAGATCACTCGCGGTTTCCAGTCCCGGAACGTCTGTTTCCAGTCCGTTCCGCTTCCAGCACCCGCGGGCAAGACAACTTTACAGAACTTCCGCCGAAGAATCGAATCGGCGCACCCATCGGCCAAAAAAGGGCCAAAAATGGGCCGAAATGCCCGGAAATTCAGGCCTCTCCGAGAATGCGTCCGGCCAGCCGTGCCTCGAATCGTGCCGCCTGCTCTTCGGTGACCTGGTTCAGCTCGACGGCGCGGGCCAGGTCCGTGTGGACACCGTCCAGACGGGCTGACGCATCGGGGGCCGGACTCAGAATGATGGAAGCCGCCAGTGCGGCGGCGGCAACGGAGGTCGCCGTCACGGCCAGCGTGCTGGCAGCGGCGGCGGTAGTGCGGGTGACGTAACGGACGGCCTTATGGTGCATGTTCTTGCCTTTCAGCAGCAGTTCCAACCCTTGCAACTCTTCCGAGCCTGGCTTCGTTCCCGCCGTGATTGAGCTATGAGCGGACTGTGAAAGTAGTCCCGCCCGGCCGCCCTCCAGAACGTGGGCATCCGTACTAGGCTGGAATGCAGACATCCCGGCCTCACATCAGGCACCCGGCTAACCATCAGGAGGAAAGTCATGGCAGGCGAATCCACGTTCGACGTCGTCAGCAAGGTAGACAAGCAGGAAGTCGCCAACGCGCTGAACCAGGCACAAAAGGAAATTGCCCAGCGCTACGACTTCAAGGGCGTCGGCGCTGAGGTTGATTTCAGTGGCGAGAAGATCCTGATGAAGGCAAACTCAGAGGAGCGGGTGCTGGCGGTGCTCGACGTGCTGCAATCCAAGCTCATCCGCCGCGGCATCTCGCTCAAGTCCCTCGACACCGGCGAGCCCTACGCCTCCGGCAAGGAATTCCGGCTCGAGGCCTCCATCAAGGAGGGCATCGCCCAGGACCTCGCCAAGAAGATCAACAAGCTGATCCGGGACGAGGCCCCTAAGTCCGTCAAGTCGCAGATCCAGGGCGACGAGCTCCGGGTGACGTCGAAGTCCCGCGATGACCTCCAGGAGACCATGAACCTGCTCAAGGGCTTCGACGAGGCCGACCTGCAGTTCGTCAACTTCCGCAGCTAGCGGCCCGTCCGCGGCGCAAGTTTCCTCACGACGCGCAAAAAGGCCCGCGACACCGGTATTCCGGTGTCGCGGGCCCTTTTGCATGTCACGAAACTATTCGCGCGTCGCCAGACACTTCGCGCGTCGCCGGCGAATTTGCACGTCGCCAGACCCGCAGCTAACCAACTAGCTGAGCGGGCGGCCGGCCATCCGCTCCAGCCGGCCGATCCGCTCGGCCATCGGCGGGTGGGTGGAGAACATCTTGGCCACGCCGCCGCCGCGGAACGGGTTGGCGATCATCATGTGGGAGGCGTTGACCAGCCGCTGGTCCTGCGGCAGCGGCGCCAACTGCACACCCTGCTCGATCTTGCGCAGGGCGGAGGCGAGCGCCAGCGGATCTCCGGTCAGCGCCGATCCGTCCTCATCGGCGTCGTACTCCCGCGTCCGCGAGATGGCCATCTGGATCAGGGACGCGGCGAACGGGGCCAGCAGCGCCATCGCGATCGCAGCGAACGGGTTCGCGTTGCGGCGGTCCCCGCCGCCGAACAGCAGCATCATCTGCGCCACCGAGGTGATGACGCCGGCGACGGCGGCGGCCACCGACGCCGTCAGGATGTCCCGGTTGTAGACGTGCATCAGTTCATGGCCCAGGACGCCGCGCAGCTCACGGGCGTCCAGCAGCCTCAGGATGCCCTCCGTGCAGCACACCGCCGCGGTCTGCGGATTCCGGCCGGTGGCGAAGGCATTCGGCGCCATGGTGGGCGAGACGTAGATCCGCGGCATCGGCTGGTTGGCCCGGCCGGACAATTCCCGGACGATCTGGTACAGCTGCGGCGCCTCGGCCTCCGTGACCGGATAGGCCTGCATGGCACGGATGGCCAACTTGTCACTGTTCCAGTACCCGTAGGCCGTGGTGGCGACGCCGATCAGGGCCATGATCCAGATCGGCGCGGCACTGCGCGTGCCGGCGGCGATGAACGCCCCGAGGCCAAGCAGCACCGCCCACAGAACCCCGAAGAGTGCCGCGGTTTTAAGTCCGTTGTGATGCTGGTGCACTGCTCCTCCTGATGCCCTGCACTGCAGGCTGATGCCCGGTACTTCAATGAACTACCAAGAAAAACGAACCGCTACGGCACCGGGTTCCGTGCGTCGTACCGCAGGAATCCGGACTGCAGGTGGGCCAGCGTCCAGGCGACCGCAATGCACATCACGCC
Organism: Arthrobacter sp. LAR12-1-1.1; assembly: GCF_040676555.1. NCBI lineage: Bacteria > Bacillati > Actinomycetota > Actinomycetes > Micrococcales > Micrococcaceae > Arthrobacter > Arthrobacter sp. LAR12-1-1.1. Next base: position 220,302 of record NZ_JBEGIG010000012.1, on the reverse strand, counting down.
GCCGAGCAGCAGGACCCATCCCTCGTTCAAAAGTTTAGTCGCGCCGCCCGCCAGCATGTCCCCGATCCGGGGTCCGCCGGCCACCACCACCACAAACACGCCCTGCAGCCGCCCGCGCAGGTGGTCCGGGGTGGAGGCCTGCAAGATGGTGGTGCGGAAGACGGCGCTGACGGAATCCGCGATCCCGGCCAGTGCGCAGCACAGGGCGGCGGGCAGCAGCCACACCGTCACGCCGTCGTCTCCGGAATGATCTGCGAGGACCACCACCAGGCCGAAGGCCGCCACCGAGGCGCCCCAGCCCATCACGGACCATACGACGGCGGCCCCCTGCCGGCGGACGCCGCCCAACGGGCCGGAGAACAGACCGGCCAGGAACGCCCCCACTGCCATCGAGGCCAACAGGATCCCCACCGTGGCCTCGCCGCCGCCGATCATCACGGCACCGATGGCGGGCAGCAGCGCCCGGGGCTGGGCAAAGATCATGGCGACGAGGTCGATCACGAATGTCATGCGGAGGTTGGGCCGGGTGCCAAGGAAACGGAATCCCTCCACCACGGAACGCAGCCCGGCCGGCCTGGCATGCTTTCCGGGCGGCATTGGGGGCAGCTTCAAAAGCGCCCAGAACGCAAACGCGAAGGTGACGACGTCGATCGTGTACGTCCAGCCGAACCCGACCCACGCCACGAGCACCCCGGCCAGCAGCGGGCCGGCCGTCATCGTCAGGCCGAAGCTCATCATGTTCAGGGCATTGGCGGCCGGCAGCAGCTCCTTGCGCACCAGCACCGGGATGATGGCGCTGCGGGCCGGCTGGTTGATGGCCTGGGCACCGCTTTGCACTGCCACGATCGCGTACAACAGCCACACGTTGCCCACCTGCAGCCACGCCTGGAGGGCCAGCGCGGCGGTGCTCACCCAGAGGACGGATGAAGCCAGCAGGGCCACGGTGCGGCGGTCGTGGGCGTCGGCGATCGAGCCGCCCAGGAGGCCGCCGAACACCAGCGGCACGAGGGCGAAGATGCTCAGCAGCCCCACGTAGAGGCTGTCCTGGGTCAGCCGGTAAACCTCGAGGCTGACGGCCACCAGCGTCAGCTGGCTGCCCAGTGCGGAAACGGCCGAGCCCAGCCACAGACGGCGGAACGCGGGACTTTCGCGCACGGGGGTGATGTCCGCCAGAAGATTCTCCACCGGGCAACTCTAGCGGCGGGCAGCGAGCGCACTGTGACGCGGCCGGAAAAGTTAGTCCCGCCTTATTGTGAGGCAGTCATAATAAGTGCTTGAATGGGGGTATGACGGTTTCCTCGGGCACCCACGACGCATGGGCAGCCGCCCTGCGTGCCCACGGCCGCCGGGTGACCAAGCAGCGCCTGGCCGTGCTGGCCGCCGTCGAACACCACCCGCATTCGCCGGCGGAGGCGATCCTTGCCGCAGCCCGGCAGGAATTGCCGGACCTGACCGCGCAGTCCGTCTATGTGGTCCTGGGCGATCTCACCGATCTGCACATGCTGCGCCGTTTCGAGCCCCCGCACTCCCCCGCGCTGTACGAGACGCGGGTGGGAGATAACCACCACCACGCCGTGTGCATCAGTTGCGGCCGCGTGGAGGACGTCGAATGCGCCGTGGGCCACGCGCCCTGCCTGACCCCGCACTGGGGCGCGGACGCCAAGCCGATGACCATCCAGATCGCGGACGTGCTGTACCAGGGCATCTGCCAGGACTGCCAGCGCACCCAACAGCTTCCCTCCGACCGAAACTAAGAAACCCAACCAAAGGAGAACGATGACCGAGATCATCTCTGCGCCCGCCGTGTCCACAACACAGTCCGGCGCTCCCGTCACTTCCGACGCCCACTCCAAGTCCGTCGGCGCCGACGGCGCGATCATCCTGACCGATCACTACCTGATCGAGAAGCTCGCGCAGTTCAACCGCGAGCGGGTCCCGGAGCGTGTTGTGCACGCCAAGGGCGGCGGCGCCTTCGGTCGCTTCAAGACCACCGAGGACGTCTCGAAGTACACCAAGGCCGCCCTGTTCCAGCCCGGCACGGAGACGGACATGCTCATCCGCTTCTCCTCCGTTGCCGGCGAGGCAGGCTCCCCCGACACCTGGCGCGACCCCCGCGGTTTCGCCGTGAAGTTCTACACCACCGAGGGCAACTACGACCTCGTCGGCAACAACACTCCGGTGTTCTTCATCCGCGACGGCATCAAGTTCCCGGACTTCATCCACTCCCAGAAGCGCCTCCCGGGCACCCACCTGCGCGACGCCGACATGCAGTGGGACTTCTGGACCCTCTCCCCCGAGTCCGCCCACCAGGTCACCTGGCTCATGGGCGACCGCGGCCTGCCGGCTTCCTGGCGTGAAATGCAGGGCTACGGCTCGCACACCTACCAGTGGATCAACGCCGAGGGCGAGCGGTTCTGGGTGAAGTACCACTTCAAGTCCAACCAGGGCGTCAAGTCCATGTCCGGCGACGAGGCCGAGGCCCTGGCCGGCGCTGACGGCGACTTCTACATCCGCGACCTCCAGGAAAACATTGCCGCCGGCAACTTCCCGTCCTGGGACCTGCACGTCCAGGTCATGCCGTACGAGGACGCCAAGACCTACCGCTTCAACCCGTTCGACCTGACCAAGGTGTGGCCGCACGCGGACTACCCGCTGATCAAGGTCGGCACCATGGAGCTTAACAAGAACCCGGAGAACTACTTCGCGCAGATCGAGCAGGCAACCTTCGCGCCGTCGAACTTCGTGCCCGGCATCGCCGCTTCCCCGGACAAGATGCTGCAGGCCCGCATCTTCTCCTACGCGGATGCGCACCGCTACCGCGTCGGCACCAACCACGCCCAGCTCCCGGTGAACGCGCCCCAGAACCAGGTCAACAACTACAGCCAGGACGGCGCCGGACGGTACCACTTCAACGCTCCGTCCGTTCCGGTGTACGCACCGAACTCCGTGGGCGGTCCGGCTGCGGTTGAGCTTGGCGTTGCGGGCGGCGGCTGGGAGAACGACGGCGAGCTCACGCTCTCCGCGCACTCCCTGCACGCCGAGGACAGCGACTTCGGCCAGGCCGGCACGCTGTACCGCGAGGTGTACAACGACGGCGAGAAGGCCCGCCTGCTGGAGACCGTGACCGGCGCCGTCAGCGGCGTCAAGAACGCCAGCATCAAGGAACGCGCCATCGCGTACTGGACCAATGTCGACGCCGATTTTGGCGCCAAGCTGCGCGCCAACCTCGGCGCCGGCCAGGTTGAGTCCGACGCCGAGGCCGCCAACAAGGTCTGATAGCTGCGTCGACGGCCACTTGAAGGCCGGCCGCTTTGAGGGCCGGCTCAACGGGAGGCCGTTTGGGCCAACAGAACGCCCCGCCACGGACCTCCGTGGCGGGGCGTTCTGCGTTATCCACATGCGTGCGCGGGCCCCTCGCCACCGTGCACCGCGGCTCCGTAGGATTTGGGCATGACCGCATTCGCAGGCATTCCGGACGACGCCTTCCGGTTCTACGCCGATCTTGAACAGAACAACAACCGGGACTGGTGGCTGGAGCACAAGCCTGTCTACGACGCCGCGGTGAAAGGTCCGCTGACCCAGCTGCTGGCCGAGCTGGAGCCGCGCTTCGGCCCGGCCAAGCTCTTTCGCCCCAACCGGGACGTCCGGTTCTCGCCGGACAAATCGCCCTACAAGACCGCGCAGGGGGCCTTCGCGGCGCTGGACGAAGGAGTGGGCTTCTACATCCAGCTCAGCGCCGACGGCCTCCTGATCGGCGGCGGCTGCCACACCCACACCCCGGCCCAACTGGCACGCTTCCGCGGCGCCGTGGATGATCCCGCCAGCGGCGAGGCCCTGCGGGAGATCGTGCGCAAGGTCGAGGCAGCGGGGTTCGCGGTGGAGGGCGAACGCCTGAAGACCGTGCCGCGGGGCTTCGAGAAGGACCATCCGCGGGCGGAGCTGCTCAAGCACAAATCCCTCACGGCCGGGGTCAACGTGGGCCAGCCCGGCTGGCTTGCCGGACCCGGGGCGGTGGAGGAAGTGGCGCGGCGCTGGGAGGATTTGCGCCCGCTCGTGGAGTGGGAGGGCCGCTACGCCGCTCCCTGAGGCTCAGCTCAGATGTGCTGGCCGTCGGTGGCCAGGCGCCGGTCGAGGTTGTTGAAGAAGACCAGCATCATCAGCTCAAAGGCCTTTGTGGCTTCCTCGGGCTGGTTGTTGACGACGAAATCGAACTGGAGCCCATAGAACGCGGCGGTGAACAGGCGGGCGTCGGTTTCCGCGAACTCCGGCTCGATGCCCTGGATGATGAGCCAGTCCCGGGCCTTCGCGTGCAGCATCCGGAAGTGTTCCTGGGCGGTGCCGCGCGGTACCGCCGCCACAACGTCCTGCGCTGTCGCCTCGAATTCAAGCCGGGCCAGGTGCCGGTTGCGCTGCGCCATGGTCCACTGCCAGGATTCCAGGAGGAAGGCCCGCCACGCGTCCCTGTCGATGTCCCTGACGTCGGTGGCGCGGATGCTGTCCAGCCGGGATTCGATGCCGCGGATGATCTCGTTGATCAGCTGTTCACGGTGGCCGAAGTGGTACACCAGGACGTAGCTGCTGACGCCCAGCCCGTCGGCGAGGCTGCGGAACGTCAGCTCCGCCAGCGTCTTGTCCATGAGGTAGTCGAGAATCGCCGATAACAACTCTAATTTGCGTTCCGGTCTTGCTGGGCGGGCCATGTGTCCATCTTAGGGAGCGCAGGCCAAACGCCGAAGTCGCCGGAACCGTGCGAAGACGCCGGAAGTTTCCAGCGAATTCGCACGGCTCCGGCGACTTCGATGCGTCGGGAGCCGGTACTCCCCGGTCAGGAGCGGGTGAGCGCGTCCTCGTCGTCCGCCGCGGACGGTCCGGCCGCGTTGACCGTGCTCTCCTTGCCCGGGCCGTTCACGGAGGCGCGGGCCTCCGCGAACTTCTCGTTCAGCCGGGAATGGCGCTGGCCGTAGGCGAAGTAGATCGCGATACCGATCACCAGCCAGATCGCGAAGAAGATCCAGGTTTCCACGGCGAGGTTCGTCATGAGGTACAGGCACAGGACGGCAGAGACGATCGGGAGCACCTTGCCGAACGGGACGCGGAAGGCCGGCTTCAGGTCGGGACGCTTCTTGCGGAGCACCAGGATGCCCAGGCTGACCATCACGAAGGCGGACAGGGTCCCGATATTGATCATTTCCTCCAGCAAGTCCACGTTGGTCAAGCCGGCAACGAGTGCCACTCCGGCGCCGCAGATGATCTGGAGGCGGGCTGGCGTCGCACGGATGGTGCTGGTCTTGGACAGGGAGCGCGGCAGCAGGCCGTCGCGGCTCATGGCGAGGACAACGCGGGACAGGCCCATCAGCAGCACCATGATCACCGTGGTGAGGCCCACCAGGGAGCCGAAGGCGATGACCTTGGCGGCGTCGGTATTGCCGACGGCCTCGAAGGCGGTGGTGAGCGTCGGGTTCTTGGCCTCAGCCAGCTTCGTGTAGGAGACCATGCCGGTCAGTGCCAGCGACACCAGGATGTACAGCACCGTGACGATCGCCAGGCCGCCGAAGATGCCGCGGGGCAGCGTCTTCTGCGGGTTCTTGACCTCTTCGGCGGAGGTGGCGACGACGTCGAAGCCGATGAAGGCGAAGAAGACCAGGGCGGCGCCGGCGAAGATGCCCAGGGTTCCGTACTGGGCGGGGGCCGCACCGGTCAGGAAGCCGAAGAAGGACTGCTTGAGGACATCGGCGGTTCCGGTGCCTCCGGTGGGTTCGGACGCCGGGACGAACGGGGCGTAGTTCTCGAACTTCACATAGGTGAAGCCGACCACGATCACGAACAGGACCACCGCGATCTTGATGAGCGTGAAGATGTTGCCGACGCGGGCAGAGAGCTTGGTCCCGAGGACCAGCAGCACGGTGAAGACGGCAACAATCAGGAAGGCGCCCCAGTAGAGGTCAACGCCGCCCAGCGAGATCGACGGCGGGATGTCCACGCCCATGAGCGCGAAGACCTTGCTGAGGTAGATGCCCCAGTATTTGGCGATCACGGCGCCGGCCGTGAACAGTTCAAGGATCAGGTTCCAGCCGATGATCCACGCAAGGATCTCCCCCATGGTCGCGTACGTGAAGACATAGGCGGAGCCTGCCACCGGGATGGCCGTGGCAAATTCGGCGTAGCACATGATGGCGAGCGCGCAGGTGACGGCAGCGATAGCGAAGGAGATGGTCACGGCGGGCCCGGCGAAATTCGCGGCGGCCTTGGCGCCGACCGAGAAGATCCCGGCGCCGACGGCAACCGCGACCCCCATGATCATGAGGTCCCACGTGCTGAGCGATCGCTTCAGCCTGCGTCCGGGTTCATCGGCGTCGGACATGGACTGCTCGAAGGATTTTGTCCGGAAAAGGTTCATAGAAAAGTCCGCAATCTTGGTAACTGGGTTTGGAAACAGACCTATCCATCGTAGTGTCCATCCACTGGGCGGCCAGATTTGTCCCACATAGTGAGACGCGAATGCGGGCCGTACCGGTGCTGCCGGCACGGCCCGCACGTCTGTCGGCTCGCTTTAGGCTGCCCTGTTCCGGCTCAGACCGGCCAGTTTTCCATCAGCGTAGAGCGGATCAGGAACCGCTTGCCTTCCGGCGCCTCCACTGAGAAACCGCTCCCCCGGCCAGGGACGACGTCAACCGTCAGGTGCGTGTGGCTCCAGTAGTTGAACTGCTCCCGCGACATCCAAAATTCCAGTGGCTGGGGCCGCAATCCGTCGGAGATGTCGAACAGGCCCAACAGGACGTCGGAGTCGCCGGTCAGGAACTCCCCCGCCGGATAGCACATGGGCGCGGACCCGTCACAGCAGCCGCCGGACTGGTGGAACATTAAGGGCCCGTGCTGTCCCCACAGCTTGCGGAGCAGCCCAGCGGCCGCAGGGGTGAGCGCCACACGCGAGAAGTCTTCGCCCTGACGCGTGACGGCGGCGTCGAGCCTGGTCTGCGGCTGCGGCATCAGAACGTCAGCACCACTCTGCCGTCGATCTTGGCGTGCTTCATCTCGTCAAGAACGGCGTTGACTTCGGAGAGTTCCCGGGAGGAAACCGTGGGGTGGATCTTGCCCTGGGCATAGAAATCCAGGGCTTCCTCAAGGTCCTGCCGGGTGCCAACAATCGAGCCCCGGACGGTCAGCCCCTTGAGCACAATCTCGAAAATCGGCGCTGGAAAGTCGCCCGGCGGCAGCCCGTTGAACACGATCGTTCCGCCGCGTCGAGCCATCCCAATGGCCTGGCCGAACGCCGAGGGGTGCACTGCCGTGACCAGGACTCCATGGCATCCTCCTGTTTCGCGCTGGATAACTTCGACGGGGTCTTCGTGCAGGGCATTGACGGTCAGCTCGGCACCGTGCTTCTTGGCCAGGGCGAGCTTGTCGTCGGCGATGTCCACCGCAGCGACCCGCAGCCCCATGGCCAAGGCGTACTGGACAGCGATATGGCCGAGCCCGCCGATCCCGGAGATGGTGACCCACTGGCCCGGCTTGGCCTCGGTCATCTTCAAGCCTTTGTATACGGTGACTCCCGCACAGAGAATCGGCGCCACCTCCGCAGGGTCAGAACCGGCTGGGATGCGGGCAGCAAAGCGGCTGTCCACCAGCATGTACTCGCCGAAGGAACCGTCCACACTGTAGCCGGCGTTCTTTTGGGTCTCACAGAGGGTTTCCCAGCCGGTCCGGCAGAACTGGCAGTCGCCGCACGCGGACCACAGCCAGGCGTTGCCCACGAGGTCTCCGACGGCGAGGTCCGTGACGCCTTCGCCGAGGGCCACCACTTCGCCCACGCCTTCGTGTCCGGGCACGAACGGCGGCGACGGCTTGACCGGCCAGTCACCTTCCGCAGCATGGAGGTCAGTGTGGCAGACACCCGTGGTGATGACCTTGACCAGCGCCTCGCCCCGGCCCGGGGCGGGAATGGGGAGGTCCTGGATCTGGAGGTCCTTGCCGAATTCAGTTACCACAGCAGCTTGCATTGTCGTCCTCATTGGCGAAATCCTTGCGTAGTTTTAGGCATAGTTTCTTAGGGCATATTGAGGGTTTGGTGTACTCCGTGGGGTGGCGGGAGGTGCTGCATGCCCGAGAGGTGGCCAGTGCGGGCACATGGAACGGGCGGGGCGGATCACTGCCGATCCGCCCCGCCCGGGTCAATGCGGCTTAGAAGAAGCCGAGCTTGTTTTCGTTGTAGCTGACCAGAAGGTTCTTGGTCTGCTGGTAGTGGTCCAGCATCATCGAGTGGTTCTCGCGGCCGATGCCGGAGGACTTGTACCCGCCAAACGCCGCACCGGCCGGGTAGGCGTGGTAGTTGTTGACCCACACGCGCCCGGCCTGGATCTCGCGGCCGGCACGGTAGGCAACGTTGCCATTGCGGGACCAGACACCGGCACCGAGGCCGTAGAGGGTGTCGTTGGCGATCCCCATGGCGTCGTTGTAATCACTGAAGCGCGTCACGGACACCACGGGGCCGAAGATCTCCTCCTGGAAGATCCGCATCTTGTTGTGGCCCTCGAAAATGGTGGGCTGCACGTAGTAGCCGCCGGCCAGATCGCCGGACAGTTCGGCCCGGGCGCCGCCGGTGAGCAGCTTGGCGCCTTCCTGCTTGCCGATGTCGATGTAGGAGAGGATCTTCTCCAGCTGGTCGTTGGAGGCCTGGGCGCCGAGCTGCGTCTCGGTGTCCAGCGGGTTGCCCTGGATGATTTTCTGCACCCGGGCGATGGCGTCGGCCATGAACGAGTCGTAGATGCCGTCCTGGACCAGGGCGCGGGACGGGCAGGTGCAGACCTCGCCCTGGTTGAAGGCGAAGAGCGTGAAGCCCTCCTGGGCCTTGTCGTAGAAGGCATCGTTGGTGTCGGCGACGTCGTTGAAGAAGATATTCGGGCTCTTGCCGCCGAGTTCCAGGGTGACCGGGATCAGGTTCTGGCTGGCGTACTGGCTGATCAGGCGGCCCGTGGTGGTCTCGCCGGTAAAGGCGATCTTGCGGATCCGCGGGCTGGAGGCCAGCGGCTTGCCCGCCTCGACGCCGAAGCCGTTGACCACGTTGAGCACGCCGGCCGGCAGGATGTCGCCGATGAGTTCCATCAGCACCAGGATCGAGGACGGTGTCTGCTCGGCGGGCTTCAGCACCACGGCGTTGCCGGCGGCGAGGGCCGGGGCGAGCTTCCAGACGGCCATGAGGATCGGGAAGTTCCAGGGAATGATCTGGCCGACGACGCCGAGCGGCTCGTGGTAGTGGTAGGCGGTGGTGTCGTCGTCGAGCTGGGAAAGCCGGCCCTCCTGGGCGCGGACGGCAGAGGCAAAGTAGCGGAAGTGGTCCGCGGCCAGCGGAATGTCGGCGTTGAGGGTCTCGCGGATCGGCTTGCCGTTGTCCCAGGATTCGGCGACGGCGAGCATCTCGGTGTTCTCATCGATCCGGTCGGCGATCTTGTTCAGGATCGCGGCGCGCTCGGCCACCGAGGTCTTGCCCCAGGACGGTGCAACCTTGTGGGCGGCGTCCAGCGCCAGTTCGATGTCCTCGGCGGTGCCGCGGGCCACCTCGCAGAACGCCTTGCCGGTCACCGGGGTGATGTTCTCGAAGTACTGGCCCTTGACCGGGGCAACCCATTCGCCGCCGATCCAGTTTTCGTAGCGGTCCTTGAAGGTGACCTTCGAGCCCTCGGTACCGGGCTGGGCGTAAACAGTCATTGCTAGCTCCTTTGCTGTGCAAGATGGGGGGTAGCAAGGCGCTTCCGGCCCCCGTTGCACCCAGCGTAGGCGCGCAAAGGTTGCAGTCAGGTTGCAAGCAAGTGACCCCGGTCACTCACCCGCCGTCCTTGCCGGCCGCGACGGGTTAGGCGCTCAGTTCCCGGTCCAGCCGTTCCAGATCGGCGACGACGGCGGCGCGCTTGGGCGAGCGCGGCGCCAGCAGCTTCAGCGCGGCGATGCGGACGTCGACGTCGTCCTTGGCCTCGGGCAACGCGGCGTACTTCAGGAGCGATTCGGCGCTGCCGTCCGTCAGCAGGGCCTCGCGCAGCAGTGCGGAGACCCTGGCCCGCAGCTCCACGATGCCGGGCGCCTCGGAGCGGGGCAGCACGGCGCCGCGATAGATCTCCAGCGCTATCCGGTGGGCGCCGCGCTGCAGGCAGTCCAGCACCTGTCCGGCGTCGGGGACCAGGTCCAGCGGCAGGCGGTACGGGCGTGATTCCGGGACAGCACCGGGATGGAGCTGCTGAAGCACCTTGCGCAGCCGCACCATCTCCGCGCGCAGGGTCATGGTGAAGGCCTCCCCGGGGTACAGGAGGGCGCAGAGTTCCTCGGCATTCAGCCCTGCGGGGTGGGTGCTGAGCAGGGCCAGGATCTCGCTGTGCCGGGCGGACAGGGCCACGGTCCGGCCGTCAATGCTGAGCAGGGCCTGGTCGCGGCCGAGCAGCTGGAGGCTGTTGCGGTAGAGGCTGTTGGCCGCCGGCGCCCCGGCCGTCTTCGGCGCCGAGTTCCGCCGCCTGGACGGCGAGGACTGCCCGGCTGCGGCCAGCTGCAGCCGTTCCACCCGCAGATGCGCCTGGGCCGCGGCGACCGTCGCCTCAACGAGCGATAACGTATGCGGGGCCACGGCCGACTCTGTGCCGGTGATGTCCACCACCCCCAGCAGGGCGCCGGAATCAGGATCGTGGAACGGCACAGCCGTGCAGCTCCACGGATGAACCGAGCGCTTGTAGTGTTCGGCACCGGAGATCTGGATTCCCCGGCCGAGGGCCAGCGCGGTTCCGGGGGCGCTGGTGCCGACCGTCGCTTCGGACCAGTCGGCACCGGGGACGAACATCATGCCCTCGGCCCGGCGCTGCAGGGCGGCGTCGCCTTCGACCCAGAGCAGCCGGCCCACCTCGTCTCCCACGGCTACCAGCATCCCGCTGTCATGGCTCGGCAGGACCAGGAGCTTATGGATCACGGGCATGATGGCGGCCAGCGGGTGCTGGCGGCGGTATTCCTCGAGTTCCTCGCGGTCCATGGCCAGCGGCGCCTCGGGGTTGTCCGGGTTGGCGAGCAGCTGTGCGGAACGCCGCCACGACTCCTGGATCAGGCTGCTGAGTCCAGGCAGTTGCAGGTTCCCGGGAAAAACGAGTCCCTGCGAGTCCAGTTCCTCATGCCCGGCGCTGGCATGCTGCTGGCGCAGCTCCGCACTGACCCCGCCAGCTGGCGGTAACGGAGCTGCCGGATGGACCAGATTCCTCATTGAACTCCCACCGGACGGGCTCGACGGCGTACCGAAGGCCGCCACGTCCGGTCCAGTCTAGTTCCGAGCGGGGCGTTTGGAAACGCGCCGGAGTCCTCAGCAGGACGACGAATGACCCGCGTCGACACGGATCAGGTTCCCGCGGAAGCCTGCACCAAGTCCGCGACTATGTGCAGGCGTTCACGAAGTTGGCTCGGCGAGCAGCTTTCTGATCTCGGTGAGCTTGGCTTCGGACTCTTCCAGGCGCAGGCGGAGTGCCTCGACCGTCACGGTACCGGTGCCGGCCGCTCCGACGGACGGTGCGGGTTTCTTGGGAGAGAGGAAGAAGTTGGCCAGGTAGCCGGTGAACGTGCCGAAGATACCGACGCCGAGGACAATGATGCCTGACCCGATGACACGGCCCGGATCGGTGACCGGATACTGGTCACCGTATCCAACTGTCGAGATCGTGACGATCGTGTACCAGATGGCGTCCGAGGCGGTCGTGATGTTGGCCCCCGGGGCGTACTGCTCGACGCGGAGTATCGTGAGGCTGCCGAATTCCAGCACGAAAATGCCCATGAGCAGCAGTACGTACAGGGAACTGCCGGCCCGATCTTTGATCAGCGCGCGGCCGACGGTGCGGATGCCGAGCTCACGGAGCAGGCGGTACACCCGGACCAGCCGGAAGGTGCGCAGGATCTTGAATTGGGCGACAGGCACGCTGGCAAGCAGGTCGGCCCAGCCGAAGTGCTTGAAGAAATAGGCGCCGGCCGATGGTGCGGTGACGATCCGGTAGAGGAAATCGGCGAGGAAGACCACGCTGAAAATGCCGTTCATCACGGTGAGCACAGTGTCGAGCGACGCGTCCTGCACTAGATACAAGAGCCCGAGATTCACGATCGACAGGATCGAAAGGATACCGATGAAGATCTCGTATCCGGTGCTCTTCAGTTCACTGCGTTCCTTGGTCATGTGAGGATTCTGGCACGTAGGCAGCCGCGCAGCCGACACTTTTTTCGCCCGGGGCTGACGGGACGCTGGCCCCCCTGCTGCCTCAAGGACCTGCTGCCCCCAAAGACCTGCCCTAGCCGCGGGAAATCTCGATCATGCCCTCGCGGGGCACTACCTTGATGCGCTCCCGTTCGATCCCGTCGGCGGACTGCGCCGCGGACCATTCGGCGCCGAGGGCGAGCTCGTGGGCGTCAAGCTTGATCCACCCTTCCCACGTGGTGTACTCGATGCCGCGCTCCTGAAGCAGGTCGATGATGGCCTGCGGGTCCGGGTTCTGCGCCGGGGGCAGCGTCAGCCGGTCCTCCAGCAGGAAGCCGATGGTCTCCAGCGCGTCGCCCTTGGTGTGGCCGATCAGCCCGACGGGCCCGCGCTTGATCCAGCCCGTGGCGTAGATTCCGGGCACGGCGTTTCCCTCGGCGTCGAGCACGCGGCCGCCCTCGTTCGGGACGACACCGCGGCGGGCATCGTATTCCAGCTCATCAAGCGGCGAACCGTGGTAGCCGATCGCACGGTAGACGGCCTGGACGGGGTAGTCGAGGAACTCCCCGGTGCCCTTGACGTTCCCGGTGCCGTCCAGCTGCATGCGTTCGAACTTGATGCCGGCGACCTGGCCGGGGTTCGCGGCGTCGTCATGGATCTCGACGGGGCTGTGCAGGAAGTGCAGGTGCAGCCGGCGCGAGGACGGTTCCTCGGCCTCGGCATGTTCCTCGACGAGCCAGTTCGTCAGGGTGTTGACCATGGTCCGGATCTGGTTGTTGCTGCGGATGGCCTCGTCCGAGGCCTCGTCGAACTCGAAGTCCTCCGGATACAGCACGATGTCCACGTCCTTGGCGTGGCTGAGTTCGCGCAGCTCCAGCGGCGTGAACTTCACCTGGGCCGGGCCGCGGCGGCCAAAAACATGGACGTCGGTGACCGGCGAATCCTTCAGTGCCCGGTAGACGTTGTCCGGGATTTCGGTGACGAGGAGTTCATCGGCGTGCTTGACCAGCATGCGGGCCACATCGAGGGCCACGTTGCCGTTGCCGATCACCGCAATCTCCTTGGCCTCCAGCGGCCAGTCCCGGGGCACATCCGGGTGGCCGTCGTACCAGGAGACGAAGTCCGCCCCGCCGAAGGACCCCTCCAGGCCGATCCCTGGAATGTCCAGGTCCGCGTCCTTGATGGCTCCGGTGGAGAAGATGACGGCGTCGTAGAAGGCCCGGAAGTCATGCAGCGTCAGGTCCCGGCCGTAGGTGACGTTACCGAGGAACCGGATGTCGCCGCGGTCCAGGACCTTGTGCAGGGCGTTGACGATCCCCTTGATCCGCGGATGGTCAGGGGCCACCCCGTACCGGATGAGGCCGTACGGTGCCGGATATGCCTCAAAGAGATCGATGCTGACCTGGAAGTCGCCGTCTTTGACCTCATTGGACTTCGTCAGGATATCCGCGGCGTAGACGCCGGCCGGACCGGCGCCAACAATCGCGACACGGAGGGGACGAGTGGATGTGGATTCGGCCGAGTTGGACACCGGGAGCCCTTCTGAGTCTTAGGACAGCGCCAGTAGATACAGCGCACAGGCCCCTATTCTAAATGTCGCCGGCTCGCTCCTGCTCCGATTGGCAGGAATAGGCGCCGCGCAGGTGGTGTTATTGATCTTGTGCCTAAGCCTGAAGGATCCTTCTCCCCCGCCCCACTGACAGCGTCGAGCGCCTCAGCCGCTGCAGCCGGGCCGGCGCCGGCCCGGCCGGCTGGACCGGCACCGGTAGACAAGGACACGACGGCGGGAATCCTGTTCGGGATCGGCGCCTACGGGCTCTGGGGGCTGCTGCCGCTGTACTTCTACGTCCTGCATCCGGCCGGCGCCGTCGAGATCGTGGCCAACCGGGTGGTCTGGTCGCTGCTTTTCTGCGTCCTGCTGATTACCATCACCCGCTCGTGGCGGGTGCTCGGATCCGCGTTCCGCAACCGCACGGTGATCGGGCCCCTTTCGATCGCGGCCGGACTGATCGCGGTGAACTGGCTGACGTATACCTACGGTGTAACCACCGGCCAGGCCGTCGAAGCTTCCCTGGGCTACTTCATCAACCCGCTCGTCTCTGTATTGCTGGGGGTCTTTGTCCTGAAGGAAAAGCTGCGGCCGCTGCAGTGGGCCGCCGTCGGCATCGGTTTCATTGCTGTCGGGGTTCTGACGGTCTCCTACGGCAAGCTCCCCTGGATCGCGCTGACGCTGGCGCTGAGCTTCGGCCTGTACGGATTCGTCAAGAAACGTGTTGGCCCGCGGGCGGACGCGATCACGAGCCTCACCGTGGAGACGATCGTGCTGGCACCACTGGCTGCGGCCACAATGATCTTCCTGGCGGTCAGCGGGGCGGCAAGTCTGGCCACCAACGGTGCGGGGCATTTTTGGCTGCTCGTGGCGTCCGGCGTCATCACCGCCGTGCCGCTGCTGTTCTTCGGCGCCTCCGCCCGCCGGCTGCCGATGACCACGATCGGCCTGCTGCAGTACTTCGCACCGGTCCTGCAGTTCATCGTGGCGCTCGTCGTGTTCAAGGAAGCCATGACACCGGACCGCTGGATCGGTTTCGGTGTCGTCTGGCTGGCGCTGCTGGTGCTGACCGTGGACATGCTGCACACTGCCCGGAAGAACTCCGTGACCCGGAAACTGGCCCGCGCCGCCGCCTAGCGCTCCTGCCCTGCGTTACTGACCTGAGGGCTGCTGCCTGCGCACCACGGCCGCTGTGCATTAGTGTCAGTATGAATGCACACGTTGGGGCGAAAATGAGGATTGCTGGTGCCAGAAGAGGATCGTGAAACTCCGGGCGGGCGCGACATCTCGTCTCTGGACTTCGACAGCAGCGGCATCTTGCGCCTCGAGTGGGCCCGGGGCGTCGTGATTGATGCCCCCAACGCCCAGCTGGCCATGGATCGCGTCAATGAATTGTGCGGCGGCCGGCCCACGCCGCTGCTGATCGACATGGCCACCACGGAGTCCGTCACCCGGGCCGCCCGGGCCGTGTTCGCCAAGCGCTGCGACGCCTCGGCAATCGCGCTCCTCGGTTCGTCCGCCGTGGACCGGGTTCTCGCCAACTTCTTCCTGGGCGTCAATTCGGCGCCGGTTCCGACACGCTTTTTCACCAACAGCGATGAGGCGGTCCGCTGGCTGACCGCACGGGGCCATGACGGGGAGTGAGGATGACCGCCGCCTCGAGGAACTCGTGGACGGCATCGTCGTACTGTCCTCGGGCGATCTGTCGAACCGCCTGCCGGTCTCACCGGCAAGGGACGGCATTGACGCCGTCACGACCGGCATCAACCTGCTGGCCGAAGAGCTCCAAAGCATGTACGAGGACCTGGAAGTCCGGGTCGCCGAGCGGACCTCGCTCCTGGAGGCGGCCAAAGCCGAACTCCGGCGCGTCATCAACACCGATGAGCTGACCGGCCTGGCCAGCCGCTCGCTGCTGCAGGAAAAAGTGGCCGAAGCCGTTGCCGGCGCCGGCGCGGGACACCAGCCGGCCCTCATTCTGCTGGACCTCGATTCCTTCCGGCTCATCAACGACAGCCTCGGCCATGCCGCGGGGGACGCCGTCCTGCGCGAGGCGGCCCTGCGGCTTCGCGCGGCGGCCGGTGCCGGCCACCTGATCGCACGTCTGAGCGGTGATGAGTTCGCCGTACTCGTCGCGGACCAGGACACGGAGGACGTGCTGCAGATCGCGGCCCGGCTCGGCGAATCGCTGAAGGACAGAATCGTCGCAGGCGGTGTCGCTGTCGCCCTCACGGCCGGAACCGGTGTCCGGCTGGGGGAACCTGGCCTGCGCAGCGAGGAACTCATCCGCGATGCCGACATCGCCATGCATGAGGCCAAGAAACGCGGCCGGGACACCCTCCTGGTGTTTTCTGCGGCCATGCACGAGGCCGCCAAGCAGCGGGTCCACCAGGTGGCAGAGCTGAGGACGGCACTGGCAATGGACCAGCTCGAGCTGGAATACCAGCCCATCATGGACCTCCGCACTGGAGCCATTGCCGGCACCGAGGCCCTGAT
This sequence comes from Arthrobacter sp. LAR12-1-1.1, assembly GCF_040676555.1. NCBI lineage: Bacteria > Bacillati > Actinomycetota > Actinomycetes > Micrococcales > Micrococcaceae > Arthrobacter > Arthrobacter sp. LAR12-1-1.1. Next base: position 204,061 of record NZ_JBEGIG010000012.1, on the reverse strand, counting down.
CCGCTGGCGCCACCCCGCCTTGGGCCTGCTGGCGCCGGATACCTTCCTTGACGCCGCCGACGAGGCCGGGCTCACCGTGGAAATCGGCCACTGGGTGCTCCGGAACGCCATCGCGCAGACCGGCCGCTGGAAGTCCGATCCGGGCCTCCCGGCGGACTTCAGCACGCACATCAATCTCTCCCCTGCGGACCTGCACCACGTTGATCTGGCGCCCTACGTGGAAAGTCTGCTGGCCCGCCACGACGTGGACCCCAGCCATGTCTCAATCGAGATCACCGAAACTGCGATCATGCGCGGCGGCCCGGAAGTCGCAGCCACCATGAAGTCGCTCAATGATCTCGGCGTCCGGATCGAGATCGACGACTTCGGCACGGGCTATTCTTCCATCAGCTACCTGCGCACCCTCCCGGCCGCGCAGGCAAAGATCGACAAGTCCCTGCTCGACGGACTGACCACAGACCGGCAGCAGGAGGCATTCGTCGCGGCCATCCTGCAACTGATCCATTCGGCCGGACTGGGCGCCGTAGCCGAGGGCATCGAGGACAGGGAGCAAGCGAACAAGCTGCGGCAGCTGAACTGCGAATTCGGTCAAGGGTACTTTTTCAGCCGTCCGCTGCCGGTGCCGGACATGACGGATCTGCTCGCACACAGAGACGGCGCCGTCGCGTGAGCGGACCCGTTCCCGCGGGCACGCGCAAAACAGGAACACGCAAAACAGGAAAAAGCACGGCGGGCATGCATAGGGCGGCGGACACGTTCCTGCTGGCTGCCAGGGTCGCGGCGCTGTCACTGCACCGTCCCAGCCGCCCGGACCGGCGGTGGGATGCCTTCTGGCGCGGAGTGTCCCAAGGCTCCCTCACCGAACCGATCATCTGGGATGCCGCCCCCGGCGCCGGGAACGAAGAGATCCGGCACCACCTGCAGGCCATGGCGGGCGCGATGGACACCGGCCTTCCCGCGATCGATCTCGGCTGCGGGAACGGCGCCATCACACGCCGGCTGACCGAAATCTTCCCCTCGGTCCTGGGCGTCGACGTCTCACCCGAGGCCGTGGCAGCCGCGCAGTGCGCCCAGCCGCACGTACCGGGCCTCAGTTTCCGGAGCCTGGATGCCACCGAGCCGGCTGCGGCAGCCGGGCTGGCGCGGGAATTCGGCGACGCCAACGTCTTTGTCCGCGGCGTTTTCCACGTCCTCAGCCGGCGGCGGCAGGCACGCCTCGCGGGCTCCATCGGAGCCCTCCTTGGCACTCGGGGACGGATTTACCTGGTCGAGACAAACGTCCCGGGCGGCGCACTCAGCTACCTGCGCGGCCTGGGCGCCACGGGCGAGAAGATCCCGGGACCGCTCCGCCAGGCCATTTCTGCCCTGCCGAAACCGGGCCACTTCGGCGCCGGGCGACGCTCGCGCGTGTTCCCCGCGGACCGCTGGACCCTCATCGCGCAGGGTTCCACCGTCCTGAAGACAGTGCCGATGGAGGCCGGTGGACCGCCCGGCAGCATTCCCGCATACTGGGCGGTCCTGGCCCCGCGGCCCCAGACCTCCGAGAATCAGACCGCCGGGAAGGTATCCACCTGCTGGTAATCGCGCGGAACCACGACCATCGGCACGGGGAGCGCCCGCAGCACCTTGAAGGCCGTGCTGCCGATGAACAGCTTGTACTTCTCCGCCAGGCGGGAGGATCCGACGATCATGACCTCCCCGTCGTCCCATTCCAGATCGTCGATTGCTTCCTCGATCGTGCGGCCGTGGGCGACCTCCACACTCACATGGTGGCCCTCCGGCAGACGGTGCGCGGCGGCGGCCAGGACGGTGTTGGCGTGGATGTGGGCAGCGTTGACGTTTTCCCCGCCGTCCCCCTCGACGTCCAGTTCCACGAGGGAGACCAGCCGAAGCGGCACCCCCCGGCGCTCGGCGGATTCGATCGCGACGTCGATCGCCGCCTCCGCTCCGACGCGCTGGCCCACGGCGAGGGTCAGACGCGTGATGGCTTCGGTCCGGCGGTAGCCGTGCGGCGCCAGTGCCACCGGAACCGGGGCGGCGTGCAGCAGGGCGTTGGCCACGTTGCCCACGGTATGCCGCTTGAACAGGCCATGGCTGGCGGCACCAACCACAATCAGCCCCGCCTTGTACTCGAGTGCGGCATCGATCAGGCCAGCTGCGAACGATTCCGCCTGGCGGACATGGAAATGCGCCTCCAGCCCCTCAGGGACCAGTTCCATTCCCTGGCGTTCCGCGGAGAGGACCTGCTGCTCCGCGGCGCTGACCCGGTCTCCTTCCGGATTCGTCGCCACATGGGGCGTGTGCCGGTCCACCACATAGACCAGGTCGAGTTGCGCCCCCTGCGCCCGGGCCATGGCCGATGCCAGGGCAACGGCGTCCGCGCCGCGTTCGGTGGGTGTATAGCCGACTACGTATCGCATGTATGAACCCCTTATGGGTCTGTGGCAGACGCCAGCTGCGCCCCGGGGGTTCCGGGCGACGTCGGCCGGTCTGCGCTCCTGCAGTGGATAGGAACGACTCTAGTCCAGCGGACCCTCCAAAGGGGGTGACTTATGGCCCTGAGCAGCACAATCTTCAGGCCCTACGCTTGGATGGTCGAGGGGAGCGCATCATGAACGCCATTCGCAACCGCAGGACAGGGACGCGGACCGCGGGACTGGGAACTTTGACGCTCCTGCTGGTCCTGACCGCCTGCACGCCGCCGGCGCCGCAGCCTTCTCCCAGCAGCCAGCCGCCGTCGCAGTCCCCGTCCGTCAGCGCGACGGCGAGCCCGTCGCCGTCAGCAACCGGCGACGCCGACGAGACGTTACCGCCGCAATCCGGCGACAAAGTGATCTCCTCCACGGTTACCCACGACTGGTCGGTGCCGGGACCGACCACCCCGTTCCACACGGACCACGAGAACCCTGTGCCCATCGCACCTCCGCCGGCGGCACCGCTGCCCACGCTGTACGCGATCGGCGCGGGCCAGCACCCCTCCGACGTCCCGCCGTATGACCAGCTGAGCTTCCGGTTCTCCGGCGGCTTCCCCAGCTACGACGTCGAAGTGGTCCCCGACCTCGTCGATGACGGCAGCGGGCTGCCCATCCCGATGCCCGGTACGGGAACCATCCTCGAAGTGACGTTCCGCGGCGCCCAGTCGCACACCGCGGACGGCACGGCCAGCACCGTGACCAGCGCGCCCGCACCGGCAATCGGGTACCAGGCGCTCACCAGCTACGCGCCGGCCGGGGACTTCGAGGGCGTGCTGAGCTACGGGATCGGCGTCGGCCGTCCGATGAGCACGATCCCGGAGACCAAGGTGCGCGTCACTGAGGTGGAGAAGATCGAGCAGGGCCAGCACCTTTATGTAGTGGCAATCCAGCTGGACGCGACCGCCTGGAAGTAGGGCCGGCAGAAGCAGAAAGCCAGAAAGCCAAAAAATGGGACGGAAACCGCGTAGCCGGCAGAGCGGACGAAAACAACAGGAACACCAGGCACAACAGAAAACGGAGGAGCCGCGGACGATGTGTCCGCGGCTCCTCCGTTGTGTCCCCCGCTGTTCGGGCAAGGCCGGTTTCCGGGAAGGGATTGCCGTCCCGGCAGCCTATTGGGCCGTGTGCTAGTCGGTGGGCTAGGCGTTGGCCTTGATGGCCGCGGCCAGGACCTCGAGGCCGTCCAGCAGCAGTTCGTCGCTGATCACCAGCGGCGGCAGCAGCCGGATGACGTTGCCGTAGGTGCCGCAGGTGAGGATGATGACACCCTCCTTGAGGCAGGCTGCGGCGACGGCCTTGGTCAGCTCCGGGTTCGGCTCCTTGGAACCGGCCTGGACGAGTTCAACGGCCAGCATGGCGCCGCGGCCGCGGACGTCACCGATCACGGGCTGCTGCGTTGCCAGTTCGCGCAGCTTGCCGAGGGCGATCTCTTCGATGTGCTTGGCGCGGCCGTTGAGGTCGTACTGCTCCATCGAACCGATCGAGGCCAGCGCGGCGGCGCACGCCACCGGGTTGCCGCCGTAGGTACCGCCGAGGCCGCCCGGGTGGACGGCGTCGAGGAGGTCGGCGCGGCCGGTGATGGCGGAGAGCGGCATGCCACCGGCGATGCCCTTGGCCATGGTGATGATGTCCGGGACAACACCTTCGTGGTTCACGGCGAACCATTCGCCGGTGCGGCAGAAGCCGGACTGGACCTCATCGGCGATGAAGACGATGCCCTTGTCCTTGGCCCAGTCCGCCAGCGCGGGCAGGAACCCGTCGGCGGGGACAATGAAGCCGCCCTCGCCCTGGATGGGTTCGATGATGATCGCGGCCACCTGCTCGCCGCCAATCTGCTTCTCGATCATGGTGATGGCGCGCTTGGCGGCCTCGGCACCGGTGATCTCCGGGTTTTCCTCGCGGAACGGGTAGCTCATCGGCATGCGGTAGACCTCGGGCGCGAACGGGCCGAAGTTGGTCTTGTACGGCATGGCCTTGGCCGTCAGCGCCATGGTCAGGTTGGTGCGGCCGTGGTAGGCGTGGTCGAACGCGACGACGGCGTCCCGGCCGGTGGCCAGGCGGGCCACCTTGACGGCGTTTTCGACAGCCTCGGCGCCGGAGTTGAACAGCACTGTGCGCTTTTCGTGGTCGCCCGGGGTCAGGCGGTTCAGCTGCTCGGCCACGGCAACATAGCCCTCGTACGGGGTGACCATGAAGCAGGTGTGGGTGAAGTGCTCCACGGCTTCCTTCACGGCGCCGACGACGGCGGGGTCCGAGGCGCCGACGCTTGTCACCGCGATGCCGGAGCCGAGGTCGATGAAGGAGTTGCCGTCGACGTCGTGGATGATGCCGCCGTCGGCGTCGGCCACGAAGACCGGGACGCTGGACGCGACGCCGGCGGCGACGACCGCCTTGCGGCGCTCGGTCAGGGCAACGGACTTGGGGCCCGGGAAGTCGGCCTGGACGCGGCGCTTCTGCTCGAGCCGGTAGGTGATGTCATGTGCGGTGGTGGTCATGGGAAAGCCTTTCTAAGCGTGCGGTTGAGGCGCGCCAGTTATGCGTCAGGTTCAGTTAGGCAGCCGCGTCATGCGTCGGCGTTATGCATCTGCGTTAGGCGTCGAGCGCACTCATCACGTGCTTGATACGGGTGTAGTCCTCGACGCCGTACATGGACAGGTCCTTGCCGTAGCCGGACTGCTTGAAGCCTCCGTGCGGCATTTCGGCGGTCAGGAGAATGTGCGTGTTGATCCAGACGGCGCCGAAGTCGAGGTCCCGGCTCAGGCGCATCGCGGTGCCGTGGTTCGTCGTCCAGACGCTGGAGGCCAGGGCGTAGTCGACGTCGTTGGCCAGCTCCACTGCCTCGTCCTCGGTGCTGAACTTCTGCACCGTGATGACCGGGCCGAACGTTTCCTTCTGGACAATGTCATCGCTCTGCTTGGCGCCGGTGACAATCGTGGGTTCGAAGAAGAAGCCCTTCTCGCCCGCGCGGTGGCCGCCGGTCTCGATCTTGCAGTTCGCCGGCAGGTGCTCGACAACGGACGTGACCGCGTTGAAGTGGTTGACGTTGTTCAGCGGGCCGAAGTAGTTGTCCTCGTCGTTCTGCGAACCCGTGTGCAGGGTCTTGGTGTGCTCCACCATGGCGGCGACGACGTCGTCGTGCACCGAATCCTGGACCAGGACCCGGGTGATCGCCGTGCAGTCCTGGCCGGCGTTGAAGAAGGCGAACTCGGCGATCGCCGCGGCGCTCTTCTTGATGTCGGCGTCGGCGAACACAATGGCCGGGGCCTTGCCGCCGAGTTCCAGGTGGGCGCGCTTGAGTCCCCTGGCGGCGCCCGAGGCGACGGCGATGCCGGCGCGGACGGACCCGGTGATGGAGACCAGGCCCGGGACCTTGTGCTCCACCATCATGGCGCCGGTCTCGCCGGTACCCAGGACAACGTTCAGGACGCCGGCCGGGAAGATATCACCGGCGAGCCGGGCCAGCACCAGGGTGGATTCCGGGGTGGTGTCCGAGGGCTTGAGGACCACGGTGTTGCCGGCGGCCAGGGCGGGCCCGATCTTCCAGATGGCCATGAGGAACGGGTAGTTCCACGGGGCCACCTGGGCCACGACGCCGATCGGTTCCCGCCGCACGTAGGAGGTGTGGCCTTCGAAGTACTCGCCGGCGGACTTGCCTTCCATGATGCGGGCCGCGCCGGCGAAGAAGCGCAGCTGGTCGGCGCCCGCGGCCACTTCCTCGGAGGCGATCAGGGAGCGGACCTGGCCGGTGTTGCGGTGCTGGGCCTCCACGAGCTCGTCGCTGTTGGCCTCGACGGCATCCGCGAGCTTGAGCAACATGAGCTGCCGCTGCCCGGGCGTGGCGTGCTTCCAGCTCTTGAAGGCGTTGTTGGCTGCCGTCATGGCGGCGTCGACGTCGGCCTGCACCGAGATCGGCGCCTGCGCCACCACGTCGCCGTTGGTGGGGTTCACGATGGGCAGCAACCCTGTGCCGGCGGGGGTGACGAACTCGCCGTTGATGAAGTTCTGCAAGGTTTGAACCACGGTGTACAACCTCTTTCTTACTGCCAATGACGGATGTGTGACTGGTCACGAGCCTATGCCAGCGGGGCAAGCCAGGGAATAGGCACCTGCACACCATGCTCGGCACACTTTAGTGCGCTTGACCAGCACCCGGCTATCCTGAATCCATGGCCATTTCACTCGCCGCCCTGCTGGGAGTTCCGTCCCTGAATCTCACCAAGGCCGGCCTCGCCGAAACCACCTGGCACCAGGACATTCACTGGGTGGCCGTCACCGAACAGGAGGACCCGCAGCGCTTCCTCAACGGCGGCGAACTGATCCTGACGACGGGGATGCGGCTCAAGAGCGCCGCGGAGCAGCGCCGGTTCGTGCGTCAGGTCCAGCGGGCAGGAGCGGTGGGCATCGGGTTCGGGGTGGGCCTGACGCACGACGCCGTGCCGCCTGCCCTGATCGCCGAGGCCAACCGGTGGGGGCTGCCGGTGGTGGAGGTGCCCTACGAAACGCCTTTCATCGCGATCGGAAAGCTCGTGGCCGACGCCCAGTCCGCGGACCACCTGGTCAAGCTCGAGCGGCTCATCGCCGGGCACCAGATCCTGGCCCGCGCCCTGCTGACCGGCGGCGGCCTCGCCGAACTCCTGAAACACCTGGGCTCGATGCTGCGCACCGAGATCGTCCTGACCCAGTTCACCGCCCAGCTGTACAACAGCGTGCCCGGCCACCCGGCACCCAAGGCCGAGGGCTGGGCGTCCTACCCCATCCCCACAGGCCGCCGCGACGCCTGCACCCTGTGGGTGAAGCAGCCGTTCGAGGACTCGGGCATCGTGGGCTACGCCCAAAACCTGATCAGCGTTGAGCTCAACAACATGGTCAAGCAGCGGCAGGCCCAGCGGGCGCTGGCCGGCCAGGTCCTGGACGACGTCATCCACGGGACGCTGGAGGCCAGCGAAGCCACCCGGCGCCTGGCCGGGGTCGGCATCAACAGCACCCGCAAGAACGTGGTCCTGCTCGCCGAATCAGCCGCCCACCAGAAACAGCTGGGGAGTTCTTCCCTGCCCCAGCCGCTCGAGGCGGCGGTCAGCGCCGTCGTCGGGAAGGACCTCGTGGTGGTGATGCCCGACGACGGCAGCGGCGCCAGCGCCCTCGCCCGCAGCCTCAGCGACCACCTGGCCGAGGCCGGGATCCACGCCACGATCGGCATTGGCGGGGCCTACACCAAGCCCAACGGCCTGCGCTGGAGCTATTTCGAGGCACGCGACGCGGCCAGCCACGGCCTGCCGGTCAACGAGCCTGAGCGGCTGAGCCTGACCTCGCTGCTGCTGGCCAGCGAGGACGTTCCGCTGGCGGACATGGCCAACGAATCGCTGAACCCGCTGCGGGCCTTCGACGCGGCGCACGGCGCCGAGCTCCTGGCCACGCTGGAAAGCTACCTCGGCAACAACGGCTCGGTGGCGGCCGTCGCCGAGGAACTCACCCTGCACCGCAATACGGTCCGCTACCGGCTGGCGCAGATCACCGAACTCACCGGCTACGACCCCGCGCAGACAGCGGACCGGGTGCAGCTCTGGCTCGCGCTGTCGGTGCAGCGGCTCAGCGCCCGGCACCCGCGCTGACCACCGTCCGCGCCACACCCCGGGCAAGGCGGGTCACAGTGCGCTGGGGCTGTCACTTTCCGAGATATTCGCCACTAAAGGCTGAACCTCAAACATCAAACGTCTAACCTTTAGGTATGGCTAGCAGCACGGCGGTTTCCGCACTTTCCCAGACAGCTCCACCCGGCGCGGTCCGCCCGCGCGGCGTGATCGTGGCCGGCGTCGTGGCGCTCGTGCTCATTGGGCTCAACCTGCGCGCCGGGATCACCGGCGCCGCCGCGCTCTTTCACGACCTGCAGGCCGTCCTGGGCTACGGCCCGCTGATCGCTGCCCTGATCCCCTCGATCCCCACGCTGTGTTTCGCGGTGGCCGGAGCTGCCACGTCCTGGCTTACCCGGCAGCTGGGACTGGAAAAAGCCATCCTGCTCTCCCTCGTGATGCTGGCGGCGGGGCTGCTGCTGCGCGGAGTTCCGTCCACCGGGATGCTGCTGGCCGGCACCGTGGCGGGGATGTCCGGGCTGGCCATCTGCAACGTGGCCATGCCCTCCTTCATCAGGGTGCACTTCGCGGACCGCACATCTCTCATGACCGCCGTCTACACCTTGACCATGACCACAGGCGCCACCGTCACCGCCGTGCTGATCGTTCCCGTGGCCCAGGCCCTTGGCTCACCCTCGGCGGGCGTCGGCTCCATCGGCTTCCTGGCCCTGGGCGCCTGCCTCGGCTTCATTCCGATCGCGGTGCACGCCCACCGCAACGCGTCCGCCGGCAAGGCCGCCCGGGTTTCCCCCTGGCCCCTGCTGCGGACCCGCACCGGCGCGCTGATCACCCTCGGCTTCACGGTGCAGGCGCTGCTGGCCTATGCCGTGCTCAGCTGGTTCCCCTACATGCTGGCCACGATGGGCCTCACCGCCTCCGACAGCGGGCTCATGTTCGGACTCATGCAGCTCGTCTCCGTCCCCGCCGGCATGGTGCTGGTCGCCATCGGCTCACGCCCCCGGATGCTTCGGACAGCGTTCTACCTGGCCACTGTGACCATGGCCCTCGGCGTCCTTGCCATGCTGGTCCTGCCGGCTGCATTGGCTCCACTGACCGCGGTGCTGCTGGGCTTCGGCCTCGGCATCTTCCCGCTGGTCATGGTGATGATCAGCCGCAGCGGCCGCACCACAGCCGAGACCACCGCGCTGTCCACCGTGGCCCAGTCAGCCGGGTATCTGCTGGCGACCCTCGGGCCGTTCGGCATGGGCCTGCTGCACAGCGCCACCAACTCCTGGACGCTGCCCTTGGCCCTCCTGCTGGCAGTGGCCCTCGGCCAGATCGCGGTAGGCCATCTCCTGTCGGCGGGGCCGAAGGAACTGCGGGCCAAAGAACAGCGGGCCAAGGAACTGCGGGCCGCCGCTTCGCACACTCCAGAAGGAACTGCGCACTCCCCGGAAGGAACATTGCGATGACACTCACTGCCTCGCACCGGACGCCGCTGGCGGAGGAAATCACTGCCAAGCTGCGGGCCCTGATCCACTCGGGCGAGTGGCCGCTGCAGCAGCGCATTCCGGCCGAACCTGAGTTGATGGCCGCGTTCGGGGTCTCCCGCGGAACCCTGCGCGAGGCCATCAAGGCGCTCGCCCACAGCGGAATGCTCGAGGTCCGCCGCGGGGACGGCACGTACGTCCGCGCCACGAGCGAGATCGCAGGCGCCACACAGCGGATGTACGAAGACCACTCCCAGGAGCACATCCTCGAGGTCCGGGTCGGGCTGGACACCCAGGCGGCCCGGCTTGCCGCCCGTCACGCGACGGCCGAGGACGTCACCGCCCTGCGCGGCCTGCTCACCGCCCGCCGTGTCGCCTGGCTGGCCGCGGACTATCCCTCGTGGGCCCGCGCCGACTGGGATTTCCATGTACGCGTGGCGCAGGCGTCCGCCAACCCGCTGCTGCATGAGCTGTATGTCAGCTTCGGCAGTGTTTTCCACAATGATCTGCTCCGCCAGCAGCGGCGGGGAGGATTCAACGGCCTGCCGCTCGAGGGCCACGACGAACTCGTGGCCGCGATTGCCGCCCGCGACGAGGCTGCCGCCGTCGAGAGCGTCACCCGGAACCTGAACTCCTGCGCCGAATGGCTCCAGGAGTAGCCTCCTAAGGGTTTTCCCAAGGTGACCGGAAGATGCTCTGTGTCAGTGGCGGCCGCCACTCGCGCACCGGCCTCGCGGCCAGGCTCGCGGCCACGCGGATCCCCGTCATCATCGGCGCCAACGCCGAGTCCAGACGGCCGGCCCCTGCGCCCAGCAGCAGGGGCCGGCTCGACTGTGGCGCGCGGTTCCGCGGGCACCCCAATAGGGTCTTAGTGCCGTAGACCGCGTTCCGACCTCGGTCAACACTAAGAGTGGTAGCACGCTGCGCGAGGGTGCCCGCGACAAGGCTGTCTGCACTTCCGCCCCATCCCCCGGGACTAAGTGCCGGTCGCATCGAATCTTGTAGTGCCGCTGCTTTGATTTACCTCAGCAAGTACGCCGCGAGGAGGTCGATGGTGGGCAAGAAGAAGAAAAAGACCAAGAACGCCGACGGACAGGACGAGCAAGCCGGCAAGAAAATGCGCCGCAAGAAGTACGAAGCGGAGATGGCTGTCCTGCAAGGCGAGTTGGTCGCCATGCAGGAGTGGGTAAAGTCCACCGGAGCCAAGGTCTGCATCGTCTTCGAGGGCCGCGACACGGCCGGCAAGGGCGGCACGATCAAGCGCATCGTCGAACGCGTGAGCCCCCGGGTCTTCCGGGTGGTGGCGCTCCCCACACCGACGGAGCGGGAGAAATCCCAGATGTACCTCCAGCGCTACATGTCGCACTTCCCGGCGGCCGGCGAGGTGGTCATCTTCGACCGCAGCTGGTACAACCGTGCCGGCGTCGAGCCCGTGATGGGCTTCTGCACCCCCGAGCAGACCGAGCGGTTCCTGAACATGACTCCGATGGTGGAGAAGGCGATGGTCGACTCCGGAATCATCCTGATCAAGTACTGGCTCGAGGTCAGCGAAGACGAGCAGACCCGGCGGCTTGAGAGCCGTATGGACGATCCGCGCAAGACGTGGAAGTTGTCGCCCATGGATCTGAAGTCCTACAGCCGGTGGTACGACTACTCCCGGGCCAGGGACGCCATGTTCGAGGCGACCGACACCGCATGGGCACCTTGGTACGTCGCGAACAACGACGTCAAGAAGCGCGGCCGGCTCAACATCATCAGCCACCTGCTCAGCCAGGTTCCCTACGAGCCGTACGCCGGGCTCGACGTCGAACTCCCCAAGCGTCAGAAGGCCGGCGACTACCGTGAACCCACGCTGGCTGTCCGGCAAATCCCGACACCATTCTGAGTAGCGTCCCGGCGATGAGGAGAAAGTCATGACCGACAATCCCGGAGCAGCAGCAGAGTTGACTGCGACCGACGCGGACGCGACGTGGTACGCGCTCTCACCGGGCGAGGCCGCGGGCCGGCTGGGCGTTGATCCGTCCCTCGGGCTGAGCACGGCCGAGGCGGAGCAGCGGCTGCAGGAGCACGGCCTAAACGCCCTGGCGGCCGCGAAACCGGAGCCTGTGTGGAAGCGGTTTTTCAAGCACTACAAGGACTACATGCAGATTGTGCTCGTGGTCGCGGCCTTGGTCAGCCTGGTGATCGAGGAGTACGGGACCGCCGTCGGCCTCGCCTTGCTGACGCTGTTCAACGCTTGGTTGGGCTATCACCAGGAAGGAAAGGCCGAGGCGGCCGCCGCTTCCTTGGGGCAAATGATGAAGTCGATGGCCAAGGTGCGCCGCGACGGCGACATCGTGGAGCTGCCCGCCGACCAGATCGTGCCCGGGGACATCGTGGTGGTCGACGCCGGCGACCGGGTCCCGGCCGACGGGCGGGTGATCCTGGCCGCGACCCTGCAGATCGAGGAGGGCGCCCTGACCGGGGAAAGCGTCGCGGTCGAGAAGGACACCCCGGCCATCAGGCGGCACGACGTCGGCATCGGAGACCGCTTGAACATGGCGTTCATGAACACCAACGTGACCCGGGGCCACGGCGAGATCCTTGTCACCACCACGGGCATGGGCTCTGAGGTCGGCCACATCGCCCACATGCTGGCCGGCCAAAAGACGGAGAAAACCCCGCTCACCAAACAGGTGGACCGGCTCACCATTTTCATTATCGTCGCGGCACTTTTCGCCTTCGTCGCGATCGTGGTGATGGGCCTGGCCCAGGGCGAATCCTTCGCGGTGCTCTTCGGGATCGGTGTGGCGTTGGCGGTCGGCTCGATCCCTGATGCGCTGCCAGCCGTCGTCACCACGATCCTGTCCGTCGGCTCGGTCAACATGGCCAAGAAGAATGCCATCATGAAGGTCCTGCCCGCGGTCGAGACACTCGGATCCACGTCGGCGATCAACTCGGACAAGACGGGCACCCTGACCCTGAACCAGATGACTGTGCGCGAGATCACCACCGTCCAGCATCATTACACCGTGAGCGGTGAGGGCTACAGCTTCGACGGCCAGGTCAAACGGACCACCGGCGACGCCGAGCGGGACCTGGACTATGTCATGTTCTCTTGCGCCTTGTGCAACGACTCCGACATCCAGGACGGCGAGGTCGTGGGAGACCCCACGGAGGCTGCACTGTTCGTGCTCGCGCAGAAGGGCGGCGTGGACGTCCGGGAGTTCCGCCGAAATAACCCGCGCGTGGCGTCGGTACCCTTCGACTCCGACTACAAGTTTATGGCCACGTTCCACCTGATGCCCGGTGCCCACGGCCGTTTCGTGATCCGTGCCTACGTGAAGGGGGCTCCCGACGTCCTCCTCGACAGGTCATCCTTCGGCCGGATGCCGGGCGGCCGCGCCGAACCCCTCACGGAGGAGATGCGCGCGAAAGTGCTCGCCGAGAACGACCGCATCGCGGGCCAGGGCAGGCGGGTGCTCGCCCTGGCCCAGCGCGAGTTCGACCCCGCGACGTTCGATCCGACGGGCGACCTTATGGCGCTCATGCAAGACCTGGAGATTTCGGCACTGATTGGCGAGGTCGACCCGCCGCGGGCCGAGGCAGTGGCCGCCATTGCCACAGCCAAGCACGCCGGCATCCGGGTCCGGATGATCACCGGAGACCATGCCGTCACCGCGGCGGCGATCGCCGACGAACTTGGCATCAGGGGCCGCGCGGTGACCGGTGCCGAGTTCGCTGCGATGAGCGACGCGGAAGCCGACAGCGAGGTGGACGGGATCGGCGTGATCGCCCGGGTGGCGCCCGAGCACAAGGTCAGGCTGGTCGAGGTGCTCAAGCGCAAGGGCAACATTGTCGCGATGACCGGCGACGGCGTGAACGACGCACCAGCCATTGCCGCGGCCGATATCGGGATCGCGATGGGCATCACGGGCACGGACGTCGCCAAGGGAGCGGCGAAGATGATCCTGGCCGACGACAACTTCGCCACGATCGTGAGCGCGGTCGAGCAGGGCAGGCTCGTGTATGACAACCTGCAGAAGTTCATCCGCATACAGGTCGCCAACCTGTTCATGTTCATCCTGGCCTTCATCGGCTCGTCGGCGTTCGCGATCGCCGGAACAGCGCTGCTCAGCCCGGCGCAGGTGCTGTGGATCCACATGGCGATCGTCGCCCCCATTGGGGCCGTGATGGGCCTGGACCTCGCGACGCCGGGCATCATGGACCGCAAGCCCCGGCCGTTCAACCAGCCGATCATCGTCCGGTCGATGATGGTGCGCCTGTTCGTCGTCGGGCTGTTCATGGCGGCCGCGACGCTGATCATCGTGCAGATTGGCAAGACCAGCTACGGGTCACTCGAGGTGGGCCAGAGCATGGCTCTGGTTGGCCTGGGGCTGATGAACATCACCGTCGCCCTCAACCTGCGTTTCCCCGAGGAAAGCGCCTTCGGGCCGTCCACCGTCTCCAACCCGAAGCTGCTCTGGGCATTCGCTTGGGCAGTGATCGGCTCGATGCTGATCACTCAGATCCGCGTGCTGCAGGATCTGTTCGGCACCGTCCCGCTGACCGGTGCGCAGTGGCTGATTTGTCTGGTGCCGGCCGTGGTGCTGCTGCTCCTTGGCGAACTGTTCAAGCTGATCCTGCGGGCCAGGCGCCCGAAGGTACTGGCCAGGCACCAGGCTGCGGCCGTTCCTGCCTGACGGCATCTGCAACCGCTGAGGGCATGGCCAAAGAAGATTCCGGGATCCAAGCCGCCGTCGGCGGCGCCGCCGACGCCGCCGAGGCGGCGTCGAACAGCAGCTGGCTCGACGCCGTCGCACGTTCGGGATTCGCCGTGATGGCCCTGCTGCATATCGTGATCGGCGCCATTGCCATCGCCCTGGTCCTGGGCGCGCCCGGCCAAGCCGAACCCACCGGCGCCATCGAACAACTCGCCGCCAACCCCTGGGGTCCGGCCGTGATGTGGGCGGCCTGCATCGCCTGCGGGGGCCTCTCGCTCTGGCAGCTGAGCGAAGCGACCCTCCGGGGCCGCCACCTGCCGCGCAGGGAACGGCTGGGCAAACTCATCTCCTCCGGCTTCCTCGCCATAGCGTACGGGAGCGTCGGGCTGAGCTTCGCGGGCTTCGCACTGGGCCAGCGCGGCGATTCGGGCGACTCGACGCGGGACTTCAGCACTGCCCTGGTCCAGTCCCCGTTCGGCATTCCGGCCATGGTCGGCCTCGGGCTGACCATCATCGGGATCGGCGTGTACTTCATCGTCAAGGGCTGCGGGAGGAAGTTCAAGGAGGAACTGCACCACTTCGAAGGGACCCACCGCGGCAAACTGATCAGCGTGCTCGGAGTCACCGGCCATGTCGCGAAAGGGCTGGCGCTGCTCCTGACCGGGCTGTTGTTCGTCATCGCCGCGGCCACCAACAACCCCAGTTCCTCCACCGGCCTGGACGGCAGCCTCAAGGCACTCCGGGACCATCCCTTCGGCCCGTATCTGCTTCTGGCGATCGGGGCAGGGTTCATCGCCTACGGCGTGTTCGCCCTGGTCCGGGCGCGCTTCGGCCGGATGTAGCGGCGCCGCCGGAACTAGCACAGCGGCCGGCGCGGGCAGCACGCCGGACCGGCGTTCTAGCCTGCGGCCTTTTGCAGCGGAACCACATCGCCTTCCTGATACAGCAGGGCGCGGATCTCGGACTCGGCGGAATCGGGCCGCTTCGGGTCGATCGTCTCCCCCGCCGCGAAGTGGTCCAGCAGCCTTGGATCCACATAGCTTTTCCGGGCGATCGACGGCGTGTTGCCCAGGACCGAGGCCGCGTCCTGCATGGCGCGGCTCACGGCACTCTTCCGGGCCGAGACTTTCGCCTGCGGGCCGCTCTGCGCCAGGCTGACGGCTGCCGCCGCCGTCCCCCGCAAGGTGCGGAAGTCCTTGGCGGTGAAGTCCTCCCCCGTGCGCTCCTTGACGTACCCGTTGATGTCCGCGCTGGACACCGGATGCCAGCTGCGGCCGTCCTTGTACGCCAGCAGCCGGGCCTTGCCGCCGCGCCGCTTGAGCTGGCGGACGACGGCGGCGAGGTCGGCGTCGTCGATCCGCGATTCCCAGGTCTTGCCGCTCTTGGCTGGGAAACTGAGCCGGAGCCCGTCCTTGCGCACCTTGACGTGGGCGCAGAGCAGGGTGGCGAGCCCGTGGCTGCCGTTTTCGTTGGTGTAGCGCTCGGAGCCGACCCGCAGCGATCCGCTGTCGAGCATCCGAAAGGCGGCCGCCAGCACCCGTTCCCGGGTCAGCCCCTCGGAGCGCAGGTCCATGGTCACCAGGCGGCGTGCGGCCGGCAGCGTCTCGGCCAGCTGGAGCGAACGGTCGAACTTCAGCCGGTCCTTCCGCTCCCGCCAGCTCGGATGGTAGATGTACTGCCGCCGGCCCACCGCGTCCACCCCCGTGGCCTGGATGTGCCCGGTGTCGTACGGAGCAATCCAGACGTCCGTCCAGGCCGGCGGGATCCCGATGCCCTCCAGCCGCTCCCGCACGGGACCGGGCGGCAGGGTGGACCCGTCCAGGTCCTTGTAGCTGAACCCGGTTCCCGCGGGGACCCGGCGGTATCCGCGGCCGGATGCGTTGCTGTGACGGAGCCTCATTGGCCGGCCCTGCGCGAATCGTGCTCATCCATGACGGTAAGCTTACTGACTACCGCCCGGGTTGCCACGCAAAGCAAACAACGCGGGGCCGCCTCGCGCCCATGATCCCGCCGGCGGGGATGGGCGGGAAGTGACCCCGCGTTGTTCTGCGTTGTTCTGCGTTGTTCTGCGTTGAGGCTAGACCTCGACGGCGGCGCCGCGGGAGATCTCCACCATGTCCTCGCGGGGCACCACCTTGATGCGCTCGCGCTGGACGGCGACGCCGTGCGACTCGCCGGCTGCGGTGGCCTTCTCGCCCAGGGCGCGCTCGTGCTCGTCCAGGGCCAGCCAGCCTTCCCAGCTGGTGTACTCGACGCCGCGGCCCGCCAGCAGTTCCACGATCGCCTCGGGGGCGGGTGTGGCGGCCAAGGGCAGGTTTTCGCGGTCCTCGAGCAGGTAGGTCACGGTTTCGAGGGCGTCACCCTTGGTGTGGCCGATCAGTCCCACCGGTCCGCGCTTGATCCAGCCGGTCGCGTAGATTCCCGGGACGTGGGTGCCGGCGGCGTCCAGGACGCGGCCGCCGTCGTTCGGGACAACGCCCTTGCTGTGGTCGAACTCGACCTCCGGGAGGGCGGAACCGAAGTAGCCGATTGCCCGGTACACGGCCTGGACCGGGTAGTCGACAAACTCGCCGGTGCCGCGGGCGTTGCCGGTGCCGTCCAGTTCGGTGCGCTCGAACTTGATCCCGGCGACGCGGCCGGGAGCCTCGGCGCCGTCGTACACCTCCACCGGGCTGTGCAGGAAGTGCAGGTGCAGCCGGCGGGACGCCGTGAGCTCGGAGAGGTCCTCGGGCTGTTCGGCGATCCAGTTGGTGAGCGTGCCCACCATGGTTTTGGTCTGGTTGTTGCTCTGGATCTGCCGGTCCGACTCGGCGTCGAACTCGAAGTCCTCGGCGTAGAGGATGATGTCGACGTCCTTGGAGTGGGAGAGTTCGCGCAGCTCCAGGGGCGTGAACTTGACCTGGGCCGGGCCGCGGCGGCCGAACACGTGCACATCCGTGACGGGCGAGGACTTCAGCCCGGCGTAGACGTTGTCCGGGATTTCGGAGACCAGGAGGTCGTCGGCGTGCTTGGAGAGCATGCGAGCCACGTCCAGGGCCACGTTGCCGTTGCCGATCACGGCGATTTCCTTGGCCTCCAGCGGCCATTCGCGGGACACGTCGGGGTGGCCGTCGTACCAGGACACGAAGTCGGCGCCGCCGTAGGAACCCTCGAGTTCGATGCCGGGGATGTTGAGGTCCGCGTCCTTGATGGCGCCTGTGGCGAAGATGACGGCGTCGTAGTGGGTGCGGAGGTCTTCGATGGAGAGGTCCGTGCCGTAGTCCACGTTGCCGAAGAAACGGATGTCGCCGCGGTCCAGGACCTTGTGCAGGGCGTTGACGATGCCTTTGATGCGGGGGTGGTCGGGGGCCACGCCGTAGCGGATCAAGCCGTAGGGTGCCGGGTAGCGGTCGAAGAGGTCGATGCTGACGGTGAGCTCGCCGCTCTTGACGGCCTCGCTCTTGGTCAGGATGTCCGCGGCGTAGACGCCGGCGGGACCGGAGCCGACGACGGCAACGCGCAGCGGTCGGGCGGCGGTTCCTACAGGGGTGTTCGTTGACACGGCTGTGTTCCTTTTTCTTCTGCATCCGTTGCTCCACAACTGCCCTTTTGAGGCTTGATAACGGCAGTTGTGGAGCAATCGACGGGTGTTAGGGGGTCAGTACGCGGGTCTTGGTGGTGCGGGCAGCATTCGGGGAGGTGGTGCTGTAGTCCGCGGTCTTGAAGTGCGACGGCGCGAACGGGCTGACGCGGACCACGTCGCCGATCACGATCACGGCGGGGTTCGCGACGCCGGCGGCCTCCGCCTGGTCCGCGATGGTCCCGAGAGTTCCGATGGTCACCCGCTGGTTCGGCAGGTATCCATTCTCTACGATGCCAACAGGCGTCCCCTGAGGCAAACCGGCGCGGGCCAGGGAGGCTGCGGAATCGCGCAGCTGGCCCACGCCCATGAGCAGGATCACAGTGTGGTCGGCCCGGGCCGGGACTTCGGAGAGTTCCTCGTGGCCAGTGACCACGCTGAAGCCTTTGGCGAGCCCGCGGTGTGTGACCGGGATGCCAGCTGCGGCCGGGACGGAAATGGCCGAGGTGACGCCGGGAACCACTTCCACCTCGACGCCGTGCTGCCGGCAGAATTCGGCTTCCTCTCCGCCGCGGCCCAGGACGTATGGGTCGCCGCCCTTGAGCCGGACCACACGGTGGCCCTGCACGGCTTCGTCGACCAGGATCCGGTTGATCTCAGACTGCGGCACGGGATGGTGGCCGGGGGTCTTGCCGACCTCGATCACGCGGACATCGGGGGCCAGTTCGGCCAGGAGTTCACGCGGGCCGAGCCGGTCCGCCACCACGACGTCGGCCTGGCCCAGGAGCCGGCGGCCGCGGACGGTGATGAGTCCGGTGTCGCCGGGACCGCCGCCCACGAGGGCCACTGATCCGGCGGTTGCACCTGTGCCGGACACACGGTGCCGGCGCAGCGGCAGGTCCCCGGTGTCCAGGGCGGTGGCGACGGCGTCGCGCAGGGCCATGGCGCGGCGCGGGTCTCCGCCGGCGTTGACGGCGATCTTGACGTCGTCCACCACGGCGACGGCGGGCGTCCAGGCGGCGGAAGCTTCGTGGTCGGAGGCGTTGACGCACCAGATGCGCTGCGCCTCGGCGTCGGCCGAGACCTGCGCGTCCACGGCGGCGTCGCCGGTGGCGGTCTGGACGAACCAGACGCCGTCGACGTCGGCGGGCCGGTACGGGCGGGGCTCCCAGTTCAGGAGGCCGGCGGTGGCAAGTTCAGCCAGGGCCGGGCAGGCGACCGGTGCCACGACGGTGACGCGGGCTCCGGCGTCGAGCAGCCCCTTGGTGCGCCGGGCGGCCACCGGTCCGGCGCCGACCACCAGCACGGGGCGGCCGAGGAGGCGCAGCGCCGTGGGGTAAATGTCCTGAATTGCCATGCATCGACGATAGGGCGGCGTCACAGAGCGGAACAACGGTACGGAAACACCAGTTCACGCAAGGTAATGCCGCGTCACATTGTGGCAATCGCCGCTCCTGATCTGCGGCGGCCGGCGGCGCCCCTATTTCACGGCGATGAGTTCGATCAGCTTGATGTCCGGATCCTTGGCGAGCATGGCGGGACCGTGTTCGCCGAGGGCGGCGGGGATGGCACCGCCCAGGTGGGCCTGCCGGTCCTCCTCGGTATCGAAGGTGTCGAAAATGCCGAAGGTGTTCTCATTGACCCGGAAGGCGTACCAGGTACGCGTTCCGGGCTCGTTGAGCACGATCTCGCGGCCCCCGTTCAGGAAGTCCCAGACATCCTGTTCCTTCCCGGCTTTGGCTTCGACCAGGGCCAGCACGCCAAATTTTGCTGCCACAGCGACCTCCTTGGAATCAGTCGTAAGAACAGTCTTGGAATGGGCCGCAACCCGGCCTATAGGCGTGAGTGTAGGCCCGCGGTTTCGGCGGAACAATGGTCCGCCGGCGACAGCAGAAGCCCGGCGGCGAGTATCGCCGTCCAGTATTTTGTGTTCCCGCAAGACCCCACACACTTACCCGGCGTGATGAGCCATACAATTTACTCCGGCCGGACTCTCCGGTCAGTCTCAACTTGGGGGAAGGGGACTTCGTTGTCTCTGCACGAAAACGTCCTTATTCGGACGCGCCTTGGCCGTCTGACCAGGGCAGTAGCCGCGGCCGGGAGCACCGCACTGCTCGCCGGTCTTCTAATGGCTCCGGCAGCACAGGCGCTGCCGATGGAAACGGCTACCACGCCGGCAGCGGTTAGCCCGGGAACCGTCGTGGGGGTCAACTGGAGCAACGCCGTAGCCGGCAAACCCGTCGTCGGGCAGGCGCTGTCGCTAAGCGCACCGGTACCGACAGTCACCGGTATCGCCAAGGTGGGCCAGCTGCAGACGGCCAATGCAGGCACGTGGGCGCCGACCGGTGCCACGCTGTCCTACCAGTGGTACCGCGGCACGGCGGCCATCGTTGGCGCAGCCAGCCGCACCTACACCACCACTGCACTCGAATACGGTAAGACGCTCAAGGTCAGGGTGCGTGCAGCCAAGCCCGGCTACACAACGCTAGACCGCTACTCCGAGGCCCGCACGATTGCTGCCGGGACCATCGCGGCCACCACGTCGCTGACGGTGATCGGAACCCACCGCCTTGGACAGACGGTGAAGGTTTCCCAGGGTTGGACTGCCGGTTCAACCATCCGGTACCAGTGGTACCGGAACGGCGTCGCGGTCAGCGGCGGGACCGGTTACGCTCTGTACCTTAACAGCGGCTACATCGGCGCCCGGGTGAATGTAAAGGTGACAGTCTCCAAGGCGGGATACATGACCCGCTCGGCCACCACTCCAGCCATCACGGTGGGCAAGGCCGTGATCACGTTGATGTCGGCCCCCAAGATCACCGGAGCACTGTCCCTTGGATCGACCCTGACAGCCAACGCCGGCACCTACGCACCGACGCCGTCGGCCTATTCCTACCAGTGGTACCGTGACGGCGCCGCGATCTCCGGCGCGCGCTACCGCACCTACGGCATCACTGCCGCGGACAACGGCCGCTCCATCACGGTCCGCGTGTCCGCCAGTCTGATCTACCGGGATACGCGGGTCACCATGAGTCCGGCACTGAAACTGCCTGTCTGGGCTGTGACGGTACTTGCTGGTGACGGCACATACCGTGTCGGAACGCAGATCAAGCCCGGTCTGTACAAGGCGACGGGGACCGGCAGCGGATGCTACTGGGAAAGGCTCAGCGGCTTCTCCGGCAGCCTGAGTCAGATCAATGCCAACTACTTTGGAACGGCCCGGACATACGTCCAGATCCTTACGGGAGACGTCGGATTCAGCACCGACGGCTGCGGCTCGTGGACGACCGTTCCTTCCAACGGGGCCAAGTCCACTCGAATCACAACCGATGGCACTTACCGCGTCGGCATCGACATCCTGCCTGGAACGTACTACGGATACGGCGCCGGCGACTCCTGCTACTGGGCGACCCTAAGCGGCTTTGGCAGCAGCTTTGGCGAGACTATCGAGAACTACTTCGGTCCGGCCCGGACCATCGTGACGATCCCATCTTCGGCCCAGGGCTTCGAGGTCCAGGGGTGCGGCACGCTGACGCGGGGCTGACAAACGGACAGCGGAAAGCCCGACGGCCAGTATCGCCGTCGGGCTTTCGTTGTTTGTTTGGCATTGCTGAGGTGCTTTAGCGGGTGCTTCCGGCAAGCAGTCCCCTGCGCCGGAGCAGCCGCTTTTCAATCGGGGCGAACACGAGCAGTTCGATCAGGATGCCCACCGCGAGGATCAGCAGGATGGCGGACATGACGATGGTCATGTCGGACAGGACGCGGCCCTGGTCCAGCATGGAGCCCAGGCCAAAGCCGATGGTGCCGCCCACGGCGATGATTTCCGCTGCCATCAGCGAGCGCCAGGAGAACGCCCAGCCCTGCTTGAGGCCGCCGAGGTACCCGGGCAGGGCCGCCGGCAGGATGATCTGCAGGGCCAACTGGAGCCGGGACGCACCCAGGACCTTTCCGACGCTGCGGTACTGCGGCGGAATCTGGTCCACACCGGAGATCAGGCCGTTGATGATCGAGGGAATGGCACCCATGAAGACAACGAAATACACCGTGGCGTCGGTGAGGCCGAACCAGAGGATGGCTGCCGGCACCCAGGCAACCGACGGCAGGACCTGCAGCCCGGAGATCAGTGGCCCGAACGCGCGGCGCAGCGGTGCCACCTGGGCGAGCAGGAGCCCCACTGGGGTCGCGATGACCACGCTGATCAGGAAGCCCACGACGCCGCGCTGCAGCGAGGTCCAGACGGCCTCCTGCAGCTTGCCCTCGCCCCACAGGGTGCCGATCTGGCCGATGACATCCAGCGGGCCGGGCACGATGTCGCGCCGCTTGAAGCCCAGCGACACGTACAACTGCCAGAGGATGACCAGCACTGCGAGCGCAGCCACCGGCAGCAGGATCCGGCTCCAGTCGATGCGGGCCTTGCGGATGGAGTCGGACTGCAGGGAATCGAGGCCCGCCTCGAGCTCGCGCAGATCTTCCTTGCCGCTGGAGGAACGGGTCAGGGCGGCGTGGACCTTGCGGGTCTCGGTCGGGGCTTCCGCTACGGGAAGTTGGTTACTTGGCATGGCGGCGGATCTCCTCGCGTAGCCGGGCGGTGATTTCGCCGGTGAGCTGGCCGGCCAGTCCGGCGTCGGTGCGGTGTTCTTCGCTGACGTGCCATTCGCGCACCACGCGGCCGGGCCGGGAGGAAAGCAGCAGCACGCGCTGGCCAAGCCGGACGGCCTCGCGGACGTTGTGCGTGACGAAGACGATTGTCCGGCCGGTTTCCTTCCAGATGCGTTCGAGCTCGTCATGGAGGAGGTCCCGCGTAATCGCGTCCAGGGCCGCGAACGGCTCGTCCATGAGGAGCAGCTGCCGGTCCTGGGCCAGCGACCGGGCCAGGGACACGCGCTGGCGCATGCCGCCGGAAAGTTCGTGGGGCCGCTTGTCCCCCGCACCGCCCAGGTGCACCAGGTCCAGCAGCTCCCCCGCCCGGACCCTGCGGTCGGCTTTCCCGACACCGCGCAGCTTTAGGGCCAGCTCGATGTTCTCCCGCGCGGTCAGCCAGGGAAACAGTGCCGCGTCCTGGAACATGAAGGCGGCGCCGTCGCTGGGCACTTCGAGGGCGCCCGACGTCGGGGCCTCCAGTCCCGCCATGATGTTGAGCAGGGTGGACTTGCCGCAGCCGGAGGCACCGAGCAGGGCGACGAACTCGCCCTGCTCGATGGTGGCGTTGACGTCGTCCAGTACCGGGGCGCCGTCGCCGAAGCGCTTGCCCAGGTTTTCCAGTACGACTGGCATGGTCTGGTCCTTACTGTTGTGGCGGATGGCTGGAGGCCAAGGAGCTAGTCCTTGCCGAGCCCTTCGGCAGAGATCTTCGTGCCGGCCGTGCTCTCGCCCAAGACACTGTTGAGCGCTGTGAGGTCGAAGATGCCGTTGATGTCGGCCTGCTTGGTGGTGCCGGCGTCGACGCCGTCCTGCAGCAGTTTCTTGTACGTCCCTGCGAGCGGGTCGGTGGTGAAGACGATGTTCTTCAGGGACCGGTCGATGACGTCGGCCGGCAGCCCCTTGCCGGCGGCTGCCTTGAGTCCGTCGTTGAGGACCGTGGCTTTCTCGGCGGCGGGCGCCGCGTTGAGCCAGTCCACGGATTCAACATGGCCCTTCAGGAGCGCCTGCACGGTGGCCGGGTGCTCGGCCGCGAACTTCTTGTTGACGATCAGGACGGTGGTGACGAACTCGCCCTTCTCCCACAGGTCCTTCTCATCGACCAGGACCTTCGCGCCGGCCTGGAGCACCAGGCGGGAGGCCCAGGGCTCCGGCAGCCACGCGCCGTCGAGCTTGCCGTCCTGGAACAGTTTGAGGGTCTGGGCGTTCTCGGTCGGGTTGATCGCGACGTCGCCGCTGCCGTCCGTGGAGGTCTTGAACCCCTGCTTGCCGAGCCAGGCCCGGAGCGCCACGTCCTGGGTGCCGCCGAGCTGCGGGGACGCGAGCGTCTTGCCCTTGAGTTCGGCGGCCGAGTTGATACCGGGCTTGACCACCAGTTGCGCTCCGCCGGCCGTGGCCCCGGCGATGATGCTGATCGATTCGCCGTTGCTCTTGACATAGGAGTTGATGGCCGGGTTGGGGCCGATGTAGGTGGCGTCAATGGCGCCGGCGTTGAGGGCCTCGATCGCGGCGGGGCCGGCGTTGAAGACCTGGGTGCTGAGCTTGGTCTGGCCGAGGTCCTTGGCGATGAACCCCTTGTTGACACCCACCAGGGCCGGGGCGTGGGTGATGTTGCCGAAGTAGCCGAGCCTGAGTTCGGCGGCCGGGCCGGCGTCCGAAACGGCCGCGGCCGGGGCGGTTTCCGGGCTGCGGGACAGCGAGGATGCCACGGCTGCGCCGGCGCCGATCAGGAGCACGAGCCCCGCGACGAGGGCGATCTCAAGGGTGCGCTTGCGTTTGGGTTTGCCGGTCTCGCCAGCGACAATCCGGGTGGTGCCGGGCTGCGTACCGGGCTCGGGGTTTTCGGGGGTGCGTGACATGGGTGAAGTCCTGTTCTGGGGTGTGTGGAAAGGCCGGGCTGGGTGGTCAGCGCCGGCGACATCGCCCCTGGAAGTCCCTGCGGGGGAGGCCGGGAAACCGTTCCGTTGTCTTCATTCATTCACCATAGGGAGTGTCATATTGGCGGTTCAACGGCCCGGAAACCGGGGGTCACGCGGGTTCACGCAGCGTCACATTCGGCCCCAAAAGATCGGGGGCCGCCATCCGGGCTCTGGAGCTCGTCAATCGCCTTTAACGTTGACGAGCTGCCGCAGCTTGTGCCGTATCTTGACGAGGTCGGCGGAGTCGCGCATCACCTGGTCGATGGGTTTGTACGCCGCCGGGATCTCGTCTACGAATGCCTCGCTGGGGCGGAATTCGATGCCCCGCATGGCGGCCTTTAGCTCGGCCAGCGAAAACGTTCTCTTCGCGGCGGTCCTCGAGTATTCCCTCCCGGCGCCGTGCGGCGATGAGTTCAGGGACACGGGGTTCCCCAGCCCGACAACGACGTAGGACGCCGTGCCCATGGAGCCGGGGATGAGCCCTGCGTCCCCCGCTTCGGCCCTGATCGCCCCCTTGCGCGAGACCCAGACGGATTTGCCGTAATGCTTCTCCTGCGCGGTGAAGTTGTGGTGGCAGTTGATCCGTTCGGTCTCCCGGACACGGCCGCCTGTCCATGATTCAAACTGCCGGACGACGCGGTCCATCATCTCCTCACGATTCAGCAGTGCGAAGTGCTGGGCCCAGCGGAGTTCCCTGATGTAGCGCTCGAATTCGGGAGTTCCCTCCTCGAGGTAGGCCAGGGCAGGATGCGGCAGGACGGCGTTCCTCATCCTGGCCCCGCTCCGGGCCCGGGCAATGTGCCGTTGCGCGATCTTGTTGCCCACGCCGCGGGAGCCTGAGTGCAGGAACAGCCACACGGCGTCCGTCTCATCCGCGCACACCTCGATGAAATGGTTGCCCGATCCCAGCGATCCCAGCTGCAGTTTCCAGTTCGCGGCGTACTGGGCGGGTTCGAAGCCCGCTGTCGTTGCCATTCGCCGCAACTCAGCCAGCCGCGGTTCGGCGGTGACGGTGATCCTGCGGTTGCATTTGCCGGCGGACAGCGGAATGGCGTGCTCAATACCCTCCCGCAGGCGTTTCCGGTCCTTGGGCAGGTCTTTGAGGGAGTACTGCGTGCGGACGGCAATCATGCCGCAGCCGATGTCGACGCCCACGGCGGCCGGGATAACCGCACCAAGGGTGGGTATGACGGATCCCACTGTGGCGCCCAGGCCCAGGTGGGCGTCCGGCATCAGCGCCAGATGCGGGTAGATGATGGGCAGCTCAGCTGTGGCCAGCGCCTGCTCGCGGGTCTTGTCATCCAGGATCGACGCCCAGCTGATGAGCCGGCTGTTGATGACTTCCACGGCACCCCTCCATGACGATGATCATCGTCCGCCGGCCGGGTGGCAAGGGCCAAAGCGGCGAATTCGCGGGAAACGCGCGAGGACGCCGTAAGTTTACGGCGACCTCGCGCGTTTCCGGCGACTCGCGAGAGTGTCGGGATGCTTTCAGCCAGTTCGAGCAGGCCTAGATCGAGTAGCGCTCGTCCTCGTGGTCGCCGGGGTGGTCGTTGACCAGGCCCGCGGCGAGGGTGTTGCCGTCGAGCGGGTCGATCACCAGGAACGCCCCGGTGCGGCGGTGGTGCAGGTAGTTTTCCAGCGGAAGCGGGGCAGCGAGCCGAAGCTGCGCGTGCCCGATGTCGTTCAGCTCCAGGGTGGATGTCGGCTCCAGACCGAAGCTGGCGAGGTCCAGCTTGCCCGTCACGTTCCGGACCAGGGCCTGGACCGTGCGGGTGCCATGCTTGACCAGCACTTTGGCCCCTTCACGGAGCGGCTTGGGCGAGAGCCAGCAAAGGGCAGCGTAGAGGTCGGCCGAGGCTTCACGTACCGTCCCCGCCGCCGCGATCGTGTCACCGCGGGCGACGTCGAACTCATCGGCCAGGCGCAGGGCCACGGACTGCGGGGCGGCCGCCTCGGCGAGCTCGCGGCCGGCGAAGTCGATCCCGGTGATGGTGGTGGTGCGCGGGGCCTGGCCCGGGGTCAGGATACTGACCTGGTCCCCCACCTTGACCGAGCCTTCGGTGATTTGGCCGGCGTAGGCACGGTAGTCGCGGTACGCCTCCGGATCGAGGCCGCCGGCCACGGCGTCGGGAGCCAGTGCGCCCTGCGGCCGGACCACCAGCTGGACCGGGAAACGGAAGCTCTCCAGGTGGCTTTCGAGTTCGTCGGCCGCCGGCAGTGTCTCCAGGACTTCCAGCAGCGCGGGGCCGTCGTACCACGGGGTGCGCTCCGAGGAATCAACCACGTTGTCGCCGTCGAGGGCGGACACGGGGACGACCCGGAGGTCAGCAACGCCGTCGGAACCGAGCCCGAGCTCGCGCCCGACCTGCTGGACGTCCGCCTCGATCTCGCGGAACACGTCCTCGCTGAAATCCACGAGGTCGATCTTGTTCACGGCGACGATCACGTGGGCCACGCGCAGCAGTTGCAGCACCGACAGGTGCCGGCGGGTCTGCTCCAGGACACCCTTGCGGGCGTCGATGAGCACGACGACGGCGTCCGCGGTGGACGCGCCGGTCACCGTGTTCTTGGTGTACTGCACGTGCCCGGGGCAGTCCGCGAGGATGAAGCTGCGGCGGTCCGTGGCGAAGTAGCGGTAGGCGACGTCGATGGTGATGCCCTGCTCGCGCTCCGCGCGGAGGCCGTCAGTCAGCAGCGCGAGATCGATCCCGCCCTTTTCGCCGCCGAACCCGCGGTCCGCGGAGGTGCGGGCGACGGCGTCGAGCTGGTCGGCGAGGATCGCCTTCGAGTCGTGCAGGAGCCGGCCCACCAGCGTGGACTTGCCGTCATCGACGGAGCCTGCGGTGGCGAAGCGGAACAGCGTGGTGGGCAGCGCCGCGGCAACGAGGTCCGGGCCCGGGAGAAACGTTTCCGTGCTCATTAGAAATAGCCGTCCTTCTTGCGGTCTTCCATGGCGGCCTCGGAGATGCGGTCATCGGCCCGGGTGGCGCCACGTTCGGTGATGGTGGAGGCGGCAACTTCAATGACGACGTCGCGCACGGTGGCGGCAGCCGATTCCACGGCGCCGGTGCAGGACATGTCGCCGACGGTCCGGTAGCGGACGGTCTTGGTGATGACTTCCTCGTGTTCGCGCGGCTGGGAGACCTCGCCAACTGCGCGCCACATGCCGTCGCGGGCAAAGACTTCGCGGTCGTGGGCGTAGTACAGGCCCGGCAGTTCGATGTTCTCGCGCTCGATGTAGCGCCACACATCCAGTTCGGTCCAGTTGCTGATCGGGAAGGCCCGGACGTGCTGGCCCACGGTGTGCCGGCCGTTGTAGAGGTTCCACAGCTCGGGCCGCTGGTTGCGGGGGTCCCACTGGCCGAACTCGTCGCGCAGGCTCAGGATCCGTTCCTTGGCCCGGGCCTTGTCCTCGTCCCGGCGGCCGCCGCCGAAGACGGCGTCGAACTTGTTGCGCTGGATCGCATCCAGCAGCGGGACGGTCTGCAGCGGGTTGCGGGTGCCGTCGGCGCGCTCGGCCAGTTCGCCGGAGTCGATGAACTCCTGGACGGAGCCTACAACGAGTTTCAGGCCCAGCCGTTCCACGGTGCGGTCGCGGAAGTCGATGACCTCGGGAAAGTTGTGGCCGGTGTCCACGTGCAGCACCGGGAAGGGCACCTTGCCGGGCCAAAAGGCCTTGGTGGCCAGGTGCAGCATCACCACGGAATCCTTGCCGCCGGAGAACAGCAGCGCAGGCTTCTCGAACTCGGCAACCACTTCGCGGATGATGTGGATGGCCTCGGATTCGAGCGTGTCGAGGCTGGAGAGGCGCGTGGAAACGGGAGCGTCGGTCACCTGTGTGGGCTCCTCAGTCAGGAAAGTGCTCATACGTGTAGTCCGCATTCTGTCTTGTCGGTTCCTGCCCAGCGTCCGGCGCGGGGGTCGTCGCCGGGCGCCACCTTGCGGGTGCAAGGCTGGCAGCCAATGGACGGGTAGCCCTGTGAAAGCAGCGGGTTGACGGGAAGAAGGTTGTCGTCGGAGTACTGCACCAGCTGGTCGAAAGTCCAGGCCGCCACCGGGTTGACCTTGACCAGGCCATTGGCCTCGTCCCAGGTGATCAGCGGCGTAATGGTGCGGGTGGGGGCCTCGTCGCGGCGGACTCCGGTGAACCAGAGCTCGTAGCCGGCGAGGGTGCGGCGCAGGGGCGCCACCTTGCGCAGGGCGCAGCACTGCGCGGGGTCGCGGGCGAACAGGTCCTTGCCCAGGAGCCGGTCCTGCTGCTCCACGGTGTTCTCCGGCAGCACGTCCACGACGTTGACGCGCAGGTTGGCCGCCACCTCGTCGCGGGTCGCGTGCGTCTCCGGGAAGTGGTAGCCGGTCTCCAGGAACAGGACGTCGACGCCGGGGAGCTCGTCCGCGACCAGCGCCGGCAGGACCGCGTCCGCCATGGAGCAGGCGACGGCGACCATCGGCAGCTCGAAATTGCGGGCCACCCAGGCGATGACATCGCGGGCCGGGGCGTCCCAGCCGAGCTCGGCGGCGCCGGCCTCGGCAAGGGCCTTGAGCTCGTCGTGGGTGCGGAGTGCAACGGTCACTGGAGATCACCCTCCTCCGCGGCGAACGCCCACTCGGCGAAGCTTTGGTCCTCGGAGCGGTCCGCGACGAACTTCCGGACCACGCGTTCCACGTAGTCGGGCAGCTCCCCGGCCGTGACCTTGAGGCCGCGGACGGTGCGGCCGAGGCCTGCCTCCTCGCGGCTGTCGGACGCGAGCCCGCCGCCGAGGTGGACCTGGAAGCCCGGGGTGGGGTCGCCGTCGGGCGTCGGCAGCATCATGCCCTTGAGGCCGATGTCCGCCGTCTGGATCCGGGCGCAGGAGTTGGGGCAGCCGTTGATGTGAAGGGACAGTGCCTGGGGCAGCTGCTTGCTCTCGGCGAGGTCGGCCAGGCGGCGCTCCAGCTCGGCTACCGCCGTCGCCGCAGTGACCTTCGTTTCCACGATGGCGAGCTTGCAGAACTCGATGCCGGTGCAGGCGATGGTGCCGCGCCGGAACACGGACGGCCGGGCGGACAGGCCCAGGGCGTCGAGTTCGGCGACGAGCGGGTCCACCTCGTCCTTGGGCACGTCGAGGACCACGAGCTTCTGGTGCGGGGTGGTGCGCAGGCGCTGCGAGCCGCGGGCTTCGAGGGTGTCCGCGAGCTTGACCAGCTGGCTGCCGGAGAGGCGGCCGGCCAGCGGGGTGGCGCCGATGAAGAACTTGCCGTCCTTCTGTTCGTGCACGCCGATGTGGTCACCGGGCGTGGACGGTTTGGGCGCCGCGGGGCCGTCGTCGAGTTTGTAGCCGAGGTATTCGTCCTCGAGGACCTGGCGGAACTTCACCGGTCCCCAGTCGGCCAGCAGGAACTTCAGGCGGGCCTTGGTGCGCATGCGCCGGTAGCCGTAGTCGCGGAAGATGCTGGTGACGCCGAGCCACACGTCGGCGGCCTGGTCCGGCCGGACGAAGGCGCCGAGGCGTTTGCCCAGCATGGGGTTGGTGGAGAGCGCGCCGCCTACCCAGAGGTCGTAGCCGATGCCGAGCTCGGGGTGGACCAGGCCCACCAGGGCGACGTCGTTGATCTCATGCACCACGTCCTGGCTGGGGTGGCCTGTGATGGCGGTCTTGAATTTGCGCGGCAGGTTGGCCAGTTCCGGGTCGCCGATGAACCGTTCGGCGAGTTCCTGGATCAGCGGCGTGGGGTCGATGATCTCGTCCTTGGCGATGCCCGCAACCGGGGAGCCAAGGATGACGCGGGGGACGTCGCCGCAGGCTTCCGTGGTGGACAGCCCCACGCCCTCGAGCCGGCGCCAGATCTCGGGCATGTCTTCCACCCGGATCCAGTGCAGCTGGATGTTCTGGCGGTCCGTGAGGTCGGCCGAGTCGCGGGCGAAGTCCACGGAGATCTGGCCGATGACGCGCAGCTGCTCGGTGGTGAGCGCACCGCCGTCGATCCTCACCCGCAGCATGAAGTATTTGTCTTCGAGTTCGTGCGGCTCAAGCGTGGCGGTCTTGCCGCCGTCGATCCCGGGCTTGCGCTGGGTGTACAGGCCCCACCAGCGGAACCGGCCGTGCAGGTCGGTGCCGTCGATCGAGTCGAAGCCGTGCTTGGAGTAGACGGACTCGATACGCTCGCGGACGTTGAGGCCGTTGTCTTCCTGTTTCCAGGTTTCGTTGGCGTTCAGCGGCGTGGTGCCGTCCACTTTCCACTGCCCGTGCGGCTTTGCGGCCGGACGGGAGGGGCGTTTGGTGCGGCCGGCGGCAGCCTCGTCCGTGGACGCTCCGGCTAGAGCTGTATCAGTCATGCATCGACTGTAGGGGTGGCTGTAATCCCGTCACAAAGGTTCAGAAATGGGGAGTCACCTAGGGAAATATTTCGTCACGAACCGCCGGAAACCCTTGAAGTAGCCACGCGGCTGTGCATCTGCGGGGACCGTCAGGGCCGGGGTTGCGGGGCTGCGGCCAGCGCGGCGTCGTAGCGTTCCAGGGCAATTTCGGCGAGGACCGGCGAGGGCAGCAGCGGCGCCGTCACAAGGTCCGCGCCGGCCTTGGCCAACTGGTCATGGAAGAAGCCGGGCGCCAGGAGATAGGAGGCGATGACCACGCGGCCGCCCAGGTCCACCGCACCGGCCGACTCCCCCGCGCCGGCACCGCCGGCGGCCTCCTCGCGGAGCATGGCGACGGCGTCGGGAACCGAGGGCTTGGCGGAGGCACCGTAGCCGGCCACGATCCGGTTGGAACGCAAGGCACGGAGCTGGTCCGTGAGTTCTTCGACACTCTGCGCGGCGCTGGGATCGGAGGACCCGGCGGCGGCGAGGACCACGGCGTCGTTGTCTGTCACTCCTGCCTCGCGCAGCCGCGCGTCCAGCAGCGCTGCGAGCCGCGGGTCCGGCCCCAGCGGCGCCGCGGCAAGAGTGTCCGGCCGGCTCTTCACGGCCCGGGCGATGTCCACTTTGACGTGGTATCCGACGCTGAGCAACAGGGGAACCACGACGGCGGTCTCCCCCTCCGGAAGGCCCGCCACGACGGCCGGCAGGTCCGGGTCTTGGACGTCGACGTACGCCTCGCGGACATCAAGCCCTGGACGGAGCCCGGCGATGCCGTCCCGGAGCGCGTTGACCTCCGCGGCTCCGTGCGGGCTTGACGTGCCGTGGGCGCAGGCGATCAGGATGGGGCTATTCATAGCCGTTAGCGTAACCTTGGAGCCGCCCTATCCGCCCCCTTGTTATCGACCGGGACGCTTCATGACCTTCTCCTTTAGCCTCGTCCTGATCTGGCTTGACCTGGCGGGTGTCTTCTTCTTTGCGGTCTCCGGCTCGCTGCTCGCGGCGCGAAAGCAGTTCGACATTATCGGCTCGCTGCTCCTGGCGTCTGTGGTGAGCCTTGGCGGCGGTGTCATCCGCGACATCATCATCAGCGCGGGCCCGCCCGCCGCGTTCACCAACCCGGCGTATTTGGCGCCGCCGCTGCTCGCCACTGTGCTGGTGTATTTCCTGTTCTCCAGCGTCCAGCGCTTCACTTCGCTGCTGGTCCTGTTCGACGCCGGCGGGCTGGCCTTGTTTTGCATCACCGGCACGCTGAAGGCCCTGGCCGCCGGGATGAACCCCGTAGCCGCAGTCCTGCTGGGCGTCACGACGGCGGTGGGCGGCGGCCTTCTGCGGGATATCACCGCCAACGAGGTGCCGCAGCTCTTCGACCCCAAGGATCTCTACGCGCTGCCGGCGTTCGCCGGGGCATTGTCGACCGTGATCCTGTCCCTCACCGGGACCTTCACCGCATTGACGGCCTGCGCCGTCGCCGCTCTCGTCTTCGCGTTCCGGGTCACGGCCTGGCGGCGCCACTGGTACGTTCCGCTGGCAGTGCGCGGCTGGCATCGGCTGGGCCTGGACACTGCGGAAAACGACCGCTAGGGATTAGCTAGGATAAGACCATGACTGACATGTTCCTCGAGAAATTCCGCGCGCTTGTCCCGAAGTATCTCGAAGACGAATGGCAGGAAGAAGATGGCCTCGCGGCCGACGAGCTTGACGCCGCCCTGGCCGAACACCAGTTCCAGGTCCCGCTGGTCCTGCGCGAGTTCTACCTGGCCGTCGGCGGCTGCGAGGACATCATGGAGGCCTACCACTACTTCTGGGACCCCGAAGAGCTCGAAGTCGATGACGAGGGCTTCCTCATGTTCCTCGAGGACGAGGAAGAGCAGTTCACCTGGGGCTTCCGCGTCGGGGACCTCAGCATCCCGGATCCCATCGTGTACCGCCGGAACAACGCCCGCGGCCAGTGGAAGAGCGAGGAGGGGACTTTCTCCGAATTCGTCTTCGACATGTTCGAGTGGGCCTTCAACGACGAAGACGAGGACTAGGCGGCCACTGCGGCCACCCCTCCCCCGCCTTCCTCCCCTCCCCCGCCCCTTCCTCCTCCTTCCGCCGCCGATTCTCCCCATGTTTGGCGTCCCCCGCCGGGGTGTCCGGCCGAACCGCCGATATTCTGCAGCGCTGGAGATTCATACCTGGGGAATTTCAGCGGATGACCCTGCCGCGCAGCACCTGCCGCACCTCATCGATCACCTTCTGCGGGTTGTAGACGACGTCCTGGTAGCCGTATCGGAGGACCGCATAGCCGGCCAAGGTGCTGGCGTTGTTGCGCCCCCGGTCCTTTCTGACCTGCGCGCGCTCAAGGTGGGTGCTCCCGTCGATCTCCACGATCAGGAAGCCTTCGAGCAGGAAGTCGACAATCCCGATCCCCGGGAGCTGCACCTGCGTCTGGGTGTAGATTCCCTGGCCCTGAAGAGCAGCCTGGCAACGACCTCGATCGCCGAGTCAGCCGTGCCGTCGACCAGGTCCAGGACTGCCCGGGCGGCCCCGTTCCGGTTTCCCGGCAGCCGCTGCCTGAGGTAATCGAGCGCGGTGCGGCCCTGCAACAAGGCACTTTCCACCATGACGGCGGCATCCACCGGGGGCAGGCAGCGCAGCGCATGGAGCAGGGTGTCCGTCAGGCCGGCCACGGGCTGCGGAAATTCCGGCGGGACCAGGCTTGCGCGGTGGACAACAGCTCCGGGCGCTGATCCGTGTGCGCACAGCAGGTGCAGCCGTTCGGGCTCATGGAGGCGCCATATGCCGTGGAACGGCGCGGCGGAGGCGCAGGTGAGCGTACCGTTCGCGAGCACGGCAGCCACGAAGTCCGCCCGCGCCCCGGGCAGCGCCACCACCCCATGGCGCAGGCGACGAATTTCCCCGGCAGCCACGGAAGTGCGGATCCCGTTCGACGTAAAACCGGCCTGCAGCAACGTGGCCGTCCGGGCAACCGAGCCGGCGTATCCCAGGTATCCCGCGAGGTCCATAGGGCAATCACACACGTGGCATGACACCCCGGGCAGCCACAACGCCGGCTATGTGGACAAGTCCGCACCATCCGCGCC
Source organism: Arthrobacter sp. LAR12-1-1.1 (assembly GCF_040676555.1). Lineage (NCBI taxonomy): Bacteria > Bacillati > Actinomycetota > Actinomycetes > Micrococcales > Micrococcaceae > Arthrobacter > Arthrobacter sp. LAR12-1-1.1. Next base: position 170,282 of record NZ_JBEGIG010000012.1, on the reverse strand, counting down.
GCTGGTTTTCTCCGGTTTTGAGGACGTCCGACGGCGTGTGCCGCCACCGGCCGGCGTGTCCCGCCGCTGTCCGGCCAAAGGTGGGGAAACTCAGCGCGACAACACCCGGCATCGGATCGAAATCTTATGACAACAAATTTACGGCAAGGGCTGGACGCTATGACACAACTGTCATAGACTCGTTTCTGGGTTCACCAAATGCCTCCGGTGGATCTGATGCGAACGGAGAAATGGCCCCGGTTCGGCACAACGGAAGACTCGATCGTTGTGAGGAACCGGGGCCATTCCGTTTAAGGATCGCCCAGCCGGAAGCGCCCAGCCGGAAGGACCGGCCGGGGCCAGGAAGTGAAGGCTGAGCGCCAGGCGCCGCCGGGCTAGCTGCTGCGGTCCACTACCGCGTGGGCGAAGCTGGTCAGCGAGGCCTTCACGACGCCTTCGGGCAGCGGTGCAAGGGCGGCAATGGCCTCATCGGCCCAGGCGCGTGCCACCACCCAGGACTGCGCGGTGACGGGGTGCTCCCGGAGTCCGGCCACGGCAGCGGCCAGGGCCTCGTCCGAGCTGAGGTCGCCGTCGATCAGCGTCAGCAGTTCGACGGCGGTCTGGTCCCCGTCGCGGGCGGCGTTGCGCAGCAGCAGCACGGGCAAGGTGGGGATGCCTTCGCGCAGGTCGGTTCCCGGGGACTTGCCGGACTTGACCTTGATCCCGGTGACGTCGATGACGTCGTCGGCGAGCTGGAAGGCCACGCCCACCTTCTCGCCGTACTCGACCAGGAGCGGCTCGTAGGCCTCGTCAGCGCCGGAGAAGATTGCGCCAAGCTGCCCGGACGCGGCCACCAGCGAGCCGGTCTTGTCCGCGATGACGGACAGGTAGTGCGCCAGGGGGTCCTCGTCCGGCCGCGGTCCCACGGTCTCGTGCAGCTGGCCCAGGCAGAGCCGTTCAAAGGTGCGCGCCTGGATGCCCAGCGCACGGGAGCCGAGCTCCGAGACCAGGATGGAGGCGCGCGCGAAGATGAGGTCGCCGGTCAGGACGGCAACGGAGTTGCCCCAGACCTCGTGGGCTGTGGGCGCCCCGCGGCGGAACGGCGCGGAGTCCATGACGTCGTCGTGGTAAAGGGTGGCGAGGTGCGTCAGTTCGACGACGACGGCGGCCTGCACTACCGCGGGCAGGGAGGCGTCGCCAAGGTGGGCGCACAGCAGGGTCAGCAGCGGGCGGATGCGCTTGCCGCCGGCTTCCACGAGGTGACGCGACGTTGCGTCAGCCAGGGGATCGGAATTGGCAATGGCTTCGCGCAGCCGCTTCTCAACGCGCGCCAGGTTGGTGGTGAGCGCGGGACCCAGTTCGGGGTCGCCCGCAATGGCCGCGAAGCCTGCCGGCAGTTGGAGGCCGGTGGCGATCGCCGTGGTATTGAGGTCGGGTTCAGAGCTCGGCAGGCCGTGTCCGGCGTGCGTCCAGCTTTGATCTGCAGAGTTGGTCACGGGTTAACCCTAACTTTTGTTGCGGAAACCGCAGAGTTGGTGCCGGAGTGCGGAACGCTGTCCGTGGTGGGCGCGGCCGTGGCGGGCGCGGCCTTGTTGGACGCGGCCTGGTTGGACGTGGCAGGTACCAGGGATTCCAGGACCCGGATGACCCGGTCCTCGAAACCCTTGGCGGCAGGATCGGTGAGGTTGGCCAGCAACCGCACCACGAAACGCATGAGCACGGGGACAGGCATGCCCGTCCGGAGGGCCAGTTTCATGACGGCCGGCTTGCCGATCAGGGCGGCGAACGCCCGGCCCAGCGTGAAGTGGGAGCCCCACTGCTGGCGCACGTAGTCTGCGTACCGGGCCAGGTGCGCGTCGGCGTCGGCAGCGCCCCAGCCTGCCGACGCGGACCGGGCAGCGCCGTCGATGATGAATTCAGCCGCAAAGCGGGCGGACTCCATGGCATAGGAGATGCCCTCGCCGTTGAACGGGGAGACCATGCCGCCGGCGTCGCCGAGGAGGAGCAGACCCGGTGAGTAGTGCGGGGTGCGGTTGAAGCCCATGGGCAGCGCCGCGCCGCGGATCTCGCCCACCTGGTTTTCCGGGGTGAAGCCCCAGTCGGCGGGCATGCCGGCGGTCCATTCGCGCAGCACCTGCTTGTAGTCCAGCTTGCCGAAGTCCTTCGAGGAGTTCAGGATGCCCAGGCCCACGTTGGAGGTGCCGTCGCCGACGCCAAAAACCCAGCCGTAGCCGGGCAGGAGCTTGCCGTCGCGGCCGGGCAGCTCCAGCCAGCCTTCCATCCAGTCGTCCTCGTGCCGCGGCGAGGTGAAGTAGGTCCGCACGGCAACGCCGAGCGGCCGGTCGTCGCGTTTGCCGATGCCCAGCGACACGGCGGTGCGCGTCGAGTTGCCGTCCGCCGCGAGCACGACGTCGGCACTGAAGTCGCGCGTTTCGCCGGTCTTGCGCCCCGAGTTGTCCAGCAGTGAGGCGCGGACGCCCGTCACCCGGCCATCTTCGGAGTGCAGCGCCTCGGTGACGCTGTGGCGTTCGAGCACGACGGCGCCCGCGGACTGGGCGTGGCGGGCCAGCTGTTCGTCGAAGCCGAGCCGGGTCCGGATCAGCCCGTACTGCGGGAAGTCGGCAACCTCCGGCCACGGCAGTTCGATCGTGCGGCCGCCGGCGATCAGGCGCAGGCCCTTGTTCCGCCGCCAGCCCTCGGTTTCAGGATGCGCGAGTCCCAGCTTCTGGATCTCGCGGACCGCGCGCGGAGTCAGGCCGTCGCCGCAGACCTTCTCGCGGGGAAAGCTGGTTTTCTCCAGCACCGTCACGTCAATGCCGGCTTTGGCAAGGTAGTAGGCGGCGGTGGATCCGGCCGGGCCCGCTCCGACAATCAGTACATTCACGACGCGTAGCGGCTAACGCCCGGGCCGGGTGATGTTGCGGCGCAGCTTGGCCACGGGTCCGGTGTGGGCTGCCAGCGCGGCGGCGCCGGCGGCGGGATCGCTGGTGGGGCCGGCCAGCGGTTTCTGGGCCCGGTGCACGGCGACGATGCCGCCGCTGAGGTTGCGGTAGGTGACGGATTCCCAGCCAGCCTCCTGCAGCCAGGCCGCGAGGTGGTCCTGGTCCGGCCACGCGCGGATGGATTCGGCGAGGTAGACGTAGGCGTCTGGGTTGGAGGAGACCTTGACGGCGATGGCGGGCAGGGCCCGCATGAGGTATTCGGTGTACATGGTGCGCCAGAGCGGCACCACGGGCTGGGAGAATTCCGCGATGACCAGCCGGCCGCCGGGCTTGGTGACCCGCAGCATCTCGGCCAGGGCCTTCTTGGGCTCGTTGACGTTGCGGAGGCCAAAGGAGATGGTGCTGGCATCAAAGGTGTTGTCCGCGAACGGCAGGCGGGTGGCATCCCCGGCGATGAAGTCGATGTCCGGGCGGCGGCGCTTGCCGACCTTGAGCATGCCGAGGGAGAAATCACAGGCGATGACGTTGATGCCGGCGTCGGCGTACGGCTCGCTGGACGTGCCGGTGCCGGCGGCGAGGTCCAGGACGCGCTGGCCGGCCGATACGCCCACGGCCTCCACCACCACCTTGCGCCAACGCCGCGTCTGCCCCATCGACAGGACATCGTTGACGACGTCGTATTTGGGGGCGACGTCGTCAAACATCGTGGCTACTTCGTCCGGACGCTTATCCAAGGATGCTCGGTTCACCCAGCCATTGTCTCAAATGATCGGCTCCCCCACGAACGGCGCGCGAATCAACGCGGCTTTCACCTGCGGGAACGGCCGCCGCCGCCCCGTTCATGCCGTGCCGGACCCTGTTTATCCACGGTATGGGCGATCACGGGCTAGTGTTATGCCATCATGACGAGCACGTTCCGCACCTTGACAGTCCCCCTCGATGCCGAAACTTTCCCCGGGGGTCTGCCGTCGTTTCTGGTCCGGGACGATGTCCTCTGCTGGACCCGCCGCGAGGCCGGGCTCGTGGGCTTCGGCGAGATCGCCAGGTTCACAGCCACCGGCCCCGAGCGGTTCCTGGAAGCGGACATCTGGTGGCGCCACCTGGTCCTGGAGGCGGACATCGAGGACGCCGTGGACTGCCCCGGCACCGGTCCGGTGGCCTTTGGCTCCTTCGCCTTCTCCAAAGTTTCTGCCCACGAGTCCCGCCTGCTGGTCCCCGAAATCGTCGTGGGGCTCCGTGACGGCCAGGCCTGGCTGACCCAGCTCACGCTTGACGACGGCGAACTCACCGAGGCGGGCGCCCGGGCCGCCCTGGACCGCTGGCTTGGCACCACCAGCGTCAATACCGGCACCGATGGCAGCACCGGTGCCAATACAGACTGCGCCGAGGTGGACGACCCGCTGCCCGGGGCAGCACAGGCGGGCGGCGCCGTCGTACGGCCTTTGCCGTTGGCGGCAGGGGCAACCCTGCACACCGGCTCGCTCAGCGAGGAAGACTGGATGGCCGCCGTTGCCGCGGGCGTCGAGGAGATCCGGACCGGTGCGTTGGAGAAGCTGGTGCTGGCCCGCGACGTCGTGGCCACCGTCCCCACCGGCGTCAACGCCGCCGCGGTGCTCCGCGAGTTGTCGGCCAGGTACCGCGAATGCTGGACGTACGGGGTGGACGGGCTGGTCGGGGCCACGCCGGAGATGCTGATCCAGGTGGAGGGCCGCACCGCGCAGGCCCGCGTCCTGGCCGGCACGCTGGACCGCCGAGATGCCGACGGCAAGGCGGGGTCCCCGATGGAATTCGCCGAACGGGTGCTGGCCGGCTCCGAGAAGCAGCGGCACGAACACGACATCGCGATCCAGTCCCTGACCACGCAGCTTGCCCCGTTTTCCGAGGCCATGAACGCTCACAGCGAGCCGTTCATCCTGGAACTGCCCAACGTCTGGCATCTGGCGTCCGATGTGAAGGCTGAACTGGCCGAGGTGGAAGGCCACGTCCCCACCTGCTTGGCCCTGATCAACGCACTGCATCCGACCGCCGCCGTCTGCGGCACTCCCACTACCGTGGCCGGGGCGCTGATCCGCAAGCTCGAACACCTGGACCGCGGCCCGTACGCCGGGCCGGTGGGCTGGCTGGACGCGGCCGGCAACGGCGAGTGGGGCATCGCGCTGCGGGGCGCCGTCATCGAGTCCCCGCAGACGGTCCGGCTCTACGCGGGCTGCGGCGTGGTGGACGGCTCCGTCCCCGAGACCGAGCTCGCCGAGACGTGGGCGAAGTTCCGCCCTATGCTGGAATCGCTCGGCATCAGCAGCTAGCCGGCGGCGCCGGCGAGGCCGGCGAGGCTGGTGAGGCTATTGGCGCTGGTGATGCTCGTGGCGCTGGTGATGTTGGCGAAACGGGGAGGCCAACGACGCCGGCCAATCGGCAGGAATCCGGGATTACAGACAGATCGGGCGGTGGAGATATTGCATTTGGGTCTGGTTTAGTTATCCAATAGTGAAACTTAGTTTTCTGTGACGTACATCTCTTTGTCGGCGATACACTTTTTAAATCGACTTGAATACGCATCCCTCCTGCAAAAAAAGGTAAGAAAATGCAGATCTCCCGTTCGCTCCTGAGCAACCCCGCACTCAAGGCCGCCACGGTGCTCGCCGTGAGCGCATTGGCCCTCACGGCCTGCACGAACGCCTCCGAGACCGGGACCGGCGGCGCGGCCACCCCTTCCGGCAGCGCCGCGGCCAGCTTTGACCCCAGCACGGTCCAGAAGGACGATGCCCTGGCGGCCATGGTGCCTGAGGCGATCAAGGCCAAAGGCACTCTGACCGTGGGCTCGGACACCACCTACGCGCCCGCAGAATTCCTCGGTACCGACGGCCAGACCGCCGTGGGCTACGACGTCGACATCGCCAAGGCGATCGGCGCCGCGCTGGGCCTCAAGGTCCAGGTCCAGACTGCCGAATTCACCGGCATCCTTCCGGCCCTGGGCCCGAAGTACGATCTCGGGATCTCTTCCTTCACGATCAACCCGGAGCGGCTTGCCGCGGTGAACATGGTCAGCTACTACAAGGCCGGTACCGGCTGGGCAGTGCAGAAGGGCAACCCGAAGAACGTCTCCCTCGATGACCTGTGCGGCAAGTCCGTTGGCGTGCAGACCGGCACCATCCAGGAGGATCCGGACCTCTCTGACCGCAACAAGAAGTGCCTGGCCGAGGGCAAGCAGCCCATCAACATCGTGACGCTCAAGACCCAGACGGATATCACCACCCGCCTGGTCAACGGCAGCATCGATGCGATGGCGGCCGACTCCCCCATCGTCGGCTACGCGCTGACCCAGACCGGCGGCCAGCTCGAAAAGCTCGGCGAGGTCTACGACGCCGCACCGCAGGGCATTGCCGTCGCCAAGTCCGACACGGCCCTGGCGGACGTCATCCAAAAGACCGTCACCAAACTGATGGAAAACGGCTCCTACAAGAAGATCCTCGACGGCTGGGGCGCCGCTGACGGTGCCATCACCACGTCCGAAGTCAACCCGGCGGCCGCATCTTGAGCCTCCCCACAACCCCACCAACAGCAGGGGCAGAGATGGACAGCCATCAGGACAGTCACGCAGCACCGGTACTGAACAATGCGGTACCGGTGCGGCACCCCGGCCGCTGGATCAGCGCCGTCATCATCGTCGGGTTCCTTCTCGCCTTCATGCAGAGCCTGTTCACGAACCCCAACTTCCGCTGGGATGTCGTGGGCACCTACATCCTGGACACCAAGGTGATCCAGGGCGTGATGTGGACCCTGTTCCTGACGTTTGCCTCCATGGTCCTGGCGATCGTCCTGGCCATCCTCCTGGCCTTCATGCGGCAGTCTGACAACCCTGTGTTCCGCTGGTCCAGCTGGACGTGGGTCTGGTTCTTCCGCGGCACCCCGGTGTACACCCAGTTGCTCTTCTGGGGACTGGCCACTGTTCTCTATCCGACGATCGTCCTTGGAATCCCGTTTGGTCCTGCAACCTTCACCTGGGTGACCTCGGACCCCACGCACGGCCTGATCCCTGCCATCCTTGGCCTGGGTCTCAACGAATCGGCGTATCTGGCAGAGATCTTCCGGGCTGGCCTGAAATCCGTGGACCAGGGTCAGAGTGAGGCTGCCGAGGCACTCGGCATGACCAAGGGCAAGATCATGCGGCGGATCATCCTGCCGCAGGCCATGCGCGTCATCGTTCCGCCTACCGGCAACGAGACCATCGGCATGCTGAAGACCACCTCCCTGGTTCTGGCTGTGCCGTTCACGCTGGACCTGACCTTCGCAACCAATGCCCTGGCCAACCGCATTTACCTTCCGATTCCGCTCCTGATTGTCGCCGCATTCTGGTACCTCGTCATCACCAGCATCCTGATGGTGGGCCAGCACTTCATTGAGGCGCACTACGGCAAGGGCGTGGACAACCGGGTTCCGGCGGCAATCAACCCCGCCGCTGCCAAGGCCTCCGCGGCGGTGGCCCCCAGCGCCGCTGCCGAGCCGGACCTGAAAATGGACTTCCCCGAGGAGGAGGCGAAATGACGATCACCACAGAGCAGCCGCTGGTCAAGATCGAGGGCCTTCACAAGTACTACGGCACGCACCACGTGCTGCGCGGCATCGACCTGACCGTCAACCAGGGCGAGGTGTCGGTTGTGATCGGCCCGTCCGGTTCGGGCAAGTCCACCATGCTCCGCTGCGTGAACCTGCTGGAAACCATCAGTGCCGGGCGCATTTCGGTGGGCGGCGACCTGATCGGCTACCGCGAGGTCAAGGGCAGGCTCCATGACCTGAAGACCAAGGAAATCGCCGCCCAGCGCCGCGAAATCGGCATGGTGTTCCAGCGCTTCAACCTGTTCCCGCACAAAACGGCGATGCAGAACATCATGGAGGCCCCGATCCAGGTCAAGGGCCAGTCAAAGACCGTGGCGCGGAAGCGGGCCCTCGAGCTGCTGGACCGAGTGGGGCTCGGTGACCGCGCCGGCCACTACCCGTCCCAGCTCTCCGGCGGCCAGCAGCAGCGCGTTGCGATTGCCCGGGCCCTGGCCATGGATCCGGAACTCATGCTGTTCGATGAGCCCACGTCCGCGCTCGACCCGGAGCTCGTGGGCGATGTCCTGAACGTGATGAAGGACCTCGCCAAGTCCGGCATGACCATGATCGTGGTGACCCACGAGATCGGCTTCGCCCGGGAGGTCGGTGACCGCCTGACCTTCATGGACGGCGGCATCGTGGTGGAGTCGGGCGACCCGCGGGAGGTCCTGGCCAACCCCCAGCACCCCCGCACCAAGGAGTTCCTGAGCCGGGTGCTGTAGCCCGACGCGGAAGTTACCTGTCGATGCGCAAATGCCCTGTCGCTACCGTTATTCCGGTAGCGCCAGGGCATTTGCGCGTCGTGGGTAGGGTTGCGTGTCATGGCCACGCTGCGGAACGGGCTCGACGGCGGGGTACACCAAACGCGGCGAGCTTCTGTTCCAGCCGGCCCGGCTCCATGAGATCCGCCCAGACCCACCGCAGTACCCGGAGCCCCGTGGCCCGGATCCGGTTTTCGCGCTCTTTCTCGTCCACGACGGCCTGCGATGCGGTCCTGCCCCGAAGGTATTCGGGCTTCAGATATTTCTCGACGCCGTCGAACTCGCCCACCAGCCGGGCAGTGTCCCAGTAGTAGTCGGTGTAGCCCGCGAGACCGGCGCCGTCCCGGACCTCGTGCTGAAGTTCCGGCGGCTGGAATCCGGCGACGCACATGAGCCCGCGGCTGTAAGACTCCCCCGGGGACCCTGACCGCGGATCCGCGAACTCCACGGCAGTCCTGATCCGCCGCGCGGCCGCAGCGGTGTAATTGCCGTCGACACCCGCCAGCAGTATTTCCCTCGAGAGCGCGGGCAACCCCTGCGCTGCGTCCGGCCTGAGCACATGGTCCAAGGGAACGATTGCTTGAGCAAACGGCGTGAACGCAGCCAGATCCAGCACCGTACGGACCCTCCCCGTGACCAGGAGGCCTTCGCGCCGGAACACTTTGAGACCGTCCGGGCCTGCGTAGTGCCGCCGCACTCCCGCACGCGAGCGTCCGCCACCGTTCTGAAGCGTCAGCGCATGGACCGGATGACGCTGGCCAATGGTTGGAACTCCCCACACGGACGCGGCGGAGTGCCAGGCAAAAACTGTCGGGGCCGTGAACGTCTCCGCGGCAGCGCTAACCCGGAGCCGGTACTGTTCCCAAGGCTGCAGCGCCCGCCACGCCTCCCCGTCGACGTAGACGCCATGCCGCACGCGGACGAGCGCGCTCGATCGGCAGCGTTTGGCGAGCTCTTTCGGCGTGAGCCCCTGCTGGACGTGCTCGCGGGCCAGGATCAGTCTCGGTAACTCGTTCATGGAACGAAGATCCCAGCCTGGGATCGGCGGCGCCATGACCGGTTGCCCGAGTGTGGACAACCCGGCGCACATTCCCTTCGGCGACCCGCCTTCCGTCCGGCGACCCGCTTTCCGTCCGGCGACGCGCTTTCCGACCCGCGACGCGCATTCCGTCCAGCGACGCGCATTCGCTTCCGCGACGCGCACATTACCTGACGTGGCGGGTATTCGGGTGTCGGCCGGTATTTTGCGCAGCGCCGGGCACGGAGCGCGTCGTCGTGCCCGGCGCACTGCCGTCAGGTCTGCGGGAGGCCTTCCACGGCGGTGGCCACCGCGGCCCGGATGGCGCGGTGCAGTTCCCCGAGCCGGTGCCGGTCCGTGCGCACTTCGATGATGCTGCGGCCCTCGAGCGGCCCGGACAGCGCCTCGGCGAGTTCCGCCGTCGTGCCGACCCGGCGGTGCTTGACGCCGTAGGCCGCGGCCAGCGCGGCGAGGTCCACCCGGTGCGGGGTGGCGAAGAGGCGTTCGACGGCGGTGCCGTAGCGCCCCGCCGCGGCGACTGCGCCGTGCTCCAGGAGCCCGAAAATGGCACCGCCGGCGTCGTTGAGCACCACGATCCGCAGTTGCGGTTCGGCTTCCCCGGCGCCGAGCAGGAGTCCCCCGGCGTCGTGCAGGAACGTCACGTCCCCCATGAGCACGGTGGTTTCCTGGCCCCCGCCCAGCGCGATCCCGGTGGCGGTGGACGTGGTGCCGTCGATCCCGGCCAGACCGCGGTTGGCGAACATGATGGCCTGCGGTTCCGCGGGGGGCGCCCCGGCGAGGTCGACGTCGCGGATCCCGTTCGAGGAGCCCAGTACCAGCTGCCCGCGCGCGTGTTTCCAGACTTCTGCGCCCGCCGACGGGCCGGTCGCTGCGGGGGACGCGGCCAGGATCAGGTCCACGGCGTGCTGGGCGGCGGCTCCAGCCAGCAGCCAGGCATCGAGCCACGCGGCAGCCCCGCGGCCGGCGAACTCCGCCAGGTCCGCCAGGGTTTCCAGCGGCAGTTCGGTGCGGCGGCCCGGTTCGTACCAGGCCACCGGAACCGGCTGGTACAGGGCAGAGGGGACGTCGGCCCGCTCCAGCAGCGCGCTCACCGGCCGGGAGAGCGTTGGCCGGCCGAAGAGCACCACACGTTCGATCGGCTGTGCCGAGTCCGGGCCGAAGTGCTCGATCAGCAGCCGGTAGGGCCCCACGGCATTCGGGCCGAAGCGGGCGTTGGAGGACGGCTCGGCCAGCAGCGGCAGGCCGTGAGCGCGGGCAAAGGCCTCGGCGACCGGACCGGCGTCGTGCCCGGCCAGCACCACGGTGCGCCGCTCCGGCAGGGCCGTTGACGCGGCCGGAAAGTCCAGTGCCAGGGGGTTCCGCACGGCACGGTACATGCCGCGTCCGGCCGCCGCGGGCAGTCGGTCGTCCGCGGCCGGGACCAGCGGGTCGCGGAAGGCAAGGTTCACCTGCACCGGCCCGGGAGGCGCGTCCTCGAAGGCTCCGGTGGCGGCGCTGAGGGCCGTGTCCACGGCGCGCTGCGGATCGCTGCCCGCGGGCACGTCGACGGCGAAGCGGACGTGTTCGCCAAAAAGGTCCAGCTGCACGGTGGTCTGGTTGGCACCGGTCCCCCGCAGTTCCTCGGGCCGGTCGGCGGAGATGACCACGAGCGGCACCGCGGCGTGGTTGGCCTCCATGACGGCCGGCAGGAGGTTGCCGACGGCGGTCCCGGACGTGGTGAGGACGGCGGCGGGGGCTCCGGCGGACAGGGCGAGGCCGAGGGCCGTGAAGCCGGCCGAGCGCTCGTCGATCCGGACCAGCAGCTCCACGCGTCCGGCGGCCTCGGCCTCGGCCAGGGCGTAGGCCATGGGCGCCGAGCGTGACCCCGGGGACACCACCATCTGGCGCACACCGGCGGCGAGCAACGTGTCGACGGCGATGCGCGCCGCCTCCACCGCCGTCAGTCCGCCGGGGGTGGACGAGGCGGCAGCGGCATCCCCCGGACTCACATGTTCTCCGGCGTTTCGATGCCCAGCAGCTCCAGGCCGCCGGAGAGGCGGCGCAGCACCAGCGCGCACAGGGCCAGCCGCGAGTCCCGGACGGATTCCTCGGCCTTGAGCACCGGGCACTGGTCGTAGAAGGTCGTGAACAGCTGCGCGAGCTCAAAGAGGTAGCCGCAGAGCCGGTGCGGCTCGAGCGCGTCCCGGACCTTGTTCAGCGTCGCGTCGAACTCCAGCAGGTGCAGGGCCAGCGCGCGTTCTGCGGGTTCGACGACGGCGATCGCCGTGGCGGGCCCGCCCTCCCCGGCTGCCGCGAGGCCAGTTGCCTGGGTGCCGGCTGCCGCGATGCCAGTTGCCTGGGTGCCGGCCGGCGTGCCGGCGTCGGGGCCGCCGGTGAACTGCTCCAGCACCCCGGCTTTGCGCAGGATGGAGCGGATCCTGGCGGCGGCGTACTGCACGTAGGGTCCGGTGTTGCCGCTGAGGGCGAGCATGCGGTCGAAGTCGAAGACGTACTCGGTGTCGTGGCCGGTGGAGAGGTCCGCGTACTTGACGGCGCCGATGCCCACCTGCCGGGCGGTCACGGCACGTTCGTCCTCGCTGAGCTCGGGCCGGCTGGCGTCAATGACGGCGCGGGCGCGGTCCACGGCCTCCTCGAGCAGGGCCATGAGCTTCACCGGGGCGCCCGAACGGGATTTGAGGATCTTCCCGTCTTCGCCGAGCACGTTGCCGATCTGCACGTGAACGGCTTCGACGGTGTCCGGCAGCCAGCCGGCGTCCCGGGCGGTGGCCATGACCATCCGGAGGTGGACGTTCTGCGGGGCGCCGACGACGTAGAGGATCCGGTTGGCTTCCAGGTCGCGGACCCGGTAGCGGATGGTGGCGAGGTCCGTGGTGCCGTAGCCGTAGCCGCCGTCGGACTTGCGGATGATCAGCGGCAGCGGCTGCCCGTCGCGGCCGGTAAAGCCTGCGGGGAAGGTGCACAGGGCGCCGTCGCTGATCCGGGCGAGGCCGCGTTCCTCGAGTTCCTGGCACAGCTGTGCTAGATGCGCGTCGTAGGAGCTTTCGCCGGCGATGTGGTCATCGGTGAGGCTGATGCCCAGGGTGGAGTAGATGGCGTTGAAGTAACGCTTGGACTGGGCGACCAGCCGCTGCCAGACGGCGAAGGTCTCGGCGTCGCCGCCCTGCAGGGCAACGACGCGGAGCCGGGCCCGGGTGGCGAAGCCGTCCTCGTCGGTGGCGGAGGCGTCGAACTTGGCCCGCGCGGCCTGGTAGAACGCGCTGGGGTCCTCCACCAGCAGCGCCGCCTCCGGGGAGTCCTCGCCGATCTCCAGCCAGTGTTCGATCAGCATGCCGAACGGGGTGCCCCAGTCCCCGATGTGGTTCTGCCGGATCACGGTGTCGCCTAGGGCTTCGAGCACCTTGACGAGGCTGTCCCCCACCACGGTGGTGCGCAGGTGGCCGACGTGCATTTCCTTGGCGACGTTCGGGGAGGAATAGTCGACGACGACGCGCTGGGGCGTCGCGGCCGGCGTGACCGCGGTGGCCTTGGACGCGGCTTGGACCGACTCTGCATTGAGCAGTTCCTCGATCCACGTGCCGTCGAAGCTCAGGTTGATGAAGCCGGGCCCGGAGATTTCCACGCTGGTGCAGATGCCGTCCAGGTTCAGGGCGTCCACGATCTTCGCGGCGGCGTCGCGCGGCGGCAGGCCGGCCTTCTTGGCCAGGGCCATGGCGGCGTTGATCTGGATGTCGGCGAACTGGGAGGGCCTGACCACCGGGTCCGTGTGCCGGAACTCTTCGCCAAACGCGGTGGCAATTGCAGCCTGGACTCTGGGGACAACCAATTCGGCGGGATTATTCACACTGTTCAAATTATCAGTTCCGCCCCTCCCCCGACGCCCTGCCCCAGAAGCAACGCGGGGTCAGATATCCCGGATCTGACCCCGCGTTGCTGTGTGTGGACTACGGACAGGCGGGGTGCCTAGGCGATGACGTAGCGCTGCATCATGTCGTTATCCTCGTGCTCCAGGATGTGGCAGTGCCATACGTAAGGCCCGGTGAACGAGGTCTGGAAAGCGGTTACGGAGCCGCCAGCGTTCGCGCCGAAGGGTACAACGATTCGGGTGACCTCCCCCGGCATGGCGATGACGGTGTCCTTCCACCCCCGTTCGTTGGCGGGGGGCGCCGTCGGTCCGCCTCTCAGGAACGCGGCAACTGGTGGTGGCGGAAACGAACCGGAGTTGACAGCCACCGGTTGGGGCCCGTAATTGGCGGCCAGGTAGCCCGCAGAGTCGAATTTCTGCCTATTGAGCACCTGGAACTGGGTGAAGTGCAGGTGGATCGGGTGAGCGTCGACGGTGGTGTTGACCAGATCCCACTGTTCGAGGGTGTTTGTGCCGACCGTTGTGGTTGCGCCCGGGGCCTCAAAGGTCCTGTTGTTCAGCACCACCATGAGTGGAGAGCCCAAACTGTTGAGGTTTTCGACCAGCGTCATGGTCCGGATGGCTGCAACCGGCCGGGCCGCGGTGGCCAAGGGTGCGATGGGCACGGCGCGCAGAGTTGGGGGCAGCGGTGCTGTCCACCCGGGTGCACTTGTCACGGAGAACTGCATGATCTGAGAAAGGGGCAACCCGCCTCGCTTAGGTGCGCGCGGCCCTCCCGGGAACGGCGCGCGGGCGTCGTTGGTGAGAACGACCGTGGCGCCCGGCTTCAGCCCGGCGAAGTCGATCACGATGTCGGCCCGTTCACCGGGGCCGAGCAATAGCGTTTTTAGGGTAACGGGCGCGTTGAGCAGGCCACCATCCGAGCCGATCTGGAAGAACGTGCTGGCCCGGCCTGCGGACTTGAGATTGAGATTGTAGAAACGGGCATTCGACCCGTTGTAGACGCGGAACCGGTACTTGCCCCGGGCGACGTTAAGGTTTGGCCAAGCCTTGCCGTTGACCGTAGCTACGTCGCCAAAGAATTCGGGCGCCCACGGCCGGCCGGCTGTCCCGGGATTGACGTTGGGCGGGTAGAGGAAGGTGCCGTCGGCGTTGAACATACGATCCTGGATTACCAGCGGCTCCTCGAACGGCGCAGGTGGCAGACCGGTGGTGCCGTCGCCGGGGTCATCGCCGTTGCGAACAAGATAGCCGCTGGCAAGTCCCGCGAACACGTTTAGCCTGGTGATGCCCAGGGCATGGTCGTGATACCAGAGGCCGGCGGCCTCCTGCGTGTTCCCGTAATGGTAGGTCTTCGATGCGCCAGTGGCGAAGGTGTCGGTTGGGTCGCCGTCGTTGCCCGGGCTGGTGTTCCCGCCATGCAGGTGCACGGAGGCCCGTGGGCCGGTGGCGTCGGCGACGACGACGCCAGCCAGGTCGTAGTCGATGGCGGAAGCCAGCGGGTGAGCGCCGAGACTATTGACCACTGTCAGGTCGAACGGAACACCCTGCTTCGCCACGATGACGGGGCCAAGGTAGTTCTGCGAGACGGTACCGCCCCGGTAGGCAAACGTCGGTGTCGCGGCCATCGCACTGTGGAACTGATGAGTTGCATTGACCATCTCGATGGTTGCGCTGCCACCGCCGGTAGCATCGATCACGCCCAGGTTCGCCAGCGTCGGGAGTTGCTCGGTGAAAGGCGTGACCCCCGGCGGAACGGCCGCAGAGGCTGTCGATGTGATGACCGGCGCCAGTAGCAGACCTGCGCCCGCCGCAGCGCCGGCCTCAAACAGGGTTCTTCTTGTGATCTCCATGTCAGAAACGCTCCCCACCTAGTCCATCTACCGAACAAGTCGCAGACTACGGACAGAATCGTTGCACCACAGCAGTGGCGTGCACCCGAGTTTGGACGGACCCACACTTGGTTCGCCTTCGGAACCACTCGCTGTCAGGTGGCTTAAAGCAAACAGACGCTCCCTCACATCCCGCCGTCGAACTGCGGAACGTGAGGGAGCGTCGGCCCGGGACGCGCCAAACGTGCGTAGCGTCGTGCCGTTGCTGTGTTGTGGCGTCGAAGGCTCTGCAGCCTCAGAAACCCTAGGCGTCGGTGCGGAACACCTGGACCACGGACGGACGCGGGGCGCGCACCTGGCCGGGCTTCGGCGCCGCGCCGGCGGCGACGTAGTCCGGGAAGTAGGAGTGCTGTTCGGCGAACGTGCCTTCCTCGCCCGGGTGCTGAACGGCAACGAATACGGTGCGTTCGTCGTCGTGGATGACCGGGCCGCAGGTCTCGGCGTCGCGCGGGACGGCGAGGAACTGCTCCACCTTGCCCCGTTCTGCACCGTCCAGGGTCACCTTGAAGAGCCCGTCGGCGTAGCCGATGCTGGAGGGCGCGCCGTCCGTGGAGATCCACAGGTTGCCTACGGAATCGAAGGCCACGTTGTCCGGGCAGGAGATGGGTGAGACCTGGCTGGCGGGGAACCCGGCGAAGTAGGCGGTGGAGTTCTTGGCCGGATCGCCGCAGACCATGAGCAGGTTCCAGCCAAACGTGGTGGAAGTCTGGTCCCCGGTCTCGGTGATTTCGACGATGTGGCCGTCGCGGTTGAGCGTGCGGGGGTTGACCTCGGTGGCCCCTTCCTTGCCGGGCTTGCCGCGGTCCGCGTTGTTCGTGCAGACCACATAGACCTTGCCGGTGTGCAGGCTGGGCTGGACGTCTTCGCAGCGGTCCATCTTGGTGGGGCCCACCTTGTCGGCGGCGAGGCGGGTGTACACGAGCACCTCTTCCACGGACATCCCGGCCACCTTGGACTGTCCGCCGACCACGAGGGGCAGCCAAACACCTGCGCCGTCGAAGGCTCCGTCGGCCGGAAGTTTGCCCGCGCCGTCGAACCCGGCGGCCGGGGAATTGCCCGTGAACTTGGCGACGTACAGGTCACCCTCCGAAAGGAGGGTCAGGTTGTGCGCGCGGTCGCCTTCCCGGTACTGATCCCTGGAGACGAACTTGTACAGGTAGTCGAAGCGCTCGTCGTCGCCCATGTAGGCCACCACGTGGCCGGACTTGGCGACGATCACGTTGGCGCCCTCGTGCTTGAAGCGGCCCATCGCGGAGTGTTTGCGGGGCGTGGAGGAGGGGTCGAACGGGTCCACTTCCACGATCCAGCCGAAGCGGTTGGCCTCGTTCTCGTAGCCGGGGTTGCGGGTGTCGAAGCGCGGGTCATCCTGTTCCCACTGGCGGGCGGTGGGCTTGCTGGTCAGGCCGTAGCGCTTGTCGGCGTCAGAGGTTCCGGGCGCGGCGAAGTAGCCGTTGAAGTTTTCCTCGCCGGAGAGGATGGTGCCCCACGGGGTGGTGCCGCCGGAGCAGTTGCCCAGCGTGCCCTTGATGGCCCGGCCGGAGGGATCGGCGGCGGTCTTCAGCAGCGCGGATCCGGCGGCCGGACCGTCGAGCTCGTAAGTGGTGTCGGTCAGGAAGCGGCGGTTCAGTCCGGCGCCCTGGACGTAGCGCCAGGGCTGGTTCGTGTCCGCGCGCTCCAGCTCGACCACCGTGAGGCCGTGGGCTGCACGGCCGATTGCGCGGGTCTCGGCGGCGTCGAATCCGGCCGGGAGCATGATGGACTCGTTGGTGTATTCGTGGTTGGTGAAGAGCACGGCCCGGCGGTCCTTGGAGCCAGCGATCGGCAGGATGTCCGTGTAGTCGTTGTTGTAGCCGAACTGGCGGGCCTGCGCCGCGGCGCTCTGGCGGTCCAGGTCGAAGGCCGGCGAGTCCTTGAAGAGCGGGTCGCCCCAGCGGATGACCGGCTGCCAGGTGTACCCGGCCGGGACGGTGAACTGGTCCACGGCGGCGTCCACCGGAGCGATGGCGGTGAACTGCAGCTTGGATTTGCCAAACCCTTCCTTGGCGGCAGCGGCGAGGCCGGGGCCGCCGTCGGCGGCTGCGGGTCCGGCAGATGTCACCGCGTTGCCGAAGGCGACGGCGAGCGCGCCGGCGGCGCCGAAGCCCAGGGCGGCGCGGCGGGACATCGTGGCGGAGGCGATGTCACGGAAGTAGCTGTTGGTGCTGGTGTTGCAGACCTCGCCCGAGCAGGCGTTGTCGCACTTCAGCGCGCAGGTCACGGGGCTTCGCTTGCCTTTGGTGCGGCCAAGCATGGGGAGCAGGGAGAATGTGCGTCCGGAGGAGACAGACATGGAGAGACCTTCCATGGGGTGAGTTGCGGTCGCGCCCACCCTTCCAGCCGCGGTCTACCGAGAGACGTCTCCCAAATGAAGTCCAGGTGAACTCAGGGGACAAACTGAGGGAGCGTCACCGGCGAACTCCTGGTGGAGGCTAGCTGTCTGTCTCTTCCGGGGCGCTGGCGGCAGCCATCAGCCGCTGGCCAATGCCCTCGAGAAATTCGGCGATGTTCACAATGCTGCCTTCGGAGGATTCCTGGAGAAGGGCCGCGGCCGCCGCGGCGAAGTGGTCGTTGGCCCACTGCATCGCGTCGGTCCCCTCCGGGCTCAGGTGCAGCAGCACACTGCGCCGGTCCGTGGGGTTGGGCTTCCGCACCATGAAGCCCTTGGATTCCAGGCGGTCCACCATGGCCGTTACGGACCCGGTGGTGATGTTCAGCGCTTTACCGAGATCCTTGGGAGTGAGGCCGTCCACCTCGCCCACAAAGGCCATCGCGTTGATGTCGATCGTCCCGATCCCCAGATTCTCGGCCAGCCGGATACGGAGGGCATAGGTCCCCGTGTCGACCCGCCGCAGGCCTTGCACGATCCGGAGCAGCCCGTCCTTCTGGGCCACCATCTGGCCCTCCGCGCGCTTTGCCGTAGCCAGCGCGTCAACTTGCCGGGGTACCGAGGTGGTCATCACGAATCTTCCGCTCCAAAGCTATCTTCGGCGGCTACTTCGCCGCGTCCGCACCCACTTTACTCTCAAAGCATTGGCGTCACTGGCTTGCAGCCAGCTCCGCGTGGACCCGGCGCAGGCGCTCGAGCCACCAGTCGCGGCGCTCCGGCGCGGCCGCGTACTCCGCCAGCAGCTCCGGATCGGCGGCGACCTCGCGGACCCGGATGGCGCCGTCGACGGGAACCAGCGGGTCCCGGGTGACATCGGCGGCCAGCAGGGATACGGTCCCCAGCCCGCAGGCGTACGGCAGTTCGGGCAGCGCCGCGGCGAGCGCCAGTCCGGCGCGGATTCCCACGGAGGTGTCCAGCGCGGAGCTGACGACGGCGGGGAGCCCGGCTTGCGCCACGATGTCCAGCGCCCGTCTCACTCCCCCGAGCGGCGCCACTTTCACGACGATCAGGTCCGCTGCGCCGGCGCGGGCCACTTTGAGAGGATCGTCCTCTTTGCGCACGCTTTCGTCCGCGGCGATCAGCACCGGGATCCCGGCGGCCTGCAGCCGGCGGCGGACCTCGGCGAGGCCGGCGATGTCCGGCACGGGCTGTTCGGCGTATTCCAGCCCGACGCCGGCGAGCCGGGTCAGCGCCTCGACGGCGGCCGGGATGTCCCAGCCGCCGTTCGCATCCACCCGGATCGCGGCGTCCGGGAGTGCCTCGCGGACCGCGGCTACCCGTGCGGTGTCGTCGTCCAGGCTCTGCCCGGGCTCGGCCACCTTGATTTTGACGGCGTCCACCCGGCCGAAGCGGGCCAGGATTTCCGGGACCCGGTCCGCGGCGACGGCGGGAACCGTCGCGTTGACGCGGATGCTGGTCCGCAGGGGCTCGGGAAAGCCCTGCCAGCCGGCCTCGATCGCGGCGGCGAGCCAGCGGGACGCTTCCTGGTCGCCGTACTCCGGGAAGGGGCAGAATTCGCCCCAGCCCAGCGGGCCGTTCAGCAGCAGGGCTTCGCGCTGGAGGATGCCGCGGAACTTCACCCGCATCGGCAGGCTCACCACGTGGGCGCCGGCGAGGAGTTCCTCCAGCGCGGGGTGCCGATCGCGGGGTTCCTCCGGACGGCGCCGGGCCGGCGGCGGGGGAAACGGGTTTGTGCTCATGGTTGTGCCGCGCTCAGCTCTGCCCGACGGTTGCGTCGGTCAGATGCGTCACTTCAGCCATCCAGGGAAACACGAACTGGTCCAGGACAACCAGGACTCCCGCAAGGATCACCACGGACAGAATGATCTTCAGCCAAAGAGGCCCGGGCAGTTGCCGAAAAAGCCAAAGGTACACGGTCTAGCCCTTCCCCTGCAGCGCGGCGAGCTGCTTCGCGATGGGCGCCGGAGGCCCCGCGCTGAGCGGCTGCCATGAATCGAAAACGGAGTACGCGATGATGCGCTCCTGGGCACCAAAGCGCGGATTGCAGCTTGTCATGGTCAAAATCCGTTGCTGCGGCTCTGCGCCGGGCTGAGTCGGCACCGGCGCCAGCACATCGGTCCGGTCCGGCAGGACTATCTCCTGGTTCCGGAAAACGTAGGTGTAGAACCCGTCGGCGGTCTGGACATAGATCTTGTCCCCGGGCACCAGCGTGTGGATGTTGTCGAGCACCGCGCCGTGCGTCTGGCGGTGGCCTGCGACCGCAAAGTTCCCCAGGGCCCCCGGCATGGCCGTGCCCGGATAGCGGCCCAGACCGAGCGTGTCCAGGACGTCCTGGCTGGTGCCCTCGATGATCGGCCTGCTGTAGTCGGCTCCGAAACGGGGAATGTA
This sequence comes from Arthrobacter sp. LAR12-1-1.1, assembly GCF_040676555.1. Taxonomy (NCBI): domain Bacteria; kingdom Bacillati; phylum Actinomycetota; class Actinomycetes; order Micrococcales; family Micrococcaceae; genus Arthrobacter; species Arthrobacter sp. LAR12-1-1.1. The sequence goes on along the minus strand of NZ_JBEGIG010000012.1, from coordinate 150,440 downwards.
GATGACCCCGATCGGCTGTCCGTGACCCGGCGATTTGCCGACCGGCACGGCGGCGGCTGCCGTGGTGTCCGCCGGTGCCGTGGCGGCCGGGTCATTCGTTGCGGGTGCCTGGTGCTCCTGCACGAACTGCTTCACGGCAGCCCCTTGGGCCGCGTCGGCTTCAACGTTGGTCCACCACAATTGCCAGGCGACGAAGAGCACGGCAATCACGCCGAGGGTGATCAGCAGCTCGCCCGCGACCTGGACGGCCAGCAGGGAACGACGCCGGCGGGTGCGTTTAGTTTCTTGCGCAACCGTGGCGCGGCGGTTCAGTACCTTTGACATGCCCCTCCTGGTGACTACCGCTGGACGCTGCCGACGAAGCATCGCCCGTTCGGAAGAACCGGCAAGACTGACGATTCCACAGTTCCGGACCGGAGCTGCGCCATCACACAGTCGGTACCGCTCAGCACGCCAACCTCGACGGCGTCGGCGGCCAGTCCCGTGGGCGTACGGGACGCTGAAACCTCCACAGCGGCCGGGGCAAAGCCGGCCGCGGAAAGGCTCTTGCGGATTTGCTCCCGGCTCGGCTGCGGCGATGACGCGAGCAGGGTCTGCAGGGCCGCTTCCACAGCACGAGGAACACCGGAGGCAGCAGCAGTTGCGGAACCGGACGGCGACGTCGCCGCCGTTACCTGGGACGGGACAGCCGATGCCATCTCAGCCGATGCCGGCGCCTCGCTCACCGAGCCGGAGGGCGTACCCGGAGAAGGGGCAGAGCACGCAGACATACCCATCAGCAGCGGCAAAACCGCCACAGCCAGCCCCACGTACCGGCGGCCGCGTGGGCGGCGGAGCTGGGCGGGGTCGCGGGAAGTCACCGGAACATCCTCCCATACCGGGTCTGGCTCCAGGCGACCGACGCGGCCGCAGGCTGGGCGCCGGCAAGGAGTTGTTCATCGACCCCAGGCAGGGATGCGGCTGCGCGTCTCCGGGGTCCTTGATTGGGCCGGCGTCAACTGGGGGTGAGTTTCCTGGACCAGGAAACTCGTCTCAGCCGGCCCCGCTCAAGGAGCGTATTGCCGGGGACGTGCCGCGCCGGCACTGTCGACTCTATGAAGCCTGTTCCTGCGCGGCACGAGTAGCGGGTACTCGGCTTTTTGTCCGGTCACTACTCCCCACGCCGCGCGCCGGGCCCATCAGGTGGCGTGCAGGGTTCTGTGGGAGCCTTAATGGCATGACTTTTCGGCAGGAACGCACCCCATGGGACCCGTCTGCCCGAGTCCCTGAGGCGCAGATCCCGGAAACGCAGGTCCTTAAGACTCAGGCGCCACCCACCCGGGCGCCAAAGACGCAGGCCGGCAGAACGCGTGATCCCCAGGCGGAGTGGTCCCCCGGCAAGGCCACGGCCGCCTTGTTCGTGCTGGCCACGCTTGCCTGTGCCGCTGCGCTGGCCGCCACCTACTTCTTCTTTGTCCGCACCACCACGGGACAGTTCATCGACGAATCGGCGCTGGTTGAAGCCGTGGAGCTCAGCGGCACGGCGGGCAAGGCCGCGACGAAGCTCCTCGACTGGCTGCCCGCCCTGTCCGTGGTGATCGCCACCGTGGTGGTGCTCTTTGTTACCATCCTGCGGCGGCGCTGGGCCGCGGCCGGGATCGCCGTGGCGGCCTGCGTGGGCGCCAACGTGGCCACCCAGATCCTCAAGGACCTCGTGCCCGTCCGGCCGTACCGCGGGGTCGAGACGCTGGAGCTGAACTCGCTGCCGTCCGGTCACACCACCATGGCCGCCTCGGCCGCGGCCGCCGTGTTCCTCATGGTCTCGCCGCGCTGGCGGCCGCTGGCAGGCTTCCTGGGCGGCAGCTTCGCCGTCGCCACCGGGGTGTCCACCCTCATCAACCAGTGGCACCGTCCGGCCGACGTCGTCGCGGCGTTCCTCGTGGTGGGCGCGTTCATGCTCCCGGCCGGCTGGCTGATCATCCGGACCGGCCCACACTGGAACGTCTGGGACGGTTACGGAGCGCACTGGGCGGCGGCACGGCTGTGGCTCGCGCTTCCGGTACTGGCGGGGCTCGCCTCCGCCGCGCTGGCCAGCTACTCGCTGCTGCAGACCGCGTCCGGCACCGGACCGGAAAGCAGCACCACCACGTACTTCTGGGCCGGGACCTCACTGATCGTGATCGCCGGCTACCTCGCCACCGTGGCCGGCATCTGGCTGTTCGGTCATGCGGCACGACGCCGGCGCGCGCCTCTGCGCTGAGCGCCCCATGTAGCCCCATGTAGCTCGCAGGTAAGGGCCGTTTTGACCCCCGGAAACGGCCCCTGCTGCCAGCCAGTTGGGTACCCGGTGAGCACCGGTTCACGGCACAGCCACGCGGGCGCAGTCATTAGGCGAGCGCGCCCGCCAGCGCTTTGGCGATCCACTCCCTGTAGGCCGGCACCGACCAGCCGGAGTCCTGCACCAGGGCCCGGTACACCTGGGGATGTCCCAGCGACCAGATGGCTGCAGCCCCCTCGGCGTCGGACATTCCGGAACTGAGGCCGCCGCGCGTCCGGACCGCCGCGGCAGCCTCTGCGTAGCGCCGGAGCCGCTGCTGCCCCCGGTCCTTCTCCAGCTGCGCCGCCGTGTCATCCACGGCTGCGGCCTGCGCAATGACCGTGTTGGTCCCGGCGGTGCGCGGATGAACCTCGACAAACCAGTCCGCCAGGACGGCGATCAGGGCGTTGAAGTCCGCGGCCTGCCGGGTGCGCTCCCGCATGAAGTCCAGGACGCCTGCCTGCCCCCCGGGCCCCGCAGCTGCCTTGTCCAGCACGGCCGAGAGCAGCGCGGCCTTGTTGCCCACCGAGTTGTAGACCGTCTGGACGGCCACACCGCTCTCGGCCGCGATCGCGTCGATCGTGGTGCGGACGTACCCTTCGGCGGCGAACAGCCGGCCGGCGGCGTCGACAATCACGTCCCGGGTGCCGGCAGCCTGGATCGTTCGCCGAGTCGTTTTTTCCATGAAATTAGACTACCAATCCACTCACTGGAACGGTATTCTAGTGACGAAGGCAGAGGGATTGCTCTAAGCAAGGAGCCGGCCATGAACCAGAACAATCAGCAGCTTGATGCCGTGGTGATCGGCGCGGGCCAGGCCGGGCTTGCTGCCGGCTACCACCTCACCCGGACGAAACTCCGATTCGAGATTCTCGAGAGCGCCCCGAGGGTGGGCGATATCTGGCGGCGGCGCTGGGACTCCCTGCGCCTGTTCACCCCCGCCCAGCACGACGGCCTCCCAGGTCTGCCGTTCCCCGGGGCGCGGAACACGTACCCGGACAAAGAGGAGTTCGCCGCCTTCCTCGAAAGCTACGCGGAGCGTTTCGGCCTCCCGGTTCGGACGGGCATCCGCGTGGAGCGCGTCACACCGGACGGTGCGGGGTTCGCCGTCGAAACCCGCACCGGCACCATGGGGGCGCGCAACGTCATCGTGGCCACCGGAGCAAACGCACTCCCCCGCATTCCGGACGCCGCATCCGGCCTGGACTCCACCATCCACCAACTCCACACCTCGCAATACCGCAGCCCGGCTGATATCCCGGCGGGCGACGTGCTGGTGGTGGGCGCCGGAACCTCTGGCTCGGAAATTGCCCTGGAGCTGTCGGCAAGCCACCGGGTGCTCCTCTCCGGCCGTCCCACCCCGCACATTCCCGATGTCCTGTTGCGCTACGCCGGCGAGGCCTATTGGCGGTTCATCCACTCGGTGCTGACGCTGGGCACGCCGGTCGGACGCAAGGTAGCGGCCAACTTCCATGAGCGTGGCGCACCCTTGATCCGGATCTCGCCGGCGGACCTTGACCGCGCCGGTGTGGTCCGGGTTCCGCGGCTGACCGGCACCGGGGACGGTCAACCCACCTTCGACGGCGGCGATTCCGTCGGCGTGCGGACCGTCATCTGGGCCACCGGCTACCGCCCGGACCTTGACTGGATCGACGGGCTGAAGCTGGCTGCGTCGGGCTGGCCGGAAACCGAACGGGGGGCTGTCCCCGGAACGCCGGGGCTGTACTTTGTCGGTATGCCGTTCCAGTACGCCCTCACCTCCGGCCTGATCGGCGGTGTGGACCGGGACGCCGCCTACGTGGTTGACCAGGTGGTGCAGCGCCTTCCGGCAGCGGTCAGTAGTTCCGGCGGTGTTTGAGCCGGGGAATGGTCACGGCGAAGACCGCGGCGGCTGCGAAGCCAATCACGCCGGTGGCGGCCACCCCCGCCCCGAGCGAGGCCACGGCGGTCACGCCGGAGAGCAGCACCGGACCTCCGGTGGCCCCGGCGTCGGCCATGAACCGCCAGATGCCCAGGAACTGGCCGCGGCCGTTGTCGGGTGAGAAGTCGGCCCCCAGCGTCATGTTCAGGCCCGAACTGATGCCGTTGCCGAAGCCGATCAGGAGGGCCGCGAGCAGCAGGCCCGCGAAGCCGGTGCTGAGCGGGATCAGCAGCATCGCCGTGCCCATGATGAGGGTCGAGGGTATCGCCACCCATTGCCGGCCCTTGCGGTCCATCAGCTTGCCGGCCGGATAAAAGACCAGCATGTCGATGGCGCCGGACAGCCCGTAGATCAGCGATGCCTGCGTGGCGTCCATCCCGAGGTGCTCGGCCCAGAGCGGGATCACCACCTGCCGGGACGCACGCAGCGCACTGAGCAGCAGCACCCCCATGCCGACGGTCAGGAAAACCCCGGCGTGGGACACGGCGACGCTGCGCAGCGTCGCCTGCTGGACGGGGACGCCGTCGTCCGCTGCGGGCGTGGCCACGAGGTCCGGGATGGTCACCGACAAGAGGGCGGCCGCGGTCATGGCGACGACGCCTACCCAGTAGGCGCCGGTGATGCCGGCGAACTGCATCACGGCTGCGCCGATGAAGGGTCCGATGAAGATGCCGATCCGGTTGACGCCGCCGAGCGTGGACAGGGCCCGTGCCCGGAGGATCACGGGCACCGCCTCGGTCAGGTACTTCTGCCGGGCCAGACTGAAGACGCTCGCGGCCATGCCGACCACCACCATGGCCGCCGCGAGCAGCCACAGCCCTTCCGGCACTAGCGGAGCCAGTGCCGCGGCGGCGAGGGCGACGGCGCTGGCCGCCGCCGCCCCGACGATGGCCCAGCGTTCGCCGAACTTCAGGGTGATGAGAGAGGCGGGGAGATTGAAGAACCAGGAGCCCAGACCGATCAGGGTGACCACCAGCGCGGCGACGGCCACCGAGGCGCCGAGGTCACGGGCGGACAGTGCCACCACGGGCAGGATGGCGCCCTCGCCGATGCAGAACAGCAGGGCCGGGCCGAAGGCGGGGACGGCGATGCTGCGGAGGCTGAAGGGTGCGGTCTGTGTGGTGGTCATCCCCTTCATCCTAGGGCGGCCGGGGGGCCGGGGAGCTCAGGCGTCGAAGTGCGTGTGGACTTCCACACTGGCTATACCATCCAGGTAACGCCGATCTCAAAACCAACAATATTGCCCGTATTTCTTGAAGGGCGCAGACGCCATGCCGTCTGGCCCTGCGCGGCGTCGTCACGCACGAAGAACGAGCCGTACCACGAGAACCGCATCTCGAAACCGGCCCAATTTGGCCAAGTCTGGCCTATGGACTCGCATGTATTCCCAAGTCTCCCAGCATGCGCGCGAGCAAAAGTCAGTAGTAAATTGTCGCCGGCGGAGCGATACTCGACAGTGCTTACACCGCGGGCTGGGTGCGAACAATCGACGTTGCGTGGAAAACATAGGTCCTCCCGAAAATCTCTCACTTACCGATGCCGCGCGGCCTTGATTCAGGTTAGATATCAGATCCTGGGAACGGACCAGTATGTGATACCTGTTTTTGAAGCTTGAGTCACTCGCTAATACTCACGGGCTGCTCCGGCACCGGCGGTCCGGCGGGCCTACGAAGAAGAGTTAGCGGAGGACGTGGGCAGCAACTGCGCCGCTGCAGAAGCGGCCGTCGAAGCATAACGCCAGGCCAGTCGATGTCCTGATGGCAACCTTCCGGTGGCCACCCTGCCGGCCCCCTCATCGCGTCGGTGGAGCCATCCCGAAGTCGTGGCCAGGGTGTAAGTCTGCAAGCGTTGAACGGGCTATGGGGCCCGAGGCCGCGACAGCAGTGGCCATGATTTGCCAGCACCGAACCCGGATTCTCGCTCGCGTCGGTCACGAAGCGCAGGAATCCGCCGGCCGTTCCACCATCGCAGACACGGTGGTCGAAGGTGAGCGCTCAGGCGTCGAAGTGCGTGTGGACTTCCCCGCTGGTGAGATTCCGCAGGACTTCGGCCGCGACGTCGCGGAGCTTCTGGTTCCGGTTGCTGGACACCCGGGTCAGGATGCCCATGGCCTCGTCCTGGGAGCAGCGGTTCTGGGCCATGACGACGCCGCAGGCCAGGTCGATGGACGTGCGGTGCTCCATGGCGGCCTGCAGGTCCTCGGCCCGGGACTGCGCGGTGCCGATCCGGACGGCCAAGCGGAGGGACCGGCCCGCGAGGTCGGCAAAGCCGGAGGCCTCGGTGATGATTGCCTCGGTGAAAATCCCGGTGTCAGAGCCGAAGAAGTTCAGGGCGGCGGCCGCGTCCTCGCCGATTTCCAGGGGTACGCCGAGGGTGCTGCGGCAGCCATGGGCCGCGAGCTGCCGCTGGTACTCCGGCCAGCGCGGATCGGTATCGACGTCGGCCAGCAGGCCCACGGATTTGGTCCGCAGTGCGGCGATGCACGGGCCGTCCCCGAGGCTCTGCTCGATGCGGTCCAGGATGACAGCCCGGGGGCTGCTCCCCGCCACCGTCATGGTCTTCTTCCGGCGCTGCAGCGTCACGCCGCATTCGATCTCCGCGCCGGCGGCCTGGCTGAGTGTGGCGGCCGAGAATTCAGCGAGGCGGCCCAGGAAGTCCTCGACGTTCTCTGTTCCCATCAGGAGGTCCTGCAGTTGCAGGGCGGCTTCGTCCCCGGCGTTGTTGGTCATGCCTAAATCTAAGTCGGTCACCGGCGCGAAACAACTTGCCTGCTGCGCGGTAGCATGAAGCCTTGCGAAGGCCCGCGTGATGCTTCATGGCCTCTCTAGTGTCGGCGGAGGTCTCATGACTGAACAGGTATGGCGCGTCAGTTCCGATGTCGCCTGCGTCCAAAGTGCCGACGGCGATCGCGTTGCCGTCCTGCATCTTGAGCAACACGTGCCGTTCATCCTGGCCGGGACGGCTGCCTCGGTGTGGAACGGGCTGGACGGGACCAGGACCGAGAAGGAGCTCATCGAGTTCCTTGCCCGCGAATACGCCACTGAGGCCGGGACCATCCACGGGGATGTGATGGGCTTGATCCACACCTTGAGCAGCACCGGAACGATCACTTCGTCTCCTCGAGACGAAGGTGCCAGCTGATGGGCGGCGCAGAGCCCCTGCACCAAGATGAAGCCGTCCTCTTGGCCACAGCCCTCGTGGACCACGTGGCAGCATCATCCGGTCTCAACGTGTTGTTCATCAAAGGCCCAGCCGCCACCATGATGGGGATCCGCGGACATCACGTCTCCGCAGACGTGGACGTCCTGGTCCGCCCGGAGCATCTAGACGAAATGGTGGACCATCTGGGCGGGCGAGGCTGGCTCGAAAGGCCCTCCGGCGTGACAGTTGTTCGCCGGTACTCGCACTCCCGCACTCTCTATCATCCGCAGTGGAACTGCGATATCGACGTGCATGACAGATTTCCCGGGATGGAGGCCTCCCCCGGCAATGCCTTCGACACGCTTTGGCGCGACAGGCAATACCTGGTCATGGCGGCCAGGCCCGTGCCTGTTCCTTCCAAACCTGCGGCGGTGATATTTCAGGCGCTGCACAGCCTGCGCTCCATGGATGAGCCCCGCCATCAACGCGAGTACTCAGCGCTCCTCCATCGGGTGGACGTCACGATGCACCAGGACTTGGTGGACCTCAGTGCGGAACTGCAGGCGACGGCGGCGCTGCAGCCGCTCCTTGCCGACTTGGGTATAGCGGACATGCCAGCCTTGCAGGGAACTGTCAGTGAGGAGTGGCGCCACCGCACTTCCGTGCAGGGCCCCGGAACGGCCTACCTGGTCTCGCTCGTCGAAAGCCCCTGGAGGGTTAAGCCACTCGTGCTGGCCCGTGCGCTCTTTCCCTCGCGGCAAACATTGCGGGAGCGCGACCTCCATCTGGACGACTCGGTAGCCGGGCTCCTCCGGGCCCACGTTGCGCGCTGGCGCCGCGGGATGGCTGGCCTTCCGGCAGCAGCCCGGAAGATCAGGGATTCACGCCGCCGGCAGCGGTCCGCCGCTTAGACGTACCCGTCCACAATGGCGGCGGCAATCTCCCGATACGCGCGGCGCGTTTCCGGGCGGAGCACATCCAAGGTGACTAGGTCGCCGTCGGCCACTCCGCGGTCGTGCGGGACCGCGATCAGCTGGCGGCAGATGCCGGACAGGTGTTCCTCGATCGCGTCCTTGTCCACCCGCGTGGAGACCTCATCCTTGTCCGTGATGACCACGATCGCGTTGCGGGCCAGGTCCTGGTAGCCGTGGCTCGCCAGCCAGTGCAGGGTGCTGCGGGCCCGTTTGGCGCCGCTGACGGCGTAGCCGGCCGCGATGATCAGGTTGTCCGCCGATTGCAGGATGCCGCTCATGGCGTTGTGTGTCACGCCCGTGCCGCAGTCGATCAGTGCCACCGAGTAGTAAGCGGAGATGAGCTTGCGGATCCGCAGGTATTCCGCGGCCGTCAGTGAATCCGACACCTCGGGGTCCTGTTCGCCGGCAATCAGGTGGAGCCTGCCGGCATGGTGCATGTAGCGGGCCAGAGCGGTGAGGGAATCGACCGATTCAATGTTCTTGAGCAGGTCCGTGATGGTCCGCGGGCTCTGCTGCTGGTAGATGCCCTCGCCGAGGGCGCGCTCCACGAGGTCGCCGGAATCGGGGTTGGCGTCAATCGCGCACGGCGGATCGCCGCGGAACTCGGCCAGGGTCAGTCCGACGCCCACCGTGGTGGACGTCTTGCCGATGCCGCCCTTGAGGCTCAGGACGGCCGTGTTGTAGCTGCCCTGGAGCTGGCGGGAGATGCGCCGGGCGAGCTCGTCCTCTTCACGCTGCCGCGCGTTCGGGCCCAGGTTCAGCCCGCCGCCGGTCAGCTTGTAGAGGGCGCCGCGGAACCCGCCGACGGGCCGGGGCTTCTGCTCGCGGACGAACAGGCCGGGGGAACTGATGAAGTCAGGCACCGGGGCGTCGGCCAGAGCCGCTGACCGGTTGGCTGAACGCGTGGAGCGAGCCGGCTGCGCAGGCACGGCCGGAGCTGTTCCGGGGGCCTCGGGCAACGCCGCCGGCGCTCCGCCTGCGGGTGCACGTGTGGGTGCAGCGGGCGCATCCGCCGCGGCGGCCGCTTCTGCCCATGAACTGCTCGGGGCGGTACGTACAGATTGGGCGTCGGCTTCGTTGGGCGTGATGATCGGCATGGTTCCCGTCCAGGCATCGGAGCCGTCGCCGCGGCGGTCACGCCGGCGCCGGAGATCCGGCTGCCCTGCGTCCACCGTGTCGTTGGCAGTTTTGGTGTCCACCGGTTCGGACATGTTTGTTCCCCCCAGGGATCACAGCGCAGGCCGCTGCGTTGCTTGTTTGATTTGGTCCAACCAGCAAGTCTAGGCGCAGGCACGGTGGTCAGCTGACGGGACCCGCAAACGCGGCCGGAAAGTGCCCCTATTCAGCGACGCAGAGCGAGCACCACAACGGCGACCGTTGCTGCCGCCAAGAGCACCAGGCCCACGTAGGCCCACCATTTCGGCCGGTTGCGGTGGGGGTTGATGTCGACGTACGGCACTGTCATGACTCCTGGCGATGGGGAACGGAGGCGGGCTCGTGTCTGCGCCGCCTGAGGCGAAGTAGCCCGTAGAACACGGCGGAGAGAAACACGAGACTCCCCAGCAAAATGCACAGCGCAAGGACATAGCCGGGCAAAGTCACAGGTGAGACCTCCTGAGAGCAGCGACATCATTTTGTCGCGAGCCCCTCGGATCCCCATCCTTGGGCAAGCTGGTCGCTGGGCGAGAGCGGGTCCACGGAAAGGGACCCGGAGATGAGATTACTCACAGGCTACCGGCGTTGTCCATCCGGCGCGCGTGAGCCCGCCAGTCCTAGCGGTGGGCCCGCGTGTCCTGCAGGCGCTTAATGAACCAGCGCGACTGCTCGGGGCCGTACGGCAGGATCGGGATGGCCTTGGTAGCGTCGTCCGGGGTTTCCCGGGTGGCCTGGATTGCCTGCCGGACCGCGGTGGTCATGGTGTTGGCCATGGTCTTGACGAACTCGTCGCTGCACGGTTCGCCGTGGCCGGGAATCAGGAATTCGTAGCGGTGCCGCAGCGCGGAAAGGTGCCGGAGGGCGTCGGCCCAGTCTTCCGGGAAAGAATCCTCGAAGGACGGGTGGGAACCTTGTTCCACAAGGTCGCCGGCGTAGAGGGTGCTCGCCGTGCCGACCAGGAGGTCACCGTCGGTGTGGCCGCGGCCCAGATAGAACAAGGTGGCAGTCTGCCCGCCAAGGTCCACCAGGACCGGCTGGTCCTTCACGATCGCGTTCGGAACCACCAACTCGGCGTCGGAGCCCTGCCCGGCCGCCATTTCCGGTTCCTCCGAGGCCACGAGCCGGCGCTGCTCGTCGCCGTTCTCCTCGATTTCCGCGGCGCAGTTCTCGTGCGCCCAGAATTCCGTGACGCCGTCGTCGGCGAAGACCGCATTGCCGAAGAAGTGGTCGTAGTGGGCGTGCGTGTTGACCACCACCAGCGGCAGCATGGTCTTTTCCCGCACAGCGGTCAGGATCTCACGGCCTTGGCGGGGGCCGCCGCCGGTGTCGATCACCATGGCGCGCTCGGTGCCGACCACCAGACCCGTGTTGAGCAGGGAACCTTGAGTTGTCAGTACGTAGTTGTCCGGACCGACCTCGAGCCATCGTGACATTGAATCTCCGTAATTCCGACGCTTTTCCGGCGTTGTTGGTGCGGTGTGTTGGCCTCGATTCTACCCGTGTCGGCTGGCAATTCCGGGAGGGCATGGCCGTCCTGACCCTGCGGCGGTGTGCCCGGACGCCCCTCGTCCTGGCCCGCACCGCGGAGTAGCCTGTGGGCAACTTCCGTCCATGAGCCCGTTGCTCCGCCAAACGATTGGGGGTGGCTCCCGTTGAATGCCGGTACTTCCCTGGAGCGGATGGTGTTCTTCAGCGATGCCGTCTTCGCCATCGCTCTGACCCTCCTGGCCCTGGACCTGAAACTGCCCGAGGGCATCCCCGCGGAGCAGCTGGACAACGCCTTGCTTGCGGCCTGGCCACAGTTGCTGGCGTATGCCTTGTCCTTTGTCATCATCGCCAAGACGTGGATGTCGCACCACTCCGACTTTGCCCTCATCCGCCGCTTCAATGCGAACCTGGCCTGGCTGAATCTGGCGCTCTTGTTCTTCATTGCCATGCTGCCCGCTCCGACGTCTATCCTCAGCGACTACGGGGACGACCCCACGCCGTGGCCGAGCATTTTGTACGCCGCCAACATTGCCGCGGTCTATCTGATGCTGGCGGCCATTTGGGGCTACGCGAAGCACGCCGGGCTCATGGACCGCGAAATGGCCGCCCACGTGCACCGCCGCATCTTCTATGCGCGCATCGCCGTGACCTTGGTCTTCCTACTCTCGATTCCGGCGGCGTTCGTCCTCAACGCCTACACGCCGTTTATGTGGCTGCTGCTCCTGCCGGCGTCGTGGCTGGCGCGGTGGCTATCCGCGAAGACGGAGAAGAGCGCGGGGACCGCACAGAACTGACCGTGCGGTCCCCGCCCCAACATCTGGGAACTCCGGCGAGTATAAGTGAGCGTCAGTTCGGTGACCTCGCGGACCGCGAGCTCCCCGTTGACTGCCCCGTTGCCGAGTGAACTTAATGCCACTATTGCTGCGGCAAGTGCAGACAAGGTGAACCGTACAGAAGCCGTGACTAAGTACGCGCCGCTGGCCCGGCTGGATCGTTGGGCCACGGACGCATTCGCGGCCCCGGGCGCTACGGACGTGCCCGCCGTGACCGTGACGAGGGCGGGCTTCTTCTCATCCTCAACAACCGGCACCATTGCCGGGGCGACATTGATCCGCGAAAAGCGCATCGGAGACGTGTCAACGGCAAACCTTGACATCGCCGGGGATACACACTTCCGCATCAAGGGCGCCCCGTCTGGCATCCCGGAAGACTCGGGCAACCAGCAGGCCAACTTCGTGAAGACCCCGTTCATTCCGGGTCAGTCGACGGTTGCCTGGACGTGGAGCATCGAAACGGACATGGTCGGCGCGGAAATTGAATACAAGTTCCGCTGCGTCCCGACGTCGTTCGCGTACATGCTGCGGGTTAATGGGCGTTGGGTTACCGAGACGCAAAGCCTTGTGACAGGACTGATCGGAGGCGGCACGTTTAGGTTCAAGCTGACTTTCCCGGACGCCCGCCCGCGCACCGTGGAACTGTTCACCCGTGACGCGGCATTCGGCGGGGCATGGGCGTCGACCGGGACAACCCTGGTCCGCACACCCGCGCCCATTACCCCGGCGGATCGCCATTGTGGGCGACTCATTCACGCAGGGCTCGGGCACGGCCCCGGGCGGGGCTGGCGTATTTGAAACCTACGCCATGCGCCTCGCATACCTGCTGGGCGCCGACGAGACAATCCTCGCGGGCATCGGCGGGACCGGCTGGCTTGCGTCGGCCTCGCCGTTCTCGACCCGCATGAGCGGCGTAACCGGAATGAACCCGGACGTCGTGATATTCCTCGGCTCCCGAAACGACTCGTGGACGGACATCCCAGCCCTAACAGCCGCCGTGACATCAACCGTGGCGACGTGCAGCGCCGTCCCGGAAGTCTACGTGTCCGGGTATATCGTCGCCGGAACGGGCACTGGCAACAACGCGGTCAAGGCCGGGACCGAAGCGGCAGGACGCCCCTACATTGACCTCATGGGAATCATCTACGGCACGGGCAAGTCAGTCACCATGACCGGCAACGGCAACGCCGATTACTGCATCGGCACTGACAACGTCCACCCGACCCATGAGGGTCACAAGCTCCTGACCAGGCGCCTCTATCAGGGCATCGCAGGCGGCTTCAGTATGACGCCGTAACGGCGCTTTCAAGCTCGTTAATTAGGGTTTCCCAAGAGCTGCGGCAAGGTGTGGGAGGATCTGCTTCGCCATGTAGGCGTGTCCCTCGTCGGTCGGATGAGTTTTGTCCGTGCCGATGAGGGAGGGCTTATCGAAGAACCACAGCTCGGCAATCGGGTCAATCCATGTGGCGCCAGCGGCTTCCGCCGCACTCCGCAGAGCTTGACTGTTGGCAATGATCTTGGCAGGCACCTTGGGGTTGCTCCAGGCGGGGCCGAAGACAACCAGTTTTGCGTTCGGTGCCAGCTTCTTCGCATCTGCATAGGCCTTGGCAGCAGCCATGCCCACCTGCGCCGAGTTGGCGCCGCTGTCGTTGATGCTGCCGAAAAACACAATCAGGTCGGTCTTAGGTCCGATCGATGTGGTGAGCAGTTCGTCGAAGACAATGTTCTTTGGTCCCGGGGCGACATAGCCGGAGCCGCCGGCGGCGGATCGGGAGAGGCTAATCGGCCCGGAGACCTGAAGCTGCTGGGCAACCAGCGATGTCCAGTTGGTCGTGGACACGCCGCCCATGTCCGACCCGGCAACGTAGGAGTCGCCCACGACGGTCACAAGCTTCGGGTCCGTCTGTGTAGCGGGCGCCGAGGCAGTTGGCGCCTTCACAACCGGTGCGCCAATCTCGGCCAGGCGTGCACCAAGAGCCGGCCCGAGGGTTGTCGAATATGTAGCCGTCAAATGGTTGCTGTCGCGGTAAACGAGCACTTTGCCGACGATCGGCGCGCACCGGGTACCTGGGCAAATGGAGTCGGTCATGTCGACTTCCTCTACTTTGCCCATGGCACCGGCCGCTTCGCGCTGGACAGCGGAGCCGTTCGCCATCGCTTTCTCGCGGTCCACAGCGCACTTAGTGAGTGACTGTGGGTTCGTGCTCACGCACTCGGGGACGTTGATGCCAGGTCTCGGGGTGTCCATCAGTACGGCGAATGGGACGCTCGCCTCACGAAGTCGAGTCCAAGCAGACTCCAATCCTTGGGCAAACGATTGCTCACCCGTCGTTTGGTAGCTCTGTCCCGTGACGAGTACAAGGTCGGGACGCTCCGGACCCGTCAGCGCTTTCGTTACATTGCTATTCCAAGTGGTGCATTCGTCATACACCCGTGTATTGCCCTCCGCCATGATGGGCGTTCCAACGAACGGACAAGAGGACTTCGTGTAGCTATCCACCTGCCACGCGTTCTCTTTGGCGAGGCGTGTGAGCGCAGGGACCCATTGAGCCGCATGGGAATCTCCTACGACTGCAACACGGTAGTCTGCCCCGGACTTGCCGTAGGTACAAGCCTCAGGTTCGACCTCCGTCACGGCCTGATGGCAGCCGTCTTTGTAGACGGTCGGGTTGTCGTTCGCAGCTTCCAGTGCCGAGGGCATGAACGCGTCGACTACGTCCTTCGGCTCTCCAACCGAGGGGTCCTTGGCGAGCAATTCTGCACCGACCAGTGCGACCGGAGCTGAGACCGCTGAGCCGGGACTCGCGACTGGCGGCACATAGACCCCTTGCTCAGCAGGCTTCGGCAGCACCATGATTCCGACGGCCATCACGGCTGTCACCAGAATGGCCACAGCGCCTACCTGCAGCGCATCCCCGTCGCTCTGCTGAAAGTCTTTCAGCGGAGTCTCAACGTAGCGATAGCTCAAGTAGGCAGGTACAAAAGATGCTGCCACTATTAGAAGCCCCTGATGCAGTTGCAGCTGACCCAAAAGATACGTGCCGATTACGATCATGGGCCAGTGCCAGAGGTAAAGAGAGTACGAGATGTCGCCAATGCGCGTAGCCGGACTAACCGACAATATTCGTCCTACCCCCAGCCGGTCGCGCCCGCCCATGCCAGCGATGATCACGGCCGCTGCGCCAAGTGTGGGCACACATGCGGCAACACCAGGGAACGGTGTGGAGCTGGAGTAAGAAACCCCGGCCATCAGAATGGCAGCTAACCCGCCCCAGCCAAGCAAGCGCGACGTATTACCGCCAAGACGCTGAAGCTGCGGGGCGAAAATTGCCACCATGGCACCGATGCCAAGCTCCCACAGTCGCGTCGTTGAAACAAAGTAGGCCGCGCCAGGGTTCGCTGCAGTGTAGTACGCCGAGAAGCCGAGGGAAGGTACGGTGACGGCGAGTACGGCAATAGTTGCCCACCGCTTGAATTTCACCGAATCCACGCGCCTCCGCCGCTGTCGCCTCGAGCGCCCGCCCGCTAGGAACAGGCATCCAGCCAACAGGAGGGGCCACAAGAGGTAGAACTGCTCTTCCACAGCTAGCGTCCAAAAGTGTTGGACAGGGCTTGCGGCCTCATCATTGTTGAGGTAATCAACGGCGCTTCCGGCGAATAGCCAGTTCACGACATTGAAAGCGCTAGCCATGATCTGCCACGCTGTGTCATCCCAGCGCGTCCGCGGCAAGATGAAGAAAGTGGCGGCCGCCACCACAATGAGGACCAGCGTAGAGGCGGGAAGGATACGCTTGGCTCGGCGAGCGTAGAACCCCGTAATGGAAATGCTGTTTGAACTGGCCGCCTCTTTGAGTAGTATGCCCGTGATGAGAAAGCCGGAGATGACAAAGAATACGTCCACTCCAACGAATCCACCTGGGAAGACCGTGGCCCCGGCGTGGTAGACGAGCACCAGTAAAACGGCCAGCGCACGCAAACCCTGCACATCAGGCCTGAAGCCTGATTTCTTGACGCCTCCGAATTGCTTACTTTGGCTTCTTGACAGCGTCAACTGCGCCACATTTCCCCCTATGTTTTATTCCCAGATCCTATATCAGAGGCAAGGCGCAACAGACATCGCAGACGCAATACGACTGGTTAGGTAAGACCGGCTGGGTTGCCAAGTAGCGTGCCGGGCCCGGCAGGCTAAGTGGTGGACTTGCTTCGGAGGATCGCAGCAGGCAGATCCACAACCTTCCCTAGGGACGTGCGGATAATAGCTAGCACGGATACGGGTGCAACAACGGATATTTTGGTGACCCTTTCATCTGCATTAATCAGGGCGATGAGGTCCTGGATCTCGCGTTCCGTAAGCCGGGGCCGTTTGCGCCGCCACTTGTCGTTGTATGTCCCTTGTTCCATGGTCCGAGACTAAGAACTAGGAGCAATGGGCGCACGAGTAGTGACTACGGGCATTTAGTGGCGCAAATCACTCGCTTACGGACAGGCAAGACCGGTTAAGTGCCCCGGCCGGCCGTGACAGAAATCCCGCCCTGTCCGCATGCCACAACGACCGACAGTTCGCAAGGGCGGCTTCAACCACCCGTTGCATCCAAGCAACCTTGGCTTCCCGTTCAGTCACCGGGAGGCTAGATTGGATCGGTTCGGACGGCCCCGCCCACCTCACATGTCCGCGAGCACCGACCCCGGGTTCTCGATCGCGTCGGCGACGTAGCGCAGGAAACCGCCGGCCGCGCCGCCGTCGCACACCCGGTGGTCGAACGTGAGAGTCAGTTCGGTGACCTTGCGGACCGCGAGTTCGCCGTTGACCACCCAGGGCTTGTCGATGATCCGCCCGACGCCGAGGATTCCGACCTCGGGGTGGTTGATGATCGCGGCAGACCCGTCCACACCGAACACGCCGTAGTTGTTCAGCGTGAACGTGCCGCTGCCCAGTTCCGCCGGGGTCGCCTTGCCTTCGCGCACGACGGCCGTGAGGCGGCGGATCTCCGCGTCCAGTTCGCGGGCGCTGAGCTTGTCCGCGTTCCGCACGGACGGCACCATCAGTCCGCGGTCAGTCTGCGCCGCGAAACCGAGGTTGACGCCGTCGAAGGCCACAATCTCCTGCATGGCGCCGCCGGCCACGTCCTCCGTGGTCACGATCCTGGTGTTCAGCTCCGGGTACTTCTTCAGCCCCGCGACGACGAACCGGGCGATGAACGCCAGCAGGCCCGGCGTGTTGTGCGGGTCGGCCTTCTTCAGCGCGGCGCGCATCTCCACGAGCGCCGTGGCGTCCACGTCCACCCACACCGTGGCTTCCGGGATCTCGGACCGGCTGCGCGTCATGTTCGCCGCCACAGCCTTGCGGACGCCCCGGACGGCAGTACGTCCGGAAATGCCCAGCCCGGTACGCGCATCCGTATCGGACAGAATAGACGCCGCGGCAGGCGCAGCAGGAGCGGCCGTCTCAGCCACCGGGCGCACAGCCACCGGAGACGGCTTGATCACAGCCTCCACATCCCGCCGCATGATGAGCCCGCTGGCCCCCGACCCCTGGAGTCCCCCCAAATCGACCCCATGATCGCGCGCCATCCGGCGGACCAGCGGAGAAATAACGGCCCCCAATTTCCCGGGAACCCTGGTCCGCGTCAGCAACAGGTCATCGGCAGCCTTCTCGGCAGCAGACACCCCGTTTATCGGCTCGGCCCCCGCAGCCCGCTTAGGAGCCCGAGTCCGTCGAGCAACCCCATGCCCGCCCGGAGTCCCATAACCGATCAGGACATTGCCAGACCCGGCCTTCTCCTCCTCGCGGTACGCTTCAGCGGCAACAGCAGCAGGCGCGGAAACAGCAGCGAAACCAGCCGACGCGGATGATGCCGCCCCGGGAGTGGCATCGGGCCTCCCTACGGCGACACCTGCGGCCGAAACATCAGCACCAACCGGCATCACCGAGATCAGCGGCTTGCCGACGTCCAGCGTCTGGCCGGGCTCGCCGTGCAGCACGGCCACGGTGCCGGCGTACGGGGAGGGCACCTCCACCATGGACTTGGCCGTCTCCACCTCGGCGATTGGCTGGTCCACGCGGATCTCGTCGCCCACGGCCACAAGCCAGTTCACGAGTTCGGCCTCGGTCAGGCCTTCGCCCAGGTCCGGCAGGAGGAATACTTTCGGTTCGCTCATGGTCAGTCTTCCCACTGGAGGTCGTCAACGGCGTCGAGGATGCGGTCCACGCCGGGCAGGTAGTAGTGCTCAAGCTTCGGCGCCGGGTAGGGCACGTCGAAGCCGGTGACGCGGCGGATCGGCGCGGCCAGGTGGTGGAAACAGCGTTCCTGGACCCGGGCGACGATTTCCGAGGCGACAGACGCGAAGCCGTGGGCCTCGGCGATCACCACGGCGCGGCCGGTCTTGCGGACCGAGGCGCAGACGGTCTCGTCGTCGAACGGGACGATCGAGCGGACGTCGATCACTTCCAGCGAGCGGCCTTCCTCGGCGGCGGCGGCCGCGGCGGCGAGCGCCGTCGGGACGGACGGTCCGTAGGCGATCAGCGTGGCGTCGGTACCGGGGCGGGCGACGGCGGCCCTGCCCTCGGAGGAGGTGCCGCGCTCGGTGTTCTCGGCGTGCTCGGCGCGCAGCGCGTCCAGGTCCACCTGGTCCTTGGACCAGTACAGCTTTTTGGGCTCCATGAACATGACGGGATCGTCGGAGTCGATGGCTTCGCGGAGCATCCGGTAGCCGTCGGCCACGGTGGCGGGGGTGAAGACCTTCAGGCCGGCGGTGTGCGCGTAGTAGGCCTCGGAGGAGTCGCAGTGGTGCTCCACTCCCCCGATGCCGCCGGCGTACGGGACCCGGATGACCATGGGCAGCTTCACGGCGCCCTTGGTGCGGTTGTGCATCTTGGCCACGTGGCTGACGATCTGTTCGAAGGCCGGGTAGGCGAACGCGTCGAACTGCATCTCGATGACCGGGCGCATGCCGTTCATGGCCATGCCGACGGCCATGCCGACGATCCCGGATTCGGCCAGGGGGGTGTCGAAGCAACGGCTCGTGCCGAAGGTCTTGGTGAGCCCGTCCGTGATGCGGAAGACCCCGCCGAGCATGCCGACGTCCTCGCCGAATACCAGGACCGACTCGTCGGCGTGCATGGCGTCGGCCATCGCGGTGTTGAGGGCCTTGGCAAGCGTGATGGTCTGCGGGCCGGTCAACTCTGCGGTGGCTGCAGCTTTGGCGGCCGCGCGGGCGGTCGCCGCGCTGACGTTACCGTTCGCTTCGGAGGACGTGGTGATGGTGGGGCTCATTTGCTGGCCTCCCTAGATGTGGATTCGGCTGCGGTGGATGCGGCGTCGCGGGCCAGTTCGTCGGCGAGCATGGCTGACTGTTCCTTCAGCTGTGGGGTGGGGGTGGAGAAGACGTACTTGAAGAGGTCCTGCGGTTCCACCGGGACCTCTTCGCTGAGGCCTTCGCGCAGCTGCGTGGCCACTGCCTCGGCCTTTTCGGCGATCCTGGCGGCGCGGCCGTCGTCGAGCAGGCCGCGGTCCGTCAGGTAGGTCTTCATCCGGCTCAGCGGGTCCTTGGCCACCCACTCGGCCACTTCGCTGTCCTGCCGGTAGCGGGTGGCGTCGTCGGCGTTGGTGTGCGCCTGCATCCGGTAGGTGTGCGCCTCCACCAGGAGCGGGCCGGAGCCTTCCCGGGCGAGCTTGACGGCCCGGCCGAGGACGGCGAGGAGGGCGACGACGTCGTTGCCGTCCACGCGTTCGCCGGCCATGCCGTAGCCCACGGCCTTGTGGGCCAGCGACGGCGCGACGGACTGGTGCGCGAGCGGCACGGAGATCGCGTACTGGTTGTTCTGGACGAAGAAGACCACGGGCAGGTGGAAGACGGCGGCGAAGTTCAGGGCCTCGTGGAAGTCGCCTTCGCTTGTGGCGCCGTCACCACACATGGCCAGGACCACGGTGTCCTCGCCGCGGAGCTTGGCGGCGTGGGCAACGCCGACGCCGTGCAGCAGCTGGGTGGTCAGCGGGGTGCACTGGATGCCGACCTTGTTCTTGGCGGGGTCGTAGCCGCCGTGCCAGTCGCCGCGGAACAGCGTCATCGTCTGGACAGGGTCCACGCCGCGGGCCATCACGGCCACGGAGTCGCGGTAGGTGGGGAACAGCCAGTCACCC
Source organism: Arthrobacter sp. LAR12-1-1.1 (assembly GCF_040676555.1). Taxonomy (NCBI): domain Bacteria; kingdom Bacillati; phylum Actinomycetota; class Actinomycetes; order Micrococcales; family Micrococcaceae; genus Arthrobacter; species Arthrobacter sp. LAR12-1-1.1. The sequence continues at coordinate 130,491 of NZ_JBEGIG010000012.1, read as the reverse complement.
TGGGCAAGGCACAGGGCCGCGGCAACCTGGCATGCCTCCTGGCCGTGGCTTGAAGGGTAGACGGCCATGCGGCCCTGCCGGACCAGCGCGGAGTTCTGGTCATTGACGCGGCGGCCGACGACGAGCTGCTCGTAGGCGGCCAGCAGTTCGGCCTCGCTGGGCAGGCTGTACTCGTGCCCGGGCTGGGTGCCCTGCTCCGTGTGCGGATTCAGGGTGCCGTCGGGGCCGACCATCTGGATCTGGTGTCGGGCCGGAAGCATGTAGTCCTCAACCGTGATGCCGAACTTGCTCACGGCGTCACTGGCTGGATTCTGCTGCGCGGCCTGCTGCGCGTGTTGCTGCGCAGCGTGGTCTGCGGAGATCGTCATTGGTCCGTCCTTCTGTAGCCACTAATCTTTCCCAGTATGCCGCCAGCCGCCGTTTCGTATCCACCTCCACGGCAAATCGTGGAGAAGTCCACAAATTTGCCCTAGTCTGGAAGACAAATCGTAAGTGTGAGCTGGATTACCGGCGGGGGTTGTAGACGAATGGCAGAGCTTGAGGCGGAGCAGGCGGCGGTGCCGCTGGACGATGTGGACCGGAACATCATCGCGGAGCTGACCCGGGACGGCCGGATGTCCGTGACACAGGTGGCCGAGAACGTCCACATTTCCCGTGCCCACGCCTACACCCGGATTGCCCGGCTCACCGGCGAGGGCGTCCTGACCAAGTTCACCGCCCTGGTGGATCCCATCAAGGCCGGCTTGAAGTCTTCTGCCTACGTCACGCTGAAGGTGCGCCAGCATTCCTGGCGCGAGCTGCGCGAACTCCTGCGCGCCATCCCGGAGGTCCACCACATTGCGCTGGTGGGCGGGGACTTCGATGTCATCCTGCTGGTGCGCGCCGTGGACAACATCGACCTGCGCCGGGTGATCTTCGACCAGCTGCAGTCCATGCCCGGGGTCCTGGACACCCAGACGTTCCTGGTGTTTGAGGATGTGGATACGCGGTAACCACTGGCCGCGCGCTAGATCCAGAACTTTTGCCGGGAGCCCGGGCAATGTCCGAACCCAGATGTGACCACAGTTGATCCACGCACCGATTCGGGTCCGCGCCCATCCCGGTCATCCGGCCGGCCAATCGCCGACCATGGTTCTTTAGCTCTTCGCTTGCCTACACATTTGCATCCTTGCCGCGCCAGCAATCCAGACCACCTTCCAGGGGTTGCCCCGACCTCGGACGCTGCCGTAGTAACCCGCAAATCGTTCGGCAAACGCCGGGTATAATGGGCCTGACCGCGCGAATATTGCCGTTCTAGTGGCATTCGCTCAGGGTGCCCCAGAAATCGACACAGGGGGACACCGATTTGGACTTACGCGACTACTTGCGCATCCTTCGCCGCAATTGGATTCTAATAGTTGCAGCTACGTTGGCAGGGCTGCTCATAGGTGGCGCGGTGTCTGTGCTGACGAAGCCCACATATGTTTCGGACACTCAGCTGTTCGTAGCAATATCTAATTCTGGGTCTGTTCAGGAACTCCAGCAAGGCAACACATTCAGCCAAGCTCGAGTCCAGTCGTATGTAAAAACAGTGGATTCTCCGCTAGTACTTCAACCTGTAATTGACAGTTTGGGACTAACGACGTCCGCGGAGGAACTGGCCAAGAGGGTGAAGGCGAGCACTGACCTCAACACCGTTCTGATCAATATCTCCGTAAGCGACGAGTCAGCAGTCCAGGCCGCTGCGATTGCTCAATCGATCGCAAACAGCCTCGTGGCAACGATCGAGACTCTTGAGCGGCCCAAGAACGGCGGTTCATCACCTGTTGGCCTCTCAGTCACGAAGCCAGCCAAAGCCCCACAGATGCCGACAGCCCCGAATACTCCTTTGAATCTCCTCCTTGGTTTGCTCATAGGAGCAGGTCTCGGAGTGGGTCTAGGCATGCTCCGCGCCACCCTTGACAACAGGATTCGAGGTGAGGCTGACCTCCGTCAGGTGACCGATGCGCCCCTCCTGGGTGGAATCACGTTTGATCAGGATGCGGTCAAGCGCCCGCTGATCACCGAGACGGCAACTCAGAGTCCCCGCGCAGAATCTTTTCGCCAGCTTCGGACGAACCTCCAATTCGCCAACATCTCGGGCCAGGCAAGAACCGTACTATTGACGTCCTCCGTGCCAGGCGAGGGAAAGACCACGACTGCCACCAATCTAGCCATCGCCCTGGCTCAGGCCGGACAAAGTGTGTGCCTCATCGATGCAGACCTTCGACGACCAATGATTAGCGAATATCTGGGCTTAGACAGAAATGCTGGACTCACTACGGCGCTCGTAGGGGCTGCGGACGTCGAAGATCTTCTGCAACCGTGGGGTGACGACAACCTCTACGTCCTATCGTCCGGTCAGATTCCGCCCAACCCCAGCGAGCTTCTCGGCTCTTCGGAAATGAAGGATCTTATATCCAGGCTGGAGCAAACCTTCGACACTGTCGTAATTGACGCTCCACCCCTGCTGCCGGTCACTGACGCTGCTGTCCTGTCCCAGCACGTGAGTGGAATAGTCGTCGTTGTCGGTTCCCACAGACTAAAAAACCAAGATCTGGAGAAATCGCTGAAAGCTCTGAAAATGGTGGGAGCGAACGTGCTCGGAATAGTGCTGAACCGCCTCCCCTCCAAAGGGCCGGATGCGTACACATACAGCTACTACAGTCACGACGAAAAAGCTGAATCCGGAGCAAACGTTACAGCCGATAACCCAGCAGACCATGCAATTGCCCAAGACGGTGAGTGGGAAATTCCCGTGTCTTATAATTTTGAACGAGCCCTTCGTGACGCAGAAGTACAACCGGCAAGGTCATTTCCGCGCGGGAGATTCAATGATTAGCTTGCGGGTCGCAATGGATCACTCTCGGCGAAGACGTTGAGATTTGAGAATATAGATGGACAATGATTTTGTGATCCTAGTGTACCTGACGCTAGTCGTTCCTGCATTTATGGCGGTTTGCGTTGCAATCCACATTATTCGACGAACGGGAAGTATTCTAAATTTTCGTTCAATGCTCATTATCAATTATGTCCTCGTGACCCAAATCTCGGGCATTATTCATCTTTTAGAAATTCCTGGTGCGAGCAGAGGATATTTTGATCTGGCTGCATCGATTGAACCGCATTCCCTTGTGAATCCCGTCATGGGCAGCACATTAGGGCTGACTGCTCTTTGCTTGGCGTGCGTCCGCGGGCTTTCGAACTCAGCAGTTCCGACCCGCCTACGGGAGCCGAAAAGGTCCTGGATAACGAATGGTGAACGACGGGCCGCATGGCTGTTCAGCTTGACCATGCTGCCCTTAACACTGTTTTCAATATTTCAAATTCAAGGCTATGTGCGAGATATCGATACAGCTCGAGTCATCTCCGTTGCCGAGGGCTACGCCCGATATAGCTTTATTTCTGGCTGGTTTGTTTGGGTGGTTTCATTTGCCGCAATAGCCTTGGTAAGCGGAAGATTTGGCCAATCACGGCTCTTTGTGCTGATCGTGGCCGCCTCGTCGATGATCGCAATAGTTTTATCGCTCGCATGGAGTGGGGGCCGAACGGTGATCATTGTTATGGCCCTTCCTTTATTGCTGGTCTTGCTGCCAAAGCTAAACGGTGTCCGCTGGCTAGCGCTCCCCGCTGCTGTTATGGCCGCCGTATCGTACATTCTTTCTGCAACGGAAGCCAGAGCGATTAGCTCCGGGGGTCAACTCGCAACGTGGCTGGATTGGGAGTGGGGTCGTTTCTCACTAATGGGGCTTGCCGATGCGCACGTTGACGAGCATGGATTCTTATATGGTGAGACCTTCTTGGCTGGGATCACAAACGTTTTGTTTGGTGCTTTGCGGCTCGTCGGGGTCGGAATCCCTAATCCTCCCCTTCGAATGTCCATGAACATAACCGGTGAGGAACTGCTGAACTCGAGCAGCGCCATACACATAGTTCCAGGCCTCACGGCAGAGCTGTATATGAACTTTGGTCTGATCGGCATTATCATCGGCTATTACAGTCTTGGTCGAATCACATCATGGGTTGACGCTCAATACGATAAGGCCCCGGGTGCGATCCTACGACTGGCGTTTGCCTATCTCGGTACACTCTTAGTCTTCCGGACTGTTTCCGCCGACTCAGGAGCCATCTACGGCTACCTCTTGTACACGGGTCTTCCATTGATTGCTCTAGGCGTCTACTCCGGTTTGGTAAGACGCCGTATTCGACGGCACGCCAAGTCCCCCAGCAACGACATTCTGCACAAGCAGCCTCAGCATCCGTGACGCAGGGCCGCACTTGCCTGTCGTCTTGGACTGCCCCGGCTTTGTGGCTCCTCAATTGGTGGGGGAGGGTGATTCCCGGGTGAATGTCATCCCGCCGTCCGGGAATCCGGCTTCGCAGTTGGTGGCAAATCGGCTTGTATCTCTTAGGTACCCCTGTTGAGGTGGGGTGGTCGTCGTTTACGGTGGCCTTGGGAGGGGCCGGGGTGGTTCTGGTTTTCGGCTGGGCGTCATGGCCCGTGAAAGAGATCGTCGCCCCCGGCCTGTCTTCCAAGCAGACCCGATTGAGGGAATTGGTGGCCGGAGGAGAACGGTGCGCAGCACCGGTTTTCGTTCGGGCGGGCACCGTATGACTCACAAGCGCGGGAGCTGTATCCGACGCTTCCTCAGCAGTTGCGGGCGTGTGAGGGAGGTCGCCGCGGGCGCACCAGTTAGCGCATGACGGTTCTCCCGGGTGGGATGCCCGGCCTGGTGACTCGGCTGGTGGACCGGCAACGACGGGTTGTCCCATCGCACGTATTCGATGCGAGGAGGAGAACCATCATGCAGGATCAGGATAAGCCCGCCGGGCTCGTGCGGGCAGTGGCAGGTATCGACGCGGCCATCACGGCACGGCACCATATCGCGGTGCGGGAGTTTTTGATGACGGAACAGAGCATCTGAGCCGTTTCACGGTCGACCCCACCCTGGCCGGGCTGGACCGTCTGTCACAGCGGCTGGCCGCCGTGCAGGCACCGGTGACCGCGCTCGTGGAACCAACCTCGATGACCTGGCTGGCGCTGACCCTCGCTGTCGAACGGGCCGGCGGTCAGATGGAGATGATCGGTGCCCGGCACTCCTCACGGCTGCGCGGGGCCATCATGGGCAAGAACAAATCCGACGTCATCGACTCCGAAGTGCTCACCCATGCCGGGGAGATCTTCGACCCGCCACCGCTGGTGCTGGCATCTCCGGGACAGCTGGCGCTGCGGCGGGCCGTGGTCCGCCGGGCCGGGGCCGTCATTGACGGCAACCGGTACTGGCGGCGGCTGTTGTCCCTGGCCCGGCGGGCCTTCCCCGAGGTATGGTGGCTCTCCGCGGTTCGTGGTGAGCCGACAAGCTTGGGCCCACCGGATGCTGCTCCTGCGCGCCGGCGACACGCTCACCGGAAATTCAGCCCGCTGCCTGGCCGAGGTCTTCGCCGACGACGACTCCACCGGCAAGCTGCAGGCCGTGTGGAAGGTCGAGGAAACAGCTGGGGGCGCTACTCCGGACAGGATCCCTCGCCGACGCCGCAACCGCGAAAGAGGAACTCAACATCTTGGTCCAGGCCGCCGGACGGCCGGAAACGAACAAGCTCTATCGCACCGTCTGCCGGTGGTGGAATGAGATCGAAGTCCTCATTGTCACCGGCGCCACAACCGGCAAGGTAGAAGCTAATGACACCGGCATCAAGCACATCAATCGCACCGCCCGCGGCTACCACAACGCAGGGAACTACAAATCGGTTATTCTCATGAGAAGTGCCGCCCGGACGGCGGCATGACACTCATCCGGGAATCACTTTCCCCATGAACCTTGAGGAGCCGGCAAGCGACGGTCCGCCTGGCAGGTCAAGGAACAGCTCAGGGCCCTGCTCGCTACCGGATCAGTGGCAGGCGAAGCCGCGGTGAAAGACCGCATGCAGTCGCTGGTCGAACAGGATCCCCATTTCCCAAGGTATATTTCCGTAGATTCCGAATTCCTACATTAAATCATGTCTAATGTGAAGACCGCTGCACCGAGCAGCGCAGTAATGGCGAGAGCGCCATATAGCGCCTGCCACGGCGCGCGACGACCAATCGCCATGTAGGAAACGGCCACCATAACGAACTCGCGAACGACTATACCAATGCCTAGGGCCTGGAGGCTCAATAGTGAAAGCATCGACAGCGGCAGTGCGATTACTATGCTCACAAACGGACCGATAAGCGCGCGCTTACCTGTGTTGAATCGAACATGATAAACAGCGGCACTCCATGAAAGCACTGATGGCACCACGCTTAGGCAGAGAAGCGGGACAATTTCCAAGGCTGGCCGCCAGCTTTCGGAAAGTATCGGGATTAGCACCCATTTGTTAGCACACGCCGTCAGCACCGCGGCAGCTGCGGCCAGAATCATCCCTCTCAATAGGACTTTCGTGCCCAGCCGCTCCGCGCGTGATGCTGGTGCGGAGGCCAGTTCGGCGCGCAGAAGGTTGGCGTTTGAAGACGCGACAGCATCCCCAAGCGCCCGAGAAAGTGATGCACCAAGGGAAAGCACGCCAAGCGTATGACTGCCCGCGACCAATCCCACAAAAAGTCGGTCGGTTTGCCCTTGGCCCCAAGCCAGGCCAGAGTAGACCGCCATCGTCCTATAGTCCTTTCTCGACCTATCAGAGCGACGATCTATCCGATTTGGCAGCCCCTTTGCTGCAACGCTGCACCAGATCGCCATGACAATCTCGACCGTCACGGCGCCAAGCGATGCACCGAACGGATTGGCGTACACAACTACCAGCGGCACGCCGACAATGATCGCAAACAAGCTGGCCAGCACTTGCCCCGTGGCTAAGGATCGCCAACTGTGAGCGGCCTGCATAGCACCAATATTCCAGATGTTCCATGCCATGACGGGAGGCCCAAGTAGAAGGGGCAATAAGCACAGAACCGTCATCCGCCGCTCACCGTCCGACGTCAGCCAAAGCAGCAGGATCACACTTGCCATGCAGATTGGCGAAACAAAAACCACAATTCGTTGATATCGTCGAACGAACTGCAGACCTTTGTCAGATTTGATCGCCGAAACGACAATCTGCCTCATTGTCGAGTCCGTAACAGCCGTCAAAGCCGTATATGCGAGAATTCCCCAAGCGTACACTCCCACGACTTCCGGAGAAGTGCGCCAGGCCAACAAAAGCATTAGAACGGATGTCGAAGCTCGAGGTATCAAGCGCTCTAGTAGGGACCACACAGACCGAATCAACAGAGCATCCCAACCGATTTGAAATCGAGCGGACACACTGACCTAACTTGCGGGCACAATATCGCAGCAGACGACACGGGGGGGACGCGGAAGTTGTCGAACAACAACGAAAGACTGCTTGCCAATGAGAAGGAAGAGTTCGGTTGAGGGCATGAAATGTCATTCACTCCGCATTTTGGTCTAACGCTCATTTAGCGATCGCAGGCCGTGAAACGGACCATAAGCATTTTTCTTAAGCAGGGTTCGATAATAATATCGCAAGGGAGGACGAAAATTCGATAGCAGTTCAGGTAAAAGATAAGATAATGACTCAATATCTCCATCGCCGCCCCCGGCGCCAGGAAGCCGGCTAGGCCCTCCGGGAGCTAGGCTATCCAATAACCCCAAGTACGAATTAAATAGCCCTGGCTGCGTGAGTATTCGATCCATATACCCCTCTTGGCTAGAAACTTGCGAATCACTTAGTCTGTAAGCCAAGCAAGGCACGCCGATGCGGCGAAAGCGGGCACCTCGAGATGCTGCGCGCAACCACAATTCGTAGTCTTGGGCAAGTCGAAAATCCCCGTAGCCACCTACCATTGACAATACAGAACGACGTGCCACCATGCTTGAATGTGTCAAAACATTATGAAATGCCAATGACGTGCGCGTCTCTCGGTCCGTATAACTCAGGGGCAGTGTTGGCTTCCTGAGTAGGCTTCCCTTGGAGAAGCGAAAACTGGCGGAAAAACAAAAGTCGGCGGCGTCCATTTGATCGAGTTGATAATTGAATCTCCAAGGCATAGAAACGTCATCCGAATCCATGTTTATTACAAATTCACTATCGGTTGACTCAAGTATATTCTGCCGAGCACGCCCGCTACCGACGCTCATTTCGGCACGAATCACGCTGACCTTGCCGGACCCAGCTCTAAGAGCCTCCTCGCCGGTTCCATCGACGCTGCCATCGTCCCACACGACGATTTCTGAATCAGATGGCAGCCCCCTCATCACCGATGATACAGCGAGCCCAATGGTCTCCGCTGAATTCTTTGCGGCCATAATAACCGTGTATTTCGGCACTGACTACCAGCCTCTCTCCTGCTTTTATCCGAGGTGTCACGACATACCGCGCAGATTACTTAAGTTCAGGGTTTCTTCGATCCAGAATTTCTCTATATCCATTCACTAACTGATTCGTAACGGCTCTTATTCCAAAATGTGACTCCAAGGCGCCTTGTGCATTCCGGACAAGCTCAACCCTCCGTGATGAATCGACCAGTACCCTGGCGGTAGCATTTGCCAGCTCTTCAGGGGAACCGTCAGTAACCTCTGCAGCATCCAGAGCGGAAAGAATCTCAGAAAGTCCAGAGTCCATCGTCGTGACCACAGCCGTCCTGGACACCATCGATTCTAAGACTGTCATGGGGAAGACCTCACCATAGCTAGGGAGCACAAAGACTCCTGCCTTCCGTAGAAGTCCAATTGACTGGCCGGGATTAACCGATCCGCAGTACTTGACAAGCAAATCAAGGTCGTGCGTTCTGACTAGGTGCAGCATCTCGTCCAAGTCACCCTCGTCCGGACCATATACTTCCGCCCGGAATCGTACACCCTGGTCACGTAGAAGACGGCACATCTCGACAAAAGCCAACACTCGTTTCCTGGGGTGTAACCTCGCCAAGAAAACAATCAGATGAGGGTCGCGAATATCCTCCGGGGAGTCCAGCACGTCTTTTATGCCGTTCGCGAGGGATTCAATCGCAGCGCCACGCTTCGCTATCGAAGCAATTCGTAATTCCTCTTCATCCGTAAGCACATATACTCTTTCAGCATGCCTCAGCACCGGTATCGTAAAAAGTGAATCAAATAATCTGATAGAAATTGAGGATCTTAAAGTGATCATCCCGTGAGTCTGGACTACGAACGGAAGTTTCCTGAGCATTGCAATTATCGCCGCAGACATGGATACAAAATCTCTACCCAAATGAATATGAAGTATCTCGCGTTGAGGCCTGGGGCCGATCATTTCCCATAGCACTCGCGGAGCAAAAATGAATTTGAATCCTTTTCCCAATTTCCAAACCCGTCCAAAGACGTGGGAAACTGTAGAATTCAAGGAAACGTGGCCGTCCCATCCTGCTACTAGGCCACAGATGACATCTTTTTCTTTCAAATCATCCAGTTGGGCTAAGGCTACTGCGGTGGGCCCACCGAAGGAACCATCTTCCGAAACGTAAGTAAGTACGTGAGTAATTCTCAACTGATGAAATCCGATTCTTCGACAAAACGATATGCATAATGCTCGGCTGGATTACCTCTGACCATACTGTTCGCTGCAACTATCCCTGAGACGACGCTCATGGGTGCCACAAATGATGATTCACCGAGAAACGATCCCCCGAGAATAATTGATCTGGATGTCACCCACGAACCGTCCGCTATTTTGACTGGCTTAGTAAGCAGCGCCATGTCGCGCCGGAACGCATGACTCCCCGTGGTTATGAATGATTCCTGAGAGACAACAACGTTGGCACCTATCGTGACCTGATCCTGATTATGGATCCAGACACCTTCGCCAATCCAACTGTTGTTTCCAACTTTGAGTTTCCAAGGGAACTTCACCCTTGTTCGGGGTCTAAATATGACGCCATTTCCTATCTCGGCTCCAAATAGCCGGAGAACCGCGGCCCTCAGACCCGAGCTCACTTGCCACGGGTTGGTTACGAATATCAGTTCGACTGCGGCCCAAAGATAGACGACTGCCTTCGGTCGGCCCCATGACGCCCCCTCGCCCGGAGCGCGGGACAGGTCAATGACCCTCGTTGACATGTTCACGTGGACTGCATCCCCATTCATTAACTCCCGGGTGTGACGTTGACTTGGCTTGATTGGCACGCTTCGCATCTGAGCAAGGACGCTTCGCACTATTCTTACATCTGTGAATCGACCAAATCTGCGCATAACTATCTTGGGATTGAACTACGCTCCCGAGCCAACCGGCAACGCTCCCTACACTTCAAGTCTTGCGGAAGGCCTGGCTGCGGCCGGCCATACGGTCCGCGTACTTACGGGGTACCCACACTATCCCGAGTGGACTCTGAGGAAGGGATATTCAGGCTGGGCACGTTCGGAAGTGATTAATGGCGTCCAAGTCCAGCGGCTACGTCACCACGTTCCGTCCGCCCCAGGTCCGTTGTCGCGTCTGCATATGGAACTGAGTTTTGGTCTCCGGCTCGTTTTTGCGCGCTGGGAGAAGCCAGACGTGGTACTGGTCGTCAGTCCTGCGCTCTTTTCAAGTGCGCTAGCTATGGTGCGCGTGAAATTGTCCCCGGGCCGCCCAGCCCTCGGAATCTGGGTGCAAGATCTCTACAGTCGTGGCGTGACCGAGACCGGCACCGGGGGGAAGAAGTTGGCATGGCTTTCCACAGCCTTGGAATCCCTGATACTACGATCGGCTGACGGAGTGGTGGCAATCCATGATCGCTTCAAACAACACATGGTCACCTCACTCGATGTGTCTTCGGATGACGTCAAGGTAATTCGAAACTGGACCCATCTGCCGCCCGCTCCAAAATCATGCCGGCAGGAAGTCAGATCCCGCCTCGGCTGGGCCCCGGAAGAAACGGTGGTTCTTCACGCTGGGAACATGGGCAAGAAGCAGGGGCTGGCGAACGTGGTCAACGCCGCCAGGCTGGCGCAGGAGCAAGAGAGTCCCGTTCGTTTCGTCCTGATGGGTGATGGCAATCAGCGACGTGAGCTGCAGACCATGGCCACGGACTTGCGCCACCTTCAATTCCTGCCCCCTCTCCCGGGGAGCGACTTCATGGAGGCCCTAGCGGCAGCCGACGTCCTCCTAGTCAATGAGTTGCCTGGAGTGAGGGACATGGCCGTCCCCAGTAAGCTCACCTCCTACTTCAATGCCGGAGTTCCGGTAATTGCCGCCACTGACGAGGGAAGCGTGACAGCCGGGGAGCTCGCGGCCTCCAGAGGTGGTATCCGTGTTGACGCGGCAGATCCGCAGGCTCTACTTGAAGCTGCCGAGGGACTCTGGAATGACAAACACGCCGCGAACGCGATGGGATCCCGCGGCCTTAAATTCCGACACGAAACATTGTCGGAGTCCACTGCCATCAGCCACTATGATGATTTCATTACAAGTCTGGCATCGTCGCGCGGCCGATAGGTCGGGCGATTCTTTTGTCACGCAACTTCTTCATTTGGGGGATACCATGGCCAAGCGCGCTCTGATCACGGGTATAACGGGACAGGACGGGTCCTATCTAGCCGAACTGTTGTTGTCCAAGGGTTACGAGGTTCACGGCCTCATCCGACGGGCATCCACGTTCAATACCGCCCGTGTGGATCACCTCTATGTGGATCCGCACGATCCGAAGGCCAGACTGTTCCTGCACTATGGCGATTTGAGTGACGGTGCGCGACTCGTCACGCTGCTTGCGGAGATCAAGCCGGACGAGGTCTACAACCTGGCGGCCCAGTCTCACGTGCGAGTTTCCTTTGATGAACCGGAGCATACGGCTGACACCACTGGTGTCGGCACGATCCGTCTCCTGGAGGCGGTTCGTATGTCCGGAATTGAGACCAAGTTCTACCAGGCGTCCTCCTCCGAGATGTTCGGCGCCACGCCTCCCCCACAGAACGAGGACACTCCGTTTTATCCCCGGTCCCCCTACGGCGCTGCGAAGGTATACAGCTACTGGATCACCAAGAACTACCGTGAAGCGTACGGGATGTACGCGGTGAACGGCATCCTCTTCAACCACGAGTCACCCCGACGCGGTGAAACCTTTGTCACGCGCAAAATCACCCGCGCGGTGGCCGCGATCAAGGCCGGCAAACAAGATCTGCTCTACATGGGCAACTTGGACGCAGTTCGTGACTGGGGCTACGCCGCCGAGTACGTCGAAGGCATGTGGCGCATGCTGCAGGCTGACGAGCCCGATGATTTTGTGCTGGCCACAGGTGGCAACTACACCGTTCGTGACTTCCTCCAGATCTCCTTCGAGCATGCCGGCCTCAACTGGGAGAACCACGTGCGTTTCGATGAGCGCTATCTGCGCCCGACAGAGGTAGACGCCTTGGTCGGAGATGCGTCGAAGGCCCAGGAGAAACTCGGTTGGAAGGCCTCCGTTCATACACCGGAACTAGCTCGAATTATGGTAGATGCCGACATCGAGGCCTTGAAGCACGCAGGAAACCACTGGATCGACAGCGTCAATCTCGAAAGCTGGAAGAACTGATGGTGACGGAGTCCAGTTTCCGTCCAAGCAAGCTTGACCGGACTTCAACTTTCTACGTTGCCGGCCACCGTGGACTTGTCGGATCGGCAATCTGGCGAAACCTTGAATCCGAGGGCTTCACGAACATCATCGGTCGGTCGTCGACGGATCTCGATTTGAAGGACCGCGAGGCAGTGTTCCGGTTCTTCGCCGGGACCAAGCCCCGCTATGTGGTGCTGGCTGCAGCCAAGGTTGGTGGCATTCTTGCCAACAACACCTACCCGGTGGACTTTCTCAGCGAAAACCTCCGTATCCAGGTAAATGTTCTAGACGCTGCGGTGGAACACGGTGTTGAACGCCTCTTGTTCCTAGGGTCCTCATGCATCTACCCCAAATTCGCGGAACAACCTATTCGGGAGGACTCACTCCTAACCGGGCATTTGGAGCCCACCAACGACGCCTACGCCATCGCGAAAATCGCTGGAATCATGCAGATCCAGGCCATCCGCCGTCAGTATGGCTTGCCGTGGATCTCGGCAATGCCCACGAACCTCTACGGCCCCGGGGACAACTTCTCCCCGGAAGGCTCGCATGTCCTACCTGCCCTTATCCGCCGCTACGACGAAGCGGCCAGGTCTGGAGCGGAAAGCGTCAGTAACTGGGGAACCGGAACGCCTCGGCGCGAGTTCCTGCATGTGGACGATATGGCTGCTGCTTGCCTTCACCTGCTAGAGAATTTCGACGGCGCTTCCCAGGTGAATGTTGGGACGGGAACAGACGTCACCATCAAAGAATTGGCGTCCCTCGTTGCTGATGCCGTCGGCTACAAAGGCGTTATTGATTGGGACAGCTCCAAGCCTGACGGAACCCCACGTAAGTTGCTGGATGTTTCCAAGCTGACAGGGGCCGGCTGGTCAGCTTCAATCGGGCTCCAAGAGGGTGTTCGCGAAACTGTAGATTGGTATCGCGCGAACTTTGCTTCGGTCCGCAGCTAATTAACACCGTCAGCGCACAACTGAATGCGTAATCCAGAACTTCAAAAAGTGGGGGGAATCTGATGCCTGCGGGCGGAGATTGGCGTGCTCGGTCTTCCCGGCGTTTGCGGGTGGTCGATGCTTTTGTCGTAGTTTGGGCGGTGGTGGGAGCCTTCATTATCCGTTTCGGCGTGGAACCGGATTTCGTTGTCGCGGGTCAGGAATTCGCCTATGCCTGGCTTTCGGTCGCCTTGGCTATCGTTTGGTGGGTCATGCTCGGGGCCTGGAACAGCCGACAGACTCGAAGTCTCGGTTCTGGCCCCGACGAATACAAGCGGGTCGCTGCGGCCTCACTCTGGCTATTTGGTCTGATCGCTATCGTCTCCTACGTCCTCCGCGTCGATACCGCACGAGGATACGTTGGAGTTGCGCTACCGGTCGGGCTGGTTGGTTTGCTCCTTGGACGTTGGCTTATTAGGCAGCACCTAAATATCACCCGACAGCGCGGCCACAGCATGTCGCGATTGCTCATTTTGGGCGGTCCAAGCGCCGTCGCACATCTCGCAGCGTCCCTAGAACGCGCAAGGCACGCCGGCTATCTGCCAATCGCGGCGTATACCCCGGGAACTCATGCGGGACCCGGCGTAGAACCGGAGTCCGGTTTGCCAGTACTGGGACACGAGCCTGACGCGCGTTCCATCATGAACGCAATTGAGGTCTGCGGCGCAGACGCCGTGGCCGTTTCCGCTGGGGTTCAACTCCATCCTCAAACCCTGCGCCACCTTGGCTGGGAGTTGGCCTCTCGCAATATCGGGTTGATCATGGCCCCAGCGTTAACTGACATTGCGGGGCCGCGGATTCACACTCAACAGGTTGCCGGATTACCGCTGATCCATGTGACGACACCTACTCTGGCCGGTGGCCAGGGCGTAGCAAAGCGGCTGTTTGACGTCCTCGTGTCAACCGTCCTGATCGTCGTCTCCGCACCGATCATGCTAACCGTAGCCGTGCTCGTAAAGATGGAAAGCCAGGGGCCCGTCCTCTTCAAGCAAGAGCGAGTGGGGATGGAGGGCGAGCATTTTGAAATGCTGAAGTTCCGGTCAATGGTGGTGGACGCCGAACAGCGACTGGCGGAGCTCGCGCAATACAGTGACGGGAGCGGTCTCCTCTTCAAGATGAAGAGAGATCCCCGCGTAACACGCGTTGGGAGATCCATCAGAAAATTCAGCTTGGACGAGCTCCCCCAGCTCTTCAATATCTTCGGTGGCTCCATGAGCCTGGTTGGTCCGCGCCCCCCTCTGCCTACGGAAGTGGCAGCCTACGAGCATGATGTTCGCCGCCGACTCCTGGTTAAGCCTGGCCTCACGGGTCTTTGGCAGGTGAGTGGGCGCTCGAATCTATCGTGGCAGGACTCAGTCAGGCTTGATTTGTATTACGTGGAAAACTGGTCGCTTGCTGGCGATCTCATGATTTTACTGAAGACCTTTCGTGCCGTTTTTCGTGGCGCAGGCGCCTACTAAGCCACCAAGCAGACGCCCTTCATAGGCAAGGAAACAAACAATGCGAACATCTGTAATTGGCTGTGGCCACCTAAGTCTGGGGCTTCCGTAGGCGATGATTGACACCCAAGAGGCGCCAGAGGACGGCAACGGCCATCCCGAGCAGAAGAGGCGGACACAGCAGACACAAGCCCGAAAATTGCCGCGCCGTTACATAGTCCTTTCCTCGTCCCTAGCGCTCACTGCGGTGCTCAGTGTGGCGGCGGCATGGCTTGGTACACGAGCCACCGTCATCAAGGACGAACTTGAAGCAACCGCGCAGCTGATCCCCGTCCTCAAAGCTAGTATTGCCAACGACAAGCCACAGGAAGCAAGAGAGACTTCGGACCGGCTTCGTTCCCACACAGCCACAGCACGGGAGGCAGCCGGCGATCCGCTGTGGTCCTTGGCCTCTGCTATTCCGTGGTTAGGTCCAAATTTCAGCGCCATTACAGAAGTCGCACGATCAGCAGACGACGTTGCCACGTTGGGCGTAGACCCGCTCGTAAACGTATTCGAGTCCCTCAGCTGGGAGGGATTGCTGCCGAGCAGCGCGGGCACGAATCTGGAACCCCTACGACAGGCTTCCCCCAGCGTTTCGTCCGCCGCCCACGCCGTGCGGGCATCGGCCGAGCGAATTGACGGAATCGAGACTAGCGGTTTGCTCCCTCAGGTGGCTGAACCCCTGGCGCGCGCCCGCGAACAGCTTCGGAGCGTCACCGGTGCGCTGGATGCAGCTGCTAGTGCCGCAAAAGTGGCCCCAGGCCTGTTGGGGTCAGATGGCCCGCGCAGTTACTTGCTGATGATCCAAAACAACGCGGAATCCCGGGCCTCTGGGGGCATTCCGGGGGCCTTGGCGGTCTTGACGTTCGATCACGGCAAGCTGACGCTCGGGGCCCAAGGCAGTGCCTCGGGGCTCGGCGTCTTCTTCCCCGTATTCCCTGCGGACCCTGAGCAGGCGCAGATCTACTCGGCACGCCTGGGCGAGTACATGCACGACGTCAATCTCACCCCGGACTTTCCCACTGCGGCAGCCACAGCGCAGGCCATGTGGGAGAAGAGGACCGGGCAGCAGGTGGACGGCGTCCTGTCCCTGGACCCCGTGGCGCTGGGCTATATCCTGGATGCAACCGGGCCCGTGCGGATAACTGATCCCGGGCTGGCCGCTGCAGCCAAGATCGGGCTCCCGACCGAACTGACAGGTAAGAACGTTGTGCAGACCCTGGTCTCAGACGTCTACGCGAAGATCGAACGCCCTGAACTGCAGGACGCCTATTTCGCGGACGTGGCCAAGGAGGTCTTTGGGGCCCTCTCCAGCGGCAAGGGTGAAGCTAGGGGCTTGATCAAGGGCATCACCCGCGGTGCGGCGGAAGGCCGGGTTCTTGTCTGGTCCGGCGCGGCCAATGAACAGGCCATCATCGCGAATTATCCGCTTAGCGGATCAATCGCGGGCAAGAGTGTCGCCCCCGCACAGTTCGGCGTCTACTTCAACGATGGCACCGGAGCCAAAATGGACTACTACGTCAAACGGACTGTCCAGCTCGTAAAGGAATGTACCGGTGACGACTACGGTCAGGTCAAGGTCCGCATCACGAGCACCAACACAGCCCCTGCCGACGCAGCAACGTCACTTCCTGCCTATGTCACTGGAGGGGGCATCTTCGGTGTGCCAGCCGGGACAGTCCAGACCAACGTGATTGCCTACGGTCCGGTCCAGGCCAACGTGGAAACAGCCACCGTGGACGGCACGAAGACCGACTTCGCCGCCCACCGCCACGCCGATAGACCTGTGGGAACTGTCACCCTCACCCTGGCCCCCGGTCAGAGCAGCACGGTAGACCTGACCTTCGGCAAAATCGTCCAGCATACGGAACCGACCGTGGTTGTCACGCCCACCGTCCAGCCCGTCAAGGACGTCATCATGGCCACCGAGAATTCCGCCTGCGGGGCGGGGACGTAAATGCCACGTTAACAGTAAGTAAAGCGACTTGATTCACTTTGGTCACATTCGTTTTAGATGCTAGTCTCTGCATGGGCTTATCAAATGAGATTTCAATCCGCGGCCGCTCGGGGGGCCGGAAATCTCCACATCGCGTGACACACGAATTTACGGTCTCAGGGGGACACATGAAAAAAACACTTGCAACAATCGCGCTCGCAGGCTCCATCGCCCTCATCGGCGCATTTCCGGCAGTCGCAGCGGATAAGTATCCGGCACCGCCCGCAAACGCCGCCGTTTCTGACGGCGTGGTTGGCCCAGGCGCTGACTTCGTCTTCCGCGGCAAGGGCTTTAAGGCTGGCGAAGGCCTCGTCATCAAGGTCACGCCCGGGACCAAGCCTGCATCGACGGGCGCCAGCGTCAACGGCCGCGGAATGAGCGTCACCGGCAAGATCACGCTGCCGCTGGCACCGCAGCAGTTGTCCGCTAAGGCAGATGCCAATGGCGCCTTCGCCCTCCCGCTCAGCATCAGCGAGCCGGGCGTATACACCATCACCGCGACCGGTTTGGAGTCTGGCGTCACCGCTACCTCGAGCATCACGGTGGAAGGCGCCGCAGTGGCGCCCGCCTCCACGACCACCACGACCTCCACCTCGACAAGCGGACTGGCCAACACCGGCGCTGACTCCAACCTCATGATCTGGTCCTTGGTTGGCGCAGGTGCATTGGCAGCCGGCGCGACCTCTGTTGTGGTGGTTCGCCGCCGCGCCAAGGCAGAGGTTGCAGCCTAGGCCTCAGGACAACACGCACTAAAGTTGGTGGTGTGGTTCATTGGGAAACCGATGAACCACACCACCATTTTATGTTAAACACGTCACACGGTCTGTCATGGACCCATTGTGGTATTTACTAGGGTTATGGGGAGACCTGAATTTACGGGGAGACATTGGCGCATAAGAACAAGGCGATGGCGGCCGCACTTTTCCCTGCCGTTGCCAACGCCGCAGGCACTCCCTTATTTCCTTCTAACGCTCCTGGCGGCAGCCGCGCTCGGGACAGCGACCCTGGCCATTCTGAAGTCCTCCTAGGGCTGGTTTGAGGACGCTGCTGCGGCCCCGGCTCTGGCAAAGAGTCCTGGGCGGTGCATTTATCCTGCTGGCACTCATCGGATTTTGGCCCAGCCCCGTGGACCGGCCCGTCCAGGGCGAAATTGCCGGGACCCTGCTTTTGCTCCATGCGTACGGAATTCCTGGCTGGATCAACTACGCGTTCATAGAGGCCATCGCAAACGTGGTGCTCTTTATTCCCGTGGGCATCGCGGCCACCTTGGCTTTTCCGCGCAGGAAATGGTGGCAGAACGCGGCCCTGGGGCTCCTAGTCTCCGCGTGCATGGAACTCGGCCAGTTACTCTTCCTCAGTAGCCGCTATGCAAGCCCGCTGGACATTATGACGAACAGCGCCGGCTGCGCGGCAGGCACTCTGTTGGCAGCCGGTGTGCTCAGAGCCGTAAGAACCCAACAGGCCCAGCGCCTGTCAGCGCCGGACCAGCCGAAGTATCGCATTTAGATTGCGGTTTAGTTCACGAATTCCTTCAACCAGGACTTCAGCTCTTCACCGAACTCCACGCGTTCCGAGGCGATGGAAATAACCGCCTTCAGGTAGCTCAGCTTGTCTCCGGTGTCATAGCGGCGGCCCCGGAACACCACACCGTAAACGCCTC
Source organism: Arthrobacter sp. LAR12-1-1.1 (assembly GCF_040676555.1). NCBI lineage: Bacteria > Bacillati > Actinomycetota > Actinomycetes > Micrococcales > Micrococcaceae > Arthrobacter > Arthrobacter sp. LAR12-1-1.1. The sequence continues at coordinate 111,839 of NZ_JBEGIG010000012.1, read as the reverse complement.
CGCCGTCGCAATCGGACACGGCCAAGGTCTGGAGGGCATCAGTCAGCTGGATCTCCCCGCCGCGGCCCGGCGGAGTGTCCTCCAGGACGTCGAAGATCTCGGGGTGAAGAACATACCGCCCGATCACTGCAAGGTTGGACGGAGCGTCCTCCACAGCGGGCTTTTCCACCAGGCGGTTCACCCGGAAGTAGTCCTCGCCTTCCACCACGGAGATGTCCGCGCAGCCGTAGGCGCTGATCTGGGACGGATCCACTTCGATCAAGGCGACCACCGAGCCGCCGGTCCTGGCCTGGACCTCGATCATGGTGCTGAGCAACTCGTCGCGCTCGTCAATAAGATCGTCGCCAAGCAGGACGGCAAAGGGCTCGTTTCCCACGTGCTGGCGGGCACACAAGACAGCGTGGCCCAAGCCCTTGGCGTCGCCCTGGCGGACGTAGTGCAGCGGCCCCAGGTTGGAGGCGTGCTGCACTGCCTCCAAGCGGTTCAGATCGCCCTTGAGCTCCAGCGTCCGCTCCAAGGCCGGGGCACGGTCAAAGTGGTCCTCCAGGGCCCGCTTGTTGCGCCCCGTGATCATCAAGAGGTCCGTAAGGCCTGCCGTGACGGCTTCCTCCACCACATATTGGATGGCCGGCTGGTCAACCACCGGCAGCATTTCCTTCGGCATTGCCTTAGTGGCGGGCAGGAAGCGTGTTCCCAATCCGGCAGCAGGAATGACGGCTTTTCTTACTGATTTCCCCAAAGTCATAGGTGAACCCTACAAATCAATCGTACAAAGTCGCAATCGTGACCTCAAAGGAGAAGCTTAAAAACCTTTGAAAACCGGGCTGCGCTTCTCCTGGAAGGCGCGGAAACCCTCGGCGTAGTCCTCGCTTTTGCACAGCCTTGCCTGCTCGGCGTTCTCCTCTGCCATGGCCTCCCACAGCCCCAGCCGCTGGTCCCGGATGTGCGCCACGAGCTCCTTGCTGGCCCGGAACGCACCCGTGGCGCCTGTGGCCACGTTGGCGACGATCGACCGGGTGGCCTCGAGCAGTTCGGCTGCCGGCATGGCCCGGCTGAACAGTCCCTGCGCCACGGCGTCTGCGCCGCTCATGAGCTCGGCGGTGTAGATCAGGTCCAGGGTCCGGTGCATGCCGAGGCGCTCGGTGAAGTACCAGTGGCCGCCGGAATCGAGGGTGGCGCCGAGCTTGGCGAACGGTGAGCCGAACTTGGCATTTTCCGCCACGTAGACCACGTCCGTGGCCAGCAGCAGGCCGAGCCCCACGCCGAGGCAGGCGCCCTGGGCCGCGGCGAACGTGGGCGCCGGGAAGGCGCTCATCTTCTTGAGCAGCGGCTGGACGAGGCCGCCCAGGTAGGCCTGCGCGTCGTCGCTCTCCGGGGTCACGCCGGCAATGTCACGGCCGGCGCAGAAGGCGCGTCCTTCGCCGCGGAGCAGCAGTGCCCGGACCTCGCCGCGGGCGGCGGCGTCAGCGGCGCGATCGTACGCCTGGGACAAATCCGCGAGTGCCTGCTCGTCGAGGGAGTTCAGCTTGTGCGGGGCGTCGAGTACGACCTCGGCGACGCCGCGAGCAATGGACAGGGAAATCATGGGGCTCCTTGGATTCGAAAAGGCCTAGTAGTCGAAAAACCCTAGACGTCGAAGTCGACCGTGACTTCCGGGGTGGTGGGGTGGGACTGGCAGGTCAGGACATAGCCCTTGTCGAGCTCGTCCTGCTCCAGGGCGTAGTTCTCGTCCATGGTGACATTGCCGCTGACCACCTTGGCCCGGCAGGTGCCGCAGACGCCGCCGGCGCAGGCGAACGGCACGTCGGGGCGGACCCGGAGGGCGGCGTTGAGGATGGATTCGCGGGCGTGGGTGGGGCTCGCCACTTCGCCCTGCAGGCCGTCCAGCTTGAACGTGATCTTGTAGGTCTCCTTGGATTCGTCCGCGATCACCGGCCGGCCAATGTTGCCCTCGGGGCGGTCCGGCTTGCCGGAAGTGAACAGTTCGAAGCGGACGTGCTCCGGGGTGACGCCGCGTGCGGCGAGAGTGTCCCGGCACAGCTGGACGAGTTCGAACGGGCCGCAGAGGAACCATTCGTCGACGTCGTCAGCGTGGATGGCGGTGCCCAGCAGCGCCTGCAGCTTCTCGGCGTCGATCCTGCCGCTGAGCAGCGGCGCGATCCGCTGTTCACGCGAGAGCACGTGGTGCAGCGCCAGCCGGGACGGGTATTTGTCCTTCAAGTCCGCGAGTTCCTCGAGGAACATCACGTCCATGGCGGCCTTGTTGGCGTAGATGAGGTCGAAGCGGGTCTCCGGATGGGCCGCCAGCAAGGTGCGGGCAATGGCGATCACGGGAGTGATGCCGGAGCCTGCGGCGATCGCGACGAACGAGCCGGGCTCCCCCGCCAGCTCCTCCGGGTGGTTCATGGAGTTCATGACGTTCTGCTCCACGGACTTGCCGTCGCGGCCGTGCTTGGAGATAAAGGCACCCATGGGGCTCATGACGTCCAGGACGTCGCCAGCCTTGAGTTCGGCGTTGGCCCACGTGGAGAACAGGCCCCCGAGGTCTTTCTTGATGGCCACCCGGATTTCGCTGCTGCCGTCCGCGAAACTGCGCGGCTCGGCGCAGATCGAGTAGCTGCGGCGGATCTCGTGCGGCTGGCCGTCCGTGTCGGGCAGGGTGGTGCGCAGCGCGACGTACTGGCCCGGCAGGTAATCGAACGCTCCGGCGAGCTCGGCCGGGACCCCGAACGTCACCTCGATGGCGTCGTCGGTGAGCCGGCGGACCTCGTCCACCGTCAGGGTGTGGAAGGACGCACGACGGCGGCCGGTGGCTGTGGCCGACTCCGCGGCGCTCTGGCGGACAACCTTCATGGAGGCACCTGTTCCTTACAAGACTTTGAAGTAGTCGAACGGTTCCTTGCAGTCCTGGCACACGTAGAGGGCCTTGCAGGAGGTGGAACCGAAGCGGGTGAGTTCTTTGGTGTTGAGCGATGAGCACTGGGGACACTTAACGGCGAGCGCGAGCCGGACCGGGCCTGCGTGCCGGACGGCCGCCGAGTGGCCCGACGGCGGGGCGATCCCGTACTGCTCCAGCTTCGCCTTGCCGTCCTCGCTCATCCAGTCGGTGGTCCAGGCCGGGGAGAGGACAAGTTCCACGTTGACGCTGGGGTAGCCTTCGCGGTTGAAGGCCGCTTTAAGGTCGTCGCGGATTGCGTCCATGGCCGGGCAGCCGGAGTACGTCGGCGTGATGGTGACCTGCACCGCCGGGACCATGCCGCCGTCGTCGTAGAGCTGGACATTGCGCAGGATCCCGAGGTCCTCGATGGTGAGGACCGGGATTTCCGGGTCGCAGACGGTGGCAGCGAGGTCCCAGGCTTTTTGCTCGGGGGTCTTCTGCTCCGCCGGGCGGCCGTCTGCGGCCGTGGGGTGGCTGACGTACATGTCCATGGTGGTTACCAGCTGGCCCCGGGGTACTCGCGGGCGAGCACCTGCATTTCGGCGAGGAGGTAGCCGAGGTGTTCGGAGTGCAGACCCTTGCGGCCACCGCCGGGTGTTGGCTGCACGTTGGGGACCTCGAGCTCCGCTTCGGCCAGGACCTCGCCGGTGAGCCGGTCGAAGTTGGTGCGGAGGCTGGAGGGTTCGACGGCGGCGCCTGCTTCGCTGAGGCGGGCGGTGAGCTCGTCGTCGCGGAACAGCTCGTCCACGTAGGGCCAGATGACCTTGAAGCCGTGGATCATCTTTTCGCGGGACTCGTCCGTGCCCTGGGCCAGGCGCAGCACCCACTGGGCGCTGTGGTCGCGGTGGTAGTCCACTTCCTTGACGGCCTTGGCGGCGATGCCGGCGAGCGTTGCATCGGTGGACTGCGTCAGCCGGCTGTACAGCTCGAACTGGTAGTAGCTGACGACGAACTGGCGGGCGATGGTGACGGCAAAGTCGCCATTCGGGAGTTCGAAGATCTCGACGGAACGGAACTCGGGCTCGCTGCGGAAATAGGCGAGGTCGTCCTCGCTGCGGGCTGTTCCGTCCTCTCCGAGAGCGCCGCCGGCGTAGCTGAGGAAGGAGCGGGCGTGGCCCAACTGGTCCAGGGCGATGTTGCCGAGGGCGATGTCTTCTTCGAGTTCCGGGGCGCGGGAAATCCAGTGGCCCAGGCGCTGGGCGAGGACCAGGGCGTCATCGCCCAGGCGCAGGGCGAACTCGGCAACGTCCTCGCTCGGCTTGGCGGTGCCGCGGCTCACGGCCAGGGCGATGTCCTCCGGGCGGAGGGCGTTGCCGGGGGTGATGCGGGTGGCGCTGGCCGTGGCCTCGCCGCTGCCGCTGGCGCCCTGGACGCCGACGGAAATGTCGCCGTGGCCGCCGGTTTCTGCCGCCGTTTCACGTGTGGTGCTCACAGGTGCTTCACGCCCTCGCTCTTGGTGTAGTACGTTGCGTGCCGGTAATCCTTGCCCTGGGGCGACTCGAAGAACGAGCCCTTGGCGTCCGGATCGCTCGAGGCGATGGCCTCGGCCGGGACCACCCAGATGGACACCCCTTCGTTGCGGCGGGTGTAGAGGTCACGGGCGTTGCGCAGGGCCATGGCCGCGTCGGGTGCGTGCAGGGATCCTGCGTGGACGTGGGACAGGCCGCGGCTGGAGCGGACGAATACTTCCCAGATGGGCCAGACGTTTCCTGCTTGGGGTTCGGTTGTCATGCTGCTGATACCTTTTCTGCTTGCTTGCGGCGCTGTTTGTCGGCATAAGCCGCCGCGGCTTCGCGGACCCAGGTGCCGTTGTGGTGTGCTTCACGGCGCCGTTCCAGGCGCTGGGCGTTGCAGGGGCCGCGGCCGGCGAGGACTTCGTGGAATTCATCCCAGTCCAGCGGGCCGTGCTCCCATTTCTTGGTTTCCTCGTTGAAGCGGATGTCCTTGTCCGGGAGGGTGAGCTCCAGGACCTTGACCTGCTCCATCATCATGCCGACGAAGCGGTTGCGCAGTTCGTCGTTGCTGAAGCGCTTGATGTTCCAGGCCATGGACTGCTTGGAGTTGGGTGAATCGTCATCCGGCGGGCCGAACATCATCAGGGCCGGCGCGTACCAGCGGTTCACCGCGTCCTGGGCCATCTGCTTCTGCTCGGGCGTGCCGTGGGAGAGTTCCAGCAGGATCTCGAAGCCCTGGCGCTGGTGGAAGGATTCTTCCTTGCAGACGCGGACCATGGCGCGGCCGTAGGGGCCGAAGGAGGCGCGGCACAGCGGCACCTGGTTGGCGATAGCGGCGCCGTCGACCATCCAGCCGATGGCGCCCATGTCCGCCCAGGTGCGGGCGGGGTAGTTGAATATGGAGGAGTACTTGGCCTTGCCGTCCATCAGGTCCTGCATCATCTGATCACGCGGCTGGCCGAGGGTTTCGGCGGCGGAGTAGAGGTAGAGTCCGTGGCCGGCCTCGTCCTGGACCTTGGCCATGAGGATGGCCTTGCGCTTCAGGCTCGGGGCGCGGGAGATCCAGTTGGCCTCCGGCTGCATGCCGATAATCTCCGAGTGGGCATGCTGGGAGATCTGGCGCAGGAGCGTTTTCCGGTAGGCCGGCGGCATCCAGTCCCGCGGCTCGATCCGGGAATCTTCGGCCATGACCTTGTCGAAGTAGGCCTGGCCCTCGGCGTCGAGCCGGGCCGCGTCCTCGGGGCTCTGTTCATGCCGTACCGGCGATGGCTCGGCGGGCACTGACTGCAGGGTCTGCGATGCCATGGTTGCTCCTCGTGAATTTCCGATAAATAATTACCGACCGTTCGTTCAGGATATGCGGAAGGCCCGAGATGCGTCAAGGACGGGGGTTCCTAATGAATGTCCGGACCGCGCTCAAGCGCCGGCGTCATGAGCCCGGATTGCCGGTGATAGCTTGAACTCGTGAAGATCGCTGCCGGCAAAAAGCTCCCCCTCTGGGCCTCTGTGGCCCTGAACATGCTGATTGCCCTGGTGGCCGTCGCCCTGGTCCAGGGGTTCCTGGTGAAGGCCTATCGGATACCGTCCGGGTCAATGGAGCCGACGCTGCAGGGCTCCGCGGGCGACGGTGACAGAATCCTGGTCAACCGTCTTGCCTACACCGGCTCAGAACCGCACTCCGGCGACATTGTGGTGTTCACCCGGCCGGAAAGCTGGCAGTCGGAATCGGCAGCGGCCCACGGCGGCGGGATCGCCGAGCTTGCCCGTTCATTCGGAGACGTGACAGGGATCGGGACCTCCAACGAGCAATTCCTGGTAAAGCGGGTGATTGCGACTGGCGGCCAAACCATTAGCTGCTGCGGACAGGATGGCAAACTGCGCATCGACGGCCAGCCCCTCGACGAGCCCTACATTTTCGAAGATCTGCCGTTTGAGGCCGGCAGCATCGACTGCCAGACCACTCCTCGTTCGCTCAGGTGTGTTCCCGCGTTCACGGTCCCCGAGGGCGAGCTCGTGGTGTTGGGTGACCATCGTTCAGTCTCGGTTGATTCCGTCATCGCCTGCCGGAGCCTGACTGCTGTGGCTGGTGACTGTATTAGGACGATCAAGTCCTCGGCCGTCGTCGGTCAGGTGGCGGCGAGATTCTGGCCTCTGGACCGCGCCGGCGGAGTGGGCTGACTTACTAGGAATATGAAAATCCCCTCGGAGCGGGTTGCTCCAAGGGGATATCTTCAGTGCTAGCTCGCGTCTACCGCGCCGCCACCGGCTCGACGGATTGATACGCGGTGTAGTACCTGTACGAGCCCGCGCCTGTGGTGGGCACGCGGTTGAGAATGGTGCCGAAGACGGTGCCGTTCACGCGCCCAAGGTTGCCGAGGGATTTGCCAAGCTCTTCATCGGTGGTCTTTCCGGACCTGACGACGACGATTGCTCCGTCGGCAATGCGCGTGAGGACGGCGGCGTCCGTCACGGGGAGCAACGGTGGTGCGTCAACCAGCACAATGGCGTCCTGGGCGAGGGTCTTGAGCAACGTCTTCATGGCCTGCGAGCCCAGCAGCTCACTGGGGTTCGGCGGGATTCGACCTGAACCGAGCACCCGCAGGTTGGGCATCGCGCTCCATACCTGCAGCACGTCTTCCAGCTCGGCGTGGCCGCTCAGAACGTCGGTGACACCGACTCCGGGGATGAGATTGAAGACATCGACCAAGGTGGGCCGGCGCAAGTCGCCGTCGACCACCACAACGTTCTCGCCGGCGGCCGCCATGGTGACCGCCAGATTGGCCGTCACCGTCGATTTCCCCTCGGCCGGCACAGAACTCGTCACGACAATAATCCGCGGGGGATTGTCGACATCGACATACTGGAGATTCGTCCGAAGTTCTCTCAGGGCCTCGGTGATGGCATGCGAACCTTCGCCCGATGCGACCGGGCTGAACCCGTCGTCCAGCACGGTACTTTTCCCGTCCAGGCGGTGATCCACCGGGAGCGTGCCCAGCACTGGCACGCCGAACCGACGTTCGATGGCCGTGGCGCTCCGGAGCCGGCGGTCCAGTCGGTGGCGAATGAGCGCGTAGAGGACTCCGAGGGCCAGCCCGGCCAGGGCTCCGATTCCCAGAGCCAGCTTCACGTTGGGGGATGTCGGGGCGGTCGGCAGGACGGCTTCGCCCAGTGGAACCACCCGGATGACCGGAACGGGAACGACGTCCGAGCCTTCGACGGCGGGGATGCTTTCCATCTCCTTGACTTGCTCAGCAAGGCCCTTAACCCAGGCATCCGCGACCCGCTGGGCCATCGCGGGGTCCGTGGAGGTGGCAGTGACGGCGAGCTGGGCGCTTTCCTTCGGCACGGACACGGAGACGGACCCCAGCAGGGTGTCCGGCGAGGTGGTGAGGCCCAGAGACTTGACGACGCGCTCGGCCACAAGCCTGGACTTGGCCACAGACTCGTACTTGGCGGCCTTCGTCTGGGACAGGTTTTCACTCATGAGCGAAAGACTAAGGTTGTCCGAGCCGCCTGCCACGACGATCCCGCTGGACTGTGCCGAGTAGATCTTCGGCTGCAGGAGGGTCCAGCAAAAAGCGAGCACGGTGAAGGCCAGAGTGAAAGCCAAGACGCCCTTCCACCGGGCCCGGGCGATGCGCAGGTAGTCCTCTAGCGCAAGCCCCGCAGGTGTCTGCCCGTTGTTCTCGGCCGTATCAAAACCAGTCACGCGTTGGTCCTCTCCCCCGTGCCTGGCCCCAACGACCCACACGAAAAGTTACTTTACGGTACGGTGACCGCGTTGGTGTGCTTATTAACCGCGTTAGTCGCGCAGCAGTAATCCCCGGCCGACGAGTCCGTCAACAGCCTCATCCAGTAACGCTTCATAGCCCTCGGGTAGCCCATGCAGAGCTTCGATCCGACTCACCAAAGTCTGCATCGAGATGGGTCGCCGGGCGGACTTCCAGATGATCGGTCCGATGCCGCTGAGGCGGGTGAGTTCGGCTTCCGTCAGGACGAGCAAGTCCTCGCCGATCTCGACCGCGTCAACGGCGGCGGCCGCCTGCAGCCAACCCGCGGGAATTGGTTCTGCTGGCTGTTCGCCGGCAGGGTCCGCCACTGACTCCATTTCCGGTTCCTTCATGGCGGGAGACCATGATTTGGCGGCTTCCGGCGGGTTTTTAGGGTCCGTCAAGAACAGCGGCGCCAAGCTGTCCACCAGGTCAGCCGCTTCGGAATAGCTGACGCGGAACACTCCGCCCACGCTGTCTATCAGCCGGCAGAGCGACTGAAGCGGCTGGAAGACGGCAGTTTGGGAGGACGTGTCCGGAATAAGCGCCAGAACTGCCTCCATCAGAGGGACCGGCTCGATGATGGGCAACTGGTAGTCAGCGCCGGCCAACCTGTCGAGCAGTGCAATGGCCGTGATGCGGGGTTCGCCCGGCGCAACATGCAGGCCTAGCTCGTCCGGGCCGACCTGCAGTTTCGCGGCGCCTGGCGTTGCCTGCTTAACGGACAGAGGCTTGGGATACGGCACAACACTCCCGTCAGCCCGGATGGCGACCGTTTCGTCAGTTATATAGCCGAAAGTCCGGGCGAGCTGCGAGGACGCCGTCGTCTTGCCGGTGCCGGATTTTGCCACGAGGGCAATCACGGCGCCGCCGGGATCCGAAACCCCGCAGGCATGGAGCAGGGTCAGTTCTCCGGCGCGTTCGAGGATGGCAGCGATTGTGACCTCCGAGGTCACGGCTTCCGCCAAGCCCTCAAAGCTGTCCGAGCCGAGGTGCCTGACGCCGACGCCCGGGAGCTTCGAATCAAAGTAGATAGAGGCTGTGAAGGGCAGGCCTGCGGTGCCGGGCGCTACTTCCGGCGTGTTAGGTCGGGGATTACCAATACAGCGGCTCCACGCCGTGGCCATTGATTGCCGCTGACCAGTAGTGACTGCTGCACCCCAGGCGACGGTGAAAAGAGTTTCCAGCACCTCGATATGCAAGTCGGCGGAGGCTTTCACTCAGCATCACCTCCCCCCGCGCGGCTCGTCAGAAGAAGCCCGTCCACTACACGTTGCCCGCACTGCCAGACGCCTTCCGTCACGGCACTCCCAACGCATTTCGATATCTCACACTCGCCATTAGATCACTGTTGGAAGGCCAACGAGGCCGCAGATCCAGCCGCGGATGAACCTCTAGTTCTTAGCGATGTGCAGGGTGACAGGCGAAATATCCAAATTGACATTGGGGCGAGTGCCGTCGGGGAGGGTGAAGCTTACAGAGATTGAAAAATCGCGTGCGGGGCTGCCATTTCCTCCGGTGTAGTAGTACGAAGTGGGATCCATGGAGAAAGACAGTTTGTCGTTGGCCGGGATGCCGTTAGCCGTGAAGGTACCAACGAAAACTTTGCTCGCAGTTAAAGGCTGAGGAGTAAAGGACGTTGCACCCGTGAGCTTTAGGAAACCGACGCCTGGGTCAGCGGTTCCGGAAGTGGCCGGCTGGATGGTGACTGTACCGCTAATGGGGCCGGCGATGGCCCCCGCGTAGTTGGTGATCGTGAAGCCCGTGGGCCCGGTTCCCGGCTTTGCCTTGCTTTTTGGGTCCGTCGGAGCGAATGATACGGCCCCGCTCAGCCCATCAAAGCCTGCGCTCGCATTACGTGCCGACGCCGACGCGGCCGGCGCTGCAATTGCTGCCGCGATAACGGGCACGCTCCATGCGGCGCCCTTAACAACGGAACGGCGGTCGAAACTCGCCTTCGGTGCGGCCAGGCTCTTGATCTCCGACATCTACTACCCCAAGTTCTAGTGCGGCGGAGAACCCAGTCGGGCCAGCTCCTGCCGAGCGTTTCGGCATCCTTGGACGACTGTACGCAGAAAAGCATGAATCTTCAATATCAAGATGCTTTATTTTCAAGAACGACAGAATTCGCCACTATCTCCTCCCGGAGATCTGAATGGCCCGTCGCGGATAGACTCGGAGACCATGCCGCCGGTAAGAGTCTCGCTAACGGAAGTTGGACAAACCTTGGATACGCCTCGCCCCGTTCGGATCCTCACGGTCTGCACCGGCAACATCTGCCGCTCGCCGGTGGCCGAGCGCCTGCTTCAGGCGGGCCTGGACCAGGTGCAACCTGGCGCCTTTGTGGTGCGAAGCGCAGGCACGCGGGCCATGGTGGGCGATCCGATCCAGCCGAGCTCTGCGGACATCATCAGGACGTTTGGCGGAACGCCGGACGGCTTTGCGGCCCGCCAACTAACGCAAAAGATCCTCAGGGAGTCCGATCTCGTGCTGGCGATGACCGCTAAACACCGCGGCGAGGTGATGCAGATGGATGCCTCGTTGCTGAAGCGGACCTTTACTATCCGCGAGTTTGCCCGGATGCTGAAGGTCCTTGAGCAGCGCGACGCGGACGCTTCCGCGCCCTCTTCTGCCGGCGACATTCCTGCCTTTTGGCGGGAACTCCCGGGCCGGGCGGGGTCAGTGCGTCACCTGGCGCTGGCCCCGGACGCCTCCGACAACGACGTCGTGGATCCCTACCGGCGCGGGCAGGAGTTCTACGACCAGATGGAGGACGAGCTGGCCCCGGCCATCCTCGCCATCCTACGGTTCGCACGCCACCACAGCTGAGCCAGGCCAGTACTTGTAGCTAGGCCGCCAGCATTCGAACTCGGGGAACCGCGGCCGTCTCCGCGCCGGCGCCCATTTCGTGCAACGCTAGTTGCATGGATCTGGAGGTGTCGCCCGCGCTCACGATTCCCGCGTCGGAACTCGGTTGGCGGTTCTCGCGTTCGTCCGGGCCAGGCGGTCAACACGTCAATACCTCGGACAGCCGCGTCGAACTCTCGTGGAACGTCGCCGGCTCGGCGGCGCTCTCGGATGGCCAACGGCAGATGCTCCTCAGCCGCCTCGGACAACGTCTCATCGTCGGGGTGATCACCGTGACCGCCTCCGAGCGGCGCTCTCAGCTGCGCAACCGCGAGATCGCGCTGGCCAAGCTCGCCGACCTCGTCGCAGAGGGTCTTGCACCCGAAGCTGCTCGCCGCCGGGCAACCAAACCCACCCGGGGTTCGAACCGTCGGCGCCTCGCCGCAAAGGAGCAGCGGGCGGCGACGAAACGGCAACGACAGCGGCCGTCCGCCGAGTAGTGCCCTCCAGCCATTTTTCAGCCGATAAAAACTTGTTCGAGAGGCGAACCCGGCGCAGCTGGATACTAGGCCGCCGCCAGCCTTCGGACCCGGGGAACCGGAACCGCGGCCCTTTCCGCCGGCGCTACGATGCTGAGCTGGCATTCTGACTGCAGCGGATCAATGGTGGCCGGCAGGTGGTGGGAGGCTGAGCACTCCCGGAGCTGTTCGAGGGCCGCCGGTTCCACCACGGCGTGGCTGACATCCACCACCAAGTGGAGTCCTTCCCTCAGGTGGTTTGCCCGCTTGACCACCACGTACAGGGCCTGGAGGCTCCTCGCCGTCACATGTCCCTGCGCTGCTACTTCTGCCTGACCGCAATCGAGGTCGAGCCTGACAAGGACCCGGAGTTTGTGGTTCAAAACGATTCCCCTGTTCGTGCATGTACCGCTTGGCCGCGACGCTGCGACCGGTTTGGCCGCGACGCTGCGACCGCAACCCAGCCTAGGCATGGAGTGTGACGTAGGCAACAGTGCGCTTCATATCGGGGAAACCGCGCGTTATGTGCCGGGTTGTTGGCGAAAAAGTGTTGATCTGCGGGCACGGTGTACTGTAGAGGAGGCCCCACGGAGACCATCCGGCACTTGGCACTAGCCCAGAACGCACCGGAGAGCGACATCGTGGCCCCCTTACCGCCGCGGCGAGGAACTGCATCACCGGATGCAGGACGAGCCAGCGCCGGCCAGCCAGTCCACTCTGCGTTTCGCGCCCCTCAGTACTCCGGCGTGGCCCGCCAGAGTACTGGCAGCCAGAATCCGGGCACCGGGCCCGGCCGACTTAGAGGAACACATGACACACCCCTTCGACAGCCCAGACGACGACCGCGGGGCGGATTTCCGCGAGCGGCGGCGCCCCGTGAAGAAACGCCGAGGCCGCAAGGTGCTGATCGCCGTCGGCGTGGTGCTGGCGCTCGTCGCGGTGGTGGCTGGCGGCTACCTCTTTAACCTCGCACGGACCTTCGACTCCGGTAGCAGCAAGATTGAGCAGGCCTTCCCGGACGAGTCCACGCGCCCGAAGAAGACGGACACCTCGATGAACATCCTGGTGATGGGCAGCGACAGCCGCGGCGCCGCCGCGTCTGATAACGCGGGCGCCACGCCCACAGACCAACGCGCGGACACGCTGATGCTCATGCATATCCCGGCGGACCGCAAGAACATCTACACCATGTCCATCATGCGCGACCTCTGGGTGGACATCCCCGGGCACGGCGAAGCCAAGATCAACTCGGCGCTGGCCCTTGGCGGCACGCCCCTGATGGTGCAGACCGTCGAGTCGATCTTCCAGCAGCGCGTCGATCACGTGGCGATGATCGACTTCGAGGGCTTCAAGGGCCTCACGGACGCGCTGGGCGGGGTGACCGTGAACCTCAACCTGCCGTTCACCTCGAACGATCTGAAAGGCCAGTCCTTCGCCCCGGGCCAGCACACGTTCAATGGAACCGAAGCCCTGGCCTTCGTGCGCGAACGCCACGCCTACGCCGACGGCGACTACCAGCGGGTCCGCAACCAGCAGGAGTTCCTGCGGGCCATCATCAAGAAGTCGACCGCCGGCCAGACGCTGAGCAACCCGATCACGATCAACAACATGGTGGGCGCCGTCTCGCCGTTCGTGACAGTGGACAAGTCCTTTGATTCTGGAGCCGTGGCCGGGCTGGGGCTCGAACTCACGGACATCCGGGCGCAGAATACCGTCATGTTCACGCTACCGACCGGCGGCGTGGGAACGTCCACGGACGGCCAGTCGATCGTACTGGCCGACCCGAACGCCATCAACGACATCTCCGGGGCCATGGCCTCGGGCACCCTGGGCGAGTACGTTGCGGCGAACGAGTTCGAGAACGGGAACTGAGCCCGCCAAGTGAGGCGCCAGGGGAGGCCCTTGGACCCATAGTCCGCGGCGGGCTGCAGTGGTAGCGTCCGTTCATGGGGAATGCTCCGGAGCCAGCAGCCGCGGCTTCCGCGGCGTCCCCTCCCCCGTCCCCCGCGGCACGCCGTCGTCGTCGGATCATCCTGCTCCTGGGGGCGCTGGTCGCGCTCGCCGTGGCCGTTGCGGCCTCGGTGTACGTTTTCTCCCGGCCGCGGTCCGCCGACCCGGCGCCGGCGGGAACCGCCGCACCGGCCGCCGCGCCCGCGACGGCACCCGGCCCGGCACCCACTCCCAGCCCCGTTCCCACGCCGCCGCCCAGCCCCACGCCCACGCCGGAACCGCCCGCCGTCGCCCTTAACATCTTGCTGATTGGGAGCGACAGCCGGGTCAATGAGCGGGCGGCGGCGGCCGGCGGCACCGCCTCCGACCAGCGCGGGGACGCCCTCGTGCTGATCCACCTCCCGGCGGACCGGCAGAGTGTCTACGGCATCTCGATCATGCGTGACCTGTGGGTGAACATCCCCGGCTACGGATTCGCGAAAGTGAACGCCGGACTTGAGCTGGGCGGGCTGCCGCTGATGACGAAGACCGTGGAGGCGCTGCTGGGCCAGCACATAGACCATACGGTGATGCTGGATTTTCAGGGTTTCGCGGCCATGACAGACGCGCTCGGCGGGGTTGACGTCAACGTCAAGCGGGCATTCACCAGCACCGCAGATGACAAGGTGTATTTTCCGGCGGGCGTGAACCGACTCAACGGGTTGCAGGCCCTGGCCTTTGTCCGCGAGCGCCATGCCTTCGCCGATGGCGACTACCAGCGGGTCCGGAACCAGCAGACCTTCTTGAAAGCCGTGATGGCCAAGATGGCGTCCGAAGGCAGGCTGGCGGACCGCGACACCGTCCGCAAACTCATCGCCACTGTGCTGCCGCACGTGACCCTGGATGCAAGCTTCACCCTGAAGTCGCTGGAACACCTCGCCTTCAGCCTCCGCAGCACAGCGCCGGGCCGTGGCGTGTTCTTCACGCTGCCGACCGCCGGCACAGGGTTCAGCCGGGACGGCCAGTCGATTGTCCTGCAGAACCCTGCCGCGACCGCCGCGGTCTCCGCCGCGCTGGGCTCGGGGACGCTTGCCCGCTACGTGGCGGCCAACAATTTGCAGAACGGCAATTGAGGCGCCGCTCTTCGGTAGATTGGGTCCATGACCCAGACTCCCGCCCAGCCGTCCCCGCAGCCTCCCGTCGCCCGGAAAGTTCCCGCGGTGCGCACCCACCACGGCGACGCGTTCGAGGACAACTACGAGTGGCTGCGGGACAAGGAATCCGCCGAGGTGGTGGACCTGCTCAAGGCCGAAAACGCCTACCAGGAGGCCGTGACCGCGCACCAGGAGCCGCTGCGCGAGGCCATCTTCCAGGAGATCAAGGGCCGCACCCAGGAAACAGACCTCTCGGTCCCGAACCGCAAGGACGGCTGGTGGTATTACACCCGCTCGGTCGAGGGCAAGGAGTACGGCATCCACTGCCGCGTGCGCGGCCAGGAAACCGGGGACCGCGTCGCGGACTGGACTCCCCCGGCCGTGGAGGCCGGCGTCGTCATCCCCGGCGAGGAAGTCCTGCTCGATGGCAACCTAGAGGCCGAGGGCAAGCCGTTCTTCGCCGTGGGCGGGGCCGCCACGACCATCGACGGCACCCTCTATGCCTACGCCGTGGACAACGCGGGCGACGAGCGCTTCACGCTGCGCATCAAGGACCTGCGCACCGGTGTGCTGCTGCCGGACGTGATCGAGAACGTCTTCTACGGCATCTCCTTCTCCCCCGACGGCAGCCGGATCTTCTACACCGTGGTGGACGATTCCTGGCGGCCGTACCAGGTGAAGTCCCATGTGCTCGGCACACCCGTCAGCGAGGACGCGGTCATTTACCAGGAGGACGACGTCGCCATGTGGCTCGGCTTCGAGCTTTCGGCCGACCGGCGCCACCTGGTGCTCAGCATCGGCTGCTCCGAGTTCAGCGAGACCCGCCTGCTGCGCTTTGATGACCTCGACGCCGGACTGCGCACCGTTATCTCCCGCGACGAGCGCATCCTGTACGAGGCCGAGCCGTTCCTGCTGGCGGATGCCTCAGGCCGGAGCCAGGAGCGGATCCTGCTCACCCACAACAAGGACGCCATCAATTCCATGGTCTCGCTCGTGGACCCGGCCGAGCTCGCAAAGCCGCTCGCCGAGCAGCACTGGGACACCGTCGTCGCCCATTCCGACCACGTCCGGGTCAACGGCGCCGGGGTCACCTCGACCCACGCGGTGGTCTCCGTCCGGAAGGACACCATCGAACGGGTCCAGGTCCTGCCCCTGGCCGGCCTGGGCACCCCGGAGCAGGGCGCCGCGGTGGAACCCGCGTTCGACGAGGAGCTGTACACGGCCGGCGTCGCGGGCTCCGACTACGAGGCCCCCGTGATCCGGATGGGCTACACCTCGTACTTCACCCCGTCGCGGGTCTACGACTTCGTGCTGCCCACCGCGGAGCAACCGGCCGGTGAACTCCTGCTGCGCAAGGAGAGCCCGGTGCTGGGCGGCTACTCGAGGTCGGACTACGTCGCCACCCGGGAGTGGGCCACCGCCGCGGACGGGACGAAGATTCCGCTCTCGGTGCTCCGCCACGCCTCCGTCCGGCAGGATTCGACCGCGGCCGGGCTGGTGTACGGCTACGGCTCCTACGAAATGAGCATGGATCCGGGCTTCGGGATTCCCCGGCTGTCCCTGCTGGACCGGGGCGTCGTGTTCGTGATCGCCCACATCCGCGGCGGCGGGGAGCTGGGCCGGCACTGGTACGACGACGGCAAGAAGCTGCGTAAGAAGAACACGTTCACCGACTTCATCGCGGCCACCGACTGGCTCGCCGGATCCGGCTGGGTGGACCCGGGCCGGATCGCCGCGATGGGCGGCTCCGCCGGCGGCCTGCTGATGGGCGCCGTCGCCAACCTGGCGCCGGAAAAGTATGCGGCGATTGTTGCCGCCGTCCCGTTCGTAGACGCGCTGACCACCATCCTGGACCCCGAACTGCCGCTCTCGGCCCTGGAGTGGGAGGAATGGGGCAACCCGATCACCGACCCGGACGTGTACGCGTACATGAAGTCGTACACGCCCTACGAGAACGTCCAGGCCGTGGCGTACCCGAAGATCGCCGCGGTCACCAGCTTCAACGACACCCGCGTGCTCTACGTGGAGCCGGCCAAATGGGTGCAGCGGCTGCGCGAAGTGAACACCGGCAGCGAGCCGATCGTCATGAAGATCGAGATGGAAGGCGGCCACGGCGGCGCCTCGGGCCGGTACGTGCAGTGGCGCGAACGGGCCTGGGACTACGCGTTCGTGGCCGATTCCCTTGGCGCCACCGAACTGCTGCCGGGAGCCGGAGTGAAGTAGCCCGCACGGGCGGCACATCCGGCCGCGGTTTCGCTGGCGAGTTCCGCACTAACGCGCCCATTCGCCAAAGATGGCCGCTATGAGAGCTCTCATAGCGGCCATTTTCGTCGAATCGGCGGGGCGTCCGGTACACAATTAATGATCATCATGCTTACTATTGACGCTTGTTAGGCACATCGATGGAGAAACTGCTCACTGGGGGCAGCAGAGACGTGCCGGAGATGGAGTTTGTTATGAGCGTTGAGCAGGGAATGACGCCGTTGACTGATGATGAGCTGATGGCGCAGGGCGGCACCGCCCTTCCGGACAAGGAGGTCGCTTCCGTCCTGGACCTGAACGCCGACCTGAACCTCGGGATCAGCGCGGCGGCGCCGATCGATCTCGGCATCGCGGCCAACGCCAACGTTGCCGCGCCGATTGATGCGGCCGCCTCCGCAAACGTGCTCTCCTTCGGTTCTGAGTCCCAGGCCCTCGCCGACCAGGGCACCATCATCAACCAGGGCGTCACGGGCGACGCCACGGCAGACTCCACCCAGGACAGCGTCATCGATCAGGGCGCCGGCACGGATGCCGGGACCACAGCAGGTTCTGCCGCAGCGCCTGCCCCCACGGATCCGGCCACAGCCGATCTCGCCGGTGCCGTACCTGCCGACGCTGTTCCTGCCGACGGCACGGGCGTCCTGCCCGATGGCACGGCCCCGGACCTGGGCGGCGCGCTGCCGACGGATGTGGCCGGAGCCGCAGGCGCCGCGGGTGCCCTCAGCGGCAACCTGCTCAACGTCGACGTGAACCTGGACGCCAACGCGGGCATCGCAGCACCCATCAATGGCGCGGTGGCCGCCAACGCCAACGTCGCCGCGCCGATCGACGCGGCCGTCGGCGCCAACATCGGCTCAATCGACAGCAACGCGTTCGCCGTCGCCCAGCAGGATGCCATCATCAACCAGGACATCCATGGCGACGCCACGGCGTCGGCTGACCAGCAGTCCGACCTGAAGCAGTAGCACCTAGATGAACACTGTGCACGGAGGGCCGTCCGGGCAGGACGGCCCTCCGGTCCTGCCTGCCACCGGCGGCGTCGGCTCTGCCTCGACCGGCAGCGCCACGTCCGACGCCGGATCCGGCGCCGGAACTGCCGGCCCCGGTACTGCCGGCGCCGGTACTGAGGGCGCAGGGTCGTCCGTGGCCGTCGGCCTGCAGCCGGTGCCGCTGCGGGCCGCCGGCGTCCAGCTGATCGGTGAGGCGAAGGGGTCCGGCTACAAGGAACCCCCGTCCCTGGTGCGCCGCTCCGACGGCCAGACCATCCAGCTCACGCGCCTGCTATACCTGGTGCTCGAGGCGATCGACGGCCAGCGGGGCCCGGAAGAAATCGCCGGGCACGCCAGCAACAGTTTCGGACGGCTCGTCAGTGCCGAGAACGTCCGCACCCTGATCACCTCCCAGCTCCTCCCCCTCGGACTCCTCCGGCTGGCGGACGGTTCCGAGCCCGAAGTGAAGAAATCGGACCCGCTGCTGGGCATGCGCTTCCGGTATTCGGTGACCGATCCGGACCGCACCCGGAAGATCACGGCGCCGTTCGCCACACTGTTCAACCCCTTGATCGTGGTCGCCGTGACCGCTGCCTTCCTGGTCACGTGCTGGTGGGTGCTGATGGTCAAGGGGCTGGCATCGGCCACCCATGAAGCCTTCGCCAACCCCGGATTGGTCCTCCTGATCCTGGTGGTCACGGTGCTCTCGGCCGGTTTCCATGAGTTCGGCCACGCCGCCGCCGCCCGTCGCGGCGGTGCCACCCCCGGCGCCATGGGCACGGGTCTGTACCTGATGTGGCCGGCCTTCTACACGGACGTCACCGACTCCTACCGGCTGGGGCGGGGCGGCCGGCTGCGCACCGACCTTGGCGGACTCTACTTCAACGCAATCGTGGCCGTCGCGATCATGGGCATCTGGTGGGCCACCGGCTTCGATGCGCTGCTGCTGGTGGTGGTCACCCAGATCCTGCAGATGGTCCGGCAGCTGATGCCGCTGGTCCGCTTTGACGGCTATCACATCCTGGCCGACGCCACCGGCGTCCCGGACCTGTTCCAGCGCATCAAGCCCACCCTGCTGGCACTGGTGCCGTGGCGCAGGACAGATCCCGAAGCCAGGCTCCTGAAGCCCTGGGCTCGGGCCGTGGTCACCATCTGGGTGCTGGTCACGGTTCCCCTGCTG
Organism: Arthrobacter sp. LAR12-1-1.1; assembly: GCF_040676555.1. Taxonomy (NCBI): domain Bacteria; kingdom Bacillati; phylum Actinomycetota; class Actinomycetes; order Micrococcales; family Micrococcaceae; genus Arthrobacter; species Arthrobacter sp. LAR12-1-1.1. Next base: position 92,798 of record NZ_JBEGIG010000012.1, on the reverse strand, counting down.
CTCTTCAGCATGGCCACCATGGTGCTGACCCTGCCGCGCGTCCTGGGCACCGCCTGGGACAACGGCCTCAAGCAGCAGGCCATGCTCTCCCACAGCCTCGCCGCCGGGGACATTGCCGACGCCGCCGTCCGGGTGATCGCGATCGCCTGCCTGGCTTTGCCGGTGCTGGGCATCCTGTACATCCTGCTGCGCCTGGTCCGCCAGCTGGTCACCGGGCTGTGGCGGAAGACCCGCGGCAAGGCCCTGCAGCGGGCCACCGCAATGGTAGCCATCGCGGCAGTGGCCGCGGGCCTCGCCTGGGCCTGGTGGCCCGGCGGTGACACCTACCGCCCCGTCCAGCCCTACGAGCGCGGCACCCTGGCCGACGCCACCACGGCAGTCTTCCCAGCCGCCGCCACGGGCCGGATGGCGGAGGGCCAGTCGGGCAAGACCGTTGCCCTGTGGCCGGAGGGCGCCCGGAAGCCCACACGCGACGAGCCGCAGCTGAGCATGGTCCTGGTGCCCCGGCAGGGAGCCCCAGCCGGCACGGCCGGCGCGGCGGCGCCGTCGTGGGTGTTCCCCTTCGACAAGCCTGCCGCTCCGGAGGATGACGGCAACCAGTCCCTCGCGGTCAACACCACTGACGGTTCCGTGGTCTACGACGTCGCCTTCGCCCTGGTCTGGGCGGACGACGGCGACACCGTGGACACCAAGAATGAGGCCTACGCCTTTGCCAGCTGCGCGGACTGCGCCGCCGTGGCCGTGGGCTTCCAGGTGGTCCTGATTGTGGGCCAGACCGATGTGATCGTCCCGGAGAACCTCACGGCATCGGCCAACTACAACTGCCTCCGGTGCCTGACCTACGCCCTGGCGAGCCAACTGGTGCTCACCCTTGACGGGCCCCTGAGCGGCGACGGCACGGCCAGGCTCAACGCCCTGTGGCAGGAGATCGCGGCCTACGGCAAGGACCTGCGGAACCAGCCGCTCTCGGAGATCCAGGGCCGGCTCAGCGCGTACAAGGAACAGATCATGGCGGTCATCAAGGCCGATCCCAGTGCCACCCCGGCCGGGTCCTCCGGCACGAAAGCGACGCCGGGCGCAACGCCGGGTGCCACGCCGGGCGCGACGCCTGGCGCCACCCCCGGCGCGACGTCCGGCGCCACCGCGGGAGCGACGTCTGGCGCCTCTGCGGGAGCCACCCCGGGACCCACCGGAGCGACGGCGCCGGCTGGCGGTGCGGCGTCGTCCGGTCCCGCTCCGGGCTCCGTTGCCACGGTGCCGACAGAGCAGCAACCGACTGCGCCGGCTCCCGCGTCGGGCACGGTCTCACCAGCGCCCGCGTCCACCGGGCCGCCGGCACCCTAAGCCGGGGACGCGAACGGCAGCCGAATTGACGCAGATGGCCGGAATGAGGACTTCATTCCGGCCATCTGCGTCAGATCGGCGTTGCGTCAGATCGGCGCTTCCCGGCGTTCCCGGCGCCTCCAACCGCCGGACACCTCCTACCGGGCCTTCCATTCATCCGCGACGACGGTGTACACCATTTCCGTGGCCCGTTCGTCCTTTTGGTGCCACGTTGGCCTGCCACTTTCCACCTGCCGAGATTCCAGGCCATGCCGAGCCGTTGGACCCGGCACCCATCACGGAGAGGCAACACGATGAGACTAACGCTGACAGAGTTCCTCACATTGGACGGCGTGGCGCAGGGTCCTGGATCGCCCGAGGAGGACACCAGCGACGGCTTCTCACAAGGAGGTTGGTTCGTCCCCTACCTGGACGAGGATTTCGTCCGGCGGGCGGCGGCCTGGCTCGGTGAGGCGGATGCGTTGCTGTTCGGCCGTCGGACCTACGAGAACTTTGCGAGGGACTGGCCGAGAATCACGGACCCTGATGATCCGTTCTCCGAAAAGATGAATGGTCTGCCGAAATACGTGGCCTCGCACACCCTGGCGCAGGCTGGTTGGGCACCGACGACGATCCTGTCCGGCGACGTCCCCGCACAGGTCGCTGAGTTGAAGAGGCAGCCCGGCAGGGAATTGCAGATCCACGGGAGTGCCCGGCTGGCCCAGTCGCTGCTGGGCGCAGGGCTGATCGACGAACTGCGCCTGGTGATCGCCCCGGTGGTGGTAAGTAACGGCAGGCGGCTGTTTCCGCCGGGAGGCGCCCCGGCGGGCCTGCGTCTGGTCCGCAATGAGACGACGCCGGGCGGACTCGCGATTCTTGTCTATGAGTCGGCAGGGCTTCCGACGTACGGGACCTATGATCCTGGTTCGTCCCGTGGTTGAGCCTGTCGAACCATTGAACCTGTCGAACCCCGGGGCATCAGAAAGGTGTCCCCTGGACCTGCCTGTCAACGTCTCAGTGGGGCCCGGTTAGCGGGCCTTCCATTCCTCCGCGAGGATGGCGTACACCACCTCCGTGGCCCATTCGCCCTTGTAGTGCCACTTGTCCACCTGCCGTGATTCCAGGCGCATGCCGAGCCGCTCACAAAGCGCCGCCGAGTCCGTGTTCAGGGCATCGAGCTTGGCGTCGATGCGGTGGAAGCCCAGGTCCTCAAAACCGAGCTTGAGCAGCGCCCGGGCAGCCTCGCTCGCGATGCCCCGGCCCCGCGCTTCGGGGGCCAGGCTCCAGCCGATCTCGGCCTGCCCGCACCCCTCCAGCCACTTCAGCACCACCTCGCCGAGCAGCCCCGGCGAGTCCGCGGCCTCGATGGCCAGGGCCACCCAGTCGCCCTCCTTCTCGAACTCGAAGTTGGCGTACCGTCCCACCGTTTCCATCGACTGGGTGTAACTCTTGGCCTCGCGGGGCAGGAACCGGGCGGTTTCCGGGAGCGAGTGGTACGCGTGGAAGGCATCGAGGTCGGAGGCCTCAAAGCGCCGCAGCACTAGCCGTTCGGTGCGGATGGGCAGCGGAGGGAGGGGCTTGGGTTCGGTCATGCCTCCAACGCTACCCATCGATTGCTCCGTAAGCGCCGTTTTGAGCCGCCACAAGGGCGGTTACGGAGCAACCGATGCCTGGGCGACGACGGCGGCCGTCGCCTCGGCGATCGCGCGCTCCTCGTCGGTGGGGACCACCAGGACAGGCAGGGCCGACGTCGGGGTGGAAATGACCCGGGGTTCCTTGGACCGCTCCCGGTTCAGCCCGGCATCGAGTTCGACGCCGAGCGCACCGAGCCGCTGCGCCACCAGGTTCCGGAACTGGTGCGAGTTCTCCCCGATCCCGGCCGTGAACACGAGGGCCTTCGCACCGCCAACGGCCACGTGGTAGCCGCCGATGTACTTCGCGAGCCGGTAGGACGCGACCGCCAGGGCCATGGCCGCCTTGGCGTCGCCGGCTTCCGCGGCCTCCACCACAGAGCGCATGTCGTTGTTACCGGCCAGGCCCTTGAGCCCGGACTGCCGGTTGAGCATCGAATCCAGGTCCTCGGGAGACCAGCCGTTCCGGCCCAGGAAGACCAGAATGGACGGATCGAGGTCCCCGGAGCGGGTCCCCATGACGAGGCCCTCAAGGGGCGTGAATCCCATGGAGGTGTCGATTGAGTGGCCGCCGCGGATCGCCGTGACCGAGGCGCCGTTCCCCAGGTGGGCGATGACGGCGTCGAACTCCTCGACCGGAACATCCAGCAGCGCTGCCGCCCGGTGCGCCACGTATTCGTGCGAGGTGCCGTGGAACCCGTAGCGGCGGATCCCGTGTTGTGTGTAGAGCTCGTCCGGCACCGCGTAACGCCAGGCGTGCTCGGGCAGGGTGCGGTGGAAGGCTGTGTCGAACACGGCCACCTGCGGCAGCTCGGGCCATTTCTTCGAGATCGCGCGGATGCCAAGGACATTGGCGGGGTTGTGCAGCGGCGCGAGCGGGTTCAGCCGTTCAATGGCCCGGGTGATCTCGTTGTTGACCAGCACCGGCTCGGCGAAGCGCTCCCCGCCGTGCACCACGCGGTGGCCCACGGCATCGAGCTCACGGTCCCCCAAGGCTTCGTGGATGGCCGCGCCCACCTGCTCCAGCGCCTCGGCGTGGTCGCGGGGGCCCTCGATCTGGCCGTCGCCCTCACCGCCGGCACCCATGCCGATCTTCTCGACCAGGCCCTCGGTGAGCACGCTGCCGGCCTCGACGTCGCGCACCTGGTACTTGAGCGAGGACGAGCCGGAGTTGATGACGAGCACGAGCATGGGGCCTCCTAAGCCTTGGCTTCGACGCTACCGTCGAGGGTGCGTCGGGACTGGCATCACGCCGGAGCCTGGCCGAGCGCTCCGTCGGTTCCACTATAAATTGCCGGACCCGGCAAGGGCGCCAATCCGTTGCGAAAGCCGCGGCGGAGCCGGCCTGCCCGGCCCCTTTCAAGGTGCCGCGAGGAAGGCCCGGGCCTGCGGCGTGGGTGCCTAGACCCGTTGGACCTGCGGACCGGCAATGGGGTAAGTTTGCCGGGGTGCTGGGGGGGCCCGCTCCGCCCGAACCGGCGGAGGACGACCCCGACAGAAGGGCCTTTGGATGGATGCCGGTGGGCTGAAAAGGACTTGGTCCATGGCGGCCGCGCTCGGGGACGAAGTCCCCCTGTACTTCTACTCGCACTTATTCCTGTCCCACCCGGAGCTACGCGAAATGTTCCCGGTCTCGATGGCCGGCCAGCGGGACAAACTCTTCGCCGCCCTCGGGCACATTGTGAGCCACGCGGATCAAATTGACGAGGTGGCCGGATTCATCGGCCAACTCGGCCGCGACCATCGCCGCTTCTCCGTAACGCCTGAGCAGTACTCGATGGTGGGGGCTTCCTTCCTGGCGACGCTGCAGAAGTACCTCGGTCCGGAATGGACCGACGAGGTGGCGCAGTCGTGGGCCGAGGCGTACGGACTGATCGCCAAGGTCATGGTCATGGCCGCCGAGGAGGCCTCGGATACTACTCCGCCGTGGTGGGAAGGCGAGGTCACCGCCGTCGAGCGCCGAAGCCTGGATGTCACGGTCCTGGAGGTCCGCGTCGCGGACGGCTTCACCTACTCGCCCGGCCAGTCGGCCTCGGTGGAGGTTCCCGCCCTCCCGCGGACCTGGCGCTTCCTGAGTCCTGCCAACGCCCCCCGCGCCGACGGCACAATCGAACTGCACGTCCAACTGATCCCCGGCGGCCTCTTCAGCACCGCCGCCGTCCGCCGGACCAAGGTGGGCGATACGGTGCGCATCGGCGCCCCTGTAGGGGACCAGCTCGCCCTCGAGGGTTCACGGGACCTGCTCATGGTTGCCGGCGGGACCGGGCTCGCCCCCATGGCCGCGATCGTCGACGCCGTCCGGCAGCAATGGGGCGAGTACGGGACCGGGCCGCGGGTGGACCTCTTCCACGGGGCACGGGTCCCGTGGAACCTCTACGACCAGCAGCGGCTCGCCGAGCTCGACTCGAGGGAGCCGTGGTTCAGCTACCACCCGGTCGTCTCCGACGACGCGACCTTCCCGGGCGCCCAGGGCTACGTGGGCACCGTGGCAGCGGCACACCCCGAGGCACCCAGCCGTCTGGCCCTCGTGGCCGGATCGACGGCGATGGTGGGGCACACCATCAGCGAACTCGTTGCGGCGGGCACCCCGCGCGCCGATATACGGTACGAAGACTACGCAGGTGTCGAGGACAACTCCTCTGCCACCGGCGCAGACCAGGGAGAGGTATACCATGAGCACCGCTAGCCCAGAAGGCCGCATCAGCCCTTCCGACGTCCGCAACGCCTCGTTCGAGGTGGTGGGACGCGGGTACGACCAGCAATCCGTCCACGAGTTCCTTCGCGCTGTTGCCGAGCAACTCGAGGCGGACCAGCGCCAGCCGGGCGCAGTAAGTCCCCAAGCCAAGGACGAGATGGTCAAGGTCATCACGCAGGCGCAGATTCTCGCCGAGAAGTTCGTGGCCGAGGCCGAGCAGTACTCGAAGGACCTCGTAGCCAGCGCCCGCACGCAGTACAGCGAGATCCTGCGCCGCGCCGAGGACTCCGTGGCCACGCGGGAGGCCGTTCCTGTGCCGGCGGCCACGGCGGCCGGCTACACCGACACCATTCAGGAAATCGAGTATGTCCGCACCTACACCAAGGTGGCCCAGGTCCAGCTGCGCGCCGTGATCGATGCCCTGGCCGAGCAAGTGGACCGGCTCGGGGACCTCCCCGTGGCCCGCGCCGACCGCAGCAGCAACGAGTAGCACCAAGCCCTAGGCTCCGGCGCGCCCCGCCTGCGCGGGCTGCGCGTCGGAGTCTAGCGCCTCGGCTGACGCGCTGTCAGTCACGGACTGCGCCTGCACGGCGGTGATGGCCACCGTGTTCACGATGTCCTCCACGGTGCACCCGCGGGAGAGGTCGTTGACCGGCTTCCGGAGCCCCTGCAGGACGGGCCCGACGGCGACCGCGCCCGAGGACTGCTGCACCGCCTTGTAGGTGTTGTTGCCGGTGTTGAGGTCCGGGAAGATGAACACGGTGGCCTGCCCGGCGACGGACGAGCCGGGCATCTTGGACTGGGCGATCGCGGCGTCCACGGCGGCGTCGTACTGGATGGGGCCCTCGACGGCGAGATCCGGGCGGCGGTCCTTCACGACTTCGGTGGCCTGCCGGACTTTGTCCACTGCTTCCCCGGTCCCGGACCCGCCGGTGGAGTAGGACAGCATGGCCACCCGCGGCTCCACGCCGAACTGGGCTGCGGTCTCGGCTGAGGCCAGCGCGATATCCGCCAGCTGCTCCGCGTTCGGGTCAGGGTTGACCGCGCAGTCGCCGTAGACCAGCACCCGGTCCGGCATCAGCATCAGGAACACCGAGGAGACGATCTTTACGCCGTCCCGCGTCTTGACGAACTCCAGCGCGGGCCGGATGGTGTGGGCCGTGGTGTGCGCGGCGCCGGACACCATGCCGTCCACCACTCCGAGCTGCACCATCATGGTGCCGAAGTAGCTGCCGTCGAGCATGACTTCCAGCGCCCGGGCCAGGTCCACGCCCTTGTGCGCCCGCAGCTCCGCGTACTTCTGAGCAAACTGCTGGCGCAGCTCCGACGTCGCGGGGTCCACGATGCTCATGCCGGAGAGGTCGATGCCCTGGGTGGACGCCAACTCCCGGACTGCCGACTCGTTGCCCAGGATCGTGAGGTCGCAGACGTCCCGCCGGTGCAGAATTTCGGCGGCCCGCAGGATCCGCACGTCGTTGCCCTCGGGCAGGACAATGTGCCGGCGCTGCAGCCGGGCCCGCTCAATGAGGTCGTGCAGGAACCGCAGCGGCGTCATCCGCTCCAGCCGCGGCAGGTGCAGCCGCTCCACCAGCTCGGCCTCGTCCACGCGCTTCGCCCACAGCCCAACGGCCGAGGCCACCTTGCGGCGGTGCCCCGACCAGATCTCGCTGCGGACCTCGGACACCCGTTTGGCGGTGGTGTACGTATCGTCCGGGGCCGCGAACACGGGGAATGGAGCCTGCGCCAGCAGCGAGTAGATGTTGGGGTCCGGGGCCAGGCCGCCGGTGAGGATGAGCGCCGACGGCACCGGAAACTCCGGCGAGAACGACGACGCGAGGCACGCGACCATCACGTCCGCACGGTCACCCGGAACGATCACCAGGGCGCCGTCGTCGAGCACGTGCAGGAAGTTGGCCACGTTCATCGCCGCCACCTTGATGGAATGGACGTCGCGTTCCATGTCCTGCCGGCCGGCCACCTGGCGGATCCCGAGGGCCGAGGCCACCTCCCCGGTGGTGGGCCGTGCGATGTCCTCCAGCTCGGGGAAGACGTAGACAGGGCGGCCGGACGCGCCGGGCTTCACGGCGGCGATGATCCCGTCCACGTCCTCCGGGTCGGCGCGGTTCACCATGATGGCCAGGAGGCTGCAGCGTTCCGCCGCCAGTTCCTTGCGGGCAACCTCGACGGCGTCGGCAGCCTCCGCGACGGTCCGCCCCTTCGCGCCGACCACGGCCACGATCGAGGCGGCCAGGTTGTTCGCCAGGCGAGCGTTGAGGTCGAATTCGACGGCGGCATCCTGGCCGGTGAGGTCCGTCCCCTCCACAATCACGACGTCGCAGTGGCGGGACATTTCGGCGAAGATCTCCACGCAGCGGGCGTCGATCTCGGCCCTGTTTCCCTCGGCCAGCAGCCCGCGGACCTCGGCAAAGGTCAGCCCGCCCCGGCAGCGCTGGTCGTCAAGATCGAACCGGGCCTTCATCAGCGCCACCATCGGGTCCGCCGCGGCGTCGTTGCCGTGAACCACAGGCTTGAAGAAGCCGATCCGGTCCGCGTGCCGATGGAGGGTGTCCGCCAGCCCCAGCGCTATGAGGGACTTGCCGGAGCCCGGGGTGGTCGCGCTGACGTAAATTCCTTTGGCCATGATCCGCCCTTTGCTGTGCTGGTGCAGGTCCTCCTATCCTGTCACCTCCTGCGGCGACCTGGGCCAGGCAGAGCGTGAGTCAACCCACTATGAATGGCTGGGGGCCACTGCTTCCGCCAGTTGACCGGCGCGACGCAGCATCAGCGCCGTCCGGCGCACAACGCAGACCAGTTCGCCGTCCTGGTTGTAGCCGCGGTGTTCGATGCCCACAATTCCGGTGTCCGGACGCGACTTCGATTCACGCTTGTCCAAGGCCTCGGTCTCCACCCGCAGCGTGTCACCGAAGAACACCGGCTTAGGGAACTCGATGTCCCGGAAGCCAAGATTTCCCAGGGTAGTGCCGAGGGTGGTGTCCTGGACGGGGATTCCCGTGACAAGACCTAGGGTGAAAATGCTGTTGACGATCTGGCGTCCAAACATGCTCTTCTTGGCGAACTCCGCATCCAGGTGCAGCGGCTGGACGTTCATGGTCAGTGCAGTGATCAGCAGGTTGTCCGTCTCGGTGACAGTCCTGGTGACCTCGTGCTTGATGACGTCGCCGACGGTGAAGTCCTCGTAATACATTCCGGCCATGACTGGCCTCCTTTGCTTGGGTGGGTTTTGTTGAGGTAGCGGTTACGCGGCGGCGAGGGCGAGAGCCTCGCGGGCGTGGTTGGCGTGGGCCAGGTCAATGTGGTCCCCGCAGTAGGAGACGGCCCCGTGGCCGTTGCGCTGGCCTTCCTCGAAAGCCTCGATCAGGCCCTCGTAGTAGCCTTTCAGCGTCTCGGTCAGGCCGTATTCCTCGTTGGCGATCGGAGCGTGCGAAGGGTGGATCAGCACCTGCCCGGTGTAGCCCAGGCCGCTGTTGTCCTGCGCGAAGCTGCGCATCCCCTCCAGGTTCCGCACCTCCTGCCAGAGCCCCAGGACAATGGTGCGGATGCCGGCGGAACGGGCCGCCACCACCACTTTGCTCCGGAGGTACAGCGTCTCCATTCCCGCGGCGGTCCAGCGGAAGCCGACCTCCCGGGAGACGTCCGCATCTTTGGCGGCCGCTGCCATTACGCCGCCAACCCGCGGTCCGGTCAGGATCTCATCCACTTTATTGATGGAGGCGGCGGTTTCGAGAGAGGGCACCAGTTCAACGGTTCCGCGGGCAATGCCGTGATCGAGCTCCGCCGCCGTCACCAGCGCATCGAACCGGACCACGTCGTCCCGGGAGAACAGCTTGGGGAGCAGGAATGCGGTCAGGTTGCGGTGGGTCACGTCGGCCACGTCACGGCCGAAGAAGATGGTGTCCAGGGCGTTGGGCCGGACCAGGATGCCCTTTGAGCCGTCGTGGGCTTCCAGTGCTTCGCGGGCGTTGGTGCGGGCCAGTTCCTTGTCCTGCTCGGGGACGGAGTCCTCCAGGTCGATGATGATGGCGTCGGCCTCGGAGTTCAGCGCCTTGTCGATCCAGTCCCGTTTGTGCCCGGGGACAAAGAGCAGCGAACGGTATGGCTTCATGCCGCCACCTCCTCGGTGATCTTGGTCAGCAGGGTGCCGGCGGCCATGGAATCGCCCACGACGGCGGTAATCTCACCGACCACGCCGGAGACCGGCGCGGTGATGGGGTTCTCCATCTTCATCGCTTCCAGGACAAACAGCACGTCGCCCTTGGCCACCCTCTGCCCGGCGGCCGCGTTGATCTTGATGATGGTGCCCTGCATCGGTGCCTTGACGGTTCCGTCGCTGACTTTCTCGCGCTTGGCCCTTGCCTGCCGCGTCCGGCCGGTGGCGGCCGCCGGATCTGCGGCTGACGGATCGGCCAGGGCGGGGGCGGCGTTGCCGTAGCCGCCCGCGCTGCCGTAGTCGTTGAACGTGGGGATGATGTAGAAGCGTCCGCCCACCTCCACGTTGGCGCGGTCCACGGGCTCGGGTTCCGTGAAGTCAACGGTCTCTTCCAGCCACAGGGTGCTGAAGCGAAGCTCCTGGAAATCCGGGTGCGCAACAATCGTCTGTGCGGCGGGGGCCGTGGTGGGTACGCCCTCGATCTGCAGCCGCTCCAGGCCGCCGAGCAGGCGCTTGATGGCCGTCTCGCGGTCCGGGCCGTAGGCAATCAGCTTGCCGATGAGGCTGTCGTACAGCGGCAGCACCGTGTCGCCGGACTCGTAGCCTGCGTCGAAGCGCAGGCCCTCGCCAACGGGTGCGGTGAGGAGGTCCACCGGACCCGGGGCGGGCAGGAACCGGCCTTCCGCGACGTCCTCGGCGTTGATGCGTGCCTCGATGGCTGCACCCTTGGGCGTCAGGTTGCCCATGATGGACAGCTCCTCGCCCGCCGCCACGCGGATCTGCTCCGCGATGAGGTCCACGCCGTGCACCATTTCGGTGACCGGGTGTTCCACCTGGATGCGGGTGTTCATTTCGAGGAAGTAGAACTTCTCGTCCTCCACCAGGAACTCAACGGTGCCGGCGCCGACGTAGCCAACCTCGCGGGCCAGCCGGACGGCGGCCTCACCCATGTTCCGGCGCAGGGTGTCGGAGAGACCGGGGGCCGGGGACTCTTCCACCAGCTTCTGGTGGCGGCGCTGCACAGAGCAGTCGCGGTCACCCACGTAGACGGTGTTTCCGTGCGTGTCGGCGAAGACCTGGACCTCAACGTGGCGTGCGTGGGTGAGGTACCGCTCGAGGTAGACCTCGCCGTTGCCGAAGGCCGCTGTAGCTTCACGGACGGCGGCGTCGAAGGCTTCTTTGGCCTGGGGTTCGGAGTCGATGCGGCGCATGCCGCGTCCGCCCCCACCAGCTGAGGCCTTCACCAGGACGGGGTAGCCGTGCTCAGCGCCGAACGCCTCGACGGCGGCCGCGCTGGCAATGGCTCCATCGGTGCCCGGCGCCAGGGGGACCTGGACGCGGATGGCGACATCGCGGGCAGCCACTTTGCCGCCCATGGTGGTGATGGCATGCGCAGACGGTCCGATGAATGTCAGGCCCGCGTCCGCAACGGCTAACGCGAATTCCGGGTTCTCGGACAGGAAGCCGTAACCCGGGTGAATGGCCTCGGCACCCGACTCGAGCGCCGCCGCGATGATCTTGGGGATGCTCAGGTAGTTGCTGCTGGCGGGACCGTCGCCGAGGTCGATGGCGGTGTCCGCCGCCCGGACGTGCATGGACGCGGCGTCCGCCGTCGAATAAACGGCAACGGACTCGACGCCGAGGGTGCGGCAGCTGCGTGCCACTCGGACGGCGATTTCGCCGCGGTTGGCGATCAGGATTTTGCTGAACATGATTGTCCTTAGAGCTAGGGCGCCGAAATCAGCGCAGGATGCAGGCGTTGCGGCATTGGCCGATGCCGTCGATCGAGGTGGTGACGACGCTGCCGTCGGTGAGGAGTTCCTTGGGAGTGCGGCCGTCGCCTACGCCTCCCGGCGTGCCGGTGAGAATCACATCGCCCGGGTGCAGCGTGGTGATCGCGGAAATGTAGCGGACCAGGTCAACGGGGCTGAACACCAGGTCGCTGGTGTGCGCCTTTTGTTTGGCGACACCATCCACCGAACAGGAAATCTCCAGGTCCGGCGCGTGTCCGGCGTCATCGGCCGTCAGCAGGAACGGACCCAGCGGGGTGGTGGCGTCGAAGGTCTTGCCCTGCAGCCACTCGGGCGTCCGGCGCTGGAAGTCGCGGGCTGAGATGTCGTTTGCCACCGTGAAACCGGCGATCGCCGCCGCGGCTTCCTCTGCCGAGGCCCGCGAGACCCTGTTTCCGATAACGACGGCGAGCTCGGCCTCCCAGTCCACGGATTCGGAACCCGGCGGCAGGACGATGGGATCGTTGGCGCCGATCAGGGCGTCCGAGAATTTGGCGAAGAGGGTGGGGTGCTGCGGCAGTTCCCGGCCCATCTCAAGGATGTGCTCGCGGTAGTTGAGCCCGACGCACACAATCTTTCCGGGAGCGGTGACCAGCGGCGCGAAGTCGGCCCCGTCAATCGCAAGGCGTGTGCCGCCGTCGTACTGGTCCACTGCCGGCGATCCGGCACGGAGCCATTCGCCGACGTCTGCAAACGGCAAGAGCGCCAGTACACCGTCCACCTCCACGGCGGCTGCGGTGCCGCCTTCGATCCGTACGGTTGCGAGTTTCATGCGCCCCATCCCAGGTTCGATTTCAGCTGAGCCTTCACGAGCTTTCCGGCCGCGGACCGCGGCAGCTGGTCGGCACCCAGGAAGACGATCTTTTTTGGAATCTTGTAGCCTGCCAGGTGCCCGCGGAGGAAGGTGGATAGTTCTTCGCCGTTCGCCTGCAGTCCGCTGCGGAGCACGACCACGGCCCGCACCTCCTCGTCCCAGCGCGGGTCCGGGACACCAACAACAGCTGCTTCCAGGACGGCGGGGTGCAGGTACAGCGCCTGCTCGATCTCGGCGGAATAGACATTCTCACCGCCGGTCTTGATCATTTCCTTCAGCCGGTCCCGGAAGAAGTAATACCCTCGCTCGTCCTGCACGGCCAGGTCTCCGGTGTGTAGCCAGCCGCCGCGGAAGGCCTCGGCGGTAGCTTCGGGCCGGCCATAGTAGCCGGTCATCAGGGACGGGCCCTTGACGCAGATCTCGCCGAGCTCACCCGGGGGAACCGGCTCGCCGAACGGATCCTGGAGCTGCGCCTCGGCCAGCAGGTACTCTGTGCCGATCGAACCGTCGACGGCGGGATCCAGCATGTCTTCCGGCTTGAGCCGGGTGACCATGGGCCCCGCCTCGGTGAGGCCGTAGCGGAAGTACAGTTCGGCGTCGGGCAGCAGGTCAGTGAAAAGCTGCTTGTCCGGCATCCGCAGCAGGCCGGCACCCGTATGGACCGCCTTGAGATGGGTCTTGATGGCCGGGTCCGCAAAGACGCCGTTTTCCATCAGCCGGCGCATCATGTTCGGGATGAGGAATGTGTTGGTGACCCGCTCCCGCCCCACCAGGTCCACGATCAATTCGTCGTTGAACTTCTCGGCGATCACGCTGGTGGCACCGGCGATGAAGTGCGGCACCAGCCAGCACAGCAGTGCCGCCGAGTGGAAGAACGGTGTGATGATCAGGCCGCGTTCCTCGCGGCGGCTGCCCATCCTGCAGTCGTACATTTCGTTGAATGCGTTGGCCGCTGCTGCCCTTTGGGACATGACCACGCCCTTGGGCGTACCAGTGCTTCCGCCCGTGTAGATGATGCAGAGCGGGCTGTCCAGTGTGGTGACATCCTCCAACGGACCGGATCCGGTGCGCAGGGCGTCGACCTCGGCACCCTGTCGGACCAGCCGCGGCAGCTCCTGCTCGGTTCGGCCCAGTATTTCCAGGGCCTCTTCCGCGTTGGGAATGAGCCGTTCCTCCACCAGGATGATCTTCGCGCCGGTCTCCTTGATGCCGGCCGCGAGCTCCGCCGGTGCCCAACGCCAGTTGTAGGCAACGTATGTTCCGCCGGCGGCCGCGACCCCAAAGAAGACTTCGGCATTAAAGGTCGAGTTTCCGGCCAGCACCCCCACGGTGTTACCCACGCCGACGCCGGCGTCCCGCAGGCCCCTCCCCAGGCCCCATGCGCTCTCGGCGAGCTCGGCGAAGGTCAGCCGGCGGGCGCCGTCGACGATGGCTTCGCGCGTCGGGTAGCGCCGGTGGTTGAGTTTGATCCACTCACCAATCGTTCGCATGATTGCTCCTCGGTGTGGCTGGTGCGGGTCCGACAAGCCGGACTCCGCAGTGCTTATTCTTCAACGAACAAGCGTTCGTTCGAAAGTTTAGTATGAGTTGGTTCCCTCCGCAAGAGGGATCCGAGTCCACGGTCGAGGGCGCTGACGGATCGGCGGGCAGGTGCGGAGAGGCACCCCCGGGGGCCCTTGCGCGAGATCCACATCACACCCTACACTTCGTACGAACGCTTGTTCATGTACGAACGCTTGTTCTTCTCCATCGAACCCCGGGTATATTGCCCCTAGGGTCCGAGCCCTCCCTGACGAAGAGGATGCGGAGTGTGGTTGCGGTTCGCTGCACACGACGGAGACCGGCGAACGCCACTGACTTTCCACCTATCCAAGGAGTGAGTTCCAATGTCGGAATTGACGAATCCTGTTCAGCCCCCGCCGCTCTTGGTGCTCGAAGCACCGACGTTCGATCCGAAGACAGCAAGGACCGCCGTGGCGAGCGGCACGTTCGGCACCGCACTGGAGTGGTTCGACTTCGCTGTGTACGGCACCCTGTCGGCAACCCTCTTCCCCCAGCTCTTCTTCCCCAGCTTTGATGCGAACTCGGCGATCCTCGCGTCGTTTGCCACCTTCGGGGCCGGCATGGTGGCCCGCCCCCTCGGCGGAATCGTCTTCGGTGCCTTGGGCGACAAGATCGGCCGACGCAACGTCCTGATGTTCACCCTTATCCTCATGGGCGTGTCCTCGGTGCTGATTGGCCTGCTGCCCACCTACGCCGTGGCGGGAATTGTTGCCCCGACGCTCCTGGTGGTGCTTCGCTTCCTCCAGGGCTTCGCCCTCGGCGGCGAGGCCACCGGCGTTCAAGTGCTCGTCGTCGAGCACGCGCCCACTAACCATCGAGGCCTGTTCGGCGGGATCCTGGCCACCGGCTCTCCGCTGGCGCAGACCTTCGCCTCGATCACCCTCACCGGGCTGGCGATGTTCCTTTCCAAGGACGCTTTTGCCGCGTGGGGCTGGAGGATCCCCTTCCTGATGGGTGTGCTGTTGCTCGTGGTGGGCGTATTCATCCGCCAGCGGGTCGAAGAAACTCCGGCTTTCAAGGAGAACCAGAGGAAAGCTGCCGAGTCCGCGGTTCCCCAGGAGCGTGCCCTGGCCGTGATCGCGAAGAAGCCGGGAACCGTCATCAAGCTGGTGCTGTCCTGGGCTGCGTCCGCTGGGCTGTTCTGGATCAGCGTCACCTACGCCGTGAACTACCTGACCAAGGAACTCGGTTACGAAAACTCGATCACCTTCGGCCTGCTGCTCGTGGCCAACCTGATCTCCATCCCGGCCGCTATTTTCGGCGGCAAGCTCAGCGACCGCATCGGCCGCAAGAAGACCTTCCTCCTCGGCCTGTCCTTGCAGGGTGTAGCTGCCGGCACAATGTTCCCCATCATGAACTCCATGAACTACCCCGCCAGCGTCGCGATCATCGCCCTGGCCCTGTGCGGCATCCAGGTCACTGCCGGTACCCAGGCGGCGTTCTTCTCGGAATCGCTCCCGACGAGCATGCGCTACACCGGCTCAGCCCTCGGCATGACCCTCGCCGGCCTGATCTTCGGCGCCCCTATCCCGTTCATTGCGGCCTGGATCTTCCAGAACACCGAGAACGGAACGGCCGCCCTGACGGCCATCGCCCTCAGCCTGGTGATCATCTCCGTCATTGCCACCCTGACGCTGCCGGAGCGGTTCAAGCAATCGCTGCAGGAGGAGCACTGACCACACTCGCCTGACGTCGCCGGCCTGACCGCACTGGCGGTCCGGCCAGTGACGCGGCAGCCAGCCTTAAGACCGGAACGCCCGGCCGGATATTCCAGCCGGGCGTTCCGGTTCTTGGCGGATTCCGACACTCTTGGGCGGTGTCCGAAAACGGCCGTTGGCGGTGTCCGAAAACGGCGCGAGGCGCTGCCTCGGCTACCTATGTGGCTGAGCTGTCCAGGACCACCCGACCGACGCGTTCGTCAGCGTCCGCGACCTTCAGCTCCCGCAGCGCCAGGCGCGTGTAGATCCGGACAATCTCCTCGAGCGAGAACCGGCCGCCGTGCTTGAACCAGCCTGCGATATGGGTGGCCTGGGCAACGAAGCTGTACACGTGGATTTTGGCGTCGATGACGTCCGCGAGTCCAGCCTGCCCCGCGGCGGACACCAGGACCTCCAGGAACGCTTCGTAGTCGGCGCGCTTCTTGATGACCACATCACGTGCACCCTGGGGCAGCGAGCGCAGCTCCGCGTTGCCAATGAAGACTTCCTGGGCACGCTCCGCGTGGAAGGTGATGTGCTCAGCCAGGGCAGCCTGGAGGAGATCGACACTGTCCCCTCCGTCCGCGTCAGCGACAGCTTGCCGGACGCGCTCGAGCAGGTCATCGATGATGCCCCCCATGATTTGCAGCAGGAGGTCTTCCTTGCTGTCGATGTGGTTGTAGAGGCTGCCGACCTTGAGCCCCGCGGACGAGGCCACCTGCCGCAGCGTGGTTGCATCGTAACCACGCTCGAAAAAAAGCTTGGCTGCGCCTTCCCGGATGGTCTGGGCAGTGTTTCGTTCCGCTCGGACGGTCATCTTGGCCTCCCCCTCAGTGATCGTGTCGGTCATATCTCCGCTAATCCTAACAAGCGTCCGCTTTTAGGGGCGGGGATATTGACATGGCTCCCAACATCCGCAAAACTCACTTTAGTCGTACGAACGCTCGTAAGCCAGTAGGAGACATCCGTGGAACCCCAGAGCACCCTGTTTGACAGCTTCTCCCTCGGAGGCCAGCCGCTGCGAAACCGCATTGTGCTGCCACCGCTGACCCGCAGCCGCGCCGATGATGACGGCGTGCCTACGCCACTCATGGAGGAGTACTACGGGCAACGTGCCGGTGCGGGCCTGGTGATCAGCGAGGGTGCCGTCATCACGCCCCAGGCTTCGGCCTACGCCCGGGTTCCCGGGCTCTACTCCCCGGACCAGGTGACGGCCTGGCGGCCGGTAGTGGAGGCCGCAAAGCGGGAGGGCGCCGTGGTCTACGCCCAGCTATGGCACGTGGGAAGGCAGTCCCATTCCAGTGTCCAGCCGGACGGCCTGCCCCCCAAGGCGCCTTCACCCGTTGCCATCACCGGTTACCAGTACCGCAGTGCGGCCGGCAGGATCCCTTACGAGACGCCCCGCGAACTGTCGGCGGCGGAGATCGCCGGGATTATCCAAGCTTACGGAGCGGCGGCCCGGAACGCGGTCCGGGCCGGATTCGACGGCGTGGAGCTGCACGCCGCCAACGGCTACCTGATCGATCAATTCCTCAACGACGGGTCCAACCGCCGGACCGACCACTACGGCGGCTCCCTCGAAAACCGTATGCGGTTCTTGCGCGAGGTAGTCACCGAGGTGGCCCGCCACCTTCCCATGGAACGCATCGGCGTCCGCCTCTCGCCGTCGTCGGAATGGATGGACGCCAACGACTCGGACAAGCGCACCCTGTATTCCTCGGTGGTGCGCCTTGTCAGTGACTTGGGAATCGCCTACCTCCACTTGGTGGAACCCGAGATCGCAGGGTCCACCACCGTGGAACGGCCGGCCGCGTCCGTCCCCACGGCCGAACTCGCTGCCTTGTTCGACGGCGTCGTCATCGTCACGGGTGGACATGACCAGGCTTCCGCCGAACAACTCCTCGCTGACGGAACGGCGGATCTGGTGGGCTTCGGCCGGCTCTTCATCGCTAACCCCGACCTCCCGGACCGCTTCCTGACCCAGGCGCCACTCGAACCCCTGCGCCCCACGGGCATCTACGGTGGTGGCCCCGAGGGCTACACCGACTATCCGTCGCTGGCAACAAGCAGCACCTGACGCGGGGGCCCAACGCCGGGCGCTCCGACTCGAACTCCTGAAGGAGACACAGCATCATGAGCAGCATTTCCCTCAATGTCCTGGTGACCGGAGCGGGCGGCGGCATGTGCCGCGGCATCAATGCCCGCCTCTCCGGGTCCGGCCACACCATCGTCTGCGTGGACCTCGACGCCGGGAGCAGCGAGGCGGCCGCCCGGGCCATCCGCGACTCCGGCGGGAAGGCCGTAGCGTTTGCCGCCGACGTGGCGGACGAGGCCGCCGTCGGCACGCTGCTGGCCGAGGTGACCGCCAAGGTGGGGCCCGTGCAGGCGCTGGTCAACGCGGCCGGCATCCTCGACCGGAAGTACCTCGCGGACAGCACCGCGGAGTCCTTCCGGCGCGCCTTGGACGTGAACCTGGTGGGTCCGTTCAACCTGATCAAGGCGTTTTCCCCCGGAATGATCGAGGCCGGCTGGGGGCGGATCGTCAACATCGCTTCGATCGCCGGCGTGACGGGCTACCCGTACCCGAGCTACGCCGCCTCCAAAGCCGGACTGGCCAACCTCACGCGCTCCCTCCTTGAGGACTTTTGGGGTACCGGAATCACTATCAACTCGATCTGCCCCGGCGTAGTGGACACCCCCATGGTCATCCAGGAGGTCCGTGACCAGGTACGCCGCCGCGTCCCCACCCAGACCATCGTTGACCCCGCCGAAATCGGCGCCATGATCGCGTACCTGCTGACGGACGACGCCCGCAACATCAACGGCGCGGACCTCCTGATCGACGGCGGCGCCACCAGACTCTTTTCGCTTTTCAATAACCATGCAGACTAAGACGATGCAGACCAACGGCATCACCATCACCGGGACCGCCCAGAAGGAGGCCTGGCAACGCCGCGTCCTCCCGCCGGTGGAGGTAGTGGCGCCCGGTGTCCACAGCGTTCCGGTTGCCTTTCCCGGAAATCCGATGCGCTACACGCTCAGCTACGTGCTGCTCGATGGCGATGAGTGCGTGGTGGTGGATCCCGGCTTTGACAGCGACGGGGGACACGGCCAGCTGATGGCTGCCCTGGGCCGTCTGGACGTGGGGCCGCGTGAAATCAGCGGGATCGTGGCCACGCATTTCCACACCGACCACCTCGGGATGGCGGCGCGCCTTGCGCGGGGCTCCGGCGCGTGGATCGCTTTGGGGCAACAGGAACGGCGGCACATCTCCGCGTTCGATGACGCCCATGCGGAATCGGAACGGGACCGCGAGCGCATGCGGACCTGGGGCGTCCCCGAGGGGCGGGTGGCCGAAGCCGCCATGAGCCCTCAGGGACTCCACGACATGCGGCGCCTCGCCGACCCCGACCGGCGGCTGGGCGATGCGGACACTCTGGCCGCGGCCGGACGTAACTGGCGCATTATGGAAACACCGGGCCACACCCCGGGGCACATCTGCATGTGGGATGACGACGGCGAACTGGTGTTGTCCGGCGACCATGTCCTCCCCCGCATCTCCCCCAACGTGTCCCTGGAGATCCGCGGCGACACCGATCCGCTGCGGCACAATATTGAGTCGCTGCAGCGGATCGCGGGCAACGACCACTACGAGGTCTGCCCTGCACACGAATACCGGTTCCGTGGCGTGGGCCACCGCGCAAGGGTCCTCGAAAAGCACATTGCGGAGCGTTCACGGGAAGTCCTGGACGTCCTGGGCAAGGGCGCGCCCACGGTGCACGAGGTGGCCCGGCAGCTCACATGGTCCCGGGGCTGGGAGTCGCTTGGCGCGCTGCAGTTCAGGCTGGCCTTGAGCGAGACGGCCGCCCACATCCGGTATCTGGCAACCTCCGGCGTCCACGCGGGGGTGCCGGGGCTGACCCCGGTGGTTTAAGGCGGCCGTTCAGGTGCCTGGGGTCAGGTTCGGGGCATCCAGTCAGGGTCCGGTGCGCCGAACTCCTGGCCGGGGAGCTGCAGGGGTTCACCCACCAGGAGGTCAACTCTGGTCCGCACCAGCCGCATGGCAGCAATCCGCCATTGCCCGTCGAGCCGCCGGTATTCCTCCTCGTACAAGCCGTATCCCCGGATTCCGTAGAGTCCGGCGATGCTGGCGCCCCGATAAGGCCTGCTGTCGTGGGCCCAGACCAAGTAGTCATGCATCGACCAGATCCCGCGGATGCCGCCGTCGCCCGTGACGGCCAGGCGGGGCATAAAACCCTGATGCACCGACTCGACGCCCTCGAGGAAGCCCGACACGCCGCCGATGAACCCGTCGGCGTCGTCCGCGGCGAAGGGAAATCCATGGAACTTCGCGTCGGCGTGGAACAGGGCGCGGAGGCTCGACCACCGCTTGGCATCAACGTGACGGAAATAGTCGGACTTCAGATTCCTGATGTCCTCAAAGCTCCTGAGGTCCTCGCAATCGTGGGGCGTGCTTGTGCCGCGGGGCGTGTTCACCTTGCTTCCTCCAACTCCTCGTCCGGGGCTTTCTCCGGCGCTTTCGGCCCTGACTGGGCCAGGACGATCCCGCCGATAACCACCCCAGCGCCGGCCACCTGGTTCCAGCTGACTTCCTCCCGGAGCACCACCGCGCCGAGCGCCACCCCTACGAGCGGGGTGATGTAGGCGACGGTCGACGCCGCCGTGGCGCCCCACTCGGCGATGATGCGGAAGTTCCAGACATATGCCCGGCCGGTGCTGACGACACCCAGCAGCAGCATGCCGACCACCACCGGGGCCGTCAGCGAGGTTTCCCCGGCTGCAATGAGCGGAGCCAGGACCAGCATCATGACGCCGCGACCATTTGGACCGCCGGGATCCCTATGTGGTCCGCCGCGTAGGGCGAAACGTACTTCTTGGTATAGGAAAAGACGACGCCAAAGCACAGCACGGCCGCGAGGCAAGCCATCTGCCCCCACAAATCGAGGGCGTCCCCGGCGTAGAACCGCCACGGCGAGAGCACCACGAGGATTCCGGCGGCTCCGGCCACGATGCCGACGGTCTTCCGCGGCGTGACTTTCTCCTGCCGCAGGGCCAGCGCGGTGACAGCCGCGGTGGCCAGCGGCGTGGCGGAATTCAGGACGCTGGAGAGTCCGCTGGGAATGCGCTCGGCCGCCCACGCGAACAGCAGGAACGGCAGGACGCAGCCGACGCCGGCGGTCACCGCCAGGTGCGACCACAGCTTGCGCTGCCGCGGCCACGGCCGCCGCATCACGAGCTGAAGCAGGGTCAGCGCCAGTGCGCCGAGGACCAGCCGTCCGAGGACCACCTGGCCCGGGGAAAGCCCCTGCACCGCCAGTTTCATCAGCAGGAAGCTGGAGCCCCACGCAGCGCCGAGCAGGACGAAGCGGACCACACCGCCGACTGGCGTCATCGCCGGACCTCCATCAGATAATGACGAGTTCCTCGGCGACGCGGGTATACAATCCGGTCAGGATACCCTGGACCCCGTCCACGTGGGCCGGCAGCATGCTGGCGGCGGCACGTGCGGCCGCCTCGTCGGCGAAGCCGAAGGAGATGGCAACCTCCGGAATATGTTCCTCCCGGCGCAGCGCCGCGCGGACCAACAGATCCGCCCCGGGAACGAGCACGTTCACGGCCCGGCCGAGGGCGCCGTCGAATGTTGCAGACAGCGGCCCCGCCCAGCGGTCAACCGCGTCAAAGTCGTTGTCAGTTCCGTCGCGCCAGCGTGCCAGCACCCAAAGCTTGAACGGCCACGGGGCGTGGGGCGCGCCGGCGGTCACCGGTCCCCCCGTGAGGCCACTGAGGAATTCCTGCTCATCGACCATCAGGCGGTCCGCCACCGCGGAGTCGAAGCCGGCGTGTACGACGTCGTCGGCGGCGAACCACAGTTCAACGATGCCGTCCACACGGTACAGCCCCGCCCCGAGCCCCGGCGCGGATTCCAGCAGATGGTTCTGCCGGTAGTCCGTCACACCGGACAGGGCACGGGCAATCTCGGCGTGCGTCGTGGACCAGTGCGTGCGAAAGTCCTTCCGGGCCAGGCCGTCCCGCTTCTCCAGGTAGGTGATGCGTTTGGGCACGGGTCAGTCCTCCACGGCCAGCGGCACGTCGACTTCTTCGGCCAAGAACCATTCGACACTCTCCAAAAAGTGGTGCTCGTGGTCGAACAGCTCCTTGCCTTCAGGGCCTGCATAGGCGGCCTTGACGTCGGCCACCGAGCAGAACCAAAGTTCTGCCATGCCGCTGTATGGCCAGGGCTTCCGGTGCTCGATTGCAGGGTTCTGCCGGTACCGGATGATGCCTGGGAGCTTGCGCACATAGGCCGGGTGCTCCACGTTCCAGAAGTGCAGGAACTCGTCCCGGGTCAGCTCCGGCTTGGCTTTGATAACGGCCACTACCTTGATCATGTGCCGCGCGCCTTAGGCCGGGGTGACGGCCTGGCGCCGCTCCACGGGGACCATCTTGCGCTTGGAGTACAGGCCCAGCCGCCTGGTCAGATCGGCGCGCAGCTCGTTGGCGGGGACAACAGCTTCTACAGCGTTCGCGTTGGCGATCTTGAAGACGTCGATGCCTTCTGCATACTCGGCTTGCTTAGCCAGGATGAACGCCTTGCGCTCTGCCGGATCCTCAATCTCGTGGATCTGGTTGTAGTAGATGCCGTTGACTGCGGCATCCGGACCCATCAGTGCGGGACGGGCCGTGGGCAGCGCGATGACAGCGTCCGGGTTCATGGGGGCACCGGACATAGCAAGGTAGCCGCCGCCGTAGGCCTTGCGGACCAGGACCGTGATCCTCGGAACCCGGCACTCAGAGACGGCGAAGATCATTTTGGCTCCATGCCGGATGATGCCCTGGCGCTCCACGGCAGATCCGATCATGTAGCCCGCGATGTCCACCAGGAAGACGATGGGGATGTTGTAGGCATTGCAGATCCAGATGAAGCGGGCAGCCTTGTCCGAGGAGTCGGGGAAGATAGAGCCGCCCATGTGCCTGGGCTGGTTGCCCACCAGCCCCACCGGCCGGCCGTTGATGCGGGCGAAGCCGGTCAGCATCTCGGGAGCGAACAACTCCTTGTACGGGAACCAGGATCCTTCGTCCACGAGGGATTCCACGAATTCCTCCATGTCGAAGACCTCGGCCTCGCGCAGCGGAACGATTTCCTGCAGGGTGCGTCCGGGGCGCGGCTCGATTGCGGGGGCCAGCGGCGCGGGGGTTTCCCAGTTTGCGGGCAGGAAGGACAGCCAGACGCGGATTGCGTTGAGGGCTTCCTCGTCGCTTTCCACCAGGACGTCGCCCAGGCCGGAGACCGTGCAGTGCATCTCGGCGCCGCCCATTTCCTCCAGCGTCACCTTCTCGCCGGTGACCATTTCCGCCAGGCGGGGTGATCCCAGGTAGGCGGTTGCGTGCCCGCGGACCATGATGGTCATGTCGCAGAGCGCCGGAACGTAGGCCGAACCCGCAGGCGACGGGCCGAAAAGGGCACAAACCTGGGGAACACGACCGGAAATCTGGACCTGGTTGTAGAAGATGTTGCCCCAGGCGTGGCGGCCGGCGAAGCTCTCGAACTGTTCGTCGATGCGGGCACCGGCGGAGTCGAAGAGGTAAACGATGGGGATGCCGGCGGCATCCGCGTTCTTCTGCGCCTGGGTGATCTTTTCGAACGTGCGGTTGCCCCAGGTGCCGGCCTTGACGGAGTAATCGTTGGCGATGACGCACACTTCGCGCCCGTCAACGCGGCCGAACGCGATGACGACGGCGTCACCGGGCAGGCCTTCCTCATAGCGGGCGAGGAGCCCGTCCTCGATGTAGTTTTCGTCGTCGAACAGGATTGCCAAGCGTTCCCGAACGAGGAGCTTTCCTGATTCGGTGATCTTCTTGCGGTTCTTCTCTGAGCCACCGAGGCGGGCCGAAGCGAGCTTCTCGGTCAGTTGTTCGTGCACGGTTGCTGCCGGGACTTCGATGTCCGACACCGGCGCGGGGGCGACGATCGTAGCTTCACTCATGTTGGGCCTCCAGGAATTCGAGTTGCTGTCCTTCATTAGTATACGAACAAGCGTTCGCTAGTCTAGTCTTATTCCAGGTGGACTTACGATTCCCCTAGGCTCCGACCTCATTCACCCGAACAGGAGAGAGACATGCACAGCATCGATCCCCAACTGGCCGGCACCACCCTGCCGCAACCCAAAGGCCGCCCTGACCACTACTGGGAAGATCTGGTGGCAGGCGACGTGGTCCGCACGGCAGGTATGACCATCACGGATGCACATCTGGTCCAGTGGGCGGGCCTCACCGGCGACCTCGTCTCCCTGCACCTGGATGAAACCTATGCGGCAACGACGCCGTTCGGACAGCGCATCGCCCACGGGCCGCTGACCATGTCCCTCGGCCTGGGCCTGATGACCCAAACGGGGTATTTCAGCAACGTGGTCGCATGGCTGGGCCTGGATGAGGTCCGTGCCCTCGCCCCGGTGTTCATCGGGGACACTATCCATGTTGAGGCCACGGTAGCCATGGCGCGCGAGACCAAAAAACCGGACCAGGGCATCTGGAAAATCGATTACTCCGTACTGAAACAGGACGGTTCCACCGTCATGACGTTCAGCAGCAGCTTCATCATGAAAAGGAAGTAGGCCATGACAATCCAGGACAATTTCCGCCCGGCACCGCCGGCCGAAATCTCCGAGCCCGACGAATTCGCAGCGCTGCGGACACGTGTGCGCGCCATGCTCGCCGAGCACGTCACGCCGGAGCGGCTCAACAAGTTCGACGAAGCCGAAGAATACGACGTCGAGCTATACCGCGAGATTGGCGCCGCCGGTCTGATCAAGCTCGACGGCGAGCTCCACGGCCGCGGACCCAAACACCAGGCGCAGGCGGTGGTTCTTGAGGAACTCGGCGCCGGCCCCACGTCGGTGGCCGTGAGCATGGTGGTCCAGTACATGGGCGTCCAGCTCCTTCACACCTACGGCAACCGCCGGCAGCAGGAAGAGTTCCTGGCTCCGCTGCATGCCGGCAAAGCCAAGATGTCCTTCGGACTGAGCGAGCCCGACGGCGGAACTGACGTTGCCCGGGCCATGAAGACCAACGCCACCCGCCTGGAGGACGGTAGCTACTCCATCTCCGGACAGAAGAAATGGATCGGCGGTGCGATGGACGCGGACTACCTGATCCTCCTGGCCCGGACCAGCGAAACCACCCGCTCCGCCATTGACGGCATCACCATGTTCCTACTCCCCCGCTCCACACCCGGGATCAGGACCGAAGTCATCGACACCATGGGCATCCGCGGCCTCGCGCAGTGCGACGTCTACCTCGACGACGTGCGGGTCCCGGCAGCAAACGTCTTGGGTGAACTGGACAGGGGATTCCGCCAGGTTCTGGATACGCTCAACGGCGAGCGGCTCAATGGGGCCGCGGTGGCTTTGGGGATCGCCCGCGGAGCCATGGAAACCGCCGTCGGATGGGCACGTCAGCGGCACGCTTTTGGCCGCCCCGTGGGCTCCTTCCAGGGGCTCCAGCACAATCTGGTGGATGCCAGCGTGAAAATTGAATCCGCCAGGCTCCTCCTGCGCCAGGCGGCAGAAGCGTCCGACGGCGGCGAGGGAACCAATGAGACCTGGTCCGCCATGGCGAAGCTAGCAGCGTCCGACGCAGCAACCACCACCACCGACGTTGGCATGCGGGTCATGGCCGGCTGGGGCTTCTTCCGCGGCCTGCCCATGCAGCGTTACTTCCGCGATGCCCGGCTGTACACGTTCGCGCCGCTTACTGACGAGATGACGCGCAACTACATCGGCGAGAAGCACTTGGGACTTCCCCGGTCCTTCTGACCGGCACCTAGCAACGACAAGGGGCGGCTACCTGTTCGGTAGCCGCCCCTATATTTGGACCAACGACAGCAAAAGGGCGACTACCTTTCGGTAGCCGCCCTATTGTTGGGGGAAATCAGGACCGGTAGTCGATTTCAAGGTCCACGACGTCCTGGTCGCGCAGGTTAACGACGATGTTGTCCGGCGTGCGGGTGGTCATCCAGACCAGTTCCTCGGTCTTGCTGGCGTTGCCTTCGATGTGCGGCATAAACGGCGGCACGAAGACGAAGTCACCCTCTTCCAGGTAGACGATCTGGCCGTAGCCCTCGCCGTAGCGGATAAAGCCACGGCCCTTCAGCACATAGCCTCCCGTGTTGGCCTCCCCGTGGTGGTGGGCATCCGAGATCTCCCCGGGACCGGTGAAGACCTTGCCGAACCAGAGTCGCTCAACGGGACTGCTTTCCTTGCTGACGCCGGAGATGCGGCGGGCATTCAGCGTCTGTCCCGGCGCGGCGGCCAGTTCGTCTGCCCGGTTCACACGGAACAGGTCCACGTTGCGGTTGATGTCAAAGGCCACTTCAGTCATGGCAAATCCCTTCCAAGGTTCTTGAGTTGCCGCCGGTTTCGTCATTGCAGCCGGGGCCCGAATTCAGTATGTGTCCTTCGCACCAGCGAGTCAAGACGTACGCTTGTTCGTCCATGCCTCTTGGTCCCAGCAGGGCACCAACGCCTACCGGCTCTTGACAGCTTGGTCCAAAATGGGATTACCTAATGAACATTCGGTAAATAAAGCTGGAGGCAACGACGCATGGCTGAACTGACGGTTTCCGGGGGCACCCACCCCATCCTGAAAGACGACTACGCCTCGGAATGGATGGGCATCGAAGTCCTCGCGCTGGACGACGGGCATGCCACGATCCGCATGAGACTCCGGCAGGAAATGCTCAACGGCTTCGGCATGGCCCACGGCGGAATGATCTTCGCCTTCGGCGACACGGCTTTCGCGCTGGCCTGCAACCCGGCCAATCCGCTCCCGGGCGAGGACTCCAACATCACCGTTGCTGCCGGCGTCGACATCAACTTCCTGAAACCCGCCTTCCGCGGACAAGTGCTGACCGCCGTCGCGAACCGCCGCGCCAGCACAGGACGCAGCGGGCTGTACGACATCCAGATCTACGCCGCCGATCCTGGCGCGGGCATCCCGACGGCGGCACCGGCCGGCGCGGCCCCCGCAGCAACCCTTCCGGGCCAGCTCCCCACCGATATCCTCCCGGGCGAACTCATCGCCGAGTTCCGCGGCCGCAGCCGCACCATCTCCAAGAAATAGAAACA
Organism: Arthrobacter sp. LAR12-1-1.1; assembly: GCF_040676555.1. Classification (NCBI taxonomy): domain Bacteria; kingdom Bacillati; phylum Actinomycetota; class Actinomycetes; order Micrococcales; family Micrococcaceae; genus Arthrobacter; species Arthrobacter sp. LAR12-1-1.1. The sequence continues at coordinate 65,973 of NZ_JBEGIG010000012.1, read as the reverse complement.
GGGAACCACTGATGACCCAAGAAACTGCCGCCGCCACAACTGACGCTGTCCTGGACCGCGAGGAGACCATCTCCCGCGACGAGCTCGAGGCGCTCCAGCTCAGCCGCCTGCAGCACACGGTGGCCTACGCCTATGACCGCGTCCCCCTGTACAAGCGCAAGTTCGACGAGGCCGGCGTCCACCCGACGGACCTGCGTGAACTCTCCGACCTCGGCAAGTTCCCCTTCACCACCAAGGAGGACCTCCGCCTCGAGTACCCCTTCGGCATGTTCGCCGTGCCGCAGCACGAGGTCGCGCGGATCCACGCCAGCTCCGGCACCACGGGCCGCGCCACCGTGGTGGGCTACACCAAGAAGGACCTCGCCGACTGGGCCAAGCTTGTGGCCCGCTCGCTGCGCGCCTCCGGCGTCCGGCCGGGCATGAAGGTGCACAACGCCTATGGCTACGGCCTGTTCACCGGCGGCATGGGCGCCCACGCCGGCGCCGAGGCCCTCGGCTGCACCGTCATCCCGATCTCCGGCGGCCAGACCGAGCGCCAGATCACGCTCATCCAGGACTTCAAGCCCGACGCCATCCTGGCCACCCCCACGTACCTGCTGACCATTGCCGACGCGATGATCAAGCAGGGCATCGACCCGGCCTCCACGTCGCTGAAGTACGCGGTCCTGGGCGCCGAGCCGTGGACCGAGGAAATGCGGCACGAGCTCGAGACCACCATGAACCTCAAGGCCTGCGACATCTACGGCCTCTCCGAGGTCATGGGCCCGGGCGTCGCCGGCGAAGCCGTGGAAACGCAGGACGGCAGCCACATCTGGGAGGACCACTTCCGCCCCGAGATCATCGACGCCTTCGACCCCACGGTGGTGCTGGGCGACGGTGAACCGGGCGAGCTCGTCTTCACCTCTCTCACCAAGGAAGCGCTGCCGATCATCCGGTACCGCACCAAGGACCTCACCCGGCTGCTGCCGGGCACCGCGCGCCCGGCGCACCGCCGCATGGGCCGCATCACCGGCCGCAGCGACGACATGATCATCCTGCGCGGCGTGAACCTGTTCCCGTCACAGATCGAGGAGATCGCTCTGCGCATCCCCGAGCTCAGCCCGCACTTCCAGCTGGAGCTCACCCGGCCCGAGGGCCATCGGATGGACCAGATGACCGTTAAGATCGAGCGCCGCGACGCCGTCACGGCCGAGGGCGCGGCGGCGGCCGCCAAGGCCCTGCAGCAGCAGATCAAGATCCATGTGGGCTCCTCCTGCACGGTCGACGTCGTCGAGCCCGGCTCGCTGGAGCGGTCCAACGGCAAGCTGCGGCGGATCTACGACATGCGGCCCAAGGCCTGAGTGAGCACCCGATCGTGAGAAACTAGCCACTATGCCCAGCACAGCAATCACAACGAAGCGCGGCCGTCCCGGCTATGACCAGCAGTCGGTGCTGGTGATCGCCGTCGACGTCTTCAACCGCCACGGCTACGACGCCACCTCGATGGGCATCCTTGCCGAGAACCTGGGCATCTCCAAGTCCGCGATCTACCATCACGTGCCGTCCAAGGGCGACCTGCTCAAGCTCGCCCTGGATCACGCCCTGGGCGGGCTTGAGGCGATCCTGGACCAGCCCGGGGCCACCTCCGGCTCGGCCGATGCCCGGCTGGAGTTCGTGGTCCGCCAGACCATCTCGGTCCTGGTGGAGCGGCTGCCCTTCGTGACGCTGCTGCTGCGCCTGCGCGGGAACACGGAGATCGAGCGGGACGCGCTGGAACGGCGCCGCACCTTCGACCACAAGGTCGCCGCGCTGATTTCCGAGGCCCGGGACGAGGGCTCCCTGCGCCAGGACATCGATCCCCGCACCGTGACCCGCCTGCTGTTCGGCACCATCAACTCCATTGTCGAGTGGTACAAACCCGGCGGTTCGCTGTCGCCGGAAAAGCTGGCCGACGACGTCATCACCATGGCGTTCCACGGCCTCCACGTCCCCCGCTGACCGCCCGCCGGCGGGCGGGTGGCCGGGACAGTCGTTGACGGCAGGATAACGGACGCCCACCCTGTAGTCATGGCCACGAAGTTATCTGAGGTCCTCTTCAGCACATTCCCCGATTTGCGATACCAGCCCACCGAGAAAAGAGTCCGTGCCATGGTGGGCGGGATGGCCGTCGTCGACACTCTTCACGCGCTCCTGGTGTGGGAGCCCAAACGCGTCACCCCTGTCTACGCCGTTTCCGACGTTGACCTCCGGGCTGAACTCGCGCCGCCGGGTCAGCAGGCGGGCGACGTGACGGAACACGGCTTCAGGATGGGTCTGGAGGGGCCGCAGGCACTGGATCCGCGCACGTCGTTCGGCCGGCACACAGCGGCCGGCGAGGAGCTCGACGTCGTGACCTCCCACGGGAGGCTGCCCCGCGCTGCCTTCCGGCCAGCGGACCCCGACCTGGCCGGATATGTGGTGCTGGACTTCAACGCTTTCGACTGGCTGGAGGACGACGAGGAAATCATCGGCCATCCCCGCGACCCGTTCCACCGTGTGGACATCCGGGCGTCCTCGCTCACCGTTGAGGTAGGTCTCGACGGCGTAACGTTGGCCGCGACGAACGGCGCGCAGCTGCTCTACGAAACGATGCTGCCGGTGCGCTACTACATCCCGCCGTCGGATGTGCGGCTGGACCTGATGGAGGAAAGCCCCAAGCGGACCGTCTGCCCCTACAAGGGCCAGGCGCGCTACTGGAGCTACCCGGATTCCGCGCAGGGCCGGAACATCGCGTGGAGCTATGACCGGCGGTACCGCGACGCCGCCCAGATCCACGGCCTCATCAGTTTCTACAATGAGCGCGTCGACGTGAGCGTCGACGGCGTGCTCCAGACCCGCCCCGTGTCGCCGTGGTCCCGCCCGGACAGATCGGACGGTCCGGGGGGAGGTCCGGGGGCACGCTAACGGCCGTGCGCACGAGAAAGGCGCCCCGCTGAGCCGGAGCGCCGTGCATCTGTCCGCACTGATCTTGTCCCCCCGAATTTCCAGGGCTGGACCGGATCTCAGAGCTGGTAATCAGCTGCCGTGGTGATGTTCTCGTGCACGCAGAGAATATTGTGCTCGGAGTCCATGAACCAGGCGCACTTCTCTGAATCCGTTGTACAAATGTGGTTCTCGGTCTTGAGATCCGGGAGATCGTAGTCCTGGAACATGACGCCCTTGGCTTCCATATCCTTGACTGTGCGTTCGATCTCGCTGACTTCAAAACTCAGGGTGGTGTGCTCTGAGTGCTTTCCATCCTTGACAGGCATCAGCTGCAGCATCGGGCCGCCTTCTGAGCCGAACATTTCGCTTCCGTCGTCTGCCACGCCGCGGTGCGGGAGCCCCAAAGTGTCCTCGTAGAAATGCCGGGCACGCGCTGCATCATCGACTGGCAGGACTGTTGTGGCTTTGTTCAGTACTAGGGTCATTTCGCCACCTCCTACGAGCAAGATTTTACGCCGGAGCGGGGTGGAAAGAGCCCCCTCCCCGGTTGCCTTATCACTTGTGGCGGCCATTTCGACCTTTTGGCAGCCACAAGTGATAGCGCAACGGGAGGGAGCGTCGGGTGAGGCTACTTCTCGACGAGGGTCAGTACGTCGTAGGTCGCCACGATTTCGTCGTTCTGGTTGGTCAGGACGGCATCCCAGGCCACCTCGCCGTACTCGTCGGTCTCGCGCGGGGTGATCTTCTTGGCCGTCAGGGTCACGCGGATGGAGTCGCCCGCGGCCACCGGGGTGATGAACCGCAGGTTCTCCAGGCCGTAGTTGGCAAGGACCGGGCCCGGTGCGGGCTCCACGAACAGGCCGGCGGCCCAGCTGAGCAGGAGGTAGCCGTGCGCCACGATGCCCGGGAAGAACGGGTTGGCGGCGGCGGCTTCCTGGTTGGTGTGGGCGTAGAACGTGTCGCCGGTGGAGTTCGCGAACTTGGTGATCTCCTCCAGCGAGACCTCACGCAGCTCGGAGCGGATGGCGTCGCCGATGTGCAGCGTGGCCAGGGATTTCCGGAACGGGTGCTGGCCTTCGGTCTCGAGCGTGAAGTTGCGGTCCGCGCCGGTGTGCCAGACGCCGGTGACGGCGGTGAGCATGTTGGGCGAGCCCTGGATCGCGGTGCGCTGCATGTGGTGCATCACCGAGCGGATGCCGCCGAGCTCTTCGCCGCCGCCGGCGCGGCCGGGCCCGCCGTGGACCAGGTGCGGGACCGGGGAGCCGTGGCCGGTGGAGCTGCGGGCGTCCTCGCGGTTGAGCATGAGCACGCGGCCGTGGTGGGCCGCGATCCCGGTGACCAGCTGCTGCGCCACGGCGGGGTCGTTCGTGCAGACCGAGGCGACCAGCGAGCCGCCGCCGCGGGCGGCGAGGCGGACGGCGTCGGCCAGGTCCGTGTAGCCGATCACCGAGGACACCGGGCCGAAGGCCTCGAGCGAGTGGACCTCGTCGGCCTCAGGGTTGGCCCAGCTCAGCAGGACAGGGGACATGAAGGCACCGCCGTCGACGACGCCGATGCTGCCGTCCGCGCTGGTGACCTTCGGTGCATCGAGCGTGCCGTAGGCAAGCTCCCCGCCGGCGTCGAGCATGGACTGGACGGCGGCGCGCACGTCGGCGAGCTGCTCGAGGGAGGCCAGGGCGCCCATGGTGACGCCCTCGGCCCGGGGGTCACCGAGCACGACGCGTTCGCGGATGCGTTCCCCCACGGCGGCGGTGACGTCGGCGACGAGTTCCTGCGGCACGATCGCGCGGCGGATCGAGGTGCATTTCTGGCCGGCCTTGACCGTCATCTCGGTGACGAGGGACTTGATGAAGGCATCAAATTCCGGCGTGCCCTTGACGGCGTCCGGGCCCAGGATCGCGGCGTTGAGGGAATCGGTTTCGGAAGTGAAGCGGACCCCGCCCTTGACCACGTTGGGGTGGGACTTGAGCGTGTTGGCGGTCGAGGCGGAGCCGGTGAAGGCCACGAGGTCGCGGTAGTCCAGGTGGTCCAGCAGGGTGCGGACGGAGCCGGAAATCAGCTGCAGCGAGCCCGTGGGCAGGATGCCGGATTCGTCGATCGCCTTGACCACGGCGGCGGCCACGTACCCGGTGGGGGTGGCCGGCTTGACGATGGTGGGCACGCCGGCGAGGAAGGCCGGGGCCAGCTTCTCGAGCATGCCCCACACGGGGAAGTTGAAGGCATTGATCTGCACGGCGACGCCGGGAATGCGGGTGTAGATGTGTTCACCGGCGAACGAGCCGTCGCGGGACAGCACCTCCATGGGGCCATCGACCACCACCTGGGAGTTGGGCAGTTCGCGGCGGCCCTTGGACCCGAAAGTGAACAGGACGCCGATCCCGCCGTCGATGTCGACCATTGAGTCGATTTTGGTGGCGCCGGTCTGCGCCGAGAGCGCGTAGAACTCCTCGCGGCGGCCGTTGAGGTACTGCGCCAGCTCCTTGAGCTTGAGCGCGCGCTGGTGGAAGGTCAGCGTGCCCAGTTCCGCCTGGCCGGTGGTGCGGCCGTAGTCCACGACGGCGGCGAGGTCGAGCCCCTCGGTGCTCACTTTGGCCAGAAGTTCGCCGGTGCTGGCGTCCAGGACCGGCGCTGCGCCGGCGGCGGAGGCGGCGTCGGGAGTCCACCAGGAACCCCGGATGAAGCTGGGAACGATCTCGACAGTGTCTACTGTGGGTGCGGCTGTGGTGGTCATCGTTGACGGGTCCTTCCAACGGGGGAGCAAGATCAACACGGCCGGAACATTACTGACCGTCCGTTCGGTAATATGATCTAGAGTACATGAATGAGGCCTGCCGCACACTAGCAGCGGTGGCACCGACCGGGCCGCGGCCGGCCGGCAACAAAGGAGACGCTATGACGCCCGAGACCGGCAGCACCGAGATGTGGAAGATCACCCTCGGGGAACTCGACGAGAAGATGGGCGTGAAGATCGTCGAGGAGTCCGTGGACCGCGTGGTGGCGACCATGCCGGTGGAGGGCAACCGGCAGTCGTTCGGGCTCCTGCACGGCGGCGCCTCCCTGGCCGTGGGCGAGGCCGTGGGCTCCTGGGCCGCCGTCATCCACGCCAGCACCCTGGGCAAGACGGCGGTGGGCGTCGACGTCTCGGCCACGCACCATAAATCGGCCCGCGAGGGGCTGATCACGATCACGGCAACCCCGATCCATCTGGGCGGCACCCTGACCACGCACGAGGTGCTGATCACGAACGAGGCCGGCCAGCGGCTCTGCACGCTGCGGATCACCAATCTGCTGCTGGCCCGCAAGGCCTGACTCCCGAGTTCGCGGCCCGCGCCTGGGGCCCGACGCCTCGGGGTCGCCGCCTCGGGGTCGCCGGAGACCTGCGGGGTGGCCGTAGCCGTACGGCGCCCCCGCAGCTTTCCGGCGAGCCGGGGCATGGAACGGGACCTGGGCGTGGGCCTGGACGGGGGCGGGGGCGGGAAACTGGGCCCGGGCGTGAACGCCGCCTACACCGGTCGCCCCCGTCGGTGTAGGGCCGATCGACCCGGAAGGCCCGTTGCCCCGGCTGTTAGCTTGGTAGTGCTGAGTCGCCCGCCACCGACGGGTTGCACCGGTCGCACCGGAAGGGATCCACCATGCTCTCAGACACCTCACTTCCTGTCATCCAGGCAACGCTTCCCGTAGTCGGCGAGCACATCGAGGAGATCGCCAAGCGCTTCTACAAACATATGTTCGAGGCACGGCCGGACCTCCTGGACGGCCTGTTCAACAGGGGAAACCAGGCGGACGGCCGCCAGCAGCAGGCACTCGCCGGATCCATCGCGGCATTCGCCACCATGCTCGTGGAGAAACCGGATCAGGTGCCGGACCATCTGCTCTCCCGGGTGGCCCACAAACACGTCTCGCTGGGCCTGAGCCCGGACCAGTACCAGGTTGTCCACGACCACCTCATGTGGGCGATCGTGGATGTCCTGGGGGATGCCGTCACCCCCGAGGTCGCCGCCGCCTGGGACGAGGTCTACTGGCTGCTGGCGAACCTGCTCATCAACAAGGAGCGCGGGCTGTACAACGCCGTGCACCTCTCCCCCGAAACCATCTGGCGGACATGGCGGGTGGTGCAGCGGATCCAGGAGACAGACGACGTCGTCTCGTTCGTCGTCGAACGTACCGACGAGCGCGACGTCAAGCCTTCCCTGCCGGGGCAGTACGTGACGATCAAGATGCAAATGCACGACGGCGTCCACCAGCCCAGGCAGTACAGCCTGACCAAGGCCGACGACGGCCAGCACCGGCAGTTCGCGGTGAAGCGGGTCCAAGGACTCGGGACCCCCGACGGCGAGATGTCCAATCTGCTGCACAATGAGGTCCGGGTGGGCGACGAGGTGGAGCTCTCGGCACCCTTCGGCGATGTGGTGCTGGAGTACACGGACCGGCCCCTGGTCCTGGCCAGCGCGGGGATCGGGATCACCCCGATGGCCGGAATGCTGTCGCACCTCGTCAAGTCCGGTTCCCAGCGGCAGGTGATAATGCTGCATGCCGACGACAGCGAGGCGTCCTTCCCACTTCGGGGGCAGGTCACGGAGGATCTGGCTGCCTTGCCGGACGGGACGTTGAGGACGTGGTTCCTGAATCCCACTGTCGGCGGAAGTGACTCCGGATCCGAGTTCTCCGGCTTCATGGACGTCGGAGCGGTGGAACTCCCCGACGACGCCGAGTACTACCTCTGCGGTCCCCTGCCGTTCCTGAAATCGGTTCGGAGCGCCTTGATCGCTGGTGGCGTACCGGCGAAGGACATTCAATACGAGGTCTTCGGCCCGGATCTCTGGCTGGCTGACTTCCAGTAGCCGCGTCTCGCGGTTCTGCCCCCGAACTCGCGGGGTCGCCCAAAAGCTGCGGGGTCGCCGTAACCGTACGGCGACCCCGCAGCTTTGCAGCGAGCCGGGCCTGGAGTCCGCCGCTAGCGGCCCGCCCGGCGCCGGCCGAACGCCACGAAGGCCGCGCCGAGCAGCAGGGCCCCGGCGCCGAGTCCTGCGGCGGGCAGGAGCCCGCCGGCACCCGTGCTGGCCAACTGGCCCGCATCGCCTGCCGCCGTGCCGTCTGGTGCCGCACCGTCCGGTGCTTCGCCGCCCACAATGACGGAAGTGTCCGACGGCGGGACGGGCGCCTGCGCCGGGTTGGCCGGCTCGGCGGGAGCTCCGGCCGGGTTGACCGGCTGCTGCGGGACTGTCGGTTGGCTGGGCGTTGCCGGCGGGCTGTTTGCCGGGGTCTCGTCCGGGGTACCCGCGGAAACAGGTGCGGCGTCGACGGTGAACGCCACGGCGGCCGGAAGCGAAGCGACACCGTCAATGGCCTGCGTAACCGTCAGCGTGTGCGCTCCAGTGGCCAGTCCGGCGGGGAACGGGACACTCCAGCGGGCGCCGCCGGCCAGGTCCTGCGGAATCCGCTGCTGCAGCGCGGCCCGCGCCCCCGCACCGCCGGAACCGCCGGCACCAGCATTGCCAGCACCGGCCAGGACTGATCCAATGGCCACCCCATCCACCGCCGCGGTCACGTCGGCACCGTCAATGGCGGTGCCCGAGATGCCGGCGGGCAGGGCATCCTGGCGCAGGCGTTTGCCGTCCCGGAGGTTCGACACCGCCGGAACCGGCGGAATGACAGAGTAGGCGCGGGTCACCGAGGGGCTGTCCGCCTGCCCGGGGGCCGTGAGCACCGCCGTGACCGAAATTTTTCCGAAGACCGGCTGATCGGCCACCTTGATGCTCCAGCGGCCGTCTGCGGCGACCAGTCCGGTCCCAGTAAAGTCGCCGGAGAGCCGCACCGTGCGGCCGGCTTCGCCGGTGCCCTCGATTGTTTCGATGGCGGTGAGCGCCGGGCCGTCCACCGGAGAGGTGATGGCCGGAGCCGCGAGGCGGGATACGTCGACGGACAGCGAGACTGCCCCGGAGCGGCTGAATTCGTTCACAGTTTCAGCCGAGAACTTGAACTGCCCGGCCGACGACGGCGCGGGGAACTGCCAGTTTCCCGACGCGTCGATGGGCACTTCCAACGGCTGACCGTCCTTCTGGCCTGGTTTCTGGACTGGTTTCTGGCCTGGTTTCTGGTCTAGGACGGTGACGCGGACCTTGGAATTCGGCGCCACCACGGAGGCCGGACCGGCGCCCACGTGCCCCGTAATCGGCTCACCGGCTGTGACGGTTCCGTTGGCGGCCGCCGCTAGCGTTGGCTTGGCCAGGAACAGCTGCAGCTGGACACCGCCGGGAACCCGGCCCGCTGCGTCCTCGAGCGTGGTCGCGATGGCCCGCGTCTGTACGCCGCCCTCGCTTTCCGCCCCGGTGTGCATGCCGACGGCGAAGTTCCCGCTGATCCACGGTCCGCCGGAGTCCCCGGGGCGGGACTTGACCGTGCTGGAGTCGAAGCCGTTCAGCGCCCGGAGATCGTTGTCAAAGTCCGGCGGCAAGGAGTTCGGTCCGGCGATGACCCAGGTGCCCACTGAGTCCACGGTCCCGCACGACCAGCCGAGGCTCCGGCCGGACCGGCACACGGGCTGACCCTGGAACGGCGCCACGGTTCCCACGATCTTCACGGACGACGGCCCCGGATCGGCGGGGTTGTCCCACCGCGTGACGGCCGGCTGGAGGTCCAAGCTGCTCCGGATACCCCGGAGGACGGCGATGTCCGTGCCGACGTTGGTGCCGTCCGCAGCCACTATGGAATTGTCCGGACCGCCGAACTGGCTGAACCCGAAGGTCCCCAGGGTCCCGGCGGCCGCGCCCGAACCGGCCCCGCCGGCCGCCGGCGCCCCCGCGGGATCTTCAACCTGGGCCTGCTTCGCGGCACCGTCAGCGGCGCAGTGCCCGGCGGTCAGGACCAAGGGCTCGCCCGCGGGGCTGAAGGCCCCGAATCCGGCCGAACACAGGGTGCGGCCGTCAATGATGTACCCCTGGCCGCCAAAGAAGTCCTCTTCCGTGGCGATCCGCGATCCTTGTTCCAGTGCCACGTTGGCGTAGCGGGCCACGAAATCCGCCGCGGACATCTTCGGCTTCGTGCCCGGCGCTGTCGCTGGCTGCGCATCCCCGCCGGAGGCGGGAGCGGCGCCGGAGGCGGGAGCGGCGCCGGAGGCGGGAATGGACTGCGCCGTGTTGGTGCCGCCGGTGCGGATGACGAAGTGGCCGTTGGTGTAGGTGACGGCCTGCAGCCCTGCGGCCCCGACCTCGCTGACGTAGGCCTCGAACAGTTGCTGGGTGCTGGAGGCAAGGAGCTCCGCGGCCGAGGGGACAACGGCGGCGGCAGGGGCGGCAAGCACGAACGTGGCCGTGCCGGACTGGTTCAGCTCGGCCACGCGGGCCCGGAGCTCGGGGCCGCTGCCTTCAACCGCGATCTTGCCGCCGGCGAGGCTGATCCCCACATAGCCGGGGAGGGCCCGCAGGGAGGGAGCGGCGTCGGCGGCCCGCCGGGCCAGCGCACCGGCGGCATCAAACTCCGCAAGGGTCATGCCAAGGTCCCGCTGCACGGCTTCGGCGAGGCCGGCGTCGCTGATGCGCGTCGCGGCGGCGGCCGTGGCTGTCGCGCCAGCCGCCGCCGTCGTATCAACCGGCGCTGCCGGGCCGGCGGTTGCCGACGGCGGGGCTGTCGGTGCGTCCGACGGCGAGACTGTCGGCGACGCTGTCGGTGCGGGTTCCGTCCCTCCTGTTACGGCGAGGGCAGGAACGGCGTAGAACGATCCCGCAAGCGCGATGGCGGCAGCCGCCACCGCCCGCACTGTCAGCTGGTACGTCGGAGTCTTCACCCGGTTACTCTAGCGCCCCAATTTGGCCAGAATGGCAGTCAGCTCCCGGTCCGTTATGCCATTGTGGCGTAAGAAATCACCGGTCTTCACGTGGCGCACGAACCGCAAGAGGCTTTCCGACCGCGTTTGGAGCAGCGGAGCCAGAACTTCCTCGGGCAGATACCGTTCGTGGGGATGCGGGACAGCCGCCTGCCTGAGGTGCTCATTGATGCCCCGCATGGAGCGCTGGTAGCCGCGCACAATGGCCTCGTCGCTGTCGCCGGCGAGGTCCTGGAGCATGGCGGCGATCATGCCGCTCCGGTCCCGCCCGGCAGAGCAGTGGATGACCACGCCGCCCTCCGCGGCCGCCACTGCCTTAAAGACGCCGGCCAGCAGGTGCGGGAACAGCCTGGCGTTGTCGCCATAACAGACAGGGTCGTTCAGGTAGGGCACACAGAGCTCGCGGAACTCGCTGTTGCCCGGGTCTTCGGTGGGGGCCAGCACGACGTCGAAACCGGCCAAGGCTGCCCCCGTCACCGGCGGGTCGGTCTCCCGGCGCCGGATTTCCGCTTCGTTGCGGAGATCGACGACTGTCCGGATGCCGCCGTCGTACACCTGCCGCCAGCCGGCCTCGGTCAGCCACTCGCGGCGTCCCATCCGGAACACGCTGCCGGCGACGTGCCAGGCGTTAACCGCTCCGTCCCACGCCATCGCTCCGGGCACGGCCGTCCCCCTGGCATGGCCTCCGGGCGCGGCAGGAATCGTCATCCAGAAAGCTAAACACACGCACCGGTGCCGATCCACGGGAGGATTCACAAAAGTTATACACAACGGGACGATTGCCATGGTGCGGGTCGACGCTTCCGCATAGGGTGGCGGTGTGCCCGGTGGCCGCCGGGCACACTTCAGCTCGCCTGCAGCCGGGACTGAGACCTCTTCGCGGCACGCTTTCACGGCACGGGCGCTGAAACCAGCGTGCAACCGAGGAGAACACCATGGGAACTCTGAAACTTCGACGCCGGCGAACGGCTCTTGCGGCCGGTCTCGCCACCCTGGCAGTGGCGGCCAGTTTGGCGGCGGTGCCGGCGCAGGCCGTGGACAAGGCCAACTACATCGCGCTGGGAGACTCCTACGCCGCCGGGCTGGGGGCGGGGCCGTACCTGGATGACTGCTACCGCAGCGAGAACACCTATTCCGAACTCGCTGCCCACAAGAAATCCATCAAACTGGTCGCGAACGCGGCCTGCAGCGGCAAGACGACCCAAGACGTCGTGAACACCCAGCTGAGGCAGCTGAACAAGGGCACGGAACTCGTCACCATCACGGCCGGCGGCAACAACCTCCGGTTTGCGGAAATCCTCGCCTCCTGCGGCGCCGCCATGGTTAATCCCGCCGCGGGTCCGCTTTGCGACGCTGCCAGCGCCTACGCTGAGGGCCAGATCTCCAGCCATAAACTGGCCGGTGACGTGACCGCGATGATCCAGCGCGTGAAGGCTGCCGCGCCCAACGCCAAGGTTGTGGTGACGGGCTACCCGTACCTCTACGATCCGGTCGCCCCCGGTCAGGCTGATCCGATGTCCCTGTTCATCTACAAGGCCACACTCCTGGCTGACGGCTTGAACGGCTCCATCGCCGCCGCCGCCCAGGCCACCGGAGCGGAGTACGTCGATGTCCGGGCCGCTTTCGCCGGTCACGGCGTGAACTCAGCAGCCCCGTGGATCAATCTCGACCGTTCGGCCCTGGCCAGTCCCGAAAACTTCCACCCGAATGCCCGGGGCTACGAGGCGTACTTCGCTTCGCTTAATGGGGCCAAGGCCTACTCGGCACCCTGACGCCGCTTGGCCAGCCTGGACTCAAGGGCGTTCCGGACCATCGGCCACTCGTGTTCCAGGATGGAAAACACAACTGTGTCCCGCAGCGCCCCGTCAGTGCTGCGCGTGTGGCTGCGGAGCACACCGTCCTGCTTGGCGCCCAGCCGCGCGATCGCCTCACGGGACTGGTGGTTGAGCCAGTGCGTCCGGAACTCGACGGCGGGGCAGCCCAGCGTCTCGAAGGCGTGCCGCAGCAGCAGCAACTTGGAGTCCGGGTTGGTGCCGCTGCCATGTGCTGACGCCGCGTTCCAGGTGGAGCCGATCTCCACCCGGGGCGTTGCGGCGTCGATGTTCATGTAGGTAGTCATGCCGATCACCCTGCCCGGTGTGCCCGTGGCGGGGTCGAGCAGCCGCGTGGTGAAGGGCAGCATGTCGCCGCTGTCCTGCAGGGCCAGGCGCCGCTCAATCTCGGCGGCCATGTGTTGCGGCGCGGGCACACTGGTGTACCAGAGGTGCCACAGCTCGCCGTCGTGGGCCGCCTCGACGAGGCCGTCGTGGTGGTCCGGGCTCAGCGGTTCAAGGACGACATATTTGCCGGTCAGGGTGATGGGGGCGATCGCGGGGCGGTCCAGGGAAGTCACCGCACCATCCTAGGGGCACGGTCACGCGCCGGTCACTTGGTCCAGTCGAAGAAGCCCTTGCCGGACTTGCGGCCCAGTTCCCCGCGGGCGACCTTGTCCCGCAGGATCTGCGGCGGAGCGAAACGATCCCCCAGCGTGGACTGCAGGTACTCCGCGATGCCGAGGCGCACATCCAGGCCCACAATGTCGGTGGTCCGCAGCGGGCCCGTGGGGTGCTTGTAGCCGAGGACCATGGCGTTGTCGATGTCTTCGGCGGTGGCCACGCCCTCTTCCACCATCCGCATCGCTTCGAGGGCGATCGCGACGCCAAGCCGGGAGGAGGCGAATCCAGGCGCGTCGTTGACCACGACGGCGGTCTTGCCGAGCGCCTCGACCCAGCCGCGGGCGGCCTGCGCCAGGGCGTCGGAAGTCTGCTCGCCGAGGACCACCTCGATCAGCGTCGACGCCGGCACCGGGTTGAAGAAGTGCAGGCCCAGGAAGTTCTGCGGCCGCTTCAGCTCACGGGCCAGCCCGTTGACGGACAGCGACGACGTGTTTGACGCGAGGTAGGCGCCGTCGGCGAGCCGTTCCTCGATGCCGCGCAGCGCGGTGACCTTCAGGTCCCAGTCCTCCGGAACAGCCTCGACCACCAGCTGCCGGTCGGCGAAGTCGTCGTAGTCCACCGTGACCGCGAGCCGGGAAGCCATCTCGTCCAGGTTGCCATCCACGGCGCCGCGCTCGAGGCTCTTGGCAGCGGCGGACTCGACCCGCTCCCGGGCGGCCTCGGCCGAAGCCTCGTCGCGCTCGACGACCACCACATTGGCTCCCTTGATCAGGAAGGCGTGGGCGATGCCTGCGCCCATGCGGCCGCCGCCGAGAACCCCGACGGAGTGGGGAAACTTGCTGCCGGGAAGGTTACTGTCGGGGAGTACGGAGTTGCCCATGTCTATTTCTGCTTCCCGGATTCTTTGGCTGACTGCTTCTCTGTTTTCTTGACTGATTTTTTATCCAAAAAAGTCTGCATACGGTCGAACTTGGCCTGGGATTCGAAGAGGATCCCCTGCGCCAGCTGGTCAATGAGGGGATGCGCCTCGGCCGGGGCGTGGAACACGGATTTGGTGATCCGGACGGCGAGCGGGTCCTGCGAGGCGATCCGGTCGGCGAGCCCGTGGGCCGCGGCCATCAGAGCGGACGGTTCGTGGATTTCGGTGATGAGGTTGACCGCGAGGGCACGGTCTGCCCGCAGCACGGCACCGGCCAGCAGCATTTCCTTGGCGACGGGCTCCCCCACAAGTTCCTTGAGGCGCCAACTGGCGCCGGCGGCGGCCAGGATGCCGAGTCCGGTTTCGGGATTGCCGATCCGGACGGACGGGGTGCCGATCCGGAAGTCGGCGGCGTAGGCCAGTTCGGCGCCGCCGCCGAGGCAGAAGCCGTCGAGGGCTGCGATGACGGGCATCGGCAGCTTGGCGATCCGGACGAAAATGGTGGAGTTGATGCCCTGCAGGGCATCGTCGCGGCGCCGTTCGCGCAGCTGCCCGATGTCGGCGCCAGAGGCGAAAACCCCGGCGGCGCCGGCGATGATAAGGATTTTCGGGTGCTGCTCGAGATGGGCGCAGACGGCGTGGAGTTCGTCGACCATCTGCTGGTCGATCGCGTTGCGGACCTCGGGGCGGTTGAGCACCACCACCACGCGGTCCTCGCGCTCTTCGACCAGGAGCGTGCCGAAGCCAGCCGCGTCGAGGGCCAGTGCCGGGGCCGCCACTACACGCGCTCCAGCAGCATGGCCGTGCCCTGGCCGACACCGATGCACATGGTGGCGAGGCCGATCTTCGCGTTTTCGCGTTCCATCCGCCCCAGCAGCGTGATCGCGATCCGGGAACCGGACGAACCGAGCGGGTGGCCCAGGGAGATCGCGCCGCCGTCGCGGTTCACAATCTCCGGGTCAAGGCCGAGCCGGCGCATGCTGGCCAGGGACTGGGTCGCGAACGCCTCGTTCAGTTCGACGGCGCCGAGGTCCCCGACGCTGAGGCCGGAACGGGCGAGTACCTTCTCGGTGGCCGGGACCGGTCCGATGCCCATGATTTCGGGCTCGCAGCCGGCGGAGGCGCCGTCGATAATGCGTGCCCGGGGCGTGAGGCCAAGCTTCTGGATCGCGGCTTCGGAGGCCACGATGATGGCGGAGGCGCCGTCGTTGAGGGTGGAGGAGTTGCCTGCCGTGACGATCGAGCCGCCCTTGACTACCGGCCGGAGCCCGGCGAGGACGTCCATGGTGGTGCCGGCGCGGGGGCCCTCATCGGTGTCCACCACGGTCTCGCCCTTGCGGGTCTTGACGGTCACGGGGACGATTTCCTCGGCGAAGCGGCCGGCGGCGATGGCGGCCAGGGCGCGTTCGTGGGAGCGGACGGCGAAGGCGTCGGCGTCCTCCCGCGAGATGCCGTCAACCCGGCCCACCTCTTCCGCCGTCTCGGGCATGGAGTAGGTCATCTTGCCGTCCCGGGAGAGCTCTCCCTTAGTGAACTGCGGGTTGACGAAACGCCAGCCGATGGAGGTATCGAATATTTCGCCCGGTTTGGCGAAGGCGGTCCGGGGTTTTTCCTGGACCCAGGGGGCCCGGCTCATGGATTCGACTCCGCCGGCGATCACGATGTCCGCGGCGCCGGACTTGATCATGTGGCTGGCCATGATGATGGCGCTGAGCCCGGAGGCGCAGAGCCGGTTCACGGTGATGCCGGAGATGTGGAGGGGCAACCCGGCAAGTAGGGTGGCCATGCGGGCCACGTTGCGGTTTTCTTCGCCGGCGCCGTTGGCGTTGCCGAGGATTACCTCCTCGATGCTGTCCGGATCGACGCCGGCCCGGGCCACAGCCTCACGAACCACCAGTGCGGCCAGGTCATCGGGGCGGACTGCGGAGAGGGCGCCGCCGTAGCGGCCCACCGGGGTGCGGGCGCCGCCAACAAGAAAAGCCTCGACCATGAGAACATCCTTCACCAAGAAAGCGGGGCCGGCAGCAGAGTAATTTACCGACCGTTCGTTCTATAAAGATTACACGGTGGGCCAAGGGGGTCAACCGGATGCCGGCGGATTACGCGACGACGACGCCCAGATGGGCCGCGAGCAATGGGGCGAGCAGGGTGAGCTGGTCGTCGTCGACCACGAGGCCGGCCAGGCTACCCAGGCCGCTGATCGTGCGGAAATCGGTGCCCCTGAGGTCGAAGTCCTTGAGCCGGGCCCCGGAGAAATCAAGGGTGCCGATCGTGCAGTTCTTCAAGGCGACCCGCGTGGCGGTGCAGGAGCCCAGATCCAGCTCGTTGATGATGCAGTCACTGATCTGCACGTCCGTGAGCTTGGACCCGCGCAGGTTCACATAGTCGAGTTTGCCGCCGTCGATCCGCACCGATTGCCAGCCACATTCATAGAGTTCAGCCGATCCCCAGCGGGGGTTGCTGATCTCCACATCCCGCAGACTGGTCCGGGCTGCGGTCAGCACCGAGGCGTAGACCTCGGTCAGGATGCAGTCACGGAAAGTGGCACCGCGCAGCTGCGTCTCGTTGAAGGAGACCCCGGCGAATTCGCACTCGGCGAAGTCCGTGGCGCCAAGGTCCAGGCCGTCTGCCGACGCGCGGCTGTACCGGACGCCGTCGTACCGAACACCGCGCCGGAATTCCGGGGCAGGATCGTCCCGCAGCTCCCCCGGCCGGACCGGCTCGAGGCGGGGTGCGGTGACCTTGGGAGCCTTGTCCGCCGCAGCGCGCCGCACCATCACAGGGACTCGGCTTTGGCGGCGATGTCCGCCAGGTCTTTGGCCAGCGCCTTGCGGGTGATGCGCATCCCGAGCGGGCCGAACACGGTGAGCATAATCTTGCTGAACCGGGTTGGTTTGATGACTTCGGCGCCGAAGGTCAGCGTGAGGTCCGTTCCGCCGTCGCGCTCCGCCAGTGCGAACCTGGAGGTGTAGTCGGCGCCGCCCTGGAGGGCTTTCACCGTGGTGCTGCCGCCCCGGCCGGTCGACGGCGCCTCGGACTGGGAAACCCACATCTCCACCGTTTCCGAGCGCCCCATCATGGTGCGGGTTTCCTTCCAGCGTGTGCCCACGGCATAAGGTCCGTCAGTGAGCATCTGGATCGAATCGACGCCGGACAGGGTCGCGGCAGATCCCGGAATGTCCGACACCACCGCCCACACCGAGTCCGCCGGAGCATTGATGTGCTGCGTGAGAGTGGTCTTGTGGTCCATGACCTCGAGCCTAGCCCGCGGGCCGGGGGAATTTCACCCTTGCGCCAACCGCCCAGGCCGCGGCCGGCGTCGACGCACCGGAGGATCATCCCGGGAGACCCTTGAATTAGTAAGCATGCTTTGTGTTATGGTGATTGGACAGTGAATTTCAACCGGAAACGAAAGGTGGCCAACACCATGGGCGTCGGAGACAAGATTCAGAACGAAGCAGAGCACCTCGGCGGCAAGGCCAAGGAAGCTGCTGGCAATGCCACTGACAACGACCAGCTTCGAGCCGAGGGCCAGCGGGACCAGGTTGTAGCCGATGCGAAGAAGGTCGGCGAAAACGTCAAGGACACCTTCAAGAAGGACTAGTCCTTAAAAAGTTTGCGGCGCCGGATTTTCCTTTGGGGGATGTCCGGCGCTGCTTTTTTGTGCCCGTTTGCGAGAATGGCCCCACACAGCCGACAAAGGGGACACCATGGCACGCACCCAAGCAGACCACGGCCAGAGCGTCAGCCGGAATCTCAGCAACGTCGACTTGAGCCGGGCCAGCGCTGCCGCCGGCGGTTCGCCGGTGCTGCGCGGCTACCTGGCGACGCCGGAGGGCGACGGGCCTTTTCCTGCGGTCCTGATGGTCCACGAAGCGTTGGGCCTGGACGACATTACCGTCCGCCACGCCAACCGCATGGCGGCCGCCGGTTACCTGACGCTGGCCGTTGACCTCTTCAGCGACGGCGGCGCCCGCCGCTGTCTCGTGGCCACCATGCGTGCGTTGGCTGCGGGCGAGGGCCGGGCCTTCACCGATCTGGCCACCGCCCGGGACTGGCTCCGGGAATCCGGCCGGACCACGGGCAAGATCGGCGTGATCGGGTTCTGCATGGGCGGCGGCTTTGCCCTGCTCCTGGCCAACGACGGCTTCGACGCCGCAGCCGTCAACTACGGCAGGCTCCCCAAGAACCCGGAAGAGGCCCTCGCCGGGGCCTGCCCGATCGTGGCCAACTTCGGCGGCAAGGACCGCACCCTGCGTGGTGGGGCCGCGAAACTCGAGTCCGTGCTCGACCGCCTGGGTGTGGCCCACGACGTCAAGGAATTCCCGCACGCCGGGCACGCCTTCCTCAACGATGTGGAGACCGGGCCGAGGCCGCTGCGACCACTGTTCCGGGTCATGGGCATCGGCCCCGACCCGGAATCGGCCCCCGAAGCCTGGCAGCGGATCGAGGACCACTTCGCCCAGCACCTGAGGCCCTGAGCCGTGCGAACACGCCGACTCAGGGACAATTGAGCCCCAGGATTGCCGCCACGTCGCGGGACCCAGTCCCGGGCTGAGCGCCCCAGCAATTCGCTACGGATCCGGGCCGGCGACGAGCAAACGGCCCGGCGCTGCTGGTATACCCGTAGCGCCGGGCCATTGTCGTGTTACGGAACGTTTTCCGTAGCGGAACCGGGCCGGTGTGTGGCGGGATGTCCGCGTTCGTCCCTGCTTCCGCGTGACGACGCTCCATCCCAGTTGCTCGGTGCTGGACTCCGCATCACCTCTACGCACCACCGGGATTTCGCGGGTACGCAGAGGTGCGGTCAGCAGCAACTGGGCGGGAGCGTCACTGCGCCATCGGAAGGGTGCCCGTGGGCCGGCGCTTAGCCCGCGTGGTTCTGGAATTCACGGGCGCGGTTGCCTGCCCGCAGGAGGGGCGCGAAGAACGCGGCGAGCTCCGCCGTCGCTGTCAACGGCAGGACGTTCGCCACATACTGGTCAGGCCGCACCACCACCACCGCGCCGCCGCGGTCGATGCCGCGCAGCTCGAAGATGTCCGCCGTCGGATCCGTGGCGTAGACCTTCTCGAGGTAGGTGAGCTGGAACGGGCCCACCTGCGGCTTGAACGCCGCCGGCACGGCGCCGATGTCGAGGTTCGTGTGGTCCTGCTGGTAGATCACGTTCACGTCGAACCAAGCATCACGGTCGGCCCCCTCGGGGGTGGCGGCGAGGGGCGAGTCCGGCGAGTTCGCGATCCAGTCGGCGAACTCGGCGACGGGCGACGCCGCGCCCTGCTCGCCCGCGCCCTGCTGGCCCGTTTGCGGCGCTGCCGCGTCCGCGAAGACGTAGATGCGCCACCGACCGTCCGCCTTCGCCTGGTGGCCGAGGTGCACCGGGTTTGTGTCGCAGACCCGCACGACGGGCGCGGACTTGAAACGCTTGCCGATGGTGAACCCGGCGGCCAGGTCCTGGTGCGCCGGCCCGCCGATGAGCATGGAGGGTGCGTACTGGGTCATGAAGCCTGCCGGGAATTCGGCGGTGCTGACATAAAAGTCCTCGAGCTCGGAGGGGCTTTCGAACTCCTCGGGCTTCTTCGCCATCAGCGTCGACCACTCCTTGTCGAAGTCGATGAGGTTCTTCGCGATGACCTGGCGCTCGGCCGAGTACGTGGACAGCAGGGTCTCCGGGCTGCGGCCTTCGAGCACGTGTCCGAGCTTCCAGCCCAGGTTAAAACCGTCCTGCATGGAGACGTTCATGCCCTGGCCGGCCTTGGCGCTGTGCGTGTGGCACGCGTCGCCGGTGATGAACACTCGCGGCGTGCGGGTGCCCCGCTGCTCCGGCAGGACGTCGTCGAACCGGTCGGTGAGGCGGTGTCCCACCTCGTATACGCTGTGCCAGGCGACGTTGCGCACGTCGAGCGTGTACGGGTGGAGGATTTCGTTCGCCTTGGCGATGATCTGCTCGATGGTGGTGTTGCGGACCGCGCCTTTGTCGTTGGGGTCCACCTCGCCGAGGTCGACGTACATGCGGAAGAGGTGGCCGCCTTCACGGGGGATATGCAGGATGCTGCCGCCCCGGCCGGACTGGATGGCACACTTCAGCCGGATGTCGGGGAAGTTCGTGTTCGCGAGGACGTCCATGACACCCCAGGCATGGTTGGCCTGGTCGCCGGCGAGCGTGCAGCCGATCGATTCCCGCACCTTGCTCCGCGCGCCGTCCGCACCGACGACGTACTTGGCGCGGACAGTGCGTTCCTGGCCCTCGTAGGGGCCGGCCGTGTGCAGGAGGGTCACGGTGACGGGGTATTCGCCTTCACCGGTGACCTCGAGGCCGCGGAACTCCAGGCCGTAGTCCGGCGACATGCGGGTGGGCGAGTTCGCCATGAACTCGCCGAAGTAGTCCAGCACGCGGGCCTGGTTGACGATCAGGTGCGGGAACTCACTGATGCCGGCAGGGTCGTCCACGGCGCGGGCGCTGCGGTGAATGCGGGACGGGTCCGCGGGGTCCGGCTTCCAGAAGGCCATTTCGGTGATGCGGTAGGCCTCGGCGATGATCCGCTCGGCGAAACCGAAGGCCTGGAAGGTCTCGACACTCCGGGCCTGGATGCCGTCGGCCTGGCCAATGGCGAGCCTGCCGGCGCGGCGCTCCACGATCCGGGTCGTGACGCCCGGGAACTGGGAGAGTTGCGCGGCGGTGAGCATGCCCGCAGGCCCGGTGCCCACAATGAGCACGTCGACCTCGTCCGGAAGCTGCGTGGGACGGTCGATGCCGACGCCGGCGGCCGGCTGGACTCGCGGGTCACCGGATACGTAACCGTGGTGGTGGAAATGCACGGGCTTTCCTCACTTCGTTGTGTGGCGGTCTGTCGCCGTCGTGGTGTTCGATATTAGAACTTGACGTTCGATAATAGAATTTTGATTCCCAATCCAAAACTGTACGGCAGATATGACGCGGGTTACAAGCACTTTGGAAATTGCCGAAAAGGGCCTTGACGTTCCACGGATCCCGGACCATAGTTTTCGTATACGATTTCGTACTCGATGAGGAGTAACTCTTGGAACAGGTCACCGACCACATCCTGGCCGCGGCCCGCAAGGTCATCGCGGTGCACATCAACTACCCCAGCCGGGCAGCCCAGCGCGGCCGCACACCCGAGCAGCCTTCCTACTTCCTGAAGCCGTCGTCGTCCCTGGCAATCGGTTCGGCAGCAGCCCCAACAAGCGTGGAGCGCCCGGCCGGCTGCGAGCTCCTCGGCTACGAGGGCGAGATCGCCCTGATCATCGGCAAGCCCGCCCGTCGCGTGGGCATCGAGGACGCGTGGAGCCATGTCGAGTGGGTCACCGCCAGCAACGACCTCGGCGTCTACGACCTCCGCTACGCGGACAAGGGCTCCAACCTCCGCTCCAAAGGCGGCGACGGCTTCACACCGGTGGGACCGGGCCTGATCGCGGCCGACGCCGTCGATCCCGCCGAGCTGCGGATCCGCACCTGGCACAACGGCGAACTGGTCCAGGACGACACCACCGGGGACCTGCTCTTCCCGTTTGCCCGGCTCGTGGCCGATCTGTCCCAGCTGCTCACCCTCGAAGAGGGCGACATCATCCTCACCGGTACCCCCGCCGGGGCTTCGGTGGCCAAGCCGGGCGACGTCGTCGAGGTGGAAGTCAGCGCGACGACGGGAGGCACCGCCGGCGCTGAATTGACCACCGGCCGGCTGGTCACCCGAGTGGCGGACGGCACAACGCCGTTCGCAGACTTTGGCGCCCGGCCCAAGACCGACGATCTGCAGCGGGAGGAAGCCTACGGCTCGCGTGAAGCCGCCGGCCTCGCCGCCGTCGGGCCTGTCCTGTCCGCTGAGCTGAAGGCCAAGCTGGAAAGCGTCTGCACCGCCACCCTGTCCTCCCAGCTGCGCAAGCGCGGCCTGGACAACGTCAGCATCGACGGACTCACCTCCACCCGGCCGGAGCAGCGGATCGTGGGCCTGGCCCGGACCCTGCGCTACGTCCCCAACCGAGAGGACCTCTTCAAGACCCACGGCGGCGGCTTCAACGCCCAGAAGAAGGCCATCGATTCCGTCAACGAGGGCGAGATCCTGGTGATGGAAGCCCGTGGCGAAAAGGGCACCGGCACCATCGGCGACATCCTGGCCCTGCGCGCCCAGGTCCGCGGCGCCGCGGCCATCATCACCGACGGCGGCGTCCGCGACTTCTCCGCCGTGGCCGCCATGGACATGCCCACCTACTATGCCAACCCGCACCCCGCAGTCCTGGGCCGCCGGCACATCCCGTGGGACACGGACATCACCATCGCCTGCGGCGGCACCACCGTGCAGCCCGGGGACATCATCGTGGCCGACGCGGACGGCATCCTGGTGATCCCGCCGGCCCTCGCCGAAGAGCTCGCGGACGACTCCATCGCCCAGGAACGCGAGGAGACCTTCATCGCCGAAATGGTGCAGCAGGGCCACAGCGTGGACGGGCTCTACCCGCTCAACGCCGCATGGCGGACCCGCTACCAGGAATGGGAAGCCGGCAAAGCCCATGACTGACACAGCCGCCACGGCCACCACGACAGCAAGCAAATCCGAGCAGGCCTACGCGGCCGTCAAATCCCGGATCGTGGACGGGACCTACTCCCCCGGCTACCGGCTGGTGCTGGCAAAGATCGCCGAGGACCTGGGCGTCAGCGTGGTCCCGGTCCGCGAAGCCATCCGCCGGCTTGAGGCCGAGGGCCTGGTCAAGTTCGAGCGGAACGTCGGCGCCACGGTGGCCGGCATCGACCCCACCGAGTACCTCTACACAATGCAGACCCTCAGCATCGTCGAGGGCGCCGCCACAGCACTCTCGGCCCCGCTGATCGGGGAGGCGGACGTGGCCCGCGCCCGGGCCGTCAACGCCGAGATGCGCGAATGCCTGCAGCACTTCGACCCCGTCCGGTTCACCCGGCTGAACCAGGACTTCCACAGCGTCCTGTTCGAGCACTGCCCCAACCCGCACATCCTGGACCTCGTCCACCGGGGCTGGAACCGGCTCGCATCCCTGCGCTCATCCACGTTCCGCTTCGTCCCCGGCCGCGCCCACGACTCCGTGGACGAGCACGAGGCCCTGCTCCAGCTCATCGAGTCCGGCGCCAGCCCGGATGACATCGAAAAGGCCGCCCGCCGGCACCGCAGCGCCACCCTGGACGCGTACCTCGCCCAGGCGGCGGCAATCGAGCTCCCGACCCCGCAGACCACACAGCAGTAAGGAAAAACAATGACGTTCACTGCCGAATCCACCCAGACCCACTACGTTCCGCAGGACCTTCCCACCCACATCCAGCACTACATCAACGGCGAATTCGTTGATTCGGTGGGCGGGGCGACCTTCGACGTCCTGGACCCGGTCTCCAACCAGAACTACGCCACCGCCGCCGCCGGCCAGAAGGAAGACATCGACCTCGCCGTCGCCGCCGCCCGCGACGCGTTCGTCAACGGACCGTGGCCGAAGATGAAGCCCCGCGAACGGGCCCGGATCCTGAACAGGATCGCCGACGCCGTCGAAGCCCAGGAGGCACGCCTCGCCGAGCTCGAAACCTTCGACACCGGCCTGCCCATCACCCAGGCCAAGGGCCAGGCGCTGCGCGCGGCCGAGAACTTCCGCTTCTTCGCGGACCTGATCGTGGCCCAGTTCGACGACGCCATGAAGGTCCCCGGCGCCCAGATCAACTACGTCAACCGCAAGCCGATCGGCGTCGCCGGCCTCATCACCCCGTGGAACACTCCGTTCATGCTCGAGTCCTGGAAGCTCGCCCCCGCCCTGGCCACCGGCAACACCGTGGTCCTCAAGCCGGCCGAATTCACTCCCCTGTCCGCCTCGCTGTGGGCGACGATCTTCAAGGACGCCGGCCTTCCCGACGGCGTGTTCAACCTCGTCAACGGCCTCGGCGAGGAAGCCGGCGACGCCCTGGTGAAGCACCCCGATGTCCCGCTGATCTCCTTCACCGGTGAAACCACCACGGGCCAGACGATCTTCCGCAACGCCGCGGCCAACCTCAAGGGCCTGTCCATGGAGCTCGGCGGCAAGTCCCCGTGCGTCGTGTTCGCCGACGCCGACCTCGACGCCGCGATCGACTCCGCGCTGTTCGGCGTCTTCTCCCTCAACGGCGAGCGCTGCACCGCCGGCTCCCGGATCCTGGTGGAACGCGCGGTGTACGAGGAATTCTGCGACAAGTACGCCGCCCGGGCCAAGAACATCGTGGTGGGCGACCCGCACGACCCCAAGACCGAGGTCGGTGCCCTGGTCCACCCGGAGCACTACGCCAAGGTGGCCTCCTACGTGGAGATCGGCAAGTCCGAGGGCCGGCTGCTGGCCGGCGGCGGCCGCCCGGACCACCTTCCGGAGGGCAACTACATCGCCCCGACCGTGTTTGCCGACGTCGCCCCGGACGCGCGGATCTTCCAGGAGGAGATCTTCGGCCCCGTCGTTGCCATTACACCCTTCGATACCGACGAGGAAGCCCTCGCCCTGGCGAACAACACCAGGTACGGGCTGGCGGCCTACATCTGGACCCAGAACCTGACCCGGGCGCACAACTTCTCGCAGAACGTCGAGGCCGGCATGGTCTGGCTCAACAGCCACAACGTCCGCGACCTCCGCACCCCGTTCGGCGGCGTCAAGGCCTCGGGCCTGGGCCACGAGGGCGGCTACCGGTCCATCGACTTCTACACCGACCAGCAGGCCGTCCACATCACCCTCGGCACCGTCCACACCCCCAAATTCGGCGCCTAACAGCGCACACCACCCCCTTTCAAAGAAGAGAGAACACCATGACCAACTTCGTCCCCACCCCCACCGTCCCGGCCCCGGACATCGTCCGCTGCGCTTACCTGGAACTCGTGGTCACGGACCTCGCCAAGTCCCGCGAGTTCTACGTGGACCTGCTGGGCCTGCACGTCACCGAGGAAGACGAGAACACCATCTACCTGCGGTCCCTGGAAGAGTTCATCCACCACAACCTGGTGCTGCGCAAGGGCCCCGTGGCAGCTGCGGCCGCCTTCGCCTACCGGGTGAAGTCCCCCGCCGAGGTGGATGCCGCCGAGGCCTACTACAAGGAACTCGGCTGCCGCACCGAGCGCCGCAAGGAAGGCTTCACCAAGGGCATCGGCGACGCCGTCCGCGTCGAGGATCCGCTCGGTTTCCCCTACGAATTTTTTTACGAGACCGAACACGTCGAGCGCCTCACCCAGCGCTACGACCTCTACTCGGCCGGCGAGCTGGTCCGGCTGGACCACTTCAACCAGGTCACCCCGGACGTCCCGCGCGGCCGCAAATACCTCGAGGACCTGGGCTTCCGCGTGTCCGAGGACATCAAGGACTCCGACGGTGTCACCTACGCCGCCTGGATGCACCGCAAGCAGACCGTGCACGACACCGCACTGACCGGCGGCAACGGCCCGCGGCTGCACCACATTGCCTTCGCCACGCACGAGAAGCACAACATCATCCAGATCTGCGACAAGATGGGTGCCCTGCGCATCTCCGACCGGATCGAACGCGGCCCCGGCCGGCACGGTGTCTCCAATGCGTTCTACCTCTACATCCTGGACCCGGACGGCCACCGCATCGAGATCTACACGCAGGACTACTACACCGGCGACCCGGACAACCCCATCATCACCTGGGACGTCCACGACAACCAGCGCCGCGACTGGTGGGGCAATCCCGTGGTCCCCTCCTGGTACACCGAGGCTTCCCTGGTCCTGGACCTCGACGGCAACCCACAGCCCGTCATTGTCCGTGAGGAAAAAAGCGAGATGGCCGTGACCGTGGGCGCGGACGGCTTCTCCTACACCCGCAAGGAAGAGGACGGCCCCGCCGGAGAAAAGACGGGCTTCAAGCTCGGAGCGCAGGTTTAGCGTGCTGGATCCCGCGACCATCGAGGCGATCGCAGACGAACTGGTGGAAGCCGGCCGGCGCCGGACCCCGGTCCCCCGTCTGACGGCCCGCTACCCGGACATGTCGGTGGAGGACTCCTACGCCGTCCAGCAGCTGTGGCGGCGCCGCAACGAGGACGCCGGACGGGCCCTGGTGGGCCGCAAGATCGGCCTCACGTCCAAGGCGATGCAGGCCGCCACCGGCATCACCGAACCGGACTACGGCGCCATCTTCGATGACATGGTCCTGGAGACCGGCTGCTCGGTGCAGTGGGACCAGTACACCCACCCGCGGGTCGAAGTGGAACTGGCGTTCGTGCTGAAGAAGGACCTGGCCGGTCCCGGCTGCACAATCTTCGACGTCCTGAATGCCACCGACTACGTGGTCCCGGCCCTGGAGATCCTGGACTCCCGGATCGAAATGGAGGGCCGGACCATCGTGGACACCATCGCCGACAACGCCGCAATGGGCGCCATGGTGGTGGGCGGAAACCCCGTCCGGCCCGACGCCGTGGACCTCCGCTGGGTTTCCGCCATCCTCTACAAGAACCAGACCGTGGAGGAAACCGGCGTGGCCGCCGGTGTCCTGGACCACCCGGCTAACGGCGTGCACTGGCTGGCCAACAAGATCGCCGCCCACGGGGACGGCATGAAGGCCGGCGACATCATCCTCGCCGGCTCCTTCACCCGGCCCCTCTGGGTGTACAAAGGTGACACCGTGCACGCCGACTACGGACCCCTGGGAGTTGTGACATGCCGCTTCGAGTAGAACCAGACCCCACCTTCCGTGACGCCCTGCGCAACCAAACGGGCGGCGCCGGCCGCCCGCTGGCCGGGATGTGGGTCTGCTCCGGCAGCCCCCTGGTGGCCGAACTGTGCGCGGGTGCCGGACTGGACTGGCTCCTGATCGACGCCGAGCACAGCCCCAACGGCCTCGAATCCATCCTGGCCCAGCTGCAGGCCGTCCACGGCTACCCGGTCCAGGCCATGGTCCGTCCGCCGGTGAACGACACGGTGCTCATCAAGCAATACCTGGACCTGGGAGTCCAGAACCTGCTGATCCCCATGGTGAACTCCGCCGCCGAGGCGGAGGCCGCCGTGGCCGCCACCCGCTACCCGCCGCACGGCGTCCGCGGCGTGGGCTCTGCCCTGGCCCGGGCCGCGCGCTGGAACCGGACCCCCGACTACCTCGCCCGCGCCTCCGACACCGTCAGCGTCACCGTGCAGATCGAATCCGAAGCCGCCGTCGCCGCCGTCGAGAACATCCTGGCGGTGGACGGCGTGGACGGCATCTTCCTGGGACCCGCCGACCTCGCCGCTTCCATGGGGCTGCTGGGCCAGCAGGAACACCCCCGGGTGCGCGCCGCCGTCGAACACTGCCTTGCCGCCGCCAAAGCGGCCGGCAAACCCGCGGGCGTGAACGCTTTCAACCCCGCCACCGCGCGCCACTACATGGCAGCCGGCGCGGCCTTCGTGCTGGTCGGGGCCGATGTGTCCATCCTCGCCCGCGGCTCCGAGGCACTCGCTGCCGACTACATCCCAGCGGACCCGGTGGTGGGGCCTGCCGACACCCCTGCCAGCTACTGAAGATCCGCGGCGTTAAACGCGACGGCGGCGGCAACCACCTGGTCGAGGTGATTGCCGCCGCCGTCGCGCTACGCGCCGGACCGGTGGGTCCTAGCTGTAGAGCTCGCTCTTGGGCGCGTTGTTCTTGACCTTCTGCCAGCCCAGCCACAGCACCAGGGCGAAGAACGGAACGGTGGCCAGGGTCCACAGGCCCAGGTGGAAGACCTCGCCGGTCTTGCTGGTCATGGTGTCGAAGCCGATCAGCACGGTGATGGCCAGCAGCGCGACCAGTCCGGCCCAGCTGGTCCAGGGCGAGCCCGGCATGGGGAGGCTGGAGACGCGGCCCTTCTGGTGGCGCAGCGCGATCTGGCTGGCGAAGATGGCGCCCCACGTGAAGATCACGCCGATGGACGCGGTGTTCAGCGCGAGGTCGAAGGCGTGCGAGCCGCCCAGCCAGATGTTCAGCAGGATGCCCACGAGGTAGAAAGCGGCGATCGCGAGGATGGCGGCGTACGGCACGTGGCGCTTGGACATCTTGGTGAGCCACTGCGGGGCATGCCCGTTGTTGGCCATGGTGCGGAAGACACGGCCAATCGAGTACAGGCCCGAGTTGCAGGAGGACAGCGCGGCGGTGATGACGATCATGTTCATCACGTCGCCCACCCAGCCGAGGCCCATCTGGCCAAACACGGTAACGAACGGGGACACGCCGGCCTTGTACTGGTCGGAGGGCAGCAGCATGGCCAGCAGCAGCACGGAACCGACGTAGAACACCACAATGCGCAGTACGACGGCACGGATCGCCTTGGGCACTTCGCGCTTGGCATTTTCCATCTCGCCTGCGGTGATGCCGACGAGTTCGATGCCGTTGTAGGCGAAGATCACGGCGTTGAGCACGAGGACCATCACGAGGGCGCCCTTGGGGAACATCCCGCCGTCGTCGGCAAAGAGGTTGGCGACTGAGGCGTGGCCATCGCCCACCTTGGCGTTGGTGACCACCATGAAGGTGCCAACGGCCAGGAAGATCAGGATGGCGCCAACCTTGAGGCAGGAAGCCCAGAATTCAAACTCGCCGAACGCCTTGACGCTGAGCAGGTTGACGGCCACCAGCAGCGCCAGGGCGGCAATCGCGGAGGCTTCCACCGGGACATTGGGGAAGAAGAACTGGAAGTACAGGCCGATCGCGATCAGTTCCGCGATCCCGGTCATGCCCCAGTTGATGAAGTACATCCAGCCGGAGAGGAAGGCGCCCTTCTTGCCGAACATTTCGCCGGCGTAGCTGACGAAGGAGCCCGAGGTCTGGCGGTACATGATGAGCTCGCCCAGTGCCCGCATGAGCAGGTAGGCGATCACGCCGGCAATGGCGTAGGAGAAGATCAGCGCCGGGCCCGTGGAGGCCAGGCGTCCGCCGGCCCCCATGAACAGGCCGACGCCGATTGCGCCACCCATCGAGATCATCGTCACGTGGCGGCCGCTCAGGGTCTTCTTATAGCCCTCGGCGCTGAGGGTCGAGTCGACGGCGGATTCCGCTGGCGCGCTCTTGAGTTCTGTGGGGGTAAGTGATGGCACAACGGTTCCTTGTAGGTCGAATTATGGCCGGGACGGGACCGGGATTCGGTTACACAGCATTCGGGTTCTGCCCGGTGGGGCAGCCTCGTGTACCGAACCTCACAAAGTCAAAGCTTCGCGCGGCTCATCCATCGTACTAGAATTCCCGGCTTGGCCGTGACGCGGGCAACACCAGATGGGTACTATCCCTAATTAATGGCGCCAAATCTGCAGAATAGCCGAACAATGTTCTATTTCGAGTCCGCAAATCCCGGCGCATCGTTCCGCTACGCCAGGGCGCCGTCCCGCATGGCGTAGCGGAGCCAGTTTCCGGCGCCGGCCCCGTGCCCGGTTTCGCTTCGCTTGGCGCACGTGTTGAACCACTCCCCCAGCGCGCGGTCGTGGCTGACCATGACCAATGTCCCGTCGAAGTCGGAAAGGGCCGCTTCAAGCTGTTCCACCAGCACGGGCGCCAGATGGTTGGTGGGCTCGTCCACCAGCATCGTTCCGAAGCCGCCCAGCAGGAGCCGGGCCAGCGCCAGCCTGCGTTGCTGCCCTGCGGACAGGCTGCCCACCGGTACGTGGAATTCGCTGGTCCGGAACAGTCCCAGGCGCAGCAGCGCCTCGGCGTGCTCATCGATGTTGCCGCCCAGGCCCGAGGCAAAAGCGGGCAAGAGACGCAACGCCGGGCGCTGCGGGAGTTCCAGCTCCTGCTGCAGGTAGCCGATCCGGCCGTGCCTCACCACGGTGCCCTTGGCCGGTTCCAGCGTGCCCGCGAGAACGGAGAGCAGCGTGGACTTGCCTGCGCCGTTGGGGCCTGTGATGAGGATTTTCTGGCCCGCTTCGACGCGGAAGTCCGTGGGTTCCAGGCGGCCGGGCACGGTCACCCCCTTCGCTTCGAGAGCGGGGCCCTCCGCAACGTCTGCCCGCAGATCCGTCGCCAGCTTCAGGGGCACCGGGGGACGGTCGACGGGGTTTGCCTCCAGCCGGCGCAGACGCTCCTGGGCATTGCGGACCTTGCTGGTGGCCGCCTTTTGCCACGTGCCGGCCTTGAAGTCGAATCCCATTTTGTCGCCGTCGCGTTGGCGGGCGTAGCCCATCTTCCCCGCGACCGTGTCCGCCTGGAGCTGCTCGGCAGCCATCGCGTCCAGCCACCCGCGGTACTGCTGGGCCCAGCGCTGGCGTTCGGCCGCCTTCTCCCGCAAGTAGCCTTCGTAGCCGTTGCCATACCGGTTGACCGTCCGGCGTTCGGCATCCACCTCAATCACGGTTGTGGCCACTTTTCGCAACAGCACGCGGTCGTGGGAGACCACCACCACGGTTCCGCGGTGCGCCGCCAGCCGCGCCTCCAGCCAGGCCGTGCCGCTGGCGTCAAGGTGGTTGGTGGGTTCGTCCAGGAGCAGGATGTCCGCGGGATCGGCGAGTACGCAGGCCAGTGCCACGCGTTCCTGTTCCCCGCCGGAGAGCGAGCCCAGTGTCCGCATCCGGTCCAGCCCGCCCAGGCCCAGCCGGTCCAGCGCCGCCTCCACCCGGGATTCCGCGGCGTAGCCTTCCCTGAGCTGGTACTGCGTCTGCAGGTTTCCGTAGCGCTCCAGTTCGCCGGTTTCCGCGTCGGCAAGCCCGCCCTCCAGGCGGTCCAGCTCGGCCTCCAGGGCGCGGAGGGATGCCAGTGCGGCGTCGATCGCGTTGCTGACGGTGAACTGATCCGGCAGGCCGTGGGTCTGGGCCAGATAGCCCACGCGGCCGTGGCTGACAGCGGTGCCCTCGTCCGGGGCCTCGAGCCCGGCCAAGATCCGGAGCAGCGTGGATTTGCCCGCGCCGTTCTCGCCGACGATCGCCACATGTTCACCGGCTGTGATGGCAATGTCGACGTCGGCAAAGAGCTGGCGGTCCCCATAGCCATGGGATACGCCCGAAAGGCGGAGATGTTCGCTCAAGGAGTCCTCGCAAGTAGTTGCCCAGCCTGCCGGCGGCGGCTTGCGTCCTCAGTATGGCACCGACGACTCCTCGTGAGGCACTGAGGCGCCTGCCGCCGTCGGCCGGGCTCAGGCCGCGAGCGCTACCGCGTTCTTGCGCCGGGCCTTCGCCAGCCGCGTCCCGATCAGGCCCTGTCGGGGGCTGAACAGGTAGACGGCGGCGAAGGCGGCCCCCTGCGTCAGGACCACCATGGCGCCGGAGGCGGTGTCGAGGTAGTAGCTGAGGTAGATGCCGGCGATGGAGCACACCGCGGAAATGACCGGCGCGATCACGAGCATGCGGGAGAACCGGTCCGTCAGCAGGTAGGCCGTGGCGCCGGGGATGATCAGCATGGCCACTACCAGCACCACGCCCACGGTCTGCAGCGCCACGACGGAGGTAAGCGCCAGCAGGCCCAGCAAGAGGGCTCCGAGGCGTTTCGGAGACAGCCCGATCGCGTGGGCGTGCGTGGGATCGAAGGCGTAGAGCGTCAGGTCGCGCCGCTTGAGGATCAGGATGGTGAAGGCGACCACGCCCAGCACAAGAACCTGGATGAGGTCCGGGATGCTGACGCCGAGCAGGTTGCCGAAGATGATGTGGTTCAGGTCCGTCTGGCTCGGTGTGACGGAGATGAGCACCAGGCCCAGGGCGAACAGTGAGGTGAAGACGATCCCGATCGCCGCGTCCTCCTTCACCCGGCTCGTGTTGCGGACCACCCCGATGAGGGTCACGGCGATGAGCGCGAATACCAGCGCCCCCAGGGCGAAGGGCGCCCCGACGATGTAGGCGAGCACCACGCCCGGCAGCACGGCGTGGGAGACGGCGTCGCCCATCAGCGACCAGCCGATCAGCACCAGCCAGCAGCTCAGCACGGCGCACACAATTGCAGCCAGCGCCGTGGTGATGATGGCGCGGACCATGAAGTCATAGCTCAGCGGTTCCAGCAGGATGTCAAAGAGATCCATGGGTCAGCTCCTGCCCTGTGGTTTCGATGCGGCCCCGTACGGGAGATCCGGGTCAGTGAGTTGCCGGTCAGCGGGATCCGGGGCGGTGAGACCGTCGTCGGGGTCGGCCGCGCCGGGGAGGTCGCGGTTGAGCACGTCGAGGCCGAATGCCATGGCCAGGTGCTCGGGTTGCAGGACGACCTCGGGCGGGCCGTGCATGAGGACTTTGCGCATCAGGAGCACGGCTTCGTCGCATAGTTGCGGCAGGGCATGAAGGTCATGGGTTGAGATCAGGATGGTGCAGCCGTCCGAGGCGAGCTCCTTGAGCAGGCGCGTGATGGTCGCCTCGGAGCGCTTGTCGACGCCGGCGAACGGCTCGTCCAGGAGCATCATGGTGGCTCCCTGGGCGATTCCCCGGGCCACGAAGGCACGCTTCTTCTGCCCGCCCGAAAGCTGGCCGATCTGCCGGCCGGCGAACTCGGAGAGTTCCACCCGGTCCAGGGCGAGGTCGACGGCGGCGCGGTCCGCCTTGGAAGCGCGGCGGGTGAACCCCTGGTGCCCGTAGCGGCCCATCATCACCACGTCGCGGACGGACAGCGGGAACTGCCAGTCCACGTCCTCGCTCTGCGGGACATAGCCGATCCCGCCGGCCTTGCGCGCCTTGGCGGGCGGTTCACCGTTGATGAGGACGCGGCCGGCGTCGGGCTTGATCATTCCCATGATCGCCTTGAACAGCGTGGATTTGCCGGAGCCGTTCATGCCCACCAGGCCGCAGATCCGGGCAGTGTCAAGGGACAGCGACGCGGCGTCGAGCGCCAGGACCTCGCCGTAGTGGACGGTGACGTTTTCCACCAGAATCGCCGGATTGCTCATGATGCCGCTCCTGTCAGGCCCTCGGTGATGATCTTGGAGTCGTGCCGGATGAGGTCCAGGTACGTGGGGACGGGCCCGTCCGATTCGGAGAGCGAATCCACGTACAGCACCCCGCCGAACCTCGAACCCGTGGCTCCCTCCACCTGGCGCATCGGTGCGTCCGACACCGTGGACTCGCAGAAGACGGCGGGGACCTTGTTGGCCTTCACGAATTCGATCGCCTTGGTGATCTGTTGCGGGGTGGCCTGCTGTTCGGCGTTGACGGCCCAGATGTAGACCTCCCGGAGGCCGGCGTCGCGCGCCAGGTAAGAGAACGCGCCCTCGCACGTCACGAGGGCCCGCTGCGCCTCGGGGACAGTCGCCAGCTTCTGGACCATTTCATCCTTCACCGACTGGAGCTTGGCCTTGTAGGCCGCGCCGTTCGCCTCAAAGACCGCAGCGTTGTCCGGGTCGAGCTTCGAGAACGCCTTCACCATGTTGTCCACATAGATCTGCACGTTGACCGGCGACATCCACGCGTGCGGGTTCGGTTTGCCCTGGTAGGAGTCTTCGCTGATGGACATCACCTCCACGCCTTCGCTCACCACGGCGTGCGGAACGTCCAGGCCTTCAACGAACTGGGCAAACCACGCTTCAAGGTTCAGGCCGTTGTCCAGGATCAGGTCCGCCTTGGCTGCCTTGCGGATATCGCCGGGGGTGGGCTCGTAGCCGTGGATCTCAGCGCCGGCCTTGGTGATGGATTCGACCTGCAGCTTGTCCCCCGCCACGTTCTGGGCCACGTCGGCAAGGACGGTGAAGGTGGTCAAGACTACGGGCTTCCCGCCCCCGGAACCCTGGCCCTGGCCGGCACCTCCGCACGCGGCCAGGGACAGGCAGAGAAGAACGGCAGCGACGGCGGCTCCGGCGGCGCGAACGGGACGGGATCGGCGGACAACTTTGGCGCACCGAAACGAAAATTTAGGCATGCCGAATATTGTACGTGACTGCGCAACCTTGCCGCGGCGCTAGGCTGGGGACATGGGCACAGCTCTCCGCACACCACCCGCGCCGCAGCCGGAACTTTACCGGTTCTCCCGGCTCGATTTCGTCACCGTTGGGCTCTATGTTGCTGTGGCCGGATTGTTCGCCGTGGCGGGCGGGCTGTTGGCGCCGCTGCTGCTGCAGATATCGCCCAATCCTGCGGTGGCGTCCTACGCGGTCAACCTGATCTTTTACGCCACTATCGGCATCCTTGCCCTGACCGCCGCGCGGCGCGTTGCCGTCCGGGACCTCCGCGTCCTGGCCACACGGCCCTGGTTCACGGCGCTCATGGTGCCGCTGGCCGTCGTGGTGATGCTTACCCTCACCGCGGTTCTCGTGGCGGTCAGCGGGCCGGTGCAGACCTCCGCCAATCAGGCCGGGCTCCAGGCGCTCATGCAGCAGGTCCCGGTCTGGCTCATGGTGCCCCTGCTGGTGATGGTGGGACCGTTCGTCGAGGAATACATTTTCCGCCATCTGCTGATCGGCAAACTGAGCCGCCGGGTCAACCTCTGGGTCTGCTGTGTCCTGTCCGTGGTCCTCTTCGGGGCCCTGCACATCGTGGGCCAGGAACAAATGACCCTGCAGGTGCTGATGCCCTACCTCGCCATGGGCGCCGTCCTGGTGTTCGTGTATGTCTGGACCGGGAAGAACGTGATGTTCTCCTACTTCGTCCACGCCTCCAAAAACCTCCTCGCGGTCATCTTCATTTACGCGATTCCGCCGGAAGTCCTCGAACAGCTGCAGCAGGTGCAGGGCTAGCCAAAACAACGCGGGTCACTTGCGGCCCGTGTGGGGCACGGCGGGTTCGTGCGTAGCCCCGCGTTGTTTGGAAACAGCGGGAGATATGCCGGTCCGGGCTTCCGGCGCGGGCGCCGACGTCGTAGGTTCTTTCCATGACACTGAACATCCAGATCGCTGTGGACTGCAAAAACCCGCACGAGCTCGCCGACTGGTGGGCTGAAACACTGGAATGGGCGGTTGAGCCACAGGATGAGGTTTTCATCCACTCCATGATCGATCAGGGCTTCGCTACCGAGGCGGACACCACGATGCACCATGGCAAGCTCGTGTGGCGCGAGGGCGCCGCCATCCGCCCGCCCGACGAACTCGACGCCAAATCGCCCGCCCGGCGCATTCTGTTCCAGATCGTCCCGGAAGAAAAAACCGTCAAGAACCGGGTCCACTGGGACGTGAGGCTCGCGGGCGCGGACAAGGATGCCGTGCGGGCCGCCCTTGAAGCGCGCGGCGCCACATTCCTCTGGACCGCCAGCCAGGGACCGCATTCCTGGCACACCATGGCGGACCCGGAAGGCAACGAGTTCTGCATCAGCTGACGCGATTACTAGACTCGGACTGTGAGCAACGAAATCCCCGCCAAGGTATCCGACGTCTTTGACCCCACCCGGTGGCGCACCGTGTCCGGTTTCGACGACTTCCAGGACATGACCTATCACCGGCAGGTGGAGCGTGGGGCGGACGGCTCCGTGGTCCGGGACCTGCCCACCGTGCGCATCGCCTTCGACCGCCCCGAGGTCCGCAATGCCTTCAGGCCGGGCACGGTGGACGAGCTCTACCGCGCCATGGACCACGCCCGGATGACCCCGGACGTGGCCACCGTGCTGCTCACCGGAAACGGCCCCTCCGCCAAGGACGGCGGCCATTCGTTCTGCTCCGGCGGGGACCAGCGGATCCGCGGCCGTGACGGTTACCGGTACGCCAACGGGGAAACGACGGAGACCATCGACCCCGCCCGCGCCGGCCGGCTGCACATCCTGGAAGTCCAGCGGCTCATGCGCACCATGCCCAAGGTGGTCATCGCCGTCGTCAACGGCTGGGCAGCCGGCGGCGGGCACTCCCTGCACGTCGTCTCGGACCTCACCATCGCCTCCCGCGAGCACGGAAAGTTCAAGCAGACCGACGCCACCGTGGGCAGTTTCGACGCCGGCTACGGCTCGGCCCTCCTGGCCCGCCAGATCGGCCAGAAGGCCGCCCGGGAAATCTTCTTCCTGGCCCGCGAATATTCCGCCGAGGACATGGTCAGGATGGGCGCCGTGAACGAGGCCGTGGACCACGGACGCCTTGAGGAGGTCGCCCTGGAGTACGCCGCGGACATTGCCCGGCAGTCCCCGCAGGCCATCCGCATGCTCAA
Organism: Arthrobacter sp. LAR12-1-1.1; assembly: GCF_040676555.1. Classification (NCBI taxonomy): domain Bacteria; kingdom Bacillati; phylum Actinomycetota; class Actinomycetes; order Micrococcales; family Micrococcaceae; genus Arthrobacter; species Arthrobacter sp. LAR12-1-1.1. Next base: position 29,900 of record NZ_JBEGIG010000012.1, on the reverse strand, counting down.
GTTCGCGTTCAACCTGGCGGACGACGGCCTGGCCGGCCAGCAGGTCTTCGCCGGCGAGGCGACGCGCCTGGCCTACATGACCGACGAGGCCGTGGAGGGCAAGGAGGCCTTCCTCGAGAAGCGCGATCCCGACTGGTCCGCGTTCCCGTACTACTTCTAAGGCGCATTGTGACTTCCGGAGCCATGAACATCGAACCCGCGCTCAAGGCGCTGGCTGCTGCCCTCCACGGCGAGGGTCCCGCCGTCGAACTCTCCGCCGGGCCGGACGGCTCACCGGTGCTGGGATTCCCTGACACGGCCGGCATCGAGGACGCGGCCGTCGTGGTGCGGACCTCCGGGTCCACCGGCGCGCCGAAGGCGACCGTCCTCACCGTCGAGGCCCTGGCGGCCTCGTCCGTGGCGACCGCCTTTGCGCTCAAGGGCGAAGGCCAGTGGCTGCTGGCCCTCCCCGTCCAGTACGTGGCCGGGGTACAGGTGCTGGTCCGCTCGCTCTTTGCCGGGACCCGACCGTGGGTCATGGATCTGTCCGGCGGTTTTACGCCGGAGGCCTTCACCGCCGCGGCGCTGGAGCTCACGGACAAGATCCGTTTCACCTCGCTGGTACCCACCCAGCTTCAGAGGCTGCTGGACGCACCCTCAGGCGAGACGCTGGCGGTGCTGCGGCGCTTCAACGCCATCCTGCTCGGCGGCGGCCCCGCACCTGCGGAGCTGCTCGCCGCGGCCCGGGACGCCGGAGTGCGCGTGGTGACCACCTACGGTTCGTCCGAGACCTGCGGCGGCTGCGTGTACGACGGTTTCCCGCTCGAAGACGTCCTGGTCCGCGTGGAGAACGACGGCCGCATCCTGCTGGGCGGGGCAACCGTCGCCGCCGGGTATCTTCAGGCCCCCGAGCTCTCGGCAGCGACGTTCATCGAAGAGGACGGCATCCGCTGGTACCGGACCAATGACCTCGGTGAACTGGACGCTGACGGCCGGCTCACCGTTCTCGGCCGGGCCGACGACGTCGTCATCACCGGCGGCGTCAAGGTTTCCGCCGCCTATGTCCAGGCTGAGCTGGAAAAGCTCGACGGCGTGCGGGCGGCTTTTGTCGCCGGGGTGCCCTCTGCCGAGTGGGGCCACGCCCTGGCTGCGTACGTCGCCATGGGCGACAGTTCCCCGGAAGGCATGGCGGCGTTCGCCGCCCGCCGGAACGAAACCTGGGGACCCGCGCTGGGCGCGCTGGCCCCGAAGACGGTCCTGCCCGCGGCGGAACTGCTCATGCTGCCCAACGGCAAACCGGACCGCCTGGGCATGACGGTCCTGCTGGATGCGCTCCATCAGGGAAAATAGACAAGCCGCTGGCTATTCAACCAACCAACGAGTATTCAACCAATCAACGAGGTACTGACCGTGGCCACAGCCGCACAATGGATCCAAGGCGCCCGACTGCGCACCCTGCCGGCTGCAATCGCACCGGTGCTGATCGGCAGCGCAGCCGCCTACGAGATGGATTCGTTCATCCTGCTGAACGCCGTGCTGGCGGCCCTGGTCGCCCTGCTCCTGCAGATCGGCGTCAACTACGCCAACGACTACTCGGACGGCATCCGCGGCACGGATGAGGACCGGGTGGGTCCCCTCCGGCTGGTGGGCTCGGGGACCGCGAGTCCGGAGCACGTCAAACGGGCCGCGTTCGCGGCGTTCGGGCTGGCGATGCTGTTCGGCCTGATCCTTGTGATCATCACGCAGGCCTGGTGGCTCATCCTGGTCGGCCTCGGCTGCGTGCTGGCCGCCTGGGGCTACACGGGGGGCAAGAACCCGTACGGATACCTCGGCCTGGGCGACGTCTTCGTGTTTGTGTTCTTCGGGCTCGTCGCAACGCTTGGCACCACGTACACGCAGGCGGGGCAGCTCAGCCTCGCCGCCATCATCGGGGCGATCGGCACCGGGCTGATCGCGTGTGCGCTGCTGATGGCCAACAACGTCCGCGACATCCCGACCGACAGAAAGGCGGGAAAGAAAACCCTGGCCGTCCGGCTCGGGGACAAGCACGCACGCGAAAGCTACGTGCTGATGCTCGCCGTCGCGATCCTGCTGGTCATCGTCCTGGCCCCCGCTCGGCCGTGGATGCTGATCGTGCTGCTGCTGATCCCCGCCAGCCTCATGCCGTCCTGGCTGATGATCGCCGGGCGGCGCCGAAAGAGCCTCATCCCCGTCCTGAAGCAGACCGGACTGATCAACCTCGGCTTCGCCGCGCTGTTTTCAATCGGACTCGTCCTCAGCCACGGGTTCTAAGCCGGGGGCTCTGAGCCGCGGCTTCGAGCCGCGACTTTTCAAGGACTGCTTGAAATGACGGCCGGGGCTCAGGACCCTGGCTGCTGGGAATCCTTGGGGCGGTTGTCCGTGCGGACTGCAATGTCGGGGTTCGCGTCCACGAGGCGGTCTTCGGCCTCGGCGTCAGCCACCTCGCCGGCGCTGCGCATCGGCTTGGCCTTACCCGAGAACCGGTGGTGGAGCGTCGCCGTGGCCGCGTCGCGCTGCCTCTGGAAGAACAGGAAGCTGATGGCGAAGGACATCATCCCGGCGCACAGGGCAGCCAGGAGCACCCCCAGCTGCAGGTAGAGGAAGAGCGCAAACAAGGGCGCAAACAGCGCCAGCCGAATCAGGGTGTATTTGAGGAATGCCACCCCTCAAGTTTAGCCGCCAGGACAGCGGGGCTGCTTCGGCCACCTTGCTCCCCGCCGCTGCGGCGCCGGCGGCCTGCACCGGGCCACAGTGACCTGCGCCGTCGAGGCGCCCGACGGCTAGACTGAAGGTATGCTCCGTGTAGTGGTTCCGATCGTCATATTGGCCGTATTTGTCTATGGACTGGTCGACCTCATCCGCACTGACGCGCGGCTGACCAGGGGCATCTCCAAGACCGCCTGGATCTTCGTGCAGATTCTCCTCCCCGTGGTCGGCGCCACCCTGTGGTTCCTCCTTGGGCGCCCCCGCGCCACGGACACCGCACCGGTCCCCTACAGCCACCCGGTAGCGCCCGACGACGACCCCGAATTCCTCCGCAACCTTGAAATCCGCCGCCGCCACCAGGCCGAGGCCGAGAGGCTCAAGAAGCTCAAGGAAGAACTCGACGCCAAGGATCGCAAGCCCGACGCCGGCAGCGCGGAGGCCGGCGGCCCGGAGGGCGCCGGCGATGCCCATGAACCCGGTGACGCCGGAACGCCAGGCACCGACGAAGTCAAATAGCACCTTTCCGGCTTTCCTAACTGCGGCCTTTCGCCCCAGATGGCCGGAATCCCCGCCTCAAAGCGGCCATCTCCGGCAAACGGCCGCCGCTCATCCGCCGCCCGCGCCTGCAGCTGGCCAAGTGTGTCCCCGCACCGGGCCCAGGCGTCCCGTACGTCTTCGGCCATCCCCACCACCACCGGGCATCCTAACTGCGGCCATTCGCCCCAGATGGCCGGAATCCCCGCCTCAAAGCGGCCATCTCCGGCAAACGGCCGCCGCTCATCCGCGACTGCAGCTTGCCAAGTGTGTCCCCGCACCGGGCCCAGGCGTCCCGTACGTCTTCGGCCATCCCCCACCACCGGGCATCCTAACTGCGGCCATTCGCCCCAGATGGCCGGAATCCCCGCCTCAAAGCGGCCATCCCCGGCAAACGGCCGCCGCTCATCCGCGCCCGCGCCTGCAGCTTCCACGGTCCACTCCTCCCCCACACCCTGCCCGCTCTGTGGATAACCTCCGAGCACTCTCGGCGTCGGCGCAGAATGCTCGTATGCGCCAGCCCAGTGAGCTTCCCCCACATCTTCGAAACCGGCCCTTCACCGTGGCCGAGGCCCGCAGTGCCGGGCTGGGCCGACGCCGGACCCGGGCCCGGGATCTCGTCAGCCCCTGTTACGGAGTGCGCGCCACCGCCGCCACCCCAGATAGTTTGCTGGAACGCGTGCATGCCCTGACGGCCGTGACGGGCGCAATCGTGAGTCATCTGTCTGCGGCAGTGCTGTGGGGTTTTCCTCTGCCGCAGGCCTTGGAGAATCTGGCTGTCGTCCATCTGACGAGTCGGCCGGGCCATCGGGCTGTGCGGCATAAGAATGTGGTGGGCCATCAGCAGTCACTTGAACCGGGGGAGATCGTGCCCGGGGCCAGGGTGAGCTGCACCTCCCCGCTGCGGACGTGGTTCGATCTCGCCGGCATCCTGAGCCTCGATGAATTGGTGATTGCCGGGGACTTCCTGTTGCGGCGGAGAAATCCACTGACCACCATCGATGAGCTGGACGCATTCCTCGCCGGGAAGCAAGGCAGGGCGGGCTACCGGAGCGCTATGCGTGCCCGCTCCCTGATACGCGCCGACACGGACTCCCCCAAAGAGACCGAACTCCGGCTACTTCTGATTCGACATGGCCTGCCCGAACCGGGGATCAACGTCCCCATGTTCAACGAGACCGGCGGTTGGATCCAAGACCCGGACCTCTCCTACGAGCAAGAAAAGATCGCGATTCAGTACGACGGCGGGCATCACGCCAGTCCGGCCCAGCGTCGCAGCGACATCTCTCGGGATGAGAACGCCAGGGATGCCGGGTGGCGCGTCGTCGTATTGACCCAATGGGACTTGACCCCGTTCGCCCCTGGGATGGAGCCGGCCGCGGTTACCCGCGTGCGCGCGGCGCTGACGGAGCGCGGCTGGACGCCCGGCCCGGGGCCGAAGCCGGGGCAACGTCAACGTGCCCGCCCCACGGAGCACTCACTTGACACGAATGACCGCTAAGCACGGTGGCATAGCGGCCATCCGCGGCGAATCGATGGAGAGAGTGCTGGCGGAGCCCCTGGAAGCACCGGGACGAAGTTCAAGCGCACTCGGGCAAACCACACGCCCCGGTTCCGAAGGCCCGGGGCCGAAGCCGGGGCAACGTCAACGTGCCCGCCCCACGGAGCACTCACTTGGCACGAATGACCGCTAAGCACGGTGGCATAGCGGCCATCTGCGACGAATCGATGGAGAGAGTGCTGGCGGAGCCCCGGAAAGAACCCGCCCCCCGGGTCCAAAGGTCCGCGGCCGAAGCCGGGGCGACGCCAACGTGCCCGCCCCACAGAGCACTCACTTGACACGAATGGCCGCTAAGCACGGTTGCATAGCGGCCATCTGCGGCAAATAGATGGAGTTCGGGCCAGCCGCAGCCCGGAAGAACCCGCCCCCGGCTCCAAAGGCCCGGGGCCGAAGCCGGGGCAACGTCAACGTGCCCGCCCCACAGCGCACTCACTTGGCACGAATGGCCGCTAAGCACGGTTGCATAGCGCCCATCTGCGGCAAATCGATGGAGTTCGAGCCAGCCCCGGAAAGAACCCGCCCCGGGGTCCAAAGGCCCGGGGCCGAAGCCCACGCAACGCAGTGCCCGCCGCGCCACCCCAACGCAGTGCCCGCCACGCCGCGCCACCCCAACGCAGTGCCCGCCACGCCGCGCCACCCCAACGCAGTGCCCGCCACGCCACGCCACCCCAACCGCACTCATCTGACACGAATGGCCGCCAAGCGCATCGGCTTAGCGGCCATCTGTGGCGAATCGTGGACTGGGGTGCGGCTTACAGACCCGAGTAGGAGTGCAGGCCGTTGAAGAACTGGTTCACGATCGTGAAGTTGAAGACCACGCACAGGTAGCCGACGATCGACAGCCAGGCGGCACGGGTTCCGGTCCAGCCGCGGGTGGCGCGGGCGTGCAGGTATCCGGCGTAGACCACCCAGATCACGAAGGTCCAGACTTCCTTGGTGTCCCAGCCCCAGAAGCGGCCCCAGGCCTTCTCGGCCCAGATGGCGCCGAACATGAGCGTGAACGTCCAGCCGACGAACGCGATGGCGTTGATGCGGTAGGACAGGTTCTCCAGGCTCAGGGCGTTCGGGACCAGGCGCATGAACCCGAGCTTGTCGGCACCGCCGGCCGCGATGGTCTTCTGCCGGTGCGACTGCACGAGCTGCAGCGCGGACATCGCGAAAGTCAGGGTGAACAGCGCCGAGGACATCACCGCGATGGAAACGTGGATGATCAGCCAGTAGCTCTGCAGCGCCGGTACGAGGTGGCCCACGGGCGTCCAGAAGGCGATGGAGGCCGCAACCAGCATGATGATGGCCAGGCCGATCACGAACGTGCCCAGGAAGCGCAGGTCACGGCGGATCAGCACGAGGAGGAAGACTGCCACGGCCACGAATGCGCCGGTGGTGAGGAATTCGTACATGTTGCCCCACGGCACCCGGCCTGCACCGAGGGCGCGGGTGATCACACCGGCCGCATGGATCGCAGCGCCGAGGACGGTCAGCGCGACGGCCACCCGCGCGGGGGCACGCCGCTCGCCGCCGTAGCGCATGCTGCCGTCGGCGGTCTGGCCCGCACCTGCCGCGGTGCCGCGCCCGGAGACGGCCGACGTCGGACGCTCGGCACGGCCTGCCGGGCCGCTGACGTCCGCATCGGAGCGGTCAACGTCGCCTCCGGCGGTCCCCGCACCGACGCCGACGGGCATGCGCGCTGCCTCGGTTGTCGTCGCCTGCGCGGCGAGTTCCGCGGCCTTCAGGTCCACCGCGCGCAGCATCTTGCTGCTCTTGGCCAGGTCCCAGGCGAAGGCGATGAACGCCACCGTGTACGTGCCTGCGGCCAGCAGCATGAAGAGCTCGCTGTACTGGCCCATGGTTTCGTTGATCGAGAACAACATTACTGATCCTTCTTCGACTCGGAAGAGCCGGCTGTTGACTGGATGAAGTCTTCTGCGGGTTGTTCTTCGGTGGCGTGTGTGCTGCCGGCGCCGTTCGCGGCGGAATCCGCCCGGTCATTATCCGCCGTTGTGCTGGGAGCGGGCTGGGAACCGATCGTGGCGTCCTCGCCCAATAGCCATTCGTCGGAAAGGAGTTTGCGGATGGCTGCGGCCTCCCCGGCAAGGCGGTGGTCTTCACCGCGGGCCAGGAGACCGTACTCCACCATGGTGCGGCCGTCCTCGTGGGTGCCGGTGCGGACCCAGACGCGGCGGCGGTTGACGTAGAGCGAGGTCACCAGCCCGGCCACGGCCAGGAGCGCGAAGATCAGGGCGTAAAGCTGGCCGGGGTTGTGGTGGATGTCCACGCCGATGTAGCGCTTGACGCCGTCGAAGCTGATGGAACCCTTGCCGTTCGGCAGCGTGTAGCTGCTCCCGGGCGCCAGGACGATGCCCTTGGTGTCCAGGTTGCGGGCATTGAGCGGCGTCAGTTTCTTGACGTCGAGCTCGAAGACGTTCTGCGGGGAGCCGGCGTCCAGGCCGAGGTCGCCGAAGTAGGAGTTCAGGGTCAGCTGCGGGTTGATGAGCTCCGGATCACCGCTGAAGGACACCCCCTGGTCGGTGACAAACGCCGTCGGCAGGAAGAACCCGGCGAAGGCGAGCTGTTCCGGCTTGGCGTCCGGGACCTTGATGACCACGGAGGAGTAGTAGTTCTCGCCCTGGAGCTTGGCGACCACTGGCCCCTGCATGGCAATATTTCCGGCGCCGTCGCGGATGGTGACCACGGGAGCGTAGCCGTTACCCGTGAGGTACACGCTGGTGCCGCCGAGGCTGAGCGGGTCGTTGACCTTGAGCACTTCCTGCTTGGCGGGTGCGTCCGGGTTTTCCTTCGTGGTCACGGCGGCCGTGAAGTCGATGGGCTGGCCGAACTTGCCCTGCGATTCGCGGTCGAAGGTGATGTCGAACTTGTCCAGCTGGACCGAATACGGCTGGAGCTGGCTGCTCTGGAAGTTGGTGCCGGGCGTGAATTGGTCGTAGCCGACGAGGGTGTTGACGAACGTGTCGCCCTCCACCAGGATCCGCTGCCCGCTGTAGCCGAAGAGGCCGCCGGCCGCCACCGAGACCAGCACTCCGATCAGCGAGGTGTGGAAGACGAGGTTGCCGACCTCCTTCAGGAAGCCACGCTCGGCCCCCAAAGAGGGGCGGGCGCCGTCGCGGTCCCGGACGTCGACCCGGTATCCGCGCTTCTTCAGCAGTTCTCCGGCATCGGAGATGGCCGCCGACGCCGGGATCCCGGCGTCGGCCGGAATGACCAGGGTGCCGTATTCAGGGAGCCTGGACAGGCGTGCGGGGGTGCGCGGGGGCTGGGAGCGCATCGCTTTGTAGTGCGCGATAGCGCGTGGGATCACGCAGCCGATCAGCGAGACGAACAGCAGGATGTAGATCGCGGAAAACCATGCCGAGGAGTAAACGTCGTAGAGCTGCAGCGAGTCCAGGATCGCGCCGTAGTCGGGGTGGTCCTTGATGTACTGCGTGACAATCGCCGGGTTGGCCGGGCGCTGCGGGAACAGCGAGCCGGGCACGGCGGCGACGGCAAGCAGCAGGAGCAGGAACAGGGCCGTGCGCATGCTGGTCAGCTGCGTCCACGCCCACCGGAGCATGCCCAACGCGCCCAGCGAGGGCAGGACCGCCTCGGGCTTCGAGGACTTCTTCTTCTTTTCGTTCACGCGCTCGCTCATCAGATTGGCAATTTCACATCGGTTTGGAACCAGTACTGCAACCCGGAGACCCAGGTGCCCCACACACCGCTGGCCATCAGGAGGCCGAGCAGGATCAGGATCCCGCCGCCGGTGCGCTGGATGGCGAGCCGGTGCGTGCGGAAGAAGGACATCACCCCGATGCCGCGGCGCACGGCCAGGGCGATCAGCAGGAAGGGGATTCCCAGCCCAAGGCTGTACACGAAGGCCAGAAATGCCCCCTTGGCCGCCGACGAGCCGCCGGAGAGGCTGAGCAACTGGACGGCGGAATAGGTGGGGCCGATGCACGGTGCCCAGCCCAGCCCGAAGGTGATGCCCAGCAGGGGCGCGCCCCACAGCCCGGCCGGTGGCTTGGCGTGGATCTTGGCATCGCGCTGGAGCCAGCCGAAGCCGCCCATGAACACGACGCCCATGACGATCACCATGACGCCCAGCAGCTGGGTGATCCACCTGTTCTGCGAGCCGGTGATGAGGCTGCCCAGCTGCCCGAAGGCCCCGCCGAGGAGCACGAAGATCACGGAGAAGCCCAGGACGAACAGCCCGATGCCGGCCAGCATGCGCCCGCGCCGTTGCTTTTGCAGGTCGACGCCGGTCAGTCCCGTGACGTAGCCCAGGTAGCCGGGCACCAGCGGAAGGACGCAGGGCGAGAGGAACGAGACGAGGCCGGCCAGCAGCGCGACGGGAATGGCAAGCAGGAGCGATCCGTTCAGGATGGCTTCGGCGAAGGGGCTGTTCACGGCGGGGACCGGACTACTCGGCCACGGCGGCGGCGATGAGGGACTTCAGGGTGCCCTGCTGGATTTCGCCCAGGACCCGGGAGGCGACCCGGCCCTGCTTGTCCAGCACGAGGGTGGTGGGCACGGCGCCGGGCGGCACGAGTCCGGAGACGGCCAGCAGCACGGCGCCGTCCTTGTCATTGAAACTCGGGTACGTCAGGTTGAACGTCTTGTCGAACGCGTCGGCCGTGGCTTTCTCGTCGCGCAAATTGACCCCGAAGAACTGCACGCCCTTGGTCTTGAATTCCTGGTGCAGCGCCTCGAGGGAGGGCGCCTCGACCCGGCAGGGGGCGCAGGCGGCGAACCAGAAGTTCAGCACCGTGACTTTGCCGGGGAAGTCCGCCGACGTGACGGCTGTGCCGTCGAACAGCGTCCCCTTCAGCGCCACGGGACTCTTGCGGTCCGCGACGGCGAACTCGGTCACGGACCCGTCGCCGGCCACGTAGTTCTTGTTGTCCCCGGCCTTGGCCTGCTTGGCGAGGGCATCGTCCTGGGCGCAACCGGAAAGCCCGAGCACTGCGGCCAGCGCGGCGCCGCCGACGGTCAGGACGCGGCGGCGGGACAGCGGAGTCCCTTCGGGGCGGTTCGTCGGCATCGTCAGGCTCCCGGGGTGCTGGCGGCACCAGGCAGGAGGGCGGCAGCGGGCTCGTTGTAGTCGACGCGCACCAGCTCGCCGGCGTCGTCGAACACCAGGGAGGTGAGGGACGTCAGCGTGCATTCGCGCTTGCGTGGGTCATGCCACAGCGGCCGGCCTTCGGCGCTGAGCCGCGTGGCCCAAATGGGCAGCTGGTGGCTGACCAGGATGGCTTCGGCCCCGTTGCCGCCCAGTTCGAGGGCACGGACGCGCGCGTCCTGGACGGCCGCGATGACCCGCGCGGCCTGCTCCTTGTACGACTCACCCCAGGATGGCCGGAACGGGTTGTACAGCCGGGCCCAGTGCTTGGGCCGGAGCAGCTCCGCCTTGGAGACGTGGAGGCCCTCAAAGTAGTTGGCGGCTTCGATGATGCGGGCTTCGGTGGCAATCTCGAGGCCCAGGGCATCGGCAATCGGCTGGGCCGTCTCCTGCGCGCGGGTCAGCGGGGACGCGGCGAGGTGGACGATCCGGGCCCCTTGTTCGGAACGCTCCCTGAAGTGTTCGGCCAGCGTGCGGGCCATCTCCCGGCCGAGTTCGGAGAGGTGGAATTCCGGCAGCCTGCCGTACAGGACACCATCGGGATTGTGGACCTCGCCGTGGCGGAGCAAATGAACAGTGGCTTGGGGCATGTCTACCAGTTTCTCAAAGATGCCGGTCGATCTGAAATCTTCTACAGGAAGTAGAACTGAAGAGTTTGGAAAAATGTTCCCCGGAGTTGGAATAAAAGATGCAAATGCATGTTTATACTGGGTGAAGCAGTTAGTTGAGAGTTCAACCAATGAGGCTTCAACTAACGATCAGACGAACCACCGCAGTACCAACCCGACTCAAGGAGCATCACCATGGCACTTCCCGCAAACGTCACCACCGGCATCTGGACCCTCGACCCGTCGCACAGCGAGATCGGCTTCACCGTCCGCCACGCCGGCATCAGCAAGGTCCGCGGTCAGTTCACCGACGCCGCAGCCACCCTGGACCTGACCGAGAACGTCACCGACTCCAAGGTCAACGCCTCGATCAAGACCGCAAGCTTCGACTCCGGCGACGCCAACCGCGACGGCCACGTCCGCGGCGGAGACTTCTTCGACGTCGAGACGTTCCCGGAGATCTCCTTTGTCTCCAGCACCATCGTCCCCAAGGGCGACGCCTACGAGCTCCAGGGCGACCTCACCATCAAGGGCATCACCCGCCCCGTGGCCCTCGACACCGAGTTCAACGGCGTGGCCGTCGATCCCTTCGGCAACACCCGCGCCGGCCTCAGCGCCGAAACCACCATCAGCCGCAAGGACTTCGGCCTGACCTGGAACGCAGTCCTCGACGCCGGCGGCGTGCTGGTCAGCGACAAGGTTGCCATCAACCTGGAACTGGCCTTCATCGCCCCCGCAGCGTAGCCAGTACCGCCGCGGGCCGGTCACTTCGTCCGGTCCCGGGCGGACGACGCCGGCCCGCCGGTTCCAACGCCCTGCTTCATCTTCGCGATGAAGCAGGGCGTTGTTGTTTGTGCCGCTGCTGGGCGCCGCGACGGGCTTCGCGACGGGCCTGGGGATTTCCTAGATAACAGGGAAACGCCGGTCTACAGTGAGAGCCATGAGCAACCCGAGTGATGTACCGCCACAGCAGCCGGGCGCCCAGCCGCCGGCGTCGGGCAACGTCCCGCCAGCCGGCCCACAGCAGCCCCCAGTCAACCCGTCGCCCACTCCCGGATACCAGTCACCGCCGCCGGGGTATCAAGGTGAGCCCGGCTATCAGGCTCCCCCGCCGGGTTATCAGGCACCGCCGCCCGGGTATCAGGGTGAGTCCGGCTATCAGGCTCCCCCTCCCGGGTACCAGGGCCAGCCGGCGCCGGCTGGCGGATTCCGCTTCGAGATGCCCACCGACCGTCCCAGGAACTTCAGCGATGCACTGCCTGTAGGCGGCCTCTCCGGCATGTTCAAGGTCGCTCCGATGCCCACCGAGCTGAAGGTCTCGTACTGGATCTGGCTTATCGGCGGACTGCTGGGACTCCTCGGTGGAATCATCGGGTTGTTCGGGTCCTTCGTCCTGATCGCCTTCGCGCCGCCGATCGGACTCGTGGTGCTGCTGCTCGTCATCGTGGCTCTTGCATTGGCAACCGCTCAAATCATCCTGGCCATGAAGATGAAGGAAGGCCGGGAGTGGGCCCGTTTCGCCCTCACCATTCTTGTCGGCATCTCCTTGGTGCTGACAGTCATCGGTGCCGGCGTCGCCGACGGCCGGGCGGGCGGAAACCTGCCGGGCTTCATCATCAGCCTGGTGGCTACCGTGCTTATGTGGCTGCCGAACGCCCAGGCCTGGTTTGTCGCCAACCGGGGCCGAATCTAGGCCATCCGCCCGACGGGGAACCCACCGGATCGTGGGGGCGGCGGTGCATTCCCGCCGCAGCTGCGCCGGCCTTCGAATAAGGGTTGAGAATACCTCTCCGGAATGATCCACACGGCGGCCGGGCCGCGGTACGGTTGAGCTAAACCATGCTGGGGGCAGGGCAGGATCACTGGTCCCGGTGGCCGATTCAGTGATCGACACGCAAAGGACCGCTTTCATGAGCAACCCGCCAGTCCAGCCCTCACCGCCCAACGGCTCCGAGCCGGGCGGGGAATCCACTCCGGGCTACGGCCAGAACGCCCCGCAGACGCCGCAGCACGGCCAGCAGACACCGCCGGCGTACGGCCAGAACGCCCCGCAGACGCCGCAGCACGGCCAGCAGGCGCCACAGTACGGCCAGCAGACGCCGCCGGCGTACGGCCAGAACGCCCCGCAGACGCCGCAGCACGGCCAGCAGACGCCCCCGACCTACGGCCAGAACGCCCCGCAGACGCCACAGTACGGCCAGCAGACGCCCCCGACCTACGGCCAGAACGCCCCGCAGGCGCCACAGTACGGCCAGCCCCCTTACGGCCAGTCCCCCTACGCCCAGTACCCGTCCGAACAGCCGCAGGCTCCAGGCGCGGTTCCCCAACTGGTCAACACTTCGTTCTGGCTGATCGTCGCAGCCGGAGCCCTGTGGGTCATCTCCATGCTGGTGTCACTGGGAACCCTGGACACGCCTGCCGTCAGGGACATGTTCGAGCAGCAGATGGCGACGAGCGGCACCAGGGTCGATTTCGAATCCATCAAGGGTTTCCTGATCGGCACAATCGTGGTGTTCGCCCTGATCAGCGCCGGGCTGTACGCCCTCGTCGCATTCAATATCCGCAAGGGCAAGAACTGGGCTCGAATTCTGGGCACCGTGTTCGCCGCTTTGTCGATCTTCAACATCTTCCCGCTCAGCCTCGCCACGCTCGCGGCGCTGGTCGGCATCGCGGCCATCGTGCTGCTTTACCTGCCGGCGGCCTCGCCGTACTTCCAGAAGCGGCAGACCTTTGCCAACCCTTACGGACAGCCCGGAGCCCCTTTCGGGAAGTAGCTTCGCCAAGCACCACCCAGCAGGGAACTGCCCAGCGGGCGCGGGACCCGGAGGGTACGGCCGATCCTAGTCGGCGTCCTCCGGGTCCTGCGCCCTTTGTGCGTGGTAGGCCAGAATCTGCAGTTCAGTTGCCATGTCGACCTTGCGGAGATTGACCCCCGGGGGGACCTGCAGCATCACCGGCGCGAAGCTGAGGATGCTCCGCACGCCGGCGGCAATCACCCGGTCGCAGACGCCCTGGGCCACCGCGGCGGGCAAGGCGAGGACCACCATGTTGGCCCCCGTCCGTTGCAGTACCGGCTCAAGGTCAGCGGCGTCGCTGACCCGCAGCCAGCCGACCTCGCTACCCACCACCATCTGGTCGGCGTCGAAAATCGCCACAATGTCAAAGCCCCGCGACTCGAATCCGCCGTACCGGGCCAGGGCCTTGCCCAGGTTGCCCGCACCGACGATCGCGACTTTCCAGTCATGCGTCAGCCCGAGCGCAGCCGCGATGTGTCGGTTAAGGTACTGGACCTCGTAACCGACACCGCGGGTTCCGTAGGAGCCGACATAGGAGAGGTCCTTGCGCAGCGTCGAGGAGCTAACTCCGGAGGCCTCGGCCAGCGACTCGGACGAGACCCGGTCAACCCCGTCAGCCAGCAGTGTGGTCAGGGCGCGCAGATAGATGGTCAGCCGGGCCACGGCCGCGGGTGGAATCTGTTTGGCGGCAGTCCCGGCTCCCCCGGAGACAGCCCCGGGAGATGAATCCAGCGAAGTCACTATCTGCTCCATTGCGTCGCGTTGTGCTTCCCACTCTAGAGCCCCGGCGCATCACGCAACAAAGCACCCCGCCGTCAGGACGGCTGGTCGAGGACCCGTTGCAGGGTCCGGGTCAGTCGGGCCTCGTCGATCTTCCAGAAATCCCGCTGGACCCCGTTGACCAGCACCACCGGGATCTCCTCGGCGAAGCGCTCACGCAGCCCGGCGTCGTCGTCCACCGATTTCTCCGACCAGTCGATGCCGAGCGCAGCGGTAACACGGGCGACGGCGGCGCGCGCGTCCGCGCACAGGTGGCAGTCAGCTTTGGTGATCAGTACGACATCGGGGAAGGACGCGGGTTTGGCCATGCATCCACCGTAGCCCGGCCGCCGCTTCGGCGTCGACGCGCGGCGCAGTCCGCCTGAGGCCGGGCCGTCCCGCCGTCGCGTCGCGCGCCGTGCGGGCGGTCCGGGGCCCGGTCATTGACTAGACTCGTGGCATGCCCGAGGAGAAATACGTCATTGTGGCCAGTGAGCCTGCTGCATCGATGCAGCACGGCGAGGCTGCGTTTTTCGACGTCGACAACACCCTCATGAAGGGCGCAAGCCTTTTCCATGTCGCCCGCAAGCTTCACCAGCGCGGCGCGTTCACCCTGCCGCAGGCCGCCGGGTTCGCTTGGAAGCAATTCATGTTCGTCCTGCGCGGCGAAAACATGGATGACGTCCACGCCGTCCGCGATTCCGCCCTGACGCTGGCCGCCGGCATCACAGCCAAGGACATCGAAGCTCTGGGCGAAGAGGTCTACGACGAGATGATTGAGTCGCGGATCTGGCCGGGGGCCAAGGCCCTGGCGGAGCAGCATCTCCGGGTGGGGCGCAAAGTTTGGCTCGTCACGGCGACGCCGATCGAGGTAGCCACCGTCATTGCCGCCCGGCTGGGCCTGACCGGGGCGCTGGGCACGGTGGGCGAGATTTTGGACGGCTCGTACACGGGGCGGCTCGTGGGAGAAATCCTCCACGGCCCGGCCAAAGCAGTCGCAGTCCAGCAAATTGCCGACGACCAAGGGCTGGACCTCAGCCGCTGCTGGGCCTACAGCGATTCCCACAACGACATCCCGCTGCTGAGCATGGTGGGGCACCCCGTTGCCATCAATCCCGACTCCAAGCTGCGCCGTTACGCCCGCGAGCACAACTGGCCGGTCTACGACTTCCGTGCCGGCCGGCGTGCCGCCACCCTGGGATTCAAGGCCGCGACGGTCGGCGGGGCCATCTACGGCCTGTGGCGGGGGTTCTCCCGCTTCCGCGGACCCAGCCGCTGATCCCCGCGGTTTTCCGCTGCGGTTTCGGTTCCGCGCCTTTGTTTCAGACCCGCGCGTCGCGGATCCGGGCCCGCCCGTGTCCGATTCCGCAGCCCGCGTCCAATCCGGCGCGAAATCTTCCCACCGGGCTGGAGCAAGAAAAATGCCCGCCGCCTGGAAGGCAACGGGCATTTCATGCATTTCGAAGTATGGCTACTTCTTATTGCGACGCTGGTGGCGCGTCTTGCGAAGCAGCTTGCGGTGCTTCTTCTTGGCCATACGCTTGCGACGCTTCTTAATAACTGAACCCACGAAAGTTCCTTACCGGCTAGATGCAGTACCTGCCTGTTGGGAAGGGTCCGCGGGCTAAGCAAGCAGACTGAAACAACTGACAGGTTCTTACAATGACGTAAAACGTTCCTTAACAGGGTACCGCCTCTGCGAGGCACCCCACGACCGCGGGACCCATGCGGGACCCAAAGCAGTCGATTCACGCTGTGAATGTTGCCGCTGGCTGTTCAGCCAGTTCCGGCGTGACCGTCGCTCCGGTCGACGACGGCACCCTTGAGGTACTGTTCGACGGCGTTTTCCGGCACGCGGTAGGAGCGGCCGAAGCGCACGGCCGGCATCTCCCCCGAATGCACCAGACGGTACACAGTCATCTTTGATACCCGCATAAGTTCCGCGACTTCGGCCACGGTCAAAAAACGGGCCTTGGAGAAGTTGGCCTCCGTAGACATTTCCCTATTCCTTTGCTCAAGCGAACGGCAGCCCCACCTGGTGACATGGCGGTGTGCCGATGCTGAGCCATCAAACAACCATGTGTTAGCAACACTAGTTGCTCATGGTGCCAATGTGAAAGACTTCCTCAGGAATCCCCACACGTTTTCCGCAGGAATCTCGAAAATCTCGCACTTCCCGCGCCCTCCTGTCCAACCCTCAGGCACGCGTCCGGCGCGTGCGGGCCGAGGCGGCCAGTTGGCCAAGTACCGACGCCGTCACATCCCAGTCCATGCAGGCATCCGTGACGCTCTGGCCGTAGACCAGCTCGTCCCGGCCGGCGGCTCCAGCGTTGCCTGCGGCTTTGCCTGCGGTTGTGACGGCGGCGTTGACCTCTAGGTTTTGCGCCCCGCCCACCAGGAAGCTCTCCAGCATGACGCCGGCGATGGCCCCGGCCGCGGCTCCGGGACTTTCCAGCTGGGCACCAATTTCGAGGGCGACCTCGGCCTGGCGGTGGTGGTTCTTGCCGCTGTTGGCGTGGCTGGCGTCGACGATCAGGCGGGGGTTCAGCTGCTTCGCGGCGAGTTTGGCGGAGGCCGCTTCAACGTCGGCGGCGGAGTAGTTGGGTCCCTTGCGTCCGCCGCGGAGGATGACGTGGGTGTCCGGGTTGCCGGCGGTGGCCACAAGCGCGGCCCTGCCGTCGTCGTCGATCCCGAGGAACGCCTGGGCCGCAGCGGCGGCGCTGCACGCATCCAGCGCCACCTGGAGGTCGCCGTCGGTCCCGTTCTTGAAGCCGATCGGCATGGACAGCCCGGAAGCCAGCTGGCGGTGGATCTGGCTCTCCGTGGTGCGGGCGCCGATCGCGCCCCAGGCGACCAGGTCCGCGACGTACTGGGGGCTGATGGGCTCAAGGAACTCGGTGGCGGTGGGCAGGCCGAGGGCCGTGACCTGGCGCAGGAAGGCCCGGGCCGCGCGCAGGCCCGCGGCGATGTCGTGGCTGCCGTCCAGCCGGGGGTCGTTGATCAGGCCCTTCCAGCCCACCGTGGTGCGCGGCTTTTCGAAGTACGTGCGCATGACGATCAGCAGGTCTTCGCGGTGCTTCTCGGCCTGGCTGACCAGCCGGCGGGCGTATTCCAGCCCCGCCTTGGGATCGTGGATGGAGCAGGGGCCCACGATGACGAGCAGCCGGTCGTCGACACCGTCCATGATGGCCCGGACCTCGTCCCGGCCCCGTCCAACTACCTCGGCCAGGCGGGGCTCCAGCGGCAGTTCCGCCATGAGGTCCTGCGGGGTGGGCAGCGGGGTGAACTCGCTGACGCGCAGGTTCGAGGTGGAGTGCTGGGTGCCGGGGGCTGCTTCGATGCTCATGTTCGGGTCCTGTTCCGGATGCGGAGCGGGCCCTGATCAGAACCCGCCGGAGAAATGGCGAAGGGCAGAGAATGATCTCTGCCCTGTTGGCTCTGAAGGAAAGTTGGATGCGTGTCAGTTAGACGCGGGCCCCTCCAGAGCCAACGAAAAATACGCATACCAACGGTTAGTCATAGCGTCGACCATAGCCCCGGAGCCGCGGCCGGGGCAAACACCGGGCGTAACAATTCGCCGGACCCGTCGCCCCGGGACGCCGAGAGTGCAGTTCGCGGCAGTCGTCCGCGCCAACACTGCCGCGAAGTGTCATTTCGGCGCACACCGGCACCACCTAGAGTGTGAGGGAACCCCAGCACGAGCATCCGACCCACTATGGAGACAGCCATGACGCAGACCGTTCCGCCCGGCAGCCCCGAGGCTCCGATCACTCCCGGGGCCACTTCCACGGACCCCGGGGCCTCCTCGTCCGGGCAAGGCGCAGCGGCAGCGGCCGCCCGTGGGCTTCCTGCCGCGTTGAAGCGCCGTGTGCCCAAATACGCCGACCTCGCTCCCCTGATGCAGTTCAAGAAGCCGGAGTTCAGCCGGGCCGCCAGGCTGCGCCGTGCCAGCACCATCTGGGACCTGCGGGACATGGCCAAGCGCCGCACGCCCCAGGCACCGTTCGACTACACCGACGGCGCCGCCGAGGCCGAAATCTCCCTCCGCCGCGCACGCCAGGCGTTCCTGGACATCGAGTTCCGGCCCGGGGTCCTGCGTGACGTCTCCAGCATCGACCTCAGCACCGACATCCTGGGCGGGCCTTCCCGCCTGCCGGTCGGGATCGCGCCGACAGGATTCACCCGGATGATGCAGTCCGAGGGCGAATACGCCGGCTCCCAGGCCGCCGAAGCCGCCGGCATTCCATACACGCTCTCCACCATGGGCACGGCGTCCCTCGAGGACGTGGCCGCCGCCGCACCCACGGGCCGCAACTGGTTCCAGCTGTACCTGTGGACGGACCGGGACCGGTCGCTGGAACTGATCCAGCGTGCCGCCGCGGCGGGCAACGACACCCTGATGGTCACGGTGGACACCGCCGTCGCCGGCGCCAGGCTCCGCGACGTCCGCAACGGCATGACCATCCCGCCCGCCCTGACGCTCAAGACCGTGCTCGATGCGTCCTACCGGCCCGCGTGGTGGTTCAACTTCCTCACCCACGAGCCGCTGACTTTCGCGTCGCTGTCCCGGTACACGGGCACGGTCGCGGACCTGATCAACTCCATGTTCGACCCCACCCTGACCTACGCCGACCTCGACTGGCTGCGCGAGACCTGGAAGGGCAAGCTCGTGGTCAAGGGCATTCAGACGGTCGACGACGCCCGCAAGGTGGTGGACCACGGCGCGGACGGGATTGTGCTCTCCAACCACGGCGGCCGCCAGCTGGACCGGGCACCGATCCCGTTCCACCTGCTCCCCGAGGTCGCTGCCGCGCTGAAGGCGGACCGCAGCGAGGCCGCGATCATCCTGGACACCGGCATCATGAGCGGCGCGGACATCATCGCCGCCCTCGCCCTCGGCGCCGACTTCACGCTGATCGGCCGCGCCTACCTGTACGGGCTTATGGCCGGCGGACGGGCCGGGGTGGACCGCGCCCTCCAAATCCTGGAGAAGGACATGGAACGCACCATGGCCCTGCTGGGCGTCAGCCGGATCGCGGACCTCACCCCGGACCACGTGCGGATCCTCCGGCAGTAGCCCGTCCGACATATGCCCGCGGAAATGACGGTGGCGGCAGTGTCTGTCGAAGAACACTGCCGCCACCGCTGTCCCGGCACACGGGCAACCGGAAGATCAGACCTAGATGAGGCCCTGGGCGAGCATCGCGTCGGCTACCTTCACGAAGCCGCCGATGTTCGCGCCCAGCACGTAGTTCCCAGGGTCCCCGTACTCGTCCGCGGTGGCCGCGCAGCGGTCGTGGATTCCGACCATGATCTCCGTGAGGCGTTCCTCGGTGTGCGCGAACGACCAGGAGTCGCGGCTGGCGTTCTGCTGCATTTCCAGTGCGGACGTCGTCACACCTCCCGCGTTGGCGGCCTTGCCCGGGCCGAACAGGATGCCGGCTTCCTGGAAGACCGCGACGGCGTCACGCGTCGAGGGCATGTTGGCGCCCTCGCCCACCGCCAGCAGGCCGTTGCGGACCAGCCGGGCAGCGGCGTCGCCGTCGAGTTCGTTCTGCGTGGCGCACGGCAGCGCGACCGTCGCGTCGACGTCCCAGACTGAGCCGCCCTCCACGTAGGAGACGGCGGAGCGCCGGGCTTCGTAGTCCTTGAGCCGTCCGCGCTCGACCTCCTTGATCTGGCGCAGCAGCGCGACGTCGATCCCGGCCTCGTCCACGATGTAGCCGGAGGAATCGGAGCAGGCCACAACGGTGGCGCCGAGCGCTTGGGCCTTGGCGATCGCGTTGATGGCGACATTGCCGGAGCCGGAGACCACCACGCGCTGGCCGTCGAAGGACTGGCCGCGGGTCTTGAGCATTTCTTCGGCAAAGATCACGGTGCCGTAGCCCGTGGCTTCGGGCCTCACCAGCGAACCGCCCCAGGAGATGCCTTTGCCGGTGAGGACGCCGGATTCGTAGCGGTTGGTGATCCGCTTGTACTGTCCGAAGAGGTAGCCGATTTCGCGGCCGCCGACTCCGATGTCCCCGGCAGGGACGTCCGTGTACTCGCCGATGTGGCGGTACAGCTCCGTCATGAAGGACTGGCAGAAGCGCATGATTTCGGCGTCCGAGCGTCCGCGGGGGTCGAAGTCGGAGCCGCCCTTGCCGCCGCCGATCGGCATGCCGGTCAGGGCATTCTTGAAGATCTGCTCGAAGCCGAGGAACTTAATGATGCCAAGGTTTACCGAGGGGTGGAATCGCAGGCCACCCTTGTAGGGGCCCAGCGCTGAATTGAACTCCACCCGGAAGCCGCGGTTGATCTGGAAGCTGCCGGCGTCGTCCGTCCACGGCACGCGGAAGATGATCTGCCGTTCGGGCTCACAGAGCCGCTCGAGGACGGCCCCTTCAAGGAACTCCGGGTGGCGGTCGTGGACCGGTCCGAGGCTTTCGAAGACCTCGATGACTGCCTGGTGGAACTCCCTTTCGCCGGGATTCCGTGCCAGCACCGTGTCCCGGATGGCTTCAAGCCGTGCGTCCATTGCAACTCCCTCAACCTTGGCGCCCCTCTCCGGGCGCAACAATCCAGCCTTTCCATGGTTGCACTGGGCCGGAAAGGATTTCTATTTGAGGACCTGAGGGCGCCCCCTGTGACAAAAACGGGGTGGCGCAGGACACAAACGGCCCGGGTTACTTCTTGCGGCCGAACTTGGGCAGGTTGGCCAGGAGGTCGGCGGCCTTGGTGGCGGCCCGGCCCACGGTCCGCCCGATCTGCTGGGGCCTCTTGTCCTCCCCTGCCGTTCCCACCGGGATGACGACGGCGGGGCTCAGCGGGCTGCCGGCAGGACGGGCCGCCAGTGCTGCGGCGGGCTGCGCGGCGACCGGCTGCGGGACGGCCGCTGCGGCCAGGCCATCCGGGACGGCGGCAGGACTGGGTTCGGGGTGGAGGGGCGCGGCGGCGTCCGCTGTCGCAGCGGGGCCGACGTCGAACGCCTGGAGCCAGCTGGCGATCCCGGCGAGCGGCTTGGGGTTGAGCGTGTAGTACCGCTTCTGGCCCTGGGCGCGCATGCTCACCAGGTCCGCTTCGCGGAGGACTTTGAGATGCTTGGAAATGGTGGGCTGGCTTGCTTCAAGCTCCTGGACCAGTTCCCCCACCGCTTTGTCCCCCTTGCGGAGGGCTATCAGAATGTCACGCCTGGTTGCCTCAGCAATGACGGCAAATACGTCGTCTGTCACCATGTCCTCCACACTAGCGACATATACGCCAGATGGCATCCACGAATTGCTTCCCTGGCACCGGGCCCCAACCGGGGCCTCCACCCGGGCCCGGGCCTAGTCGAACCAGGGGTCCAGTCCGTGCAGGGGAAACACTTCCTTGCGGGTGGCCATGACGCTGCGGTCCACCTCGTCGTTGGGGTCGAAACCGACTTCCCAGGACCGCCACCAGAGGTCGACGTCGTCGCCCATCGCCTCGGGCGGCTCTACACCGAACTTGGCCCCGTACTTGTCTTTGACATAGTTTCGCCAGCCCTCCGGAACCGGGGTGCGCAGCGGTACCGGGCGGCCGGCCGCGATGGCTATGAGGTGGCTCCAGGACCGCGGCACAACGCTGACGACGTTGTAGCCGCCGCCGCCTGTGGAAATCCACCGGTTGTCGCAGTAGCGCGCGGCGAGGTTGCCGATGGCCGTTGCGGCCTCGCGCTGGCCGTCGACGCTGATGTTCAGGTGGGCGAGCGGGTCAAGCCGGTGCGAGTCGCAGCCGTGCTGGCTGACGATGACTTCCGGCTCGAACGCGCCAATGAGCTGGGGCACGACGGCGTGGAAGGCCCGCAGCCACCCCGCGTCCGCGGTGCCGGCCGGGAGGGCGACGTTCACGGCGCTGCCTTGCGCGTTCGGGCCGCCGATCTCGTTGGCAAACCCGGTGCCCGGGAAGAGGGTCAGCCCGGACTCGTGCAGCGAAATAGTCAGCACGCGCGGATCGTCCCAGAAGATGCTCTGCGTGCCGTCGCCGTGGTGCGCATCGACGTCGACGTAGGCCACGCGCTGGACGCCGCCGTCGAGCAACCGCTGGACCGCGAGGGCGGCGTCGTTGTAGATGCAAAAACCGCTCGCGCGGTCCCTGGAGGCGTGGTGCATCCCGCCGCCGAAGTTCACGGCCCGCACCGCGCTGCCGTCCAGGATGGCAGCGGCCGCCAGCAGGGAGCCGCCGGCAAGCCGGGCGCTGGCTTCGTGCATGCCCGCAAAGGCCGGATCATCCTCGGTTCCCAGGCCCCTGGCGTGGTCGGGGGTGTCCGGGTTTTCGCTCACACGCCGCACGGCGGCCACAAACTCCGGGCTGTGGACCGCGCACAGCTCCGCGTCGGCGGCGACGTCCGGTGCCGCCACCGTGACGTGGTCCAGATCCAGCAGTCCCAGACTGCCGGCCAGCTTCGCTGTGAGCTCCATGCGCTCCGGCGCCATCGGGTGGGAGTGGCCGAAGTTGTAGGCGGTCATGGCAGGAGCCCACACCACCGTCGTCGGCAGCGCGGTCTGAGTGAGTCCGGGCAGGAATGTCATCAATCACAGGCTACCGGAGCGGTCCCCGGGTTCCCGCGCGTGCACGGGTGCTCCCCCGGCCATTACGGGAGTTTAGTGGTTTACTACTTGGGGAAGCAGTTTCAACCGAGGAAAAACATGACGCAAAGCCAGTCGAGGTCCAAGAGCCCCGCCAGCTGGCAGCCAGGTATGCCGGAGCGGGAAGGCCTGTGGATCTTCACACGCCTGCGCGACTTCATTGACAGCATCGCAAACAGCTCGCCGGCCCGCCTGGCGCTTACGGCGTTCGGCGTCGTAATCCTGGTCTTCACCGCTTTGCTCTCGCTGCCCTTAGCTTCCGCGACAGGACAGGTCACACCGCTGCATCAGGCGTTCTTCACTGCGGCGTCCGCTGTCTGCGTCACGGGCCTGACCGTGGTCTCCACGGCTGTGCACTGGTCCTTCTTCGGCCAGCTCGTGATTCTGTTCGGCATTTTCGTGGGCGGCTTGGGCACCTTGACCCTCGCGTCGCTGCTGGCGCTCATGGTCAGCAAGAGACTCGGTGTCCGCGGCAAGCTGATCGCCCAGGAGGCCATGAATGCAGGCCGGCTCGGCGAAGTCGGAACGCTGCTGCGGATCGTGATCGTGACCTCCGTGGTGATCGAGGGCGCCCTGGCGCTGGCTCTTATCCCCCGCTTCCTGATCCTCGGGGAGAGCTTCCCGCAATCTGTGTGGCACGGCATCTTCTACGCCATTTCGGCTTTCAACAACGCCGGCTTCACGCCGCATTCGGACGGGATCGTCCCGTACGAAACCGATCTCTGGATCCTCGTCCCGCTCATGCTCGGGGTGTTCCTGGGCAGCCTGGGTTTCCCCGTGGTCATGGTGCTGCACCAGAACGGGCTGCGGTGGAAGAAATGGAACCTGCACACCAAGCTGACCATCCAGGTGTCCTTCATCCTCCTCGCCGCCGGTACGGTCCTCTGGGGCTTCCTGGAGTGGGACAACCTGCGCACCATCGGGGACATGGACCTCGGCGACAAGATCACGCATGCGCTGTTTGCCTCAGTCATGCTGCGCTCGGGCGGGTTCAACCTTGTGGACCAGAACCACATGGAGTCGACCACCATGCTGCTCTCCGATGCCCTCATGTTCGCCGGCGGCGGCTCCGCCTCCACGGCCGGCGGCATCAAGGTCACGACCATCGCCGTGATGTTCCTGGCGATCGCCGCCGAGGCCCGCGGCGACGCGGACGTGAAGATCTATGGCCGCACCATCCCTGAGGGCACCATGCGCGTGGCCATTTCGGTGATCGTCGCCGGCGCCACCCTCGTCTCTGTCTCGGCCCTCCTGCTCCTGCACATCAGCCATGCCTCCCTTGACCGGGTCCTGTTTGAAACCATTTCCGCCTTCGCCACGGTGGGCCTAAGCACCAACCTCAGTGCAGAGTTGCCGCCGGAGGGGGTTTACGTCCTCGCCTTGCTCATGTTTGCCGGGCGCGTCGGGACGGTCACCCTTGCCGCCGGCCTGGCCCTGCGCCAGCGCAGCCAGCTGTACCACTACCCGGAAGAGAGACCGATCATTGGCTAGTTCCTCAGGCGCCGTCAACCGCCCCGCCCACAACGCCCCCGTGCTGGTGATCGGGCTGGGCCGTTTTGGCGCATCCACCGCAGAGCAGCTGGTCAAGCAGGGCCGGGAGGTCCTGGCCATTGAGCGCGACCGCACCCTCGTCCAGAAGTGGGCGAGTGTCCTGACGCACGTCGTCGAAGCCGACGCCACCAACATCGATGCCCTCCGCCAGCTCGGGGCCCAGGAATTCAGTTCCGCCGTCGTGGGCGTGGGCACCTCGATCGAATCCTCGGTGCTGATCACGGTGAACCTCGTGGACCTCGGAATCGAACACCTCTGGGTCAAGGCGATCACGCCCTCGCACGGCAAGATCCTGACCCGGATCGGCGCCAACCACGTCATCTACCCGGAGGCGGACGCTGGCGTCCGCGCCGCGCACCTGGTCTCCGGGCGCATGCTGGACTTCATCGAGTTCGACGACGACTTCGCGATCGTCAAGATGTACCCGCCACGGGAGACCGTGGGCTTCACCCTGGACGAGTCCAAGGTCCGTTCCAAGTACGGCGTCACGATTGTGGGCGTGAAGTCCCCGGGTGAGGACTTCACTTATGCGCGGCCGGAAACCAAGGTTTCCTCGCGGGACATGCTCATCGTTTCGGGCCACGTGGACCTGCTCGAACGGTTCGCCGCACGTCCCTAGGCCACAACCGGCGCCCACCGGCGACCGGAGCCACCACGGTGGCCCTGGTGCCCGCCGGAAGCGCGTGTACGACCGGGCAGGCTCAGGCGAGCTGCCGGGTGATTTCGGCCGCGCGCGCAGCGGCCGCGCGGGCGCCGTCAGCGATGATGGCCGGCAGTCCCCGCTCGTCAAACGTGGCAATGGCCCGTTCCGTGGTGCCGTTCGGGCTCGTGACCGCCTTGCGCAGCGCGGAAGGATCCGCGCCGGGCTCGGCCAGCATGAAGCCCGCCCCGGCGACGGTCTCGCGGGCCAGCAACAGGGACAGCTCCGGATCCAGGCCCAGTTGCGCGCCGGCCTCTGCCATGGCCTCAGCCAGGTAGAAGGCGTAGGCCGGGCCCGAGCCGCTGATCGCGGACAGGGCGTCCACCTGGTCTTCGGGGATCTCCACCACCGTGCCGGCGGCTGCGAGGATGTCCTTGGCGCGCTGGAGCTGCCCGGCGGAGCAGTTGGTCCCGGGAGAGACGGAGACGACGCCGCGGCCCAGCTTCGCCGGCGTGTTCGGCATTGTGCGGATGACGGGCTGGCCGGCCGGCAGCGCCGCCTCCAGCTGCGCCAGGGACACGGCGGCCGCGACGCTGATGACGATCGTGTCCGGTGAAAGGGACTCACTGATTTCCCGCGCCAGATCGGCGATGCCCGCGGGCTTGACGCCAAGGATGACGACGCCGGAGCCGGTGGCGGCCTGCTTGTTGTTGTCGGGCTCTTCTTCGCCCGCGATGGCCGTGATCCCGTGGTGGCGTTGGGCCAGTTCGGCCGCGCGCTCGGCCCGGCGGACGGTAGCGACGATATCGGCCGGGTCGACACCGCCGTCGATCAGCCCACCCAGAATTGCCTCGTTCATTGACCCACAGCCCAGGAATGCGATTCGGTTGCTCATGTCCCCATCATTGCAGTCGGACGTGATTCCCAGCCAGCTCACACCTTTACCGCAGTCATTGCACAACTTCGGGCCCTAACGTTGGAGCTACCTCATTGAGGGTGCGAGTGATGCAGCAGGCATGCGGATGCCTGCGCGGCACCGGTGGTTTGCAGCGGATTTTCCCATTTTTCCCGCAGCGGACCGCCGGTGCCTTTGCCGTTTAATCGGTGCTTTGCCGTTTAGAGGCCCCACACCGGAGCCGGCCAAAAAGCGGGGACTCCGGGATTGCCAGCGAACGCACAGGGAAATCTCGCTGTGCGCCCAAGATCGGCCATTACCTTGGAAAGTGCCTCAACAGGTGCGAGTGATGATAGTCGGTTCCCCCGGAGCCGGCGGTGCGCCGGGCGATTGGCAGCAGAGTTCCCCCAAGTCCTGCTCCAGTCGCCCGGCGCTACACATTTAACCGGCGTTGACCCGCCCGCATCAGGCCCGGGTGGGCCCGCTTCTAACCGGCTCCGTCCCCGCCGAACGCCGGGCTGCGGAGCTTGCCCTCGAGGAACCGGCGTTCCGCGGCGCTTCCGGCCAGCCCCAGGGCCCGCCTGTAACCTTCGGCGGCCTCCGGATAGCGGTCCAGGCGCACCAGGAAGTCGGCGCGGACGGCGTGGAAGAGGTAGTAGTTCTCCAGACCCAGGCCCTCCACCGCGGCCAGCGCGGCAACCGGCCCGCGCAGTTCGGCAAGTGCGACGGCGCGGTTCAGCGCCACGACGGGTCCGGGCGCGACGGCCAGGAGCTGGTCATACAACTGCAGGATTTGCGCCCAGTCGGTCTCCGCGGCGGTCGTGGCGACGCTGTGGACGGCGTTGATCGCCGCCTGGAGCTGATACGGCCCAGGACGGTTCCGGCGCAGGCAGCGGCGCACCAGCTCCTGGCCTTCGGCGGCCCCGGCGCTGTCCCAGCGCCCCCGGTCCTGGGCCGCGAGCAGCACGAGTCCGCCGTCGGGGGCGAACCGGGCAGCGCGGCGGGACTCAATGAGCAGCATCAGTGCCAGCAGTCCCGCCGCTTCCGGCTCGTCCGGCATGAGGGACGCCAACAGCCTGCCCAGCCGGATGGCTTCAGTGCAGAGCTCCGCACGGGCCGGGCTGTCGGCGGGGCCGGCGGTGTAGCCCTCGTTGAAGATCAGGTAGACGACCGCAAGCACCGGTTGCAGCCGTTCGGGCAGTTCGGCTCCCTGCGGGACACGGTACGGGATTTTGGCATCCCGGATTTTCGCCTTCGCCCGGACCAGCCGCTGTGCCATGGTCGCCTCCGGCACCAGGAAGGCCCGGGCGATCTCCGCCGTCGTCAATCCACCCAGAAGCCGCAACGTGAGCGCCACTTGGGCAGATCTGGCCAGGGCGGGGTGGCAGCAGGTGAAAATCAGCCGCAACGTGTCGTCGTCCACGTCCTCGACTCCTGACTGTTCCGCCAGGAACTGCTCTTCAGCAGCCGGTGAAGGTCCGGCCCCTGACCGCGCCGCCGCCAGCCAGGCTGCCTGCGCATGCTTGTCCTCCCGGGAGGCCTCCCTCCGCAGCCGGTCGATCGCCCGGTGCCGCGCCGTCGTGATGATCCAGCCGGCCGGGCTGGGCGGGACGCCTGCCGAGGGCCAGTGCTGGAGCGCCGCAGCAAAAGCATCCTGGACGGCGTCCTCGGCAATATCGATGTTCCCGAACGTACGCGTCAGGACACCTACGGCGCGGCCGTATTCGAGCCGGAACACGCGGGCAATGTCCGCCTCGGTCGCGCCGTCAGTTGCGCCGTCAGTTGCGCCGGTGTCGCCCACAGCAGCCCCCTCGGCCCGGCGGCTAGTGCTGGAAGGGACGGACTTCAACGGGAAGTGTGCTGGCGCCGGCCAGCTTCCGTGCCCAGCCAAGGGCTGCGTCAAGGTCCTCGGCCTCGATCACGGTGAATCCGCCGAGATGCTCTTTGCCTTCGGTGAATGGCCCGTCGGTCACGAGGATCTCGCCGTCACTGGGCCGGAGGACGGTCGCGGACTCTGCCGGGTGGAGTCCCGCGGCGAACACCCAGGCCCCGGCCGCCTGCATTTCATGGTTCAGGGCCGCCAGGTCACGCATGATCGGTTCGAGGAACTCAGGGTCCGGGGCAGGGCCGTCCGGTTGGTAAATGCTGAGCAGGTACTGCGTCATTTCGGGTGCCTCCTTGTCGAATCAGCCGGCGGCGTGCCGGCCTCTCAGCAATTACACGATCGAGGTCCCTGCGGATCGACATAGTCGCGGCCCGGGCGGTTTCAGGAAGCTTTTTCCGGCGACAAGAGCCGCGCCGGAGGTTGCTCTGCCACGTGCGGCGCGGGATCGACCGGTCCCTCAAATACCAACTGGTCCAGGCGGCGGAGGATGAGTCCCTCACGCAGGGCCCACGGGCAGGTCACCATGCTGTCGAACTTGAACATCTCAAGGGCGGCTTCCGCGACGAGGGCGCCGGCGAGGACCTGCGGCGCGCGGGCCTCGGAGACGCCGGGCAGGTGGAGCCTGTCCCCTATCTCCATGGCCGAGATCCGCTGCGCCCAGAGCCCCAGGTCGAGGGCCAGCAGCTCCCGCTTGACGTAGGGTCCGGCGGCGCTCGGGGCGGCACCGGCGATCCTGGCGAGGGACCGGAAAGTTTTGGACGTGCCCGCCACCAGGTTGGGCGGGCCCAGCTTCTCGAATTTACGCACCGCGGGTTTGAGTGTGGAGCGGATGTAGCGGCGCAGCTCCTTGATGCTCTTGGCCGAGGGCGGGTTCTCGGGCAGCCAGTCACGCGTCAGCCGGCTGGCGCCGAGCGGAACGGACATCGCCAGCTCGGGCAGCTCGTCCTGGCCGAGGGCCATCTCGAAGGAGCCGCCGCCGATATCGAGGTTCAGGATGGGCCCGGCGCCCCAGCCGTACCAGCGCCGGACGGCGAAGAACGTCATGGATGCCTCCTCGCTGCCGCTGAGCTCACGGAGGGTGACGGTGGTTTCATGTTTGACGCGGGCCAGGACGTCAGCACCGTTGGTGGCCTCGCGGATGGCCGAGGTGCAGAACGCGAGGAGGTCGTCGGCTTTGTGCTTGGCCGCGAATTCCCACGCCTCAAGGACAAACTCGACGAGTTCATGCTGCCCCTCGTCGTTGATGTTGCCGTCGTCGTCGAGGTACTGCACGAGCGACAGCCGCCGCTTGTGCGAGGCGTAGGGGACCGGACGGGCGCCCGGATGGGCGTCAACCAGCAGCAAATGGACAGTGTTGGACCCGATGTCGAGGACGCCTAGACGCATGCTGCCATTATTCCCCCCACGGTGCGGCTGGCCTAGCTGCGACGGCGGTATTCGCGAAGAATACCGCCGTCGCCACCGCGGGCTTAGGCCGGGTCGCCGTTCTGCGCCGGCCGGTCCACGGTCCCGTCAGCGGGCTGGGCCGCGGTTCCGTCAGCGGGCTCCTCCGTAGGCTTGAAGTCGCGGCGGATGTTGGCCACGCCCTCCGGGTCGATTTCAAAGCCGTAGGCGGCCCCGGGGTTGATCACCATGCCGAGCTCTGCGCCGAGGTTACCGATGATCGCGGCGCCCTGCGTGCCCAGCACGTTCGGGGCGGCGGCGAGATACTGCTCGGTGACGCGGCTCGGGTGTGAGAAGACGGCCAGGACGGGCTTGCCGGAGGAGTTCGCGAGGACCAGCGGCTCCACCTGCGAGTCGGGGCCTTCCAGGGCGTCGGAGCTGACCACGTAGACCTCGTTGTTGAGGAAGGCGAGGATCACGTCCACCGGGTTGGCGTCCGGCTGCTCCCCCCGGGCAAGCTGCTCCTCGAGTTCGTTCAGCGGCTGGTTGTCCAGGTGTGCGGGCTGTTCAGTCATATTCCTACTCGATCACGTTGCGCCCCGGTCCGCAAACGCGAAATCGCCGGAAACGCGCGGATTCGCCGGGATTTTCCGGCGAATCCGCGCGTTTGCGGCGCTTTACGTGGGCTGGCCTACATCTTGGGCGGGGGCGTCCGGGCGGGCGCCGTGCGGGCCGGCGTCGCCAATCTCCCGCGCCACATCCGCAACGTCGAGAAGTTCGGCATCATCCCGGTTGTGCCGGTCAACAAATTCGCCACGGACACCGCCGAGGAGCTGGACTGGCTGCTTCAGTGGTGCGCCGCGGAGGGGGTCCAGGCTGCGG